>CP054181.1:1420838-2131257 GCA_015709655.1 Ignavibacteria bacterium | reverse complement strand
GCCTAAACTTAGTTATCAGCAGCGTTCGGATTACAATGCGTTCGACGGTTTAACGATGAATGCCGATCTTCCGCTTTCACAGTCGGTCACAACTTCCTACAATGCACCGGGTGCCCTTACTGCCGGTATCGATGCCAACTATAGTTTGCTCCTGAATACCAGCGGACGTACGCTTGCTGTGGAAGCATCAACCGAACTGCGTGCGTCGAGCGCGGAGGGTACTCAGCAAGCCACTAACACATTTGGTCCTGCCGACTCACTGTTTACTCTGAACCAGCAGACCAGGCAAAACCAGGATGGAACCACACTACGAGGAACGATCAGTTTTACTGAGCCTCTTGCCCCCAAAACAACCCTCATGGTACAGTATTCACCTTCGATACGATATACGTCATCCGACAAAGGGACCAAGGAGTACGATTCTGTCACCGCGGGTTTCACCCAGGTGGTACCCGACCTTACTAACACCTACAGCAACACCTACACCGTCCATAACGCGCAGGTGCTGTTCCGTCAGCAGTTTATCAACACGATCGTAACTGCGGGCGTAGCATACCAGCTTTCCGCTCTCGCCGGTGACGTAACCTCTCCAGCGCACACTACTGTGCGCAGGTCGTTTTCCAACCTGCTACCGAACATGATGGTGCGACAGCGGTTTTCAGAGCAGACGGAACTCACGCTTCGTTACTCCATGCAGACTGACGCCCCGAGTATTACTGACCTGCAGAACGTGATTGACAACAGTAACTCACTGCAACTGCGAACCGGTAACCCTGATCTGGATGAAAGTACCACCCACAACGTTCGCCTGCACTTCCGAGATGCAAACTGGATGGCGGGGAAAACCATGTTTGCCTTTGCGTCGGCTGACTTTACAAACGATTACGTTGCATCCAGTACGATTGTCACCACTGCGGATACTACGATTAGTGGTGTTTTTCTGCCAAGGGGCTCTACCATCACGTCACCGGTAAACATGGACGGGTATATCGGAGTACGTTCTTTTTTCTCGATCGGACGTCAGCTCTCCGATTTAAAAATCAACCTGAACCTGAACGGTGGCGTTACGTACGCCCGCACACCATCACTGGTAAACAATCTTACCAACTACTCCAACTCAAGCACCCTGCGTTTAGGCACCTATATCAGTTCAAACATTAGTGAAGATATTGACTTTAGTGTTGGGTATAACGGAAACTACAACATCATTACCAACAGTGTGATTGCTGATCAGGATGCCAACTACTTTACGCACAGTGCCACTGCCCGAGTTATCTGGAACTTTGGAGTCCTGGCCTGCAGCACCGACGTTGCCCACAGTTACTACACCGGTCTTGGTGAAGGTTTCGATCGCACGTTTACCGTCTGGAACGCTGGCCTTGGCTATCGTTTCTTAGGCAACGCAGCCGAGTTGCGGTTTTCTGTGTTCGACATCTTAAAGCAAAATGCAAGCATCAGCAGAACGGTAAACCCAGTGTCAATAGACAACATCAGCACCACCATGCTCACCCGCTACGCCATGCTCACCTTCAGTTATCAGCTTCGGAACTTTGATGCCGCCAACATGCCGCAGGACCGCAGTCGTCCGCCATTTGGCCGTCACTAACCCCTGGTCCCCGCAGCTTAGCACCAACCATTCGCAGATTTCCGTACTTTTGTGGTTTCGGCGTATAGCGCAGCCCGGTAGCGCGCCACTTTGGGGTAGTGGAGGTCGTGGGTTCAAATCCCGCTACGCCGACGTTCACCCGATTAACACATCCGTTAATCGGGTCTTTTTTTTTTAAAGGATGTAGGGGGCTTGTGACATTGGCGCGCCAGGGTAACGGCATGGTTATCGAGTAGTGCAGTAGTAAACCCCAAGGTGTGATAACTACGTCTTCGCTGCGCAACACACGTTACCAGCAAAGACTGTGGCACACTCAACATACTCACCGTCCCGAACCTCTTACTCCTCTACCACAGCAACGTCCGAACCTCTTACTCATCTACCACGACAACGTCCGCACGTTCTGCGCATTCCAAGCCCGTCGCTTCGCTCCGGGCCCCACCCCCGCCGCCGCCACCGCATACTACACCTCTATCCACGCACTCCTTCCAGGCCGCGAGCTGACGGCCTCTCCGTGCGTTTGTGTAAACACCAGAGCAATTGCAAAGGGATAGTGGTGTGATGGACAAGGTGTGTGACACTTAACGCAATACTCGTGCTACGAAAATGATCAAGCATCCACAGTCCTACGTACCTACCACAGCAACGTCCGAACCTCTTACTCATCTGCCACGACAACGTCCGCACGTTCTGCGCATTCCAAGCCCGTCGCTTCGCTCCGGGCCCCACCCCCGCCTCCACCACCGCGTACAACACCACTATCCGCGCACTCCTTCCAGGCCGCGAGCTGACGGCCTCTCCATGCGTTTGTATAAACACCAAAGCAATTGCAAAGGGATAGTGGTGTGATGGACGAAGAGTGTGACAAAGCGAAGGTAGTGTTATACCTCCACTGCTATTGTATCTACAATTGAATCATACCTGTGATTGCGTCTGAACTTGACGTTCTCATCGGTGTCCGAGTGACATTCTTGAAATGCAAATTGGACGCTGCATTTACTGTATCTTAGCCTATGTTCAATTCCATCTACAAGATTCTTGTTGACTTGGGTATCACCGCTTGGGTAATATTTGCATTAGTCGCATTATTTGTTTTTCGGAAATCCTTAATGGATTTGATTAGCAACCTTCATACGTTTAGGTTTAAGGACTTTGGTGTTGGATTCCTTAATCGAAGTGATTCAGTAGCTGAGAGTACAGTAAAAACCACAGGCACGCTTGAAAATGGAAGGACTCAAAACGGTCGAAACTTCTTAGAGTTCTATTGGCTTGGGCATGACCTTAGCTGGACACAGACTGTTGTCCTTACCCAGGGCCGCGCAGTAGACATTGCATACGGTCTGCGTCAGTCTAGTTTACATATGACTAATACACTTGGTGTTGATTCGCCTACATCAAAGCGCCTATCAGATATTGTCAGCCAAACATCATCGTTTTCAAACATAGACTGGACCCCAATACAACGTAAAGCATTATTGGAAGATCTGGAGTGTATTAAGCACGCGGCTGCAAAAGAGATTCAAACGATAATGGACACTCTTCAAGAGTCCGGCAACAAGTTGTGAGTGTTGATTGACGCTTCGATTTCAAATGCACTTTCCCATCCAAGTTGTTAAATTCTCGTGTTCATTCATAAGAACTATCCCCCATGCTCTCACTAAAACCCACTCACAAGCCAATACAAGACTACTACGCAGAACTTGAACGGTACGAACACCACGGACACGACAATGAAATGACTGTCCGCAATGCCTTTCAGAACCTCCTAGAGTTCTATGCCCGCAAGATGAACTGGCAGTTTATCGAAGAGTTTGCAATCAAACGCGGGGGGCGGCGCGATGCATCGGTGGATGGAGCGTTGCTCGATCAGTTCTCGCTGCCACGGGCGTTCTGGGAGGCAAAGGATTCAAAGGACGATCTGGCAAAAGAGGTACAAAACAAATTCTCCGATGGATACCCTACCACGAACATTTTGTTCTGGCAACCGGGAAGGGCTATCCTATATCAAGATGCACGGCTGATCTTAGATGCCGATATCACCGTTCCTGCAAAGCTTGTAGAGGTGCTGGAGGCATTGTTCAACTTCGACCTGCCGTACATCAAGGAGTGGGAACACGCCGTCGAGGAGTTCAAAGAGAAGATTCCCACACTTGCCGAAGGCGTACTCAAGATCCTTGAAGAGCAGCGCGTCAAGAACCGTGCGTTCAGCTCCGCCTTCGACAAGTTCATGCAACTGGCTAAGGAAAGCATCAACCCAAACTTGAGTATCGAAGCCGTCGAAGAGATGCTGATCCAGCACCTGCTCACCCGACGCATCTTCCGGACAATCTTCCATAGCGAGAGCTTCCTCCAGAAGAACGCCGTCGCACGAGAGCTCGAAGGGGTCATCACGCACATGGTTCAGGGCTACGGCTCTGTAGATCAGTTCCTAAAACCACTCGACCGTTTCTACCGCGCCCTAGAGATGGCCGCCGAGAGCACTGACGACTACGCGCAAAAGCAGACCTTCCTAAACACTGTCTATGAGAAATTCTTCCAGGGCTATGCCGTCAAGGTTGCTGACACCCATGGCATCGTATATACACCGCAACCTATTGTAGACTTTATGGTGAAGTCTGTGCAGGGGGCTTTGGAGATGGATTTCGGTAAGAGTCTAACAGACGAAGGCGTCCACATCCTTGACCCATTCGTCGGCACCGGCAACTTCATCCTCCGTGTGATGCGCGAGATTTACGAAAAGAACCCTGCGTCGCTACGGCACAAATACCTGCACGAGCTTCACTGCAACGAGGTGATGCTGCTGCCATACTACATCGCCTGCCTCAACGTCGAGCATCTGTACATGGAGCTGACGGGTGAGTATGAACCCTTCCCCGGCATCTGCCTGGTGGACTCCTTCGAACTCGTTGAAGAACTCCAGCTTGGCATGTTCACGAACGAGAACTCCATGCGTGTGCAGGAGCAAAAAGAAGCACCAATCTTTGTGGTCATCGGCAACCCGCCCTACAATGCCGGTCAGGTGAACGAAAACGATAATAACAAAAACCGTAAGTATCCCGCAATAGACAAGCGCGTTGCAGAAACGTATGCAAAGGACTCCAAGGCGTCGAATAAAAATGCGCTGAGCGACCCGTACGTTAAGGCATTCCGTATGGCATCTGATAGGATATTGGTAAGGGGCGAAGGCATGGTGTGCCTAGTAACCAATAATGCCTACCTTGATGGTATTGCTTTTGATGGCATGCGCTCGCACCTCGGCAGGGACTTCGACCTCATAAGTTTGATAGACCTTGGCGGAAACGTACGGAAGAACCCCAAATTATCAGGTACCACTCATAACGTTTTTGGGATACAGGTCGGTGTTGCAATCTGTATGATGGAACACCATGCAGATGGGTCTGACAGCCAATTGCGATATGCGCGAATGGATGAGTTTTGGACTAAGACCGAAAAGTATCGTCAGTTGCAGCGCTGGGGGGAGGCAGCCTCGGTTGGATTCACCAATATTCAAACACAACGCAACAACGTCTGGCTCACCGACGGCATGGCCGACGACTGGGAGACTTTGATTCCCCTTGGCAGCAAAGAGGCTAAAGCTGGAAAGGCTGATGCCGTGTTCAAAGTAGTGTCTAATGGCGTGAAGACCAATAGAGACGTGTGGGCATACAACTTCAATAAAGATGTTCTTTCGAGCAACATGCGCAACCATATCAACGAGTACAATTCCTGGGTCGGTCGCCTGAGTGTTGCACCACCGGGAACGATCATCGATTCATTTATCGAAGTGGATGATACGAAGCTGAGTTGGTCTCGAGATCTCAAACTAGATCTCAAGCGCGGGCGCACATGTGGGTATAACGAGGCGTCGCTTAGGCCGTCATTATACCGTCCATTCACAATGGAACAACTATACTTTGATCGTATTATGAATGAGGAGGTGTACCATTTCCCAAAAATCTTCCCCCTCCCCTCCACCGAGAACACGGTGGTATGCGTGAGTGGTGTCGGTAGCTCAAAGCCATTCCAAACTCTTGTGTCGAACACAATCCCGTGTCTCGACATGCTGGAGAAGACTCAGTGCTTCCCGCTACACGTGTACAACGAAGACGGCACCAACCGCAGGGACAACATCACTGACTGGGGCATGCAGCAGTTCCAAGAGCACTACACTGACGCAACGATCACAAAGATTGACATCTTCCATTACGTTTACGGCATTCTGCACGACCCCGCATACCGTGAGAAGTATGCCGCCAACTTGCGTCGTGAACTACCTCGCATTCCCTTTGCCGATGACTTCCGTACGGTAGCAAACATTGGCAAGCGGCTCATGGAACTGCACGTGCACTACGAAGACCAGCCCGAGTATCCGCTCGACGAGGTCTGGACGCTTCCCAAAGGGTATCGCTCTGCGTATGGAAGCGAAGTCTCTAAAGTCGAGCAGGTACCAATCAACGAGCGGTATTACGTTACCAAGATGAAGCGGGATAAGAAGGACCCCACCCGCCTAATCGTAAACGACTTCCTCACACTCACAGGAATTCCATCAACCGTAGATGACTATAAACTCGGAAATCGCTCAGCATTAGATTGGGTGGTGGACCAATACCAAATCAAGACGGACAAGCGTTCGGGCATTACCAACAACCCCAATCGCGATACTGACCCCACCTACATCGTGCGCCTGATCAAGAAGGTGGTGACGGTGAGTGTGGAGACGGTGGGGTTGGTGGGTGAATTGAAAGGAGTGTAGTATGTCATGGGAAGCACTGGTCGGCGGTACCATAGCATCGCTTCTTGCCGTGTTCTTGGTAGAGGTGGTCTTACTGCCGATCATTCGGCGCTGGCGGTTGCGCTCCACCACAGGCACATACCACATATATCGTATAGATGGCGTCCCCATCAGAGATCAAGCCGGTAGGACCAACTATGCAAAGCTCAGGATGAAGGGGTGGTACTCACCAAAGATCATCATAGACGCGTTTGATTACGACACCGACCGATCATGGTCAGCAACGGCCCACTTTGACGAATTGGGTTTCCATGGTTACGGATTCTATCGGTATGCTGATCAGGTGGACGGTGGTGCGATCGACCTTATAGCGCTTGCCGACGACAAGTGGGCATGTCGTACGTATGCGTACCATACCAATGATGTCACCGTTTTTCACTGGCATAGACAGTAGCCACCGGTTACCTCATTCTATTCATTCGGTAACGTAATGTGATTGGAGATAGAATACATCCATCCCTGCGTCCCGAACCTCCCCTTTAACCATGTGGGCACCACTTCATGTATACCTGATTGTGCTGATGTCAGCACGTGACATAACGCAAATGCAATGAGAAGATGAAGGGATTTCATTAATGGCCCTATGGCGTTGTATTATAATTTACAAGTCGCCATACATTGGGGTACATCTTGTCACCTTGTCGAGGCCTACTGGGATCGCTCTGTCGAACCCCATGGATAGTACGCCGAATATCGTCAAGCGGCTTCCCGTTCAGGAAGTAGCTGTGCTCCACGATACCATCTTCGACAACACCGGTACAATCGATCTGGTGAAATGTTCGGTCGATCGCTTCGGGACGAGCAGCGCCGGTTCTGCCTAATCGTTCTCGTGCGTTTTTAGTCGCCATCGATGTAAGCAACGGCATATCTTCCTTGTTGAAATACACCGAAACATTCTTCGCGATCGATGCAAGTCGTGATAGGGGGCGCCCTGGCTCTAGGGCATCCGTGTTGACATCGGGTGCAGCCAGGATCACATTATCGAACATCCGCTCGGACAGTACATACTCCGGATCTTCGTCGGCCAAACCAAGGGCACATTCCAGAACATAGTTGCCCATGCTGTGACAGACCAGGTGAAGGCCGCTGCCGCACAGCCCCTTGTTGGCATCGATCGCACGAGATTCAACAGCTTTCAAATACTCCCTGCGTGTCCGGTACTCCGTTCCAAGGGCGCTGATTCGAATATCTGCTAGGCGTTTCTGTAGGATCAGCAATGCACGGATCGTCGCGAATCTGCTAAGACTGGCATCATGTCGTTCCGAGAAATACGGAGTGACCAACAAGATCTCTCCATCTGATGGCCAGCTAAACAGCACCACCGCAACCTCCTTGCCTCCATTGGCATTGAGCATAATCTCCAATGCCGCCACCGTGGACACTGCCTCCCACCAGTCGGTGTTATAGCCGTGAATGAAGACAACAACATCTTTACTACTCCGCATGAGTTCTTGGAGTTTGTCGAAGGATTCCGTCGAGCCCTTGCGGGTGCCATCGGAACTCTCTTGGTAGGCAAAGATCTTACGCTTCGAGGCATCGACGCCATTAATGATGTCTGCAATGGCTGAGCCGTTTCCGTCGCCACCATCCGTAGGCTTCTTGATCGTCTCATTGATCTGATCTTGGACGCCGCTAAGATCCAGCTCAACATGCCCATATCGCAGATTATGAGCTCCATCACCACTCGGCTGCTTGGTATATCCGTCGGGCTTCCATCGGTCGCTACCGGAATGTGCCCGGTTTGTTACGAAGTGAAGATTCATGGTTACTCCTCAGTTGCCAATTATTTTGCCTTCTTTATGACTTTCGATGATTGCGACGTGTCGCTTAGGAATCCTTTTTTGATCAAGTACTGTTCCAGACCCTGATCAAAGTACTTAGCATTCGGAAACAATGATATATATGCGGGTTTTGCTTTGTCGCCGTGCTGAACGATGATGATCTTTGGCTTCTTCTTACCCGCGCCATGATACGCCCTCATGAGCAGAGAACGAATCGCGAGATCTTCTTGTGGCATGGAATAACCGATGATCACCCACTCGTTTGCTGTTCTGAGCGTTTCAAGTGCACTTCGCCATACGCTCAGGAGATTCGCATCACGAATATCTCTAACGAGTGACATTGACACAATGTGTACACCAAGAATATCCCTGTCGTTACACTCACACATGTTGTCTTCATCGCTGTCTATTCGAAACGCCTGCCAAGCGATCGTGCCGTACGGATTGAAGTATACATGACCACAGTACGGGCAGTGCAGCGTATCTAAAGACCCATGAAGTTTTAGGACTCTCAACTCTGGCTTTGATGCTCTGGTTTGCACCTTTCCCGCAACACTTCTCCAGTCGTATCCCAAATCGACTTGTTTAGCGATATTGCTATCTTGAAAACGGTAATATAGGCGGGACTCCAACGTGATATCATAGTTGGTCGAGATAAGATTAATCGGTCCCTTGGGTGTTGCTTTCAGATACCTTACCATCGCATTGAACACGTCAGCCTGACGTCCTTCTGTAGGATCATTTCGATCCCAGTCCACCTCGAAGTCACTCATGATGATATCGGTGATGGCGAGAATCAGGAGATGCCTGAACTCTCTATGATCAGCGATTGTACCGATCGGCAGTAATTCTTCGGCGTTGATGGCGTAATCAACCATGGAGAAGACCTCTGTGACCATTGGCATTGTCTCAGGGGCGATCAACTCGATCCCAGGCAACAATCGCATAAGGTAGTTAGACAGAGCCCTCCGACTCCGCTTGCACCATTTGGGGTTGTTCTGCCCCTCGAAAAGCGTCGCCTCCTTTATACCTTGAAGTATAAGTCCAAGCAGATCACCAGTTAGTGGCAGTCCAAATGATTTTGACGCTCCCGCACCAGTAAAGACGACTCTTGACATCACTTTTCTCCTTCGTGTTGATCACTCGATTTAGCAGGTTTCATGTTATCGCCACGATCGTCGTTGCGCTTTGTGTTCAGAAGTACGTTAAAAACGTCTTCAAGCTTGTCCAATGCTGATCTTGAAAAGAGACCCGCCAGTCCGGCTAAGAAAACGATCTGGAATGGAGTACTTCCGTCAAGGGTTACAGACTCTAGAGGTAGTCCCCCTTGAATGCCAACTACGAGGAACAGACCCAAGACAGCTCCGATCGGCATTCGCAACAGATACCAGACGGTCCATCGCTTTTCAAACGTTCCATTCCCAAGGTACCCACCGATTGACGTAAGCACCTGGATCGCCGCACCAAGAGCTCCAGCCAGCATGGCCAGAATGACAGCTCGAACGTCAGGGGTCATTTCCCCACTTAACTGGATCGGAGTCCACCACATCGAATCACTACCGGTCCAGGATCTCCGGATGATGGTGGAGTCGGCATCAGAGCCGCCGCCCATGGCCGGAACAGCCTTTACGAGCTCCTGATTTACCTCAGGCCATAGCGCGATCAGGTTCATCGCACACCACAATGAGGCGAATAGGATTACGGCAACAATGTTAGCACTAACGGTGATCGTAATTAGCAGTTTCTTGTTCTTCAGTCGTTTATCTTCTTTCAGCTGCTGCTGCGTTGCGTCATTCTCCACGGAGTCTTCTCCTAGTATAAAGGGACATGATCCATTGTTCGATTAGAGTGGCCTCTAACACACGACTTCCTTAGTCCTCATTAATTACTGCTCCAAGTTGTCCGGCAATTAGTGAAAGTAACACTGCCCGAACATCAGGCGTCATCCGAGAACTCAAAACAACCGGTGTCATCTACATCTGTTTGTTACGATTCCACGAGCGGCGTAACTGTGTTACTGCTGTAACAGAGCTGTCACTTTTAATGGGCGTTACCTTAACTTGCTCTGTCGTTACAATTGGATATAATGCTACCAAGTTCATTACCGCCCAAAGGGCTGCTTCAGATACGACGGCAATAACTATCACGGCCGTGATTCTTGTTTTCATATCCATAAATACCTTTATGTTCCTAATCGAATATAATTGACGGTGCGTAGCGTACGCCATAGTCTGCAGACCATACATCATCACTATATGATAACGAGCGCTCTTTACCTGCCGAGAAGTACAGCCACATACTATTACTTACTTGCAATTCGGCTCCAACCGCTACTCTCCACTCATTACCTTTCTTCCCTAGTAAATCACCGTTAATTGCCGATTTAGAATATTCTATACTTTGAAAGCCGGCAGATAGAATACCATGTAAACTAACGCTGCCAGCCATCAGCTGCATACTACCTTGTACCTGTGAATTTGGTCTGTATGCAGAGCCATAATCCGTACTGGTCTGTGCTGAAATCATGGTCGTAAGCATTAACCAGTCACCATTGCCGTACGTAAAAGACAAATATGCTCTACCGGTTTCTGCGTTGAATATGCTCCTCTGTAATTGATTTACAGTATCTGCCCGAAATGTGGCCCCTACACCCACAGCCAATGCAGTACTAGCCCAATTACTTTTTCGGTACGATTCTTGCGCGTCTCTAATCATCTGGCTTACGTCATTGGGGAGGACTATTCTTGCTTTTTTCGCAAGCGCACTAACAAGCGCAGTTTCCAATTTGCCTTTCACTGAGTCCGGTATTGGTTGACCCTTGAGGTTACGGTAAGCGGTATCCAGTAAATTTCTCGCCACACTATTCAGCTCACTTATACTACTATTTACGACACTGACTTTTGTCAGTTTCGGCAGCATCACATCTTCAATTGCGTCAAGTTGTTCTGTACATTCGGAGTTTTCGTCTTTAACTTTCTTCACCAGTTCACTCCACAAATCCCTAACCGGTCCCAAGGCGGTATGTTCACTCCACATCGCCCGAGTTATCTGAGATAGCTGGTTTTTCAGAGTATCTAACACAGTGGAAGTTGCTTTGTCGTATACTGTCCACTTAAAGCCAACCCCAAATAGATTTGCATCGTTGTTTGGCTTCCAGGCTATTGATACCGATAACCGATCAAATATTCCTGGTTCTGAGATCGGGCTATTTTGATTGATAAAGTACCATGGATTACATTCTACAGCAAATCCCGGTACCTGACCGCCACCAGCAGTAGCGTTATTTATCAACTGCACAACTAACTCTCTTACACTACCTGGACGAATAATATTATCCGGACTTACACCCAACAACTCACCAGCCGTTACGTTCGGTGCTGCCCAGTCAACCATGGTGTTCTTGAGTATTTCTACAGATTGGCTGTGTGTAAGACTGGGCACCGCTAATAGTACAATTACTGCGATGATACTAATTCTGTCGAGCATTATTGCCTCCAGTTAATGTATACATCCTGAGACCAACGAATATTTGACGGTACAAAATGATACGTTTCTGTAGCGATTACCGTCGGGGAGTCCAAAACACGAACAATCACTGTAAACAGATTACCAGACATACCACCGGCGACATTTACATAAGCTAGAAACAGTGAATCACGCGAATTAGCTAAGTTGGTTGTCGGAACAGTATTTACAGAATTGAGTGTCAACAACGTACCATCCTGCCCATCATCATAACGATCATATATTACATCGAGCCGTGCGCCTGTTGGCAGTACAACCTGATTACCGTTGGCATCTAACAACTGTACTTCGATCTGCGGTTGATACGATGCAGAATTGGGAATTTGAGCTAAGTAGATATTCATATTATGGCCCTCCGTTGAATTTTGGAGATATCAGACCTTCTGATAGCTCCGCTAGTCATTAAATTTAGTATACGGTAAAGTTTTTTCTCAGTATTGTGCCCTCGAGTAAACAAGTTCACATAGTGAGTGATCACTATATGTACCCGCCACACATGCTTACTATACCTACATCTCTACATCACATAGCCAGTACTTTGCACACCATTAGAATTTCACTCAGCCCCCCGGCATTGATTCCCCCTCCGATACCACCTCTGCACTCCACCATTACTTGTTCATCCGTGCATAGTACAATCTGGCTAACTCACCTAAATGGTTGTCAGACTGTACGTAGTTTACGTGTCTCTAGAAACCTACCCCATCAATTACCAAGCGCCCATTCTACTGCCATCAATCTGGCATCAGATATTTCAGTCTCTCTCGGCCCCCACAACCTACTTGCATTACGTACTGCCCTCATCAAATCATCCCCTAAGTGATTGTATGCATACGTAACAGTCTCGTTTTAATGCAATATATGTATAATCTCTTTCGATTGTACCTCTTGGTTAAAAAAATCTGACTTTCTTTTTCTATGGCTTATTTGTCGAACCCGTGATAGTTCTTGGATACTGTGGGCTAAATCCGTTATCTCGTAGGCGAATTCCTGGATGTCAGTTAGTTAATCAGCTCGTAAGCTGTGTTGTAGAAATTTGTACTTATAGCAATGTTACGACAACGTGCGAGCGTTCTGTTGCGGCGTTTAATGGCGTGTACACTCACGCTCCATGCAGTGCAGCTTGAAGTGTTCGCGCACCAGATGTGGCTTACCGAGTAATAGTAAACTGTTTACACTCGGAGTAGCCACGATTCTTAACAGCTAAGAAATACACTCCACATTCAAGATCTGTCACATCTGCACTGATGCTAAACGTGAATTCGTCGCTGCGCCAGTTAACGGCAGAGGAGAGGTCTTTCAGAATTCGGCCTAGTTGATCAATGATGTGCACGGATACAGTGTTTCGGTCAGCAGAAAGCAGCCTTCCAAGTTGACATTTCAGATGTGTTGTGGCTGGATTGGGGTAGATGCTTTGAATATACACGTGAGGAATGTGCTCCTGCTGCACAGACGTAACATGATCTGGAAACAACCCAATTCGATCTCCACGCAGCAATGTGGTGATATTTGAATTCCAATGGCCAATAATGGTATTTGTTCCGCCACCAATAGTACCAGGCGTTACGTATGGCTGGTCTGTAACCAACCCTGTAGAGGGAGTGATTTGGTAGATCATTGTATCTGAAAGGACAACAATGTTCCCGTCAACTATTGGATTGAACAACAACGCAGGTACAGTCTTGCTGCTCAGACTAATACTGTCTGTAGCAGTTGGAGCTGTCCATGGAAACTTATATATCAAGGTAAGGTTGCCACTCGGTCCGGCAATGCCGTAGGTAGTATCGGATACAGTACCTACAAGCTCTACGTACGTGAGCCTGCTCTGCAACTGTGTAAGCTCAACACTGTCATTCGTAAGGCGGGCATGCAAAATCAGACCAGTAAACGTGCTAAGTAGTAACGAACCATCTCGATATTCTGCGATACTTCCGAGAAGTCCGGTTGGACTATACTGTTGCGATATGATTGAATCTCCATTGAATGACCACACATGAACATCACGAGTCGAAAAGCCCCATATCAACTCTCTAGTTGTATCTACATAAAACTTCTTAAAACTGTCATTGGGTTTGGGAATCCGATATGAGTACACCTCCCCGTGCTTGGTGATCCTACATAGAACCTTTGTCATTCCTACGAAAATCTCTCCATTCTTTTCCATTACGGAGAATATGGATCCCGTTGAAACAACTGGAATCGTTCGGATAACTACATTGTGCATCCCTGAATCTGTTACCGTACCAAGATCAATGAAACTACCTGATCTGCGAACTGCAAATATTCCATTTGCAGTTGCAGTATATGCCTCCCACGGATACGCACCAATGGGTTCTCTATAGGCGAACCAGCCCCAGCTTGTGCCGGTGTATGCTCCCTGTATTCCTTGTACCCCGGAAAAATGTACATCGTCTTTAAACGGGACGACTGAAGTAAGATACTCGTACTGGGTGCTGTCAATGGCTAAATTGCGAATGTAAAATTTTTTGTCGAGTGCCTTGCCCACACAGACTCTGGTAATTGGCTGTTCATACTGTGACTTGCTCCTTACTACGAGCCAGATAGAGTCCTTAAATCTTCCGGCACCGAAAACACGAAATCGTACAGTTTCCGGATTTACATACCGTTGAGCAAAATCAGGAATGGTGAGTAACGAAGCCTGAAAATTATAGTCCAGAACATACGACCCCTCCGCTGAAGTAGTAATAATGCGATCGTCTAAATAGAAAAGACCTTGAATCCTGCCGATATCACTCTGGAAGGACTGTTCGACGGCGAGTGTGTCTGCCTCTAGGCTCATTCGATACACTTTTCCCGTCGTCGTAGATATGGCAAAGCGACTATTCTGAATTTTCAGAATCCTGTCTGCTGCACCAAAAACTTCTGGAAGTTTATAGCCCGTATGTTGTTGTTCACCTCTTACAACGGCAAAGATGGAACTATTACCAAGACACCAGAGTGTGTCGGCACTCGCACACATGTTCACCACTCCATCCACCGCTATTCGTACAAACTCTGCGTCGGCCTCCTTCTTCATATATACGGTGCCGTCCGCAACTTGCGCGTAAACGGCACCGTTCACTGTGTCAACGTCGAGATCAACGATCTGTGCATTATTCTCTAGTTCGAACTTCTGTACTATCATCCCTGTTGAAACACTCCTATACTCGATTGTTCCGTTGGCATTTGCTATCACAAGGATTGTATCCAATCTCGCAGCAGAAGCAATGGTGAGCAGTGAGTCTGGAAGCATCACTTTAGTTGCGATCGAGATTACCTGTCCCGAAGCTTGTTGTGCAGAAAACAAGACAACAGCGGCTAATACAGTGATCGTTTGAACTAGTGAAATAGGCATCGTAATCCTCATAGTGTTTAGTCGAGCTATGGCATTGGACGTAAATCAACACATACCCCAATGGGACACGTTCCTTGGCAATTTGGAGGAGATGGTTGGTTCTCGCAATCGAAATAAATGTATGGCTCCTCATTACCACATGCATCTTGTACTGTGCTAATACAAGCCACACAAGTCTGCTCGCATGTCGTAAATGCACAAGGGAAGAAGTAGCGTCGAATCTGAATCTGGTTTTCGTGACTGTAAGGTACCTCCACCCATGCTCCACAGGTAGCAGCAACCGTTTTCATCGTCCACGAAGACGTCTGTGGGCAAGCAGGAAGAACTGCATTACCCGTTATAGTTCCAACATGATTATACAAAGCGATTTCAAAACCTCGCTGTACAACTGCAGCATAGATAGATGGTGCTGTATTCACATCAAAGTCAAAACAGCTCTGGTCAAAATCAAGACCACTAAATTTAATCTCACCAAGTTTAATGCACGAGTGGAATACAACAGCACAACAACGTCTATCATACTGAAAAAGAAAGGTGTCGGCAGCCGCTATATATCCGGAATCACACGGCGTAAACTGTGCGCAGGCTTTCTGTCCACTTACAGCAATACCAACAAGCATAACTACCACACCAAGCATTCTCAAACGGGCTGGGAATCCCCAGTCAGTACAGTTCTTCAAGGCAATCATTGCAATTCTCCAACATGGTTGTTAAATAATGATTACGGTCAGATCTGGTCCGTACGTAAATTTACGCAGGGGGGGGGGGATAAAGTCAAGTGAAAAATCATATTTTTCACAAAAGACTGCCTCATTTCCTTGATTGACATGGTCGAGCGTGTTCATCATGCTTGTTACGCACGGCAACACCTGTTATACCGGAGCTACGGATGCACAACCTGCAGTCCGGCTATCAGTGCAAACCCACCCTGTTCTTTGTGAATTGAAACCCCAGGCACTACTCGTAGAGTGCATCGTGGTGTTCTTAGGTTAGCACCAGCGCCATTGTGTGCCGAAGTTGTCGCGCACCAGATGTGGCTTACCGAGTAATAGTAAACTGTTTACACTCGGAGTAGCCACGATTCTGAACAGCTCAGAAATACACTCCACATTCAAGATCTGTCACCTCTATCCGCACACTCCTTCCAGGCCGCGAGCTGACGGCCTCTACGATGATGCAGTTGAACTCTCGAAGAATTGCGTAAAGGGTAGTGGTGTGAGGGACAAGGAGTGTGACATCAAACGTAATACTTGTTTTGAAAAATCAAATCAATAAGAGTACTACGCCCTACCACGGCAACGTCCAAACCTCTTACTCACCTAGCACGGTATAAACCGAACATACCTCACCCACATCCGCACGTTCTGCGCACTCCACGCCGCTACGCTCTAAGGCTACCCTCGCCTCCACCACCGCATACAGCACCACTATCCACCTCCCTTCAGACCGTGAGCCGCGTGGTGCGCTTATATAAACGAGCCAATTGCTAAGGGTAGTGGTGTGAGGACGAGAGTGTGACACAACGGATGTTGTTCACAATTTCCTACGTCCTTATGTGCAAGCGGTGACCGATGTTGCATTTGCGTCAATGCGATATTTGCATAGTGCCTTGCCAACCGCAAGACAGTAACTTGCTCTTGTACCACCATGCCCAAGCCCCCTACCCAATGAGAGCACTGGAAGAAATTATAGGCGAGATAGATGCAGCAACAAAGAAGAATGATGCTGCAGCGTTGCAACGTCTTGCCGATGAGTTAGAAGGAGGTAGCGAGCCGGCAGCCATTGCTCTATGGTACTTTGCCGGAGAGCATCGTCAACCGTACGCTCAAGGGCGAAGATGTGTCCGGCGATGAGCATGCACAGGTGACAGTACTGTTTATGGACATTGTAGGCTTCACCTCGCTCTGCTCAAAGATTCCACCTGCCCACGTAGTGCATTTGCTTAAGGCAATCTTTGCTGTCTGCTACAAAGTAAGTGCAGAGCACGGTCTAACAAAAATCAAGACCATTGGCGATAGCTACATGGCTGCCAGTGGTGTACCGGAATACCAAGCCGACCATGCAGTGCGTGCTGCCCGTGCAGGCCTGACAATGCAAGAGCAGTTACAGGCATTGCAACTCACCATGGATCAAAAACTTGGCGATACAACGTGGACAAAGGATGTTGGCGAAATCCGCGTCCGCATTGGCAATTCTGTCAAGGAGATGTTCGAAAGTAAGCCGTCACTTCTTGGAGTTCCATTCCCACAACAAACTGGTTGAAGCTCTCATTCGTTCTGAAAAGGGGACATTGAAAAATGGCTGAGCAGCTTGTTTCCCCGCATTACCACCTTCGGCACGTCGTATGTAACAAATATCGATTTTCAGGTAAGCCAATCTGACGTTGTTACGCGTTTGTAATGAAGCTCGCAGATGCTGACAGTCGATCACTCAATACAACAACTCTGAACCTAAACTATGGTTTTTACTGCACTTAATGCAACAATGGTTTGAGGGTGCTGGAGTCGAAAATAGACCACATTGGTTTCCCGAATCGCTTGTTGGTAATTTTATACGTTTCAAGAAACTGTGATTGATATCAACGGTGACAAACGTAACATTAGTATTGAATTTGTAACTAACGTTGTGTACAGTAGTTGATAGAATTGCGCTTGATGACTTGGTGGCCTTGTTCATTAATAAAAGACGTTAGAAATCGACTTAGAAATTAGTTCTGAGGGAGTAGAAAGTCGTTTTCGTTGGTGCTTTCTTGCTGAAGATTTGTACGGTCAGCATAGAATCTATCTGTCTGTATTTGACGTTTTTTCTCTTTGTCACATTTACCGTGAGGCCACGATGCACGTGAAGAATAACGATATGTCGATACGTCGCACATTTCTCATGTCTCTTCTCATTTTGGTTGGGTCGTTACTGATGTTGTCCCCGAGGATTAGTTTCGCACAATGTGACGCGATTCAAGGATGCAGTAACTGGTCTAATCCCATTCCAACAAGCATCTCTTGCGGAACGTGCGTGTTCTACTTCAAGTACCAGACACGAACTTGTCCCGATGGCGTTCAATACAGATTCATAGACATCACGCTTAGAGGTCCTTGTGCGGATATCGAATGGGAGAAGTATCAGTATAAGAGAAACGCTGATTTGGAAATGATGATCGAATGCTTCCTTGACGGTCCGCATCCGGCGCCATATTGCGGCGGACAACCTCCGACACCAAATGCTCCGCAGTATGCCTATATATACACGGCTGGTTGCGGTGTATGGCTTTCCTGTACTTATGAACTGAATTCAGAGAACAAGACGTGCGATACAGACTTTCCAGCGCCGTACCCAGAATTCGACGACAACGGTACAAAGAAGATCACCATTACGAAATATCAACCTTGTGGTGATGCTTGTTGCGTACGGAAGTATGAAGTTTGCAGACAATTCCCGTCAGGTCGTGTCCAACACAGGTTGCTTCAAGGTTTTCCTGCCAAGGTTGGCGATTGTGAGGACCAAGCAGACTTTGACAAACCATGTCAGGCTGGTTGCTAGGAGACAATAATGAAACGTATAATAATCACCTTCGCATCAGTAATGCTCTGTTGTGTACCTGATATAGATGCGCAACAATGGATTCAAAGTGATGAGCTTGGTGGATACATTGTTACTGACGCCGCATTCGGTTCTAACGGAACTCGCTATGTGGTTTCGGGCGACGCAAATTCGACCAAATACAAGTCATTCATTGCTAAATCAGTAAACAACGGACCGTGGAGTATTGTTCACAAATACTCCAATCCTGATGTTGGTGTTGGTACTACACAAAACTCGATCGAGTTGAATGGCAACGAATATGTTGTTACGAGTGATCGAGGCATTTTCATTTATGACCAAACTACCGATGAATTGAAGCGGAGAATGGTAGTTGGCGACACGTTGGACTCTGTTCGTGTGTTCTGGGATATTGCGCGTTCGTCTATCGGCACTATGTGTATTGCTGCTACTGTCGGCCCGTATCTCGTTACCAAGGATGTAGGTGGTCAGATGATGACGTTTTATACTCGTCGTCTGGAAGTATGGGTGCTGAATCAATCGAATGACCAGTTGACCCAAGTTTACGAGTACGAAGATGACAACATTGTAGGAAATATGACGAACTGGTTAGAAAACGGTCCAGATAGTTTTTCCACTTGCTTTGCTCTTCGTACGGGTGATACGCTGAATGTTGTCTTTGTCAATGCTAACACGAGCACACCATCGGCAAGCTTTCAGTCACGTACGTTGTCATTTTTAGAACGAAGACAAGTAAACAGCGTTGCAAGGTTGCCAGATGACAGTTTAGTGCTTGGCCTTTCCCAAAGTACTGAAGGATCGGATAGTGAAGAGTTGAACTCGTGTATCGTTTCCTACTCTAAGAACAGCTTGAGTTTCTCGCGTCTATTCACTTTTCACTACAAGGTTAGAATTGTTAGCGGACTATTCGTTGATAACAATGATCGCATCCTCGCTTGTACAAATGAGGGGTTGATCAATTGTCAGACAGGAGAAGTTTTCAATCCTAAAATTATTTTTCCTGAGTACGACGTTGTCACCAATCTTTCAAATGTCAATGGAATGAGGCAAGTCGAAAACGAGTACTACATATATACTCATGCCGGGCTAATGATCATTCCTGTCAACGTGTTATTGGGTGTGACGAACGACATTTCTTTATCAGGAAGTGAATCTATCTCTTCTAAACTCCTGTTTGACACGAAATCCATTGAAGGATACTGTGTTGCTCATTCGATTGTGCTGGGTGATTGTTTGTTTTTTGATTCGACTGGGCGTCGCGTGAACCTTTTGAATGGAGACACTGCCGGTATCATCTCAGTCGTATATGAGGGCAAAGTTGTCGCTTGGGTTTTGTCAGAGACAGATAATTAGAAACACAGAGGAAACAAAAATGAAGGCATTGATTGTTAGTCTGTTAGTCGTTGCAAATGCTCTATCAATGTATGCGCAAGATCCACCACCGTGTCCGCCAACCACAGGTGACTGTACGCCTTGGTCGGCTAATACAACGGCATACCCGCAATACGCTTCGGGATGCCAGGCGGAAGTTGTCTACAAAATGCGAGATTGCAACGGACAACTAGAGGTTTATGTTGTGAGTGTGACTTTGCTAGGGCCATGCGCTAATCAAAACGGTCAACAAATTGAAGAGCATGTTTATAATGGTTATGCTGAGATGATGGTGAGAGAGCTCATGCGCACTCTTTTGTTCGGTCCGAGTTTAACAAATATTCCAGATTGTGACGGCACGGATCCGTTGGTTACTCGATTCTTCACAGCATCTTGTGGTTTGTGGGTGAAGTGTACTTATGAGGTCGTGCCACCAAATGTGTCTGAAGATTGTGATCGAGGAGCCATCCCTACTTTTTACACGGACCCTGTTTCTGGCAAATCTTATGTAGATTATTGGAAGTGGCTCTCCTGTGGTACAACGTGTTGCAAGCGCGAATACAAAGTGTGTATGAAGAACGAGTTCATTATTGACAGTTGGGTATCGAACGTGGTAGTGGACCCAGTTGGAGCTCCGGTTCAGATGGGAAATCGTTCGGATCAATATTTGTATTCGAAGCAATGTTCAACTGGATGTGGTACTTGGCATTGATGGGAGGACCAAGACAAGCGTTCTGACACGAAGAACTGAAGTAATTTAGTTAAGTGTGCATTCTGATTGATAGGACCGAGCTCATTTAGGAGCATTTAAATTGCTTGCAACGCTTTGTTTGGCAACCATCGAGGGCATAGTGATAGCCAGTGGTAAGACGACAGAAACGTAACAGAAAAACAAACAGACAATGACAATAAAAGAAGCGATTTTAAAAAGCCTTGACGAGATTAACGACCTGACAACTTATATGGACGTTTACAATCATATTGTAAAAAACGAATATTACGACTTTGGGACAGCTAAAAGGACTACTTCGACAATTTCTGCATCGCTTGGCGACTTTATTCGCAACGGAGACACAAGAGTAAAAAGAATAAAACAAGAAGGTGTATCAACCCCCAATAGATTAGACAGAATTGTTGTCAAAGATATGTAGTACGTGCCGATTATTCTCCTTCTTGTTTGAGCAGCGGCGAGTAACAGCATCAGTTGTTGGGTCGGTGATGCCTGACAACTGAAATTGTGTTTGATGTTCTGTGAACTCCTTCGAACCGAGCCTGGCTCGTTCCGACACATGAGCGAACTCCGGAGTGGACGTAGTGAGCAGACCAGTTTCCCATTTCTGCTGTGGAGTTATTGGGCCGAGTTTTCTGTGTTTGCGCTCATAGTTATACCACTGCATGTAGTGTTGAAGATGCTGGTTAGCTTCGTAGAAGCTGCTAAACTCAAATCGTTCAACCAGCTCCCGTTGAAGAATGCTGTGGAATGCTTCGATGTAGGCATTTTCTTCGGGTGTAGCCACATGGGTAAATTCCTGCTTGGCTTCAAGTTCAGCGAGATAGCTTCTCACCTGATTGGCCAGAAACTGGGAGCCGTTATCATTTCTGATGAGTACTCCCTTGAGGTTGTACTGTGTATGCAACCTGCGAAACATCACGATCACGTCATGCTTGCGGACACTCCTCTGGAAGATCCACTGGATAATCTTGCGGCTGAACACATCCATGATCGAGAGTAGGTAATACCACCGACCTTCTCCGTGTACCCAGACATACTTAATATCAAGACATAAGTACTCCATCGGCTGATGAGCCGATATCTGCCTATACTGCACCCACGTGCGTTTCCCACGGCTACGGATAACTTTCCCAAGAAGAAGCTTCTGCTCATCCATGAGGCGATACGTCTTCTTGTGATTAATCACCCTAATTGGCGTAAATCATCATGAACAGATTGGTACCCATAAGCATTGTACGGACCACTGATAAGTTCCTTTATCTTGTCAACAACCTCTTCATTAGGGACCATCGAGCCGTGATACAGCGTATGTGTGCTGGGTTTTTTACCACGTTTTCCCGGGCGAGGCGTATAGTATAACGTACTCCGTGGCAATCCTAGCCACTGCGAAAGAACCGTAACGGCGGCTCGATCGGAGTAACGCTGGATGATCATCACTTTCTCCTTGGTTGGATAGGTGTTTTTTTAGCAACTCTCCTTTGACCTCAAGCTCTAATGCTTGTCGGGCGATGATACGTTTCAATCGCTCATTCTCTTCTTCTAACGCTCGTACGGCCGGATCTATCCGCCTATACGAGGGGTTCAGCCCTGCGACACCCTTGCATAGATACCGTTGCTTCCACTTTGCCAATAAAGATGGGGATAAATTGTACTTGCGACAGGTAGCCAAATATCCCTCCCGCTCCGCTTCCTGCAGAAGACTCAGCCGGTCTTCCGGTGTAAATGTTCGCTTTGTTCTTGACATGGTTCCCTAAGTTAACTGGTACAAATCTGGTTCGTGATTTCTGTCCAGTCTTTTAAGGGGCTAATACACTATGGCTGATGAACTCATAACACGATTGCAGAAGATCAATCCCGCCGCTGCTGCATCACTCAATGAGGGCATCGAAGACGTACTGACCCTGACAAGACTCGGCTTACGATCTGTGTTCGGCCGTTCGTTCGGCACGACTAATGTGATCGAGTCAGCGAACTCTGCCATCGCACGTCGTACGAGGCACGTTACACGATGGTCGACAGGTGATCAGCGGCTACGGTGGTCAGCACTAGCTCTTCTTGATGCCGAACAATCATGGCGGCGAGTGCACAACAATAAAAGATTGCCTATTTTGCAACGGGCGATCAAAGACGAGGTCAACAATAGAATTCAGTCCAATCAGCCCAAAGCCATAGTCTCTAGATTTTCAACTAAGAAGCGGACATAGTCCAACGGCGTTTCGATCAATAGGAACTTACGAGTCTGACTACGAAAAGATAAGAGTTAACCCACTACCGTATGAACTATTCGAAATTGGGAATAAGAATGGTTGCGATAGAAATCCTACCGTGATCAACCAAGAAACGACGCACACGACCATCGGCGAACTGAAATGGAGAGTATCCAATTGGGAATTGCCAAAGTCCAATTTGTTTCCATTTTTCCAAATCAATGAACAGCGCTACACATTGATATGAAGAATGACTTTCGCCAGGAACCGGTTCTTTTAATGAAGCAACTTTGAACGCAAGAGTCAAACAGGCAATACTTGAATGACTATCAGCAAATATCTGATTAGCAAGCAGACTAACAATAATACCTGACGTTTTGTTTGAGCTAGTAGCCTCTCCATTTAACTCTTCGAAAGCTGGGTTAATCTGTGTAGTTATAGAATCAGGGAAATCAATTGATAGTCTTCGTCTGTGTGCGCCGTTGGTAGTGTACTCGTCTATGTAAGATGTTAGATTCTGGTAAATCAATAGAAGGGTGTCATAAGCGGCTACCGTTAACCACGAATACTTGGCTAAAATTGAATCGTAAAACATTGGGTCTCTACGACCAAGAGACTGCCAGTATGCACCCCTACCGTAAAACAACATCGTTGTATCGGACAGATATGGGTCGAAGCCGTCATCTATCCTTTTTGTGATTACGATTGGAAGCGAGTCACCCAAATACTCTATTCTCCTATTCAACCTGGTCCAGTCGTCGGGTAGTTGTTCAACTTTATACGTGGTGTCGGTAGGATGTAGTTGAACTATCCATGGCTTCGCACATCTCAAATCGGTGTCCCACAGCACAATTGATTCGCCATCATCAGAGCGTCCCTTAATCATGGATGTGGCCGGTGTATAGGGCAAGTGATACGACTTAAGTGGTGGCAACAAGTGGCAACTGCCATCAGCTTCTACTTGTAACATCTGCTTAGAGTAGTGATTCAAGACTACGTAGTTGTTCTTTCGCTTGGAGTAAGCACCAGACAAAGCAATTGAAGTGTTTATAGAATACTCCTTGGGAATCTTAACTACAGACTCTACCTCCATAGCGGGTACACCCTTAAGTGAGTACCTAAACGCTTGGGCATCTTGCGTTGCTACATCTTTTAGACGAGAGATAAACTCGTCGTCGTCGAACATTACTTTACCCGGGATTCCTTTAAACAGCAACCTCCCCGATTTATCTAGTACAAGCAACATTGGTACTTGCTCTAGCTCGAAGACTGCATCGTAAACATAAAACTCGTCATATACAAATGAGGAATCTGCTCCGAAATCACGGTCAATTAATTCGCGAGTTCGCTTTTCGTCGGCTCCAAGGACAAATAGAACGAATGGTACCGATGCTTTTGCTGCCTGAAGCTTTAGAGAGTGTAAATGCTTATTGCAAACAAAGCATGAACTCTCGTCAACAAATGCATATACGGCACCTTTGCCAGCCTCTCGTGAGCGCAATGGATAGGTCTTGCCAAGAGATTGTGAGAATGAACTTTTTACTGCTAGTAGTACCATTAACGACACCATTAACAGTGGTACGAGTCTTTGTATCGACGGAGATGCACGATTTACCCTATCATCACAACAGGCACGCACAACACCAAACTTTCGCGAACCATTCTTCATAATAGTGCAATAGCTGGTCTTTCAGAGTGGAATGAGAACGTGTACTGTATTTGCCGAGGTAACCGTTTTACCGTCTAGGGACACTTGCACACCTTCGTATGCTGGGTTCTCTGGCCATGAATTGATTCGAATATGGTACTCGTCTCCTACGAAGGTGAACCCAGCAACATTTGCAATCGTCACGCTTTGCGACCCTCCAATCTGATTAAACTCTAGTGCACCAACCGGAAGAGTGATTTCCCAACCGATTCCCGGTATGGGAGTGACGGAGATCGAAGAAACGACGCTGTTCGATTCTTTTAACCAGCAAGAGTTGCCACCAGTTGGACACGGTATACCCCCCGACTGAGGCGTCCAATCAACGTCCCATATTCTTGTGCACATGCTCATTGGAGTCGGACACTTAATATACTCGGCAGTCAATGCCATCGCGTGACTATAAGCTGCAAAAGTTAGCAATACGATGAGTAGTGGTTGCCAATGGTTTTTCATAGTTGAATGCCTCTGTTACTATGGATGTGGAACAAAAACGTGAATCCAGCCTTCTGAATCTGCGGTAACTCCATTTAAAGAAACCGTTAGCGAATTGTACGCAGGGTCTGTTGGACTATGAGTGATTTGCAGGGTGTACTCGCCAGGAAGAAAGGTCATGTTTGCAAAAGAGCCAAATCCACTTTCCTCCACTCCTATCCATTGAACCGAACCAACTGGCACATGAACTAAGATTCCACATGGATACACAACATCCGTCGTGTACGATCCATCTGGGTTCTCGGTAGTTACTACCATATCACAGTCGGTACCTGAACTTGGGCAGTACATGCCACCATTAAAGTCAGTCGTCATATTCCTACTACCGTTGGAATTCACCTTATGGTAAGCCACATTAATTATGCCGCCGATCAAAATTGATGGTGTTACATGGCAAATGGCTGAGGTCAAAAACACAAACAAAATCCTACGCATTGCAAACCTCCAAAATGTTTTAGGTTCGATACTTCAAACACTAATCTACACACACACACACACACAAGCGAAAGTTATCCACACGCTGCTATGCCGTTGTGTTTATAGATTGCCAAACGCATACAACGCAACTGTTTCAACGGTTTGGTTGGTGAAGGGGGCTTATGAGTGTGTGGATCCGTACCTGGGGATCGACATGGTCACTGAGATTCTACAAGCGGCTCCCAGGCTTTGACAAGCTCAATCACCAAGCTTAACAGAAGGGCAGCCACCAAGCTAGGGACAACATTGTGTCGGTATTCTACTACGTACGCACAACAATAGCAACCGAACATTCTGTTGAACAAGTTAGCAACGTCCAAGCGGTCCACTATACAGCATGGCCACGACCGAACCTCTTACGTATCTAACACACTAACAACCAAGCGTTCGTACTCCGTTGCCACGGCAACGTCCGCACGTTCTGCGCATTCCAAGCCCGTCGCTACGCTCCGGGCCCCACCCCCGCCGCCGCCACCGCATACTACACCTCTATCCACGCACTCCTTCCAGGCCGCGAGCTGACGGCCTCTGCATGCGTTTGTATAAACACCAGAGCAATTGCTAAGGGATAGTGGTGTGATGGACGTGGAGTGTGACGCAACGGAAGTTCATTTCGCAATTTCACTACGTCCTTATGTGCAAGCGTTATGCGATATTTGCATAGTGCCTGCGTACCTACCACAGCAACGTCCGAACCTCTTACTCATCTGCCACGGCAACGTCCGCACGTTCTGCGCACTCCAAGCCCGTCGCTTCGCTCTGGGCCCCACCCCCGCCTCCACCACCGCGTACAACACCACTATCCGCACACTTGTTCCAGGCCGCGAGCTGACGGCCTCTACGTGATGCGTTGAACTTCGAAGAGCAATTGCTAAAGGGTAGTGGTGTGAGGGACAAGGAGTGTGATGCAAATGCAATACTTGTGCAATGAATATGATCAAACATCCAATTGTTCCACGCACCTAGCACCGAACGGATCATAACCACTAACACTAACAGTGATGAAACAACTAACTAACTTTTCAATCGACTGACAATTAGGAGTCCGCCTAAAAAACGGAGGTTAGCCCAACCTATACTCACAAAAAACAAATTATGTCAACATCCAGTTCCAGCCCCTTCAGTCAGTATAGCCACGCACTCTGGCAAAACCAAAGGATGTGGTTCGTAGTAGCTACTTGCTATCGCACGACACTAAAACTCGAAGTGAGGACGACACCATTGGAAGTATTGACTAACACAAGGTAAGTGCCGACGGTCCACGTTTCAACATTGACTGTAAGGACATCAATGTTGCGGCATGTAATTCTCGCTTGCGTTGCTCCAATGATACTCGAAATCACGACTTCTACCTTAGCATCTCTGTCATCACTTCGGCCATTATTGATCACCATCGTTACCATGTTTTGTGCTGGGTTGGGATATACGATAAGATCTGCTTCGTCTGTTGCAGAAAACTCCTTCATCTTTCGCAAATCAATGATTGTTCTGTTGGCACTTCCTTTGTTCTTGCTTTCACGTTTTGCGAATCTGATTTCGATGTCCTCTGCTGGTGAAGTGTGTTGTTTGTTCGGTTCGATGAAGAACCGGTATCGCTCATCCGGAGACGACAAAAGAGTAAATTCTCTTCGCCATGTTTCACCATTCTGATTCGTTGCCATAGTGTTCATGTTAATCACTTCGCCGTCGCTCTCACGCTGCACCCACAATTCTGCTTCGAGTTCTTCGCCAGCGGCTTTCGTTGAAACGGTGATGTGACCGACATCCGGTAAGCCAAGCCAATCGCAGGAGTATTCCAGCGGTGCCTTTTGATCGTCGAACTTTGAAGGTTTGAACGCTAGCCAATCTTCCTTGTTGTGCAAATAGATAGGACCTGTGAGCGGCGAACCTTCTGGACCTCTGAAGCCAACGTAGCGTAAGGCTTGTGGTGTTCGTTGTGTGCCCTGCTTGTAGAAATACTCAGATGATGTTACGAGTGAAGGGGCATGTACATAAGCAGGCCATGTACCGTCGGTTCGGTTGAAGATTCTACGGTTGCGTTGCCAGCCACGGTTGTTCACTCCTGTCATGGAATACCGCGACGCTAAATGTGGATATTTTCCGATGTGGTTGAGGAGTCGTACCGAGCCGTCTGCTACGAGATCTGCATGATCGTAATCCGTATCCGTTCCGTACAGCTCCCAGCTTAGCGTCATACTCCATAACATGGGCATTAGATCCGTGTCTGATGTCTCGGACCAAAACTCCAGTACCGATGTTGAATCGTCGTAATCCCAAGAGGCATACTCAGGATCAGATCCCCACTCGCCCCATTGTTCTCCCTGTGTTGCATCAGGACCGCGAAGGTGATAATCATCAGAGAAAATGAAGTTAGCCGTACGAGACCAAAGTGTGTCGTTACCTCCAAACCAACTGCTCGTCCACTCGCGGACGTCAAACACACGCCTTGCGATTACCCATCTTGGGTAATTAATTGTGGGTAGTGTTTGCCAATACGCTCGTTCGGCTTTGATGTTGTTGATGCCGAGATAGTAGAACTTGTTCTCGCCTGTCAAGTCCCAATCCGACATTTGCCTGTACAGCAGCGGGAACGCATGATGAGCAACGTCGTTTGCTTCTTCTATGTCGATATAGATATCGGTCAGTTGTGCAATCGTCCCATCCGTCGGAAGAATGATATTGTTTTCTTCTTCAGTGGGCGTTGGGTCTGCGCACAGCTCGTGATAGATGTTGTTGTTAGCGTCATGCTTCAATCGTGTGTACAGAATGAAGTTGCCGAACAGAGGATCTGCCCCTTCTTGCCATACAAGTCCTGCATCATCCTCACCGATGTGCAGGCGCGAGTAAGAATGCATTGAAGGGTGCGTGCAAATCATTCCGTTATAGGCACGGATATATTCTGTTTGGCCACCTAGAAACGTCCTTCGATGTGGTTCCTTTAAGCCAGCACCGATACCGTTGGCTTCGTGCGACCAGCAGTAGTAGTTACCTGACTGCGAGGCATTGATCATCGGAGTTCCCCAGTGTTCAAGGAAATTTGCCTGTGTAACCATTCCGACAAACGTTACGGGTGTTACATCGAGCACGGCAGAGTAATCATTAGCATAAAACGCAGCCTGCTCATCACTCGTTGCGTCGGCAGGAATAACGCTTTCGCACACAAGAACCTTGGGATTTTGTTCAGTGGCATCATACTCACAGCCAAACACAACATACACTTTTGCGATACGAGTCATTGCAAAGGTGTCAACCCTAACAACGAGTGCAGGAAAGCCACAACTCAAATCCATTATAGTAGCCGAGTCTGCGCCGGGTGGCTGATACAGAACACGGCTGCTTATGTTCACGGGATTCTCCCACGTAACGGTTGATGCGTCGAATGCATAACGAGCTGTACCTGTTGGCAGAGTATCTGTATGAACTAACGGGCTGCTGTGCTGATACCAAACGGTCAATGGCCCGCCTTCAGGTAGAGTCGTATCCTTGCGTTTATGATACACTCTGTGATATCGCATAGTATCTCCAACAACCATACGCAACCATGTGCGAACCGTATCACCGTCGTCTTCCAGTTCCGCCGCAGTTACCATCGTGTCTAGAACCGGAAACGCAACGATCTTACGCTGGTTGGAATGAGCAAGGAAGCCTGTGCCTTGCGTGCTGGATGCAGGAATTGGTACGACCCGGAAAAACTTTGCCTGCCCGGGTCGAAGTCGTATGGCCAGCGTTGCGTGTGCTCCAATTACTGTGTCGATGCCGACCGCAGTATCAGGGACAAGTTCCGTGACATGCAGATTAATCGCGGTGCCACTCCCCTGAGCTTCGTAATTGAATGGAAGCCTAATCTCGCGAGCGCCTCGTTGGTCGTACTCGCCGATGCTGTTTGCTGCAAGCAAATCTTCATATTCTGTTTCGGAACGAAACACCCAGTCACCACTTTCCAGTATGCGCGGATCAGACCTGCGATTCATGACGGAAAAGAACCATCGTGCCGTCAGTGCCGTATCTCTGTGCTTGTGGATCATCACGTCGCAAAACACAGAATCGTAATCTTCGGCATCGATTGAGCCAAAATCTCCCACTCGGGAAGGGTGAGCGACCTTGAGATTTGTATCCAGCTTGAAATAATCGTCGATATCGACACTATCTTCCAAACGCCATTGCCTGTATCCCTTTGCCCACCATCCCCTCAATTCCAGATTTGCGAGCGTTGGGCCAACGTCGTGCAGATAACGATAGAGCCTGTACGTCGCTAACCTCATGGACGCACGACCAGCATACAAACGATCAGGATCGACTCCCAGATTGTTAGAAAAGAGGTCCAAATTCACATCACCGTTGTCATCGAGAAAATAGTATGTGAGCCGTGTAGGTTCATTTGCAGTATCTGCGTCAAAGAAATCCGTTCCCAGACCCGGGTCGCGAATGAAATCGTAGCCAGTGGTTGTCGGTACTGTTTGAATACCAAGATTGACATTTGCAAGGCTGGTAACTCCGATGGGGATGTCACCAATGTCAGGTGATGTTGGCGGGAGAGGCGTAGTGCACTGGAAGCGGGAAACACAGTAGAAGGTCATCAGCCCCTTGGCACCAAGAGCCAGTTGTTCAAAAGCATGGAGGTACACTTCCGAACCGGTTGGCACGCGTTGCTCCTGAATGACGGCATTGCGTGCTGTATCGCGCTGTGTCCAGTAGCCATACGTCCACAAGTTGGCAATCCACGGAATTTCATGTAGAAAAAGATGATCCGAATGAAGTAGCGCCAGAGATAGGCTTCAATATTGGTTAGCGGCGAAGTACCAATCGGATGTAGATTTGCGCTTACAACTGCATCGTCATAGAGCGTGTCTGGGATTGGCAGCTCAACGGAGAACTTTCCGGGTTCTGACGCAGACGGCTTGTCGCCCCAGTGGGTATCATAGTCCACGTGCACGAATTGTGCAGTTCCTCCCTCATGTTGTTGGGGCCAATGCTCTTCTTGCATTTCGGTTCCGAGACGGTACCCAAGGAATTCGTTCGGAATAAATGGATTGCCACCGTTGTCCATATACCCGAAACGATAATATGGCGTTGCTGCGGCCGTTGGACCGCCGGTAGTTCCTTGCCACAAACGCCGAACGCCAACCTTGTGCACAAGGTGTCGGGCATAGTCGCATCCGATTTCGGAAATGGAATTGGAATCGAGGAGTCGGTTAAAATGACGCCATCCTTCCCAGTACATCATCATGGCTTCGTCGTGTGCATACCACGAGTCAATTCTGAATGTTCTATTAGCCTCGGTGTTAAACCTGTTGAGATCCTGCATGAATTCAACATGCTCATCCAAAAACGCTGCTGAATCCAGTCCCGACAGGTAATCCCGCGCATGCGGTGTTTCAAGTTTGATCCAATCAATTTCAACGTCCGTGTCCGATGTGTCGTTAGCGTTCGTCACATAGTACACTTCTATATCAAGTGTTCGAATGTAATCGCTTGTCTCTGAATTGTCCCTTCCATATAGGTGAGTCAGAGGGCGATTACCTGTTGGCTGTCGCTTAAACGGAAAATTTATCCACGCACTCAGGTTTCTGTCTCCTGTGGCAGGCAGGTGGTGACGTCTGATTGTAAATGTCGTGTTCAGTGCCGGCGCAGCGACATAATCGCACGTTTGTCCGTACGATGGATCGTTGGCATTCAATAGAATAACATCGTTCGGATCGAGCAGCGAGTCGATGAACACGTACCCCGAATCAACGATACCCTGAGCGTCAGCGAATGTGTGGTATTTCAGCCTGAGGATGGCGATCGGCATGGTGTCTTGCGTTGAAGAACTACCTGCGGCACGTCTGAGATTAACAGAGAGGAGCATCTGACGGCCGGAACGATCCTGATCTTGTGTGCCGTTAAAATCTCCATTTTGAAAACGTTGCATCATGGCGCTGTCGGGCCACACATCAGCCAACACCAGTGTTGTATCGTCATCCAGATAATCAGCAGCTTCAAGGGAAATGCGAGAGTTCGCATTTGTTACGCTTGCGTTCTTGTATCGGAATCCGAACACCGCTCCGGGACTGGCACTTGCCGTAGGAGTGAAGTTCGTCAGCGACACGTTGATCTCTGGGTCATACCGCAGGCACTTTACCTCTTCTGCGCCACCAGCGCTGTTCTCAGCAAGTTCGCCGTTTGAACCATCAACATGAGGATACAGCCAAACTGTCTGGTTCGGGTCGTTGGTAGAAGAGTCTCTGAACCTAGTGCCAAAGCCGTTTATCAGTCCGTTTGCATCGGTCCATGGATAGCGGTATCCGACATGCAGCGTATGGGCAAACGAAAGATCATTAAACTGAGAGATTGGCGTGTCCCAATTCCAGCCTAATGCCGGTAAGGAGCGTGTATTAAACAAGTCAGCATAAGTGATCCCAGGAATTGAGGCAGCCAAAACCGTCGTCATGCGAGCGCGGGCATTACCGATTTCTCTGTCCTGCGCTGAATCGCTGGCAATGATGCTTATCATCACTATGGTTACTATGATAAGCGTTTTCATTTCACGGCGCTTCCCTTCTCGATCATGAGCGGAAGCGTTGTTGTCTCTGAGCCAATAACCAATCGCACAAAGCAAATTCCAGCAGGCAGTGTGCTGCAATCGATATTAACAACGTGATTTCCAGACTCAAGCATACTGTCGTATTGTCTGCTAAGTAGTCGGCCCGAACTGTCATGCACGGTTATGAGCACAGGTTGTGCAGCAGCCGTCGAAAATGTTACGTGCGTTTCGGTGTTGCAGGGATTGGGTGAAATCGTTTGCCGAACGGTGTCGGTGGTTTCGTTTACTCCTACGGACCAATCAACGTTAACCTTATACAATCGTCCCATGGCTTGTATTGTGGCAACATACATTTGATTCCAACTCGGCACTGCCGTCAACAATACACCCACAGAATCAAGTGTCTTTATGTCTCCAGTTTCAACACGTAAAGTCTTTGTGCCTGTTGTCACGCCGAAACGTAGCAGAATCAGTGACCCGTCATCATTTGGTATGAAATCTCCTGCATCAGTATCCGACCGGTACAGTGTGGTGAGTTCCGGGTAGGTGTACACTCCGAGGTGACCGGAGTAGTTGACAACTATTCGTTTGCCATCATTCGTGAATTGGTTGTACTCTTTAAATCTCGATGTAATAACTTTCTCCCACAACATCGTATTTGTAATCGGATCCCAACAGCTCACACTCGTTCCCCCTTGGTTGAAAACATACTTCGAGATCATCAAACGATTGCTGTCGCGAGTAAACGATGCACCGAGCTGTTCCTGTTCCATGCCCTCATGCATCCATACCATTTCTCGAGTGTTAAGGTCATAAACATAGATTCTGTTAATCTCGTGACGGCCAGTAATTGCGATGTACCGTTCATCTGAGCTAATGCAAGATGGACCGGTTATAGAACCTTGATTTGAATACGGCCACCATTTCGGAATGAGAATTGAACGATTGTGTCGCATCTGTGGGACATCATAGATCTGAATCATCCCGCGAACCTTATCATCATAGCGTGGTATTCCGTCACCGACAGCAATCAACTGTGAGCGCGTACGCAAATGAAAGAGTCCGTAAGTCTCATCCATGTTGATCACCGAGTCGTCAGGAACCAGTATGGAGTCGAGAAACATACCATCGGAGGCTCGAACCTGACCGATGAAGTTTCTGTACTTATAGTACACAAATTCATCATCGGGGTTTGCCACGACTTTCTCGCAGCACCATGGCAACTGGGAACTCCAGATGATGGGCAGGGTGGGCTCCTGTGCGCGGCTTACGACAACGCATGCCACAACAAGGAACAATGTGACGAAGCGTGAAATGGTCGTGCGGGTGGAAGAGTTTTTATTCATGACTGCTCCTACTGAGAAATGGTATGTGGGATCCTTGAATTGGAAAGCAGATTGAAGACCATTACTAACTTATCGCAGATTTTGCAACGATGTACCTATACAATACCTTGACAGTCGAGTGCTGCCTAATCAAATCATCGTCAGATCACGCGACAACACCCAAGGTTACCGTTGACTAGGATCAACACACACACAAAGTGTTACGTTTTTGCCGCATGACGAATCTAAAAATTACCTAACTAATTGATATAACTGCACTTACGTCGGCGTAGAGGGATTTGAACCCAGGATCAGCATCAACTTTGTGCACGGCTATTATGAGTGCTTGAGGTACGCCTCCCATGGCACATGCCTCAAAGAACGTGTTAAAATCGAACCTAGTATGCGTCCAAAGAGTATCAACAATGGGTGTTAGGTCTGCTTGAACCTGTGGACCTGTGTCCGGTTCTTGCGCATACACTGCCACAGCAACAATTCCAATACATGGCATGAACACCGTGCGGTTAAACACTAAGCGCAAATGAATGTGTACGGCTCGAAGGAGGTCGGTGATACTCACGATATTCAACATAGCATGCTCCTTATCAGTAGCACGTAGATAAATTGTAATGGTGCATAGGTTTGTTGCAATCCAACACCATATATCACCGGTAACATACGGTCTTGTGGGAGTGAAGCAATGGAGCTACTTGCACAAAATTCGCCTAGCTGTATGTTGAGAAAAAAGTCTTTAGGGAGTACTTATGCTAAAGAGTCTTTATATCGATGCCACAATCTGATAAATCGTCAGCGTCCATGTGCACTTTCTCATCTACCACGGCAACGTCCGAACCTCTTACTCATCTGCCACGGCAACGTCCGCACGTTCTGCGCACTCCAAGCCCGTCGCTTCGCTCCGGGCCCCACCCCCGCCGCCACCGCATACTACACCTCTATCCGCGCACTCCTTCCAGGCCGCGAGCTGACGGCCTCTCAATGCGTTTCTGTAAACACCAGAGCAATTGCTAAGGGGTAGTGGTGTGATGGACGTGGAGTGTGACGCAACGGAAGTTCATTCCACAATTTCACTACGTCCTTATGTGCAAGCGTTATGCGATATTTGCATGGTGTCTTGCCAACCGCAAGACAGTAACTTGCTCTTGTACCACCATGCCCAAGCCCCCTACCCAATGAGAGCACTGGAAGAAATTATAGGCGAGATAGATGCAGCAACAAAGAAGAATGATGCTGCAGCGTTGCAACGTCTTGCCGATGAGTTAGAAGAAAGAAGCGAGCCGGCAGCTATTGCTGAGCATTACTTTGTTAGAGGAACAGTATGCCAACTTAAAGGCAACAATGCAGAGGCACTTGAGCATTATGGGCGCACTTTGAAGCTATACGAAGGGTTGGGGAATTTAGCCCGTGTGGCAGAGGTTGCCAATAGTCTCGGCAATACACATTACTATCTTGCCGACTACCCCAAGGCCTTACAGTACTACGAGCGAGCATTGCAACTCTATGAAGAACTTGGAGAGAAGTCTGGTGTGGCAACTGTTACCAGCAACATCGGCAATGTACACTCAAGTCTTGGCGACTACCCCAAGGCCATACAGTACTACGAGCGAGCATTGCAACTCCATGAAGAACTTGGCAAGAAGTACGGTATTGCAAATGTTACCGGTAACATCGGTGTTATTCATGCCAATCTCGGCAACTACCCCAAGGCTTTGGAGCACTACGAGCGAGCATTACAACTCCGTGAAGAACTTGGAGCAAAGTCCGACGTGGCATTTGTTACCAGCAACATCGGTAATGTACACTCATGTCTTGGCGACTACCCCAAGGCCGTACAGTACTACGAGCGAGCATTGCAACTCCATGAAGAACTTGGCCAGAAGTCCGGTATTGCAAGTGTTACCGGTAACATCGGTGTTATTCATGCCTATCTCTGCGACTACCCCAAGGCTTTAGAGTACTTCGAGCGAGCATTACAACTCCGTGAAGAACTTGGAGTGAAGTCCGGTTTGGCCGTTGCTACCGGTAACATCGGCGATGTACACTCAAGGCTTGGCGACTACCCCAAGGCATTAGAATACTACGAGCGAGCATTGCTAATGCATGAAGAACTTGGAGAGAAATCTGGCATGGCCAGAGTTACCGGTAGCATCGGTGCTATTCATGGCTATCTCGGCGACTACCCCAAGGCTTTGGAGCACTACGAGCGAGCATTGCTAATGCATGAAGAACTTGGAGAGAAGTCCGGTGTGGCAACAGTTTCCGGCAACATCGGCGATGTACACTCAAACCTTAACGACTACCCCAAGGCCCTGGAGTACTACGAGCGAGCATTACAACTCCATGAAGAACTTGGGGAGAGGCGGGGTCTTGCAATTGCTGTAGCAAACATTACTAACAACCTGGTGGCAACTAACAACCGTTCGGAAGCTCATGCAATGGCGGAGCGGCTGGCAAGCATAGATATTATTGATGCTGAGGTTCGTTATATAAGAGCAACGGCAATGGCAGGCTTAGCAGAGGCAGAATCTGACTATGATACAGCCCATACCACATACTTAGCGGCACTTGAACTAGCCGATAAGCACGGCCTCCGCAAGCAAGAGTCTGATGCACACCTTGAACTTCGCGACCTTGCGCGTAAGCGTGGTGACTTTGAGGGCTACATCAAACACAACAACGAATTCACTCGCATCAAGGAAGAGATTGCCGGTGCTGAAGCCAAGCTCAAGATGGCTGCTGCCGAGGTAGAACAACGTATGGCACAAGAACGACGCGAGCGTGAGAAAGAGCGCGCATTGTTGTACGGTGCATTGCCGGAGAGCATCGTCAACCGTATGCTCAAGGGCGAGGATGTGTCGGGCGATGAGCATGCACAGGTGACAGTACTCTTTATGGACATTGTAGGCTTCACCTCACTCTGCTCAAAGATTCCACCTGCTCACGTAGTGCATTTGCTGAAGGCAATCTTTGCTGTCTGCGACAAGGTAAGTGCAGAACACGGTCTAACAAAAATCAAGACCATTGGCGATAGCTACATGGCTGCCAGTGGTGTACCGGAATATCAGGCCGACCATGCAGTGCGTGCTGCCCGTGCAGGCCTTGCAATGCAAGAGCAGTTACAAGCATTGCTACTAACTATGGATCCAAAACTTGGCGATACAACGTGGACAAAGGATGTTGGCGAAATCCGCGTCCGCATTGGCTTGCACACAGGTGCCGTAGTTGCAGGCGTTGTAGGCGAGGAGCGCTTGCAGTACGACATCTGGGGCGACACCGTTAACGTAGCAAGCCGCATGGAATCAACCAGTACTCCGGGGAAGGTACACGTTAGCCAGAGCGTTGCCGAAGCATTGCAACGCTACGCAACTCAAGTACAGAACAATGCGCACGACGTTGCATCACTAATATCTCCACGGTTAGTAGGGCGCGACAGCGTACAAGTAAAAGGCAAGGGAACCATGAAAACGTATTGGTTGGAGGGGATGTAGGGGGCTTGTGGCATTGGCTACAAAACATTATAAATAATAACACGAAACCGTGTATGGGCGCATGGCATCCGCCCCCTACAAAACATCATAAATAACAACACGAACCCGTCGGGGCGACCCCACGTTGTCGCCCACACGAAACCGTTGTAATGGCCCATGGCATCCGCCCCCACAAAACATCATAAATAACAACACGAAACCGTGTAGGGGCGACCCCACGTGGTCGCCCACACGAAACCGTTGTAATGGCCCATGGCATCCGCCGACACGTATCAACATAAAAAACGATACTAACCCGGCGGGTATGTCGGGCGACCCCACGTGGTCGCCCACACGAAACCGTTGTAATGGCCCATGGCATCCGCCCCCCACGAAACAACGTTGAAAACAACGCATAACCGTAGGGGCGACCCCACGTGGTCGCCCACACGAAACCGTTGTAATGGCCCATGGCATCCGCCCTCCACAAAACATCATAAATAACAACATGAAACCGGTGTAATGGCCCATGGCATCCGCCGACACGTATCAACATAAAAAACGATACGAATCCGGCGGGTATGTCGGGCGACCCCACGTGGTCGCCCACACGAAATCCCGTCGGGGCGACCCCCCGTGGGGTCGCCCCGACAGGTTATCGGCCAGGCATTATCGCTATTTTTTCGTATCTTTGCATACAATTAATTCACTCATTTCGACGGTCTGAGGGATGTGGCCCTATAACGACCACCAACCGGTAAAACCGGTGGTAATGCCACAAACGATGAGGTGTTATGATGAATACGTTCCCTATTTATGAAGTCGTCCTGACTTCGTTCAATTCTGCCCTCCGCGATTACTTGAAGGCACACGGAATTCGACGCTCAATGCTTCCTGCCGTGCTGGGCTTTAATAACACAACTAACCCGTCGAAACTCCTTCGGCGGTTCGATGAAGTCTGTAAGGGGCTTAACGCCGACATGGATCTGGTTGAGCGCTTCAGAAATTCTGAACTGGGCACCCCCGAGATTCTCCGTCTCCTGAATGATCTCTTTGAATGCGTACGCCTGAGGAACGAACAGAACCGGTTTCTGGATGAATGCGTCGACGTGATCGAGTTTGTGCCCCACCTCCATGCGGTGCACGAGCACACCAGACCGTCACATCCGTTCTTTCACATAGCTTGGTATGGGATCGACACGTTTAAACTTGCTGCGCTCCCTGACGTTATCCTCGATCTCCCTGAAGGTGAGGCCAGGCTCACGGCTGTTGCCGATTTCTGCAAGCTGGTTTGCACCCATCCGGATTACACGCTTCTCCGCGGCAACTCTTTCGGAAGTCTCATGCAGCTGCTCTACCGAGATACGTACACACACGCATACGTGTACAGCGTAGCCGATAAAAAGTTTGTGGGCGAGTACCACGGCGTCCCACCCTCATATGTGGCTACACTACGCTTCTGACGCTGCGTGCCGCACGGATAGTCCGCAAAACCCATACAATGGAGCATTGGTCTTGCCAACCACGATTCCCTCTGCGATTCTTGCAGGGGGGGCGTACGCCAGCACCCGTAATCACGGGTGTTGGTTGTATTTTGCCTTCGGTACTGGGTGAACTCCACAGAACTCATATTTACAATGTATTCCACATTACTTCCTGACCCCGTATGAAGCTCATTGCTACCCTCTGTCTGCTTATTCTCGGGTTGTGCACCGCTGATGAGCTATCAGCTCAGCATGCAACGTATCCCTTTACCGTAAAAACGATCGGACAAGGCACCCAGCCAATCATTCTGATACCGGGCTTCGGTTCGTCGGACGAGGTATGGAACGAAACAATACAAGTGCTTGCCCAAACCTACCCCTGCTACAAAATAAATATGGCCGGCTACGGCGGCACCAAGCCGGCACCCGATCCGGGGTTCGAAAACTGGGTGCAGGCACTTGCCGGGTTTATCAGAGATAATAATATTGTAAAACCAATTATTATCGGACACAGTATGGGCGGTATGATGGCGATGAAACTGGCATCAGAATTTCCGGATATCCCGCTCGCCATTATCGATGTGGACGGCTACCCAAAGGATGATTTTGAAGAAGTTCCGGCATCAGGCACACAGAATATTAACTGCGACGGCATGGTGAAGTTTATGAAGTCACTCACCGATGAGCAGTTCACCGCTACTGTCATGAAGGGCATGGCGGCAAATATGATTGAAGACCCCACCAGTATTGCCCGGGTGATAGAGATGGCACAGAATTCCGATCGCGAAACGTATGCGCGGACATACTGTGAACTGCTAACGGTTGACTTTCGAGCCGATCTGGTGAACATCACCTGCCCGGTCCTGGTACTATCAAATGCAATAATCAAGGATAAATACCGGGCTCGCGCAGAAGGCCTGTTCAAGAACCTAAAGCAGGCATCCATCCGGTATGCTCCCAGCGGAGGTCACATGCTGATGTGGGAGGACTGGGACTGGTACATCAGTTCCATCACCACATTTCTGGGCACCATCAAATAGTTCACCCGGCTCACCTTTGTCCGCACGAACGCTGCAACCGCAAGAGTGCACAATCAGTGTTGCAGATCTGCTCTGTTGCGGCTGCGCGTTATGGCAGGTTTTGTTACGAAGCTTTTGCCTCGGCAACACTGGCCTGATTATACGGCGTTACCAGCTTCTTGAGCCCTGAGGCTGCCTTGCGGGCTGCAACCGCATCTTTTTTCTTGGTGCTGTTATGTGCTGCCTCGAACTCGGCCCACAGCTTTGCCATCTGGGTGTAGATTTCTTGTTTGGTCATTACTCCACGTACCTTGTATTGGGAAAAAGAAAACAAGATAATACACCGGGATGTTTCTGCCCAAGCCCCCTAACACACACCCCGCAACAACGTACGTTCGGCAAAGAGAACATTGTGCCGTTTTTATCGTTAGATTGCAGAGTTACCCGATTGGTACGGTTCCGTTCGCTAATTCTTCCCAATATCTGCTTGGAGGTTTTATGAACCCGATTTTTACACTAATCTTCCTGACTGCTACCGCTACCGCACTTTCGGCAGGCACGGTACATAACCATGACCGGGTGACGGTGCCCGGAAATTCCATTATTACGCATGATCATGCATTTGGCAGCCCGCTTGCCGATGCAACCACGTGCATGAAAAGGCTGGCTGACGGACGGTATGTGTTAGGGGGCTCAACATCATCGGATCTGTTTAACACCGGTACCAAAACAACAGCCGATGAAGACGGCTTTATCGCTATTGTGTCGGCCGATTTCAAAACCATTGAGGCTGCCGCCTACATTGGTGGCAGCAAGAGCGACCGTGTTCTGGATGTGGCCGTTGCCGAAGGACCCACGTTCTATGTGGTTGGCAGGACAGAGTCGGCAGACCTGCCCGTGCATGCCGGACAGTTCGGCGCTACGATGAACGGAACGGTTGACGGCTTCCTTCTAAAATACAGTCTTACATCCGGCGGCCTTCAGCCGAAATCCGGCATGTTTGTGGGCGGCCCGGGTACTACCATCGCATCGGGTGTTGCCGTTACCACCATCGGCACCATCGTGATTGCCGGTACCACCAATACCAGAAATCCGTTCCCTGCACTTACGATGGGCGATGATACCGCCAACGGAAATACCGACGGGTTTGTATATATCGTTAACAACAGTATGCTGTACGCCGAGTTCTTCTCGTTCCTGGGCGGATCACAAAACGATGCCATCGCAAAAGTTGCCCTGGATACACAAAATGCAATTTTCGTGTGCGGAACCACATCGTCACAAGACTACTACACCTATCCAAAGAAAATTAAAATTGGCAGCGACGGCGGCGGTGATGGTGGCGATGTAAAAGGCGGCGGTGGAGGCGGCAGCGAGGAAATTGGTAAAAATCCGTACAGTCACATCTTTAACGGCGGGACCTCTGATGTGTTTGTGGCTAAATTTACGTCGGCAGGCAACCTGGAGTTCAGCACGTACTTTGGCGGCTCCGGCAACGACGAGGCTGCCGACATGTTTATCGACTCGGATGGGGCCGCAACCGTGGTTGGAACCACAACCTCGCCAAACCTGCCAACCCAGACATCAGCAACAACGTACAGCGGTATGGCTGACGGGTTTATTGCAACCATTACGGCGGACGGATTACGGCTGAGCGGCGCTGCTTACTTTGGCGGCTCCGGCAATGATGTTGTGGCGGCTGCAGTACAACGTTCCGATAAAGTCGGAGCCATCGTGGGTACAACCACGTCGGCCGACTTCCCGGTCCGCGGAATCGGCGCGGTTCCGTTTATTGGTGAGGGCGGACCCTTCCTGGTGCTCGCCTCAGTTTCCGAAGTCCCGTTTTCTACGGCAGTAAATATCACCAACAGCTCAACACGGATACCCGTATCTGTTACCGTTGATGCCGACAGCGATATTATTATCACCGGTAACGAACTGCACGGAAATACCGAGGCAGGTGACAATACCTCCGATATTTTCGAAGCAAAGTGGACATTCGGAGCACTGACGTACCAAAGCCCCCTGCCAACGGAATCGTTATGTTCAGGAAATACCGTGACTGTCCGGTGGACAGTTCAGGGTATCGATGCTCAGCAACGTTACAATGTTGAGTTCAGCTCTGACGCCGGTGAAACCTGGGCCAACGTTGCCTTGAATGTGAATTCAAAAAGTGTCACCCACACCCTCCCCGCCCTGCTGCCGGCAGATGCACGGTGCGCATATCGTGTTACGACTACAAGGGGACACCACGCCGTCACCCCCTCTCCACTGACTGTTGGCGTGACTCCCGTAATCACCGCCAATCCCGAAGATTCCTGGCCATGCGTGAACACAGCCGTTACGCTCACGGTGGAAACAAATGACCCCACCGCTACAATTCAGTGGCGTAGGGATGCCACCCCCATCCAGGGTGCTACCACTGCAATATTGACAATCAATAATTTTACTGCTGATAACAACGGCTCCTACGATGCCGTTGTCACCAATGCGTGCGGACATATCACGTCCGATGCGGCGCAGTTAACCGCAACCACGCAACCATTGATAGAACAGCAGCCACAGTCTGTTGCCGCTGACCTCAACTCTCCCGTCACGCTCTCGGTAATTGCCCGCGGCTCCAACCTGCACTACCAGTGGAACCATGACGGAGCGGCCATTGCCGGTGCCACGCAGGCAGCCTATTCAGTAGAAGCCGTAACCCAGTCCGATGCCGGTGAGTACACCTGCACCATAACATCAGACTGCGGCACCACCACCAGCCAGCCTGCCAGCGTTACCATAAACGGCATTAGTGAGGTTTGGGAAGGGGCTATGGCAGGCGCTATACACACATGGCCGGTACCGGCAGCGCAAAACGTCAGCCTGTCCCTGCCAGAACTTGCCGGACCCGTTACCATCATGATATACACGCCGCACGGCAGTCTGGTACAAAACATTGGTATTGGCGGCAGCACCGAACCACAGGTTGTTTCGCTACCCGTCTCCAACCTGTCCGCCGGGTACTACCACCTTGTAGTGCGGAATTCTACCCAAACCATGGTTGCACCTCTGATAATTGCCAGGTAGCCCCCTACGGTTTCAACGTGTCAATGAACAGTGCATCAGGCTCCCGTCCGGCGGGAGCCTTTTTTTATGACGGTACCGGATCCCCTGCGCTTCAGTATATTCGTTTACAGTACCACAAACGGAAGACACAGTACATGACAGAAAAGGTGAACACCGCCAACCCATCAGCCGGACAACTCTCAACCAAAGCCTATCGCCTGGCATTTCTCCGACAATCGGTATTTGTCACCATAACCATCCTCTTTGTTACATCGGTTCTGGTCCCCTTTTTAACATTTACCACCATACCCGGCTTTTTTATTGCCTCCGTCATCTTGTCACTGGCATCCGCCGTGGCACATTTGCGATTCCGGAGCGGTCAACCCTGGGTTACCGCAGCTGCAATTGCACTGACGACCGGTGTACTTGCGGTCCTGAACGCTGTATTTGCCGGAGCATGGTTTTCGTGGAATGCCTTGTTTGGCCTGCCCACCATCGTCTCGGCAATCCTGGGTACGGTTATCACCGCGCTTCTAACGGCTGTATGGCTGCATCAGTGGGCATTGGTCCATCAGGAACACAACAGAAAATGACAACTTGACGCATTCCTCACCTTTAATTACGAAAAATTACGGTCAGAGCGAGTTCAATGATGTGATTTTTTACCTATTTTGGAATACTGAAAAGCTGCATTAGCGGGTACTCCGTTTACCCTTGTCATATTATTGATCGTTCATCTGCAACCTGCAGCAAGACAGTTTAGTTACGATCTCTAACCTCATGTTACATTCCAAGGACGACATCATGCGATCTGTGATGACATTTTTACTGGTTACGTTGTGTGCCGGGGTGCATCTAACTGCATTGCCACAGGCCAACGTCTTTATTAAGAACAGCGGACAGTGGTCTGAATCTGTTCTGTTTGGAGCCGTAATCCCGAACGGCATGTTTTGGATTACAACAACGGGGATGACGGTTGACGTGCGCACACCCGATGCCAATGGCAAAACCGCATCGTCGGCAATCACCTATTCCGTAATTGGTTCGCGCGGATCCAGCACTGTTCAGGAACTTCGGACCGGTGCTGAGCCCACACTATCGGTTTACGGTGGAACCATGAATGGCCAACTGCATACAGCAAGTGCCGTTACTGTGAAAAACGTGCTGCCCGGGGTTGACGTGGAGTACCTCTGGGACGGCGGGTCAGTACGGTACAATGTGCATGCAGCAGCCGGCATTACACCGCCAAACCCACTCTTTAGTGTAGCCGGTGGAACGGTGCGTTCCAACGGCAGCTCGATTACCACCACCGGTGGCAACGGCTCTGTGAGCATGACCAGTCTGGCTTCGTTCCAGGGTGATACCAGGCAGCCGGTACCCACATCGGTTCGTGTTGTGGGCAACACCTTTGGCTTTTCCACGCCGCAGCGCATTGTAAATAATAGCCTGCTGGTAGATCCCATCGTCCAGGCAACAGGCATTACCGGTAATGCTGAAAGCAAAATCACCTGCATGCGCAGGCTGCCAAACGGTGGAATTGTTGTAGCCGGATGGACATCGGCAACCTCGTTTACCGGCCTGCCTGACGGCATACCCAGCACGCGGACCGGTGCAGGTGAAGACGGCTTTATTATCGTGCTTGCAAAGGACCTACACACTATTCAGCACATAGCCTTCCTTACCGGTGCCAAAACCGACAAAATCCTGGATGTAACCGTAAACTCAAAGGGCGACATCTTTGTAGTTGGCTCAACAAATTCAGCCGACCTCCCGGTCTCAACCATCAATGTTGGCAAGAGCTACGGCTCCGGGACCGACGGCTTTATTGCCGGTTTCAAAGGCGACCTCTCAAAGCAAATCCTTGGTATGTACCTGCCCGGCAATGGCGATGATGTTGCATCGGGTGTTACCGTTAATTCGTTCGACGATGTTGTTGTTTGCGGCACCACCTCGTCCACCAGCGGCATTCGCGCCGAGAAAAACCTGAATACCGAACACAAGGGCGATACTGACGGCTTTATTTATGTGGTAAATCACTCGCTCATGTATGCCGACTTGTTTACGCTGCTTGGCGGCACCGGCACCGACTCGTTCGCTCGCGTTGCTATCGATAAATACAATGCCATAGCTGTCTGCGGGACAACTACTTCTCTCGACTTCCCCACCTTCCCTAAAAAAGTTGACGATGGTGGCGATGATGGCAAAGGAGGCGGAATTGAGCCGGCCATGATGGATCAAGGCAAGGACTGTTTTGGCCCGGAACCATACGGAGGGAAATCAGATGCACTCGTGGCTCGCCTCTCCGCCGCCGGTGAACTGCAGTTCTCCGGGTATTTTGGCGGTAGTGGAGCCGACGAAGCAGTAGATTTATTTAGCGACGCCGACGTTGGTGTTTACATTGTTGGTAGAACAAAGTCGCCCACACTCCCCTTCCAGGATCCAACCACCGCATACGGTGCCGGATGGGACGGATTTGTGGCGCTCATATCGTCTGACGGACTGCGCGTTAACGGATCAGCATTCATCAGCGGTTCCGGTGACGAGCTTGTAACCGCATGCGTACAAACCAACGGAACCATCGGCGCCGTTATTGGCACAACATCATCACCCGATTTCACTGCTACCGGTTCCGGTGCTACCGGCAACCCCACGGGGCAGACAATGGGCTTTGTTCGTATCCTCTCGGCCAGCCTCCTCAAATACAGCTCTACACTGGCTGTACCAAACAAACAGATGCAGCCAACCGGACTAATTGTTGACGCCGTGGGCGACATTGAGTTTGCAGGCAATATCATTGACCCCAATTCTGAAACCACGACCGAGGTGTTTGGTGCTAAGTGGGCCTTTGGTCAGCTAACTTACCAGGGACCAACCTCCAAGGAAGCAATTTGCGCCGGACAGCAGGTAACTGTTCGCTGGGTTACCCAGGACCTGGACCCGCAGGTTAATGTGTTTGTGGATTTCAGTACTGACAACGGGACCACATGGACTGAGGTTGGCACTAAACTGAAAGGTAAAAATTTCAACTATACCATTCCGCCTACCATTCCGGAAAATTCCGTATGTAGGTTTAGGGTTCGGACCGAGCGCGGTCATACCGCTTCAACTACCGACCCGCTGACAGTAACCATACCACCGGTTATCACAACCCAGCCGGCAGGTAAGTCGGGATGCCCGGGTGACCAAATCTCCCTTGCAGTACAAAACACGGGTAATAATGTCACGTACCAATGGCGTAAAAACACACAGCCGATTTCCGGAGCCACGTCAGCCACGCTTACACTGCAAGCAGTGTCTGCCAACGATAACGGTTCGTACGATGTGCAGCTCACCAACGAATGTGGAACCACCGCCAGCCAGGTTGCAAAAGTTACAATTGCCAACGAGCCGGTGATTGATCAACAACCGCAGTCCGCTACCGTTGGCCTTAATTCAACAGTGGTGCTCAGCGTGGGCCTGAGCGGTACGGGTTACACCTTCCAGTGGAAGAAGAATGGTACCGAGATCGAAGGTGCAACCGAAGCAACCTACACTATCGCATCAACAACTGCCGATGACGCCGGAAGCTATACGTGTACGATTACATCGTCATGCGGCACCACAACCAGCAATCCTGCCACCGTAACAATCGATACATCTGTTGGCGTGAGTGAACAGCTTGCTGACGGCAGCACGCTTAGCATCCGTCCAAGCCCGGTAGCGGAGAGCGGTTACGTTCACGTGCCTGCACTTTTACAGCCGGCCGATCTCGTGGTGTACAACATGATGGGTGCAGAGGTGATGCGCATTCACCTTACACCTATGAATAATACGCAAACTGTGGCCATTGCAACGGCAACGCTGCCGGCCGGCAACTACACCCTTGTCCTGCAGGGCGCAGCCATTATGCGCACTGCCACCATGGTTGTGGTTCGCTAACTGTTGTTGAATTGTAACCCTTTGCAAAGGGGCTTGGGTTTCGGCCTAAGCCCCTTTCTCTTTATGTCCGGCATGGTACCCACAACCTGATACACAGCTATAGCAGAGTTTTTTCGTAAAATGTCCCCAGTGCTGTAACCCAATTAGGCATAACGGAGTTATGACTCGTAATCAGATGTCGTGCATCCTGTCACGATGTTGTTACCGGTTTACAGAAGCATATCACATTATTTGGGAACGTGTACATGAAACGACTACAACTACTTGGTTTACTGTTCACCATTGGCGTCATCCAGGCTGCTGCAGTACCAAGAGCAGAGGTTTTTATCAGGAACAGCGGGCAGTGGCCAGCATCGGTTTTGTATGGTGCCATGGTACCGAATGGTATGGTTTGGATTACTCCAACCGGACTGACGGTTGACGTGCGGACACCCGGTACCGATGGCGTGGCTATTTCCTCGCCCGTTACTTACACCGTGATTGGCTCAAGGGGCTCTGCCAGCGTTATTGAAAAACAGAACCCTCAGGGTCCCACCGTATCTGTTTTTGGCAACGGCATGAACGGCAGACTGCACACTGCCGAATCAGTAACCATTACCAACGTATTGCCCGGCATCAGTATCGAATATGTCTGGGATGCCGGCACCATCCGGTACAATATTCACGCACAGGCCGGCATCACGCCGCCCGTACCCTTCTTTTCCGTTACCGGCTCCGGTACGCTGGGAGTACACGGAACCGTCACCACTACGCACACACCAAACGGGAGTGTGGCAATGCAGGGTGTTGCATCGTTCCATAGCGGACACAACACCCTGCTGCCCACCACCACAAAGGTCAATGGGAATACATTTGGTTATTCGGTGTCCGGACGCTCCCCTGCCAAGGCGCTAACCATTGACCCGCTGGTAATTATTACCGGCATTGCCGGCAATGCCACCGAGCAGGTTACCGGATCGGCACGGATGCCCGACGGCTCGCTTGCTATTGCGGGGTGGACCACATCGACCTCCTTCAGCGGTTTACCCCAAGGCGTTACTGCTGACCGCAGCAATGCTGCCGCCGAAGATGGTTTTATTGCCATCCTCTCTCCTGATTTGCGCACACTTACCCATATTGCGTTTCTTGTTGGCGACAAAAGTGATAAAATAAATGATATTGCCATCCGCAAGGATGGAAGTATCTATGTTACCGGGGCCACAACATCGCAAACCTTCCCGCTTGCCGGAACACCCGTAGGTCAGCTTCGTGGCAAGGATGTGGATGGCTTTATCGCCGGCTTTTCGGCTGACCTTTCGCAACAGAAACTTGGTATGTATCTGCCCGGAAACGGTAACGATGTTGCCACCGGCATTACTGTTTCGTCAATGGGCCATATTGTGGTTGTAGGCACAACAACATCAACACAGGGGCTCACGGCTGCCAAGGTGCTTGTGGATTCCAACTCAGGCGGTACAGACGGTTTTGTGTACGTTCTGAACAGCAGCTTGCTGTACTCTGAGTGGTTTACCTACGTAGGTGGTACCGCCGATGACTCTTTCTCGAAGGTGGCGCTGGACCGGTTTGACGGCATCTACGCCTGCGGTACTACAAAATCAGCGAACCTGCCTACCTATCCACGAAAGCAACTGATATGGCAGGGTGAATATGACGATAACGGTGAAGAAATCTGGGTCGAGGTCGGACGTGACTGCTTTGGTCCGGTTGCGATTGGCGGGAATAGTGACGTGATGGTTGCTAAATTTAATTTCTCCGGCCTCATGGAATATTTGGGATACTACGGAAGTCCCGGTGCTGACGAGGGTGTTTCGCTCTATGCTGATTCTGAGGTTGGCGTGTACATCGTTGGCACCAGCGATTCACCTGGACTGCCGCAGCAGAGCCCCAAGCACCCGTACACCGGCAAAATTGATGTGTTTGTGGCTGTGATCTCGGCAGACGGATTCAGAGTTTCCGGTTCTGCCTATCTTGGCGGTAGCAATAACGATTATCCAACGGCATGTGCCCGCGTAAATGGAGCGATTGGCGCGGTTGTCGGCTATACCGAATCAAATAATTTGGAACCGTTCGGTCCGGGTGCTGTGGTACCATCAGGAAAACCCGGCGGATTTGCCGCAATTCTTTCTACCAGCGAAACCTCGTTCATCACCGGAATCAACGATATTCAGGGCTTAACGGTGCCAACAGGAGTTAGCGTGGACGGGTATGGCGATATTACCATTGCCGGTAATCTGCTCCCGCGAAGCCCCGGAACCGATCCGTCCAATATCTTTGCGGCAAAGTGGGCGTTTGGTGTTCTGAACTACGTTAGTCCGGATGGTAATGATGTTGTATGCGCCGGGAATCCGATTACGGTGAAATGGATTACTGAAAGTCTGGATCCCACATTGCCAATGGAAGTTAGTATGAGCACCGATGCGGGCTTAACATGGTCAGTAATCGGTTCAGAGGTCATCGGAACGTCATTCACCTACAAGGTCCCCGATAATCTGCCGGCATCAGCACTCTGTAAGTTCCGTGTACGCAGTGCCCGCGGTCACTCTGTAGAAACGGTCGAATCACTGCCATACCAACAGCCTGCCCGAATTGTATCGCAGCCTCAGAGCTCATATCCGTGTCCGGGTGCAAAGGTGTTACTGCAAACAGAATCGCTTGGTGATAACGTGCAGTACCAGTGGCGCAAGAACAAGCAACCCATTATTGGAGCCACCGGCGCCACCTACGTAATCCCAACAATGGAAGCTCAGAATAGCGGAACCTACGATGTGCTTGTCATTAACGGGTGCTCGTCGCTCACATCCGATCCTGCCGTTGTAGAAATGCTTGACAAACCGGTTATCGACGCACAGCCGAAGTCGGCAACCGTTACGGAAGGACAACCCTTTGAGTTGTCAGTTATGGCAAGGGGCTCTAACCTTACGTACCAGTGGTATAAGGATGGCCAACCGCAAGCCAACCTCACCGAACCGGTGATCATTATCTCGGAATCAACACCGGAACAGTCAGGCTCGTACACGTGTACCATCACGTCGGACTGCGGCGAGGTAACAACGGATGCTGCCGTTATCGTGATCGAGAAAAAAGTTATTGACCATGTTGCCGAAGCATGGCCTGCAGGCAGCGTCCTTACCGTACGTCCGATGCCGGTGGGTAATGCCGGTGTTGCCGAAGTTCCGGCTCTTGCGCAGGCGGCCCGGCTTTCAGTGTACACGCTTCAGGGTACCTGTCTGTTACAGATTCCCGTCCCTGCAGCCGGTACCCCGCAACTGATTCACATCCCTGTGGCATCGCTGCCCGCTGGTTCGTACACGCTGGTCCTTACCGGCATGTCGCAGACCCTTACCACTCCGCTGATCGTTATCCGCTAAGCACGCAGCTTTCCCTGATCACTAAGCGTGCGGGCAATTGCCCGTACGCTTTTTTTTGTGACGTTGCCGTGCGTTTACATCGGCAACCTGCGTGTGCAACAAGCATCACAATGTATCTACCGACCGATGGTTTGTCGGCGCACATACAGGTACGCTATGCCAACGGCGGCTACCATCGGAAGAAAGTAAACCCACTGCTGCACAAAAACATGCGGATAGAACGCGACAGCGAAGCCCATGCCGAACACGGTTCCGCCAAGGTGTGCCGCATGACCAATGCTGCCCTGCATCTTTTGCGCACCAATCACGCTATAAGCCATGAAGGCGGCAGCCGTTATCCACGCCGGAATTGCGATCGGAATAAAAAACACATACATGCCAAGCGTCGGAAACAGTACAGTTACTGCGCCAATCACGGCACTTACGCCACCGCTGGCACCCACCGCACGATAGTCAGCAAGATTACGATACATCACCACCGATGTAAACGATGCCACAAGCACGCCGATTACATACAGCATTCCAAAGCGCCAGGTACCGATCATCGTTTCAAGGAAGCTGCCAAATGACCATAGCACAAACATGTTAAGCAGCAGATGCATCCAGCCGCCATGTACCAGTGCCGATGAAAGCAGTCGGTACCATTCGCCGTTCAGGATTGCAGATGTACTGAGCAGCAGGCGCTCAAGCACAGCGTAGTTACGGAATGCCATTGCTGTTACAATAGACGTAGCCGCAATAGTGAGCACCGTAAATGGCGCCGCTTGGAACAACTCATTCATGTGCAATAATAACCACCCCGCCCTGCCGTGCTTCCGGTACACAATGGGAGGTGCCCCCTTACGGTTGCACCTCCCGATTTCCTGTTGTTGTTTCCTTGGTTATTCCGAAATGCTGAACGGCAGCACAGAGGCCTGGTTAATACCCATCTTCTGTTGTAATTCGGTGATCCTGCGCTGTAGTTCGGCGGCAGCCTGCTGCATACCCTGGTCAGCATTCATCGGATACTTGCTTTGCAGCGCCTGAGCAGCCGCCAAAGCCCCTTTCAAATCACCCGACTTTTCAAGACGGGAAACCTCCACATCATCGGCAAGGTAGGCAAATACCGGCTGACGTGTGGTGGTGGCAAGCTGGTTATAGTAGTTCTTGGCTTCTGACCACTGCCGAAGAACCATGCACGCCTCGGCCGCATACCGTCCGGGCTGCATATCCTTGTCGGCCTGCGGCTCAACGGCAATCAGCATCGGCTTATCAAGCAGTACCCTGGCACTTGTCAGCGCCCGTGTTGCAAGGGCACGAGCTTCCGATGTATCGTTACACAGTTCGGCAAACTTTGCCATTTGCAGTTCGAACGCTACGCCCATCGGGAACCTGTCAAGCGACAGTTTCTGATTCATGGCTTTCAGCACCTGTCCGGCACGAAGCGTATCCTGTTCATCGTACAGCAAGTAGGTTGCATATTTATAAAAAACATTACGGTAGTTCAGAACGTATCCGCGATGCACATCGTCATAATACGTTGGTCCGCCACCCAGATTTCTGAATTTCAGCCCCTGATGTGGTTCTTTAAAGTACTCGTCGCCATCCAGGGTTTTCATGATAGCGGCTTCCATGCGTTCGCGGCTGACGCCCTCGCCCACCGACGAGCGCTGGGGTACGGGGCAAACCCGCAGGCACATACCTTCCAGGCGCAGGAAGTCACCCAGACCTACAAACTCATCGGCCCATTCCGGAGATCCAACCGATGTACTGAAGTACACCGGACGTTCGAACTTCGTTTGCTCGATGATATCGCGGACCAGCTTATGCTGTACGCCGATAAAGTACATCATCCTGCCCTGGTCGTCCTGCTGCCGCCGTGAACCGCGGAACGTCCACCGCATCACACCGGCATTAATGACAGACGGATCCTTGGTGTACTGTGCCAAGATCTCGGGTTTTACCGGAACTTCTACAACCTGCTCGTATCCGAACTCCATGCCAAGCGCCTTGGGATCTTCCTCGCTCACCCTCAGCGATTCATCGGAGAACGACAGTGGGATTTTCTTCGTGCCGTGTGGCGTCTGATTTTTTAACTGATCAACATACCACGTAGTTTGTCCAAGCGACAGGTTAACGATGCGGACATCCTGCCGGACGCCTGCAACATCCTGCAGGTACCACACCGGGAAGGTGTCGTTATCACCGTTTGTAAAGATGATTGCATCTTTATCAGCGCTTTGCAGGATGTTATATGCGTAGTCGAACGCCATGTAGTTACCGGCGCGGGAGTGTACATGCCATTCCTGCCAGGCCATGTTCAGCGGGAGAACGGCCAGGAGGACGGCAAACACGCCGCCCTGGAGGGCAACGTTCTTGCGGACCTCGCTCAGCAGGCCAAATGTGCCGATACCAATCCACATTGCCCATACAAAGAACGACGCCACGTAGAAGTAGTCGCGCTCCCGTGGCTGCGGATTCTGCTGGTTCTGTTGCAAGGCTGCCAGGATGCCTGTCATTAAGAACAGGACAAGGAAGATACTTGCCATCCGTGGATCGCGTTTAAAGTGAACGATCAAACCATACAGGCCTATCAGTAATGGCAATGCCCACAGGTTCACCGGCCAGTCCTGACCGAACCCTGTTTTATGCGTCCAGTACTCTACCGTACTTGCCGACGTTGCCAAGGGAATATATGCCGGCGCATCCTGCCTGTCACTCACCCTTCCGCTGAAGTTCCACAGGAAGTACCTCCAATACATGTGATACGCCTGATAGTCCCACATATACTTGAGTTCGCCCGCTGTATTCACCTTGGTCTTGGAGTAATCGGGCATGCGCATTCTGGTACCATCCTTACGCGTAACCACCTTGGTAGCAATCTCATTCCATTTTCCAGCCTCAAGGTACGCCTTGCGGAAGCGCGGATCGGTTTGGTAGCGGCGGGGCCACATTGGCGCTTCGCCGTACTGTTCACGTCCAAGGTACGACACCAGACCCGAGAAATCCTTTGGATTATTTTCGTTCATCGGAGGATTACTGTTGGCCCGGATCATGATGTGGGCATAGGTGCTGTAGCCGAGCAGGATAAGCAGAATACTGGTTGCGCTGAGCGACACCATGCCCTTGTTCCGGCGATGTCCCCACCATGCCAGCCACGCCGTCCCGGCAATCAGCAGGAGTCCAACTACCGGCATCAGCGCGTTATCTGAAATCGGGAATTCGCGTGCTTCGGTACGGAAGAACGGGAACGTGCCGGCAAAGAAGGCCGGGAAGCGCATAATCACAAAGTAATAAACAATAACAAATGCTGCAACACCTACCAGACCCGTCAGCACAAGCCCCTTTACACTCCATTTGTACTTACGCAGATAAATCAGCAGTACCAGCGAGAAAATCGCAAGGATAGAGAGCAGGTGTACACCTACCGACAAACCAATAAGGTAGGCAATTAACAGTAAATATTTTTCATTACCGGGATCGTCGGCCCTCTCACTCCAAATCATCATCAGCCAAACGATGAGGGCCACGAACAGTGACGACGAGGCGTACACCTCGCTCTCCACGGCATTAAACCAGAACGTATCGGTAAAGGTGTAGGCAAGAGCCGCCATTGCACCTGAGCCCAGCACCAGAAGCTGATTGCCGAAGGTGTCAAGGGGCTCCAGGAAGAAGTGCCGGATCACCTTTACGGTAATCAAATACAGCAGTAGCACCGTCAGCGCACTTGCCACCACACTGAGCATATTCACCCGCCATCCTTCGTCGCCAATCGGAATCAGGTTGAATAGCTTTCCAACCATTAAAAAGAGTGGTGCTCCCGGTGGGTGCGGTACCTGTTGCTGTACCGCGGCGGCAGTAAACTCACCACAGTCCCAAAACGGTACCGTTGGCTGCACGGTCAGCGTATAGGTTGTAAAAGAAACTACAAACACTAAGGCTGCAAAAACATAGTGCAGCATTCGGGAATTGTTCTGCATAGTCAGAATTCTGGGTTTAAATGAAGTAGCGAATTTAGGCATTTCTGGTGGAATCGGCCCCCCGGCCCCCTCCCCAAACGCGCACGCGCGTTTAGGGAGGGGGAGATTCACAAAATTTTGTATATGCAACCCGTAGGGGCGGCCCCACGTGGCCGCCCGTCCCATGTGGCCGCCCGCCCACGTGCCGCCCACCCATGTGGATGTCCATTCCACGTATCACCCATTATGCGTGATTGCCAATTTTGGGTGGTGCATTTTTTCCCACATTGATTCGTACGTGCGGGTTTCCCACCCATACGGTTTAATGTTTTTATGATGTTTGCGGACGACCATATGAAACCGCCATTTGGGTGGGCGGCCACATGGGGCCGCCCCTACGGTTTGCATTTTTTTCGTTTCGTTTTTTTATGATGTTTGCGGACGACCACACGGGACCGCCATTCGGGTGGGCAGCCACGTGGGGTTGCCCGTACGGACCTGTGGCCCAGCAACAGCCTGCAAAAAAAAAGACGCCCGATGTGGCGTCTTTTTGATTTTTCTTTGTTTCTTATGCAACTCAGCATGGTGCATGAAGCAGGAAAGGAGTTAGTCACTAATCATATAATTCAGGTACTTGTCAGTACCCACACCCAGCGCATTATTAAATGTAACCTCGAATGATACACCTGCATCTCGGTCGGTAATATGGCATCCTGTAATGTTGACATTTGTTCCGTTTTCCGGGTTAACAATGATTGCAGAGGTTGCCGTGACAGCAGGCTCATTGATTACATACACTGCACCCCCGCCGACGTTTACCAGAACACGCTTTGTTACAGCCGTCACACTCGATGCTTTAACCCACGAGAGATTACCACCGGTGGTGCTACTCAGCACATAACCGTTTGCACCGGCTGCTGCTGCAGGCCATGAGTACGGCACATTGTTAATTCGACTCAGGTTACCGGTGGAGTTAACCCGGAATTCCTGACTGGAGGTTCCTACCGTGAACTTCTCTAAAGGATTTGTATGGCCAATTCCAACGTTACCCGTTTCAAATGATGTTGCACCTGTACCCATTCTGGTAGTATAGGTTGGTGTTGTCCCATTTGTATTAAAGAACCAATTGAATTCACCAAATCCAGTATTGTAACTATTGTTACGTATGGTACTGGGACGGAACTCCAGGCGCAGGTTATTCTGAACATGCGCCCCCACCTTTAAACCCAGGTCAGCAAGATTAACAGTAGGGCTGCTGGGAACTGTTGTGATAAGGGCTCCATGAACACCGGGTCTATTTTGAACCGTAAAACCAGAAGTACCGTGCATGTCGCCTGTTTCGCGAATTTCACATGCGGTGGCACCTGCAATTGTTGATGATGTAGCATCAACCATGCGGATGTTGCCGGCAACTGCAAGCTTATAGCCTGCCAAGGGTACAGTACCAATGGCAACCGAGCCATCAGATGCAATCTGCATTCTTTCAAGGTTGTTGGTAAAGAAGCGCAGCGGATTGGCATTCACTTCGGCTATACCCACAATGTTGTTTGAATTTGTGACGCTGGTGTTGCCACCTAAAAGCCACCCACCGGCACCCAGCCACGACAATGTAACATCCTGTCCACTTACTGCGGTTGCAGTAAGCACCTGATTTGCTGCCGGTACAGTTAACGGGAGGGTATATACAATGGTTGCACCCTGAGTTCCCGCTTTAAACGCACTGTAATCGGAACCACCGGCAACAGGCTCTGCAAACCGGAATTCACCGGCATCGTGGTTGGTTATTGCATTACTGGCTGCAACCAGGGTTAATCTGTTGTTTGAGCCCCCTCCGGCTATCAGGATAACATCATGGGCCGACGTAGAACCCAAACGGTTATCGGCAGGTCCGGCCAGGTTATTACCTCCACGCAACCACGCATTCGAAACCCCCGAACCTTCGTTCACCAGCAACGTCCCGCTACTTGCCGGCAACGTTAGGTTAATGTTGCTTGGCAACGGCGTGAACGGTGACAAGAACATTACATACGGTGTTGCAGCATCAAAAACCTGCAACTTGCCGCCGATGAGTGTCTGTGCGTACAGACCGGTTCCGGCCAGAAACAAGAACAGAGTTGTCGTAATTCGTACCGAAAATTGCATAGAATCCTCCGTAATGGAAATAGTATTCACGATGTTTACCACCGTAAATACGCCCTCGTGTATTTTGAAGCGAAACTATGCGAGGTATGAACAGTCCCTGTAATGATTTTAAGTGCGTAGAAATACGTATTTTTAGGTCGGGCGACCCTACGTGGTATGGTGGGCGATCATGCGGGGTCGCCCGTACGGGGTTTGATCATTTTTGTGATGTTTCGTGCGGGCGGGTTCGAAACCTGCCCATACGGTTTTACATCCCCCATCACCTGCCACACATTACAAGCCGACGCGTGCGTCGGCTTGTAATGTGAAAGTACGGGTGACCGCTGCTACAATACCATATATAGTACCCTACAACTCGTAGTAAGTGATATACGAGTTAGTTGCGTTGATAACTAAGTTTCGACTATTAGCACCACCACCAGCGGAGCGCCGCATTCTAAGCTGGAAGTTTGAATTAGCAGTCCCTGAATACATTATAATTCCAGTTATTCTTTCTGTTACAGTCTGCTGTCCCGCTGATGGAATATAAGCAATGTCCTGATTATCTGTAGTTCTTGTACCAGTTTCTCCAAGTGAGGTTACATAGTTTAAAACTGAAGTATTTGGTGTACCACCCCACTCGAGTTGACCCTCAACTGCATTTCCGCCAACATTATTCTTTGTCATCTCTAACACAATGGTAAATTTATAAAACTTACCCGGCTTCATTGTAAATCCAAGATCTGTAACATTAGCATATCCATTATTGCTAAATATCTGGTTGCTACTTTTCTCTACTGTTACAGGTGTCAACCCTCCACCACCACTAGGTGCTGCCCATCCGAGAGTTACATCGTTCCCCGATACGGCCGTGGCCGTAAGCACATCATTTGTACCGGGTGTGGCTGCAGGCAGCGTGTAGGTGATATCATTCCCCTGGGTACCGGCCTTAAAGGCAGAGTAGTTCGAGCCACCGGCGGTTGGTTCGGCAAAGCGGAGCTCGCCGCCATCGTGGTTGGTAATGGCATTTGTGCCGGAGAGTATTGTAAGTCTGTCATTAGCAGGGGCTGCTCCGGTGCCTGCAATCAGGACAACGTCATGCGCCGTTGTGGATCCAATTCTGTTGTCTGCCGGACCCGACAGGTCATTCCCGCCCAGCAGCCAGGCGTTTGATACGCCCGAACCACTGTTTACCAGCAATGTTCCGCTGCTTGTTGGCAGTGTGTAGGTAACGTTACCGCTTAGAACCGGCGGTGTTATTATTAGCGTGTGCGACGTTGCACCACTACTAAACAATTGGATCTTCCCGCCAATCAGCGTCTGTGCCTGTACGACAGTTCCTAAAAACAGTAGTGTGATACCGGCAACAATACATCGTAGTGCAATTTGCATACGTACTCTCCCTATGAAAAACAGCAGAGTGCTTGGCTCCTGTCCAAGCCCCTTTATTAAGTACCCGAAAGTAAGAGGTTATAATTAAAGTGTTGTAATGATTTTACGTACGTAGAAATATGGATTTTTTAGGTCGGGCGACCCTACGTGGTATGGTGGGCGATCATGCGGGGCCGCCCCTACGGTTCACATTTTTTTCGTTCCGTTTTTTATGATGTTTGCGGCGCCCACACGGGACCGCCATTCGGGTGGGCGGCCACGTGGGGCCGCCCCTACGGTTCACATTTTTTTCGTACCGTTTTTTATGATGTTTGCGGACGGGTGTCTACGCGGGGCCACCATACGCCGGGCGGCCACATGGGGCCGCCCGTACGGATTTGCATATCCAAAATTTTATAAACCTGCTCCCCCTCCCTAAACGCGCGTGCGCGTTTGGGGAGGGGGCCGGGGGTGGGGTCGGGCCGCCCGTACGGTCCACATTTTTTTCGTTTCGTTTTTTACGATGTTTGCGGACGGGTGTCTACGCGGGGCCACCATACGCCGGGCGGCCACATGGGGCCGCCCCTACGGTTAACGCGTTGTTTTGTGATTCGCTGGCGGGGGTGCAGGGTTGGGGGAGGGACCCGGGAGGGCCAGGGTCGCCCCTACGGGTTTATCCCGCCCACTGCGAACTGCATTGGTTCAAGGTCCTGGGGGGCATTCCCTGAATTCATAAACTTTATCATCACCACACAGTCGATGGGGGCCCAGGCGTATGCCGGGTGCAACGTACTATTCATTTCGCCGGCAGGTGATACGGTGATTGCGGCACCGGCGCGAATACCGGGGACGGCAACGCGGGCAATAAAGCTGCCGGTTGGCTCAATAACCGGAAGGTCGAGTTCGGTAAGAGCGTGAATCACCGAGGGGGCCGGCTGGCTGGACGTGGGTGATACCGATGCGTCGGCAGACGATAACGTCTGCGATGTAGCTGGTACATCATACGAGAGAACCGTGCCGGTATCGGTTCCCTGCGCCATAAGTTGCAGCACCATCTGCTGTCCGGGCGCCAGGGTAGGAATCTCGGGCAACTTAAGCACAAAGTTGCCCGAGGTGTTTGGATTCCGGATTTCTACGATACTGCTGCCATTGTGCAGCATGATACCGCTGGTAACAACCCGCTGAGCTGTGGCAGTGCCAACAGCAAGCAGGATTGTTAATAAAAGATAGGAAGCAGACCGTGAGCACATGGCATAGCCCCTTTCAATAATTATTTAGCAGTTTTCTTCTCCGTTGTGGTAACGGTTGGTTTTTCCGGTTTTTCACCCGGGTTTACAACTTCCACCATGCCCATGCATTCGTAATAATTAGTCAGTGCTGTAGCACGGCACGACGCTCCGGGAGTTTCACTCTGGGTGGTATTTGCATCCTTTGCACTGGTGACAGCAAATCCTTTTCCGGATTTTGACGGGTCAACCGCACCAGGTTCGCCCTGGCGTCCACAGTTACGCATATCGGCAACAAGCTGTCGAGCGCATTGCCGGGGCGATACAGGCGGACCTCCAGCCTGAATGGCGGCCGAGGCTACCAGCAGCGTGATGACCGTTGTCGCGAGAACATTCAGTTTCTTCATACAACATCCAATTGATAGTGTGTTGGTAAGTGTTATTCTGTGTTAAGGGGCTTATGGCTGACCAGTTATTGATACGAGCAGCCACTTAGTGCCGTTGTGGATTGCGGTAACTAAGACGGTTTGGCCTGAATTGGCAGATCCAAGTACAGCAACATTGTCTTCGTTACGAATGTTCAGCGTTTGTGTACCATTGTTAATGACTTCAACATAGACGATTTGTCCGGTGGTACCGGCCGGCATCGTGATGTAGTCACCTAATGTTGCGGTCGTTGATGTAACCTTTACGTACGATGCATCAAATGCGGCAAGGGTTGCATTCAATACTGTCTGTGCGGTCCCTGCACCTACAACTACCTTGCTGCCAAGTGTGGTGGTGTTAGCGGTATTGCCAATGGTTACGTTACCGGTGGCAGTACCGGTTCCAATGTTAGTAGCAGCAGCAAGTGACGTATTGATATTGGTTACACCGAGTATTGTATGCACGTCTGCAGCATTATCGCCAAGGTTTGTGCTTCCGGTAGAAGTAACTGTTCCGGCCAGCGAAATTGCACCTGCGTCCGTTTGCGTTAAACCGCCGGCTGCAGGAACTGTCCAGCGTGTTGTTCCGCCGGTCTCAATGTTTAATTCATAAGTGTCATTGGTGCCCAGTGTACCTGTTGTGCCAAAGCTGTTACCGCCATTTACCCAGGCACTACTGCCAAGCATGGTTGCAACACTGGTTGTGCGGAGATTACCTGACCCATCTACGGTTACTAAGTTGTCGGTAGCGGCACCGGCAGGGATATTGGGGGCGGTGATGGTAGGTGAGTTTATAGTCAGAGCGTTACCAGCAACGTTGTACCCAATGGTGGTTACCAATCCTGTATTAACGGTGTTAATGTTGGTTGTACCGGTAATGGTGTTGGTACCACCTTCTATAGTTACAGTATTGCTGCTATTGCCAACGAGTACGTTTCCAGTAGCACTGTTGGTAGCAATTTCTGTCATCGCTGAACCGCCAAAGTTGATCCGGGTTCTGCCTGTGAGAATGTTGAAATCACCGATCATGTTGTTTTGAAAAGCTTGAATGGTTACCTGATTATTTGTGCTACCAGTATTATAACCAATAACAGTTTGACCAGCTTGGTTTAGATTGTTAATTCCTACAGAAGGTGAAGTTACATTCAAGTTGCTAAGAGCATTGGTTCCGGTACTGAGCGATATCGTAGCGGCTGCTGTTGCATTTCCCAAAATACTTATTTGACTTCCGCTAATTGAGTGGGTTTTGTCTAAACCGCCAATATTGGTACTTCCGGTAGCAGCAATATCACCAGCGAGGGTAATAGCACCCGTACCGGTTTGGGTTAACCCGCCGGCTGCAGGAACTGTCCACCGTGTTGTTCCATTGGTTTCAATATTAAAATCGTGGTTGCTATTGGTACCAATTGTCTGGTTGTTATCGGCAACGGTATTCCCGCCCAGCAGCCAGGCAAGGTTACTAGCACGTACCCATTCGGGTGCCGTACCGGAGCTGTTCATTTGGAGTACTGTGCCTGGTGCTCCTGCTGTTAATACAGTAGGCACATTGCCGACACCATAGACCAGGCCCCCTGACCCTAAATCCAATGTGGCGGCATTACCAGAGCCATTGGTAACCATTAACCGGCTTGGGGTGAGTGTGCCCGTGGGCGACACAACCAAAGTGCCACCGGAATTTGGAAACACAATGTTATGCAATCCCGTAGGTGCAGTACCGGGCTTTAACAGCCAGGTGCCGCCTACAGCACCGGCATTGATATTGTGAACTTGAATCTGGGTTGGCTGTTGTGCAATGGCCGTGGTAACGACGAGTGCGGCTGCAGCAAAACCGGAAAGAAATTTTAGTATTCTGTTTTTCATGTGTTTGCCTTTCAATTTTCGTCGTTATTAGTTACCAATTACAAACCAGTTTGTACCATCGCTTACAAGTGTGCGGGATGTGTTACCGCCACCGGCTATGGTAATCGTTGCTACACCGTCAACCGTTACGGCACCCGGTGGGTCGATGGTAACATTATTTGTGTTGGCCGACTTGATAACCAACATGCGTCCGGCGGCTGCTGCGGGTAGGGTTACTGTAATATCAGCAGTGTTGTTACAGATCACAACATAGTCTGCATCTGTTAGTGTCACGTTTGCGGTTACTGTTTGTACCTGTACATTCACTGCCCGACCAAACGTGGTTACAGCACCCATCGAAACTGTGTTCGCACTGTTACCAATGGTTACAGCACCGGTTGAACCTGTACCAACGTTGGTAACTGCTGTTCCAGATGCGTTAATGTTGGCTGCTCCAACAACGGTTGTGGCACCAAGTGTTGAGAGTCCGGTAACGCCCAGTGTACCGGCTATTGTTGTGTTACCGGTTCCGGGTGCAACCGTAAAGTTTGAACCACCCACCGTGAGGTCTGCAGTTGTGACATCCAATCCGTTGGTTGCGTCAACATTACCGGTAAATGTTACCTGACCTGCGGATGCTGCTTGTGTTAGCGCCCCGCCAGAGGTCAGGGTGAAGTGCGTGGTGTTGTTCGTGCGAATGTCAATACCTGTTCCATTCAGTGTACCCAGGATGTTATTTCCGTCAGTAATGGTGTTACCTGTGCGCAACCATGCGAATGTGCCAATGAGAGTAGCTTCATCCCACTTGGTCATGTCGCCATTTGCATCGGCCGTCAGGATACCGTTATTGGCATCGGGGTGTGCGTATGCGTTTGTGATGGCAGCACCACCTAGGTGGTCAATACGTACGTTAGGTGTGGCAACTGCTGCTGTTTGTTGTGTACCATTAATGGTGAGCAGGTGCGTTCCAATGGCTGCTTCACCAATACCAACGTTGGCATTAGCACCGGTACCGTTTCCAATTTGGGTCGAGGCAGTACCGGTTGCATTGATATTGGTTAAACCGAGCACGGTGTTTGTGCCGGCAGCATTGCCGATGTTTACGTTACCTGAACCGGTATTTACGTTGGTAGTTGCCGAGGCGATGTTTGCCGTTGTTCCGGCTGTTAAGCCAACGGTTGTTGCACTCTGAGCCGAGAATGTACCGGCTGTTGCACTACCGATTGTAGTTGCTGCTGTAAGCGTGGTGTTGATATTCGTGGCACCAAGGATGGTGTGGCTGTCGGTTGCTGCATCACCAAGAGTGGTGCTGCCATCAACATCAAGGTCACCATCAGTGTGCGTGTTACCGGTTGCATCATCAACGGTGAAGCGCGTACCGCCAACGGTGAGGTCTGCGTTCGTGACATCCAGGCCGTTGGTTGCGTCAACATTGCCGGTAAATGTTACCTGACCTGCGGATGCTGCTTGTGTTAGCGCCCCGCCAGAGGTCAGGGTGAAGTGCGTGGTGTTGTTCGTGCGAATGTCAATACCTGTTCCATTCAGTGTACCCAGGATGTTATTTCCGTCAGTAATGGTGTTACCTGTGCGCAACCATGCGAATGTGCCAATGAGAGTAGCTTCATCCCACTTGGTCATGTCGCCATTTGCATCGGCCGTCAGGATACCGTTATTGGCATCGGGGTGTGCGTATGCGTTTGTGATGGCAGCACCACCTAGGTGGTCAATACGTACGTTAGGTGTGGCAACTGCTGCTGTTTGTTGTGTACCATTAATGGTGAGCAGGTGCGTTCCAATGGCTGCTTCACCAATACCAACGTTGGCATTAGCACCGGTACCGTTTCCAATTTGAGTTCCTTCGTTACCAGTTGTATTGATGTTTACCAAGCCGGTACCGTATGATTCGATACTTACTGCACCATTGGCACCGCCGGTAAGGGCTACAAGATTATTTGTACCGGCATTTGCGGTAAATGTTAAGTTGTTTGCGTTAAGGTTTACAAAGCGGTTAGCCGTAAATGGTACATCGGTGTTTGCCAAACCGCCAAGGCGCCAGCGGGTTGCACCGCCTTCAGGCGTAAGTGATACACCTTGTTCGGCTGCCGGGTTGAAGCCGCGGAGTACACCGTTGTTATCAGCGATTACGAACTGGTCAATTGTAGCATCATAGATTGGTGCAGAAGCTGCGCCCAGCGATGCAATGCGAACGTTCGGAGTTCCGGCAGAACCGTTAACGTCCAATACAACGTTTGCAACAAGCGGAACACCGTGACCCGATGAATACGGTCCTGCAGGTACCATGCCGATACCAACGTTTGAACCGCTACCCGTACCGTTGCCAAGCTGCGTTGTCGCATTGCCGGTTACGTTTACGCTGGTTACGCCAAGAATGGTGTGTGTATCCGTTGGAGCATCACCAAGAGTGGTGTTGCCATCAACATCAAGATCACCATCAGTGTGCGTGTTACCGGTTGCATCATCAACGGTGAAGCGCGTACCGCCAACGGTGAGGTCTGCGTTCGTGACATCCAAGCCGTTGGTTGCGTCAACGTTGCCGGTAAAGGTTACCTGGCCGGCACTTGCTTCTTGTGTTAGAGCACCTGTTGCTGACAGTGTGAAATGCTGTGTATTGTTTGTAATGAAGTGAATCGGGTTGTTTGAAATTGTACCAATCAGGTTATTAACGCCATCGGTAATCGGATGGTTATTACCAATCACACGCCATGCGAATGGATTCAGGAATGTATTTTCATCCCACTTAATCATGTCGCCGTTGGCATCGGCCGTCAGCACACCGTTGGTAGTATTGTCAGCATACGCTGTTGTATAGGCATCACCACCCAGGTGGTCAATGCGAACGTTTGGCGTTGCAACCGCTGCTGTTTGAGCTGTACCGTTGATGGTGAGCAGGCGCGAAGCAATGGCTGCTTCACCGATACCTACGTTGCCGTTGGAACCAATACCGTTACCAATTTGAGTTCCTTCGTTACCATTTGCATTGATGTTTACCAAGCCGGTACCGTACGATTCGATACCTACTGCACCGTTGGCGCCGCCGGTAAGGGTTACAAGATTATTTGCACCGGCATTTGCGGTAAATGTTAAGTTGTTTGCGTTAAGGTTTACAAAGCGGTGTGCGGTAAATGGTACATCGGTGTTTAGCAAACCGCCAAGACGCCAGCGGGTGTTGCCTCCTTCGTTTGCAAGGGAGACGCCTTGTTCGGCTGCCGGTGCAAATGAGCGGAGGACGCCGTTGTTATCGGCAATGACAATCTTGTCAATCAAGACATCAAACCCTGTCGGAGAAGCTGTTTGAAGCGAGGCTAGACGCACGTTCGGTGTTCCAAGGTTATCGCCATTAACATCAAGAACAGGATTTGCGGTGTAAGGTGTGGAATGACTAGAGGTGTAGCCTGAACCCGGTACCATGCCTATACCTACGTTTGTTGAACCGCTACCCGTACCGTTGCCAAGTGCAACATAGCCCCCTGACGTTGTTTGAGCATTAATCTCTACATTGCCAAAATAATTATCATTAATGTACACATCGCCTTCAGCGTCGATAGCTGTTGCACCGTTGGTGATAAGGAGTGATGTATTCGAAACATTATCCATCGAGATGCCTATTGTAGGCGTAGAGCCGCTTATACCAGGTATTAAAACACCAATGCCGGTAGCAGAGATTTCTGCACCGTTAATTGGTGAAGTGACAGAGCCAACAACGACACCGGCATCAGATGCATCGGCAGTGATTGCTACGCCGCCGGAGTTTAATGCAAATGCAGACAAGCCGACGCCGTTCGCTGCAGTGGTTTGAACGCCGAGTCCATTCGATGCAACGTTGTTTGTTACTTCTACCTGGAAGGTTCCCGTGGGCAGTGCGCCAATACCGAGTGTCTGGTCGGTGCCGGACATCGTCATTACAGGAAGATTGTTTGTAATGAAGTGTACATGGTCAGATGTTAGCGTACCCATCAGGTTATTAACGCCATCTGTAATCGGATGGTTATTACCAATCACTCGCCATGCGAATGGATTCAGGAATGTATTTTCATCCCACTTAATCATGTCGCCGTTGGCATCGGCCGTCAGCACACCGTTGGTAGTATTGTCAACATACGCTGTTGTATAGGCATCACCACCCAGGTGGTCAATGCGAACGTTTGGCGTTGCCGTACCTGCTACTTGAGGAATACCGTTAATTGAAAGAAGGTGTGTTCCGATTGCCGGTTCTCCGATACCTACGTTGCCGGTACCGCCGGTGCCGTTACCGATTTGGGTATAGTCATTACCGGTATTGTTTACAAAGGTCGGACCCATGATGGTGGTTGTACCGGTGCTGTTACCAATATTGGTGTTAAAGGCACCCACGGTGTTAATGTTTGAGAGTGCTTCTACAGTTACCAGCGGGGCACCGCCGTTATCGCCATCGAACTGTACAAAGGTTGTGCCCGGGTTACCAAGCGAGCCGTCGGTAAAGTTGATGCCGAAGGTATTCAGGTTTACATATCTGTCTTCCAGATAGTGTTTGGTTTCTGTCGGATTTGGTGTGGAAGCACCCGAACCCAGGCGGAAGGCACCGTTTTGATACTGGATGCCTTCGTCGGCCATGTCGGCCAGCAGTTTCTTCTTGACTTGTTCAAGTGAGTTTTCTGTTACCATGTACAGCGGCGTAGCGTCGGTCTTCATGTTGTGCATGTAGTATTCACCGGTTGTCGGACCCACTGCCATGATTAAGTTTTGTGCGCCTGCACCCGTACCCGGCTGATTGCCGATGCGGGTGTCGAAGTCGGTGCCGACGTTGATTTCGGTTGCGCCGATAATTTTTGTTACGTCCTGGATGACAACATCACCCACTGTGTTTTGGATAATGCCGCGCGGATCCAGCAGACCGCCAATAACGGTGTTGCTCGTTGGCGAACCGATGGTGGTGAGCTGTGCTCCGATTGTATTGATGTTGGTAGCAGCGGTAACCCGAAGTTCATTGCTGCCGGCATCCATAAACATCATTTCACCGGTACCGCCAAGGCGTGTAAAGGTTAAACGGTGAACGTCCAGGTTAACAAACCGGTCAACCAGGAATGGATTTGCTGTTGTTGTTGTGCCGCCCAGACGGAAGGCGCTGTTTTCGAAGACGATGCCTTCCTGTGCCAGACCTGATGCGGCTGCGGTCCGTACATGGTTCGAGGCATCAAGGAACAGGAAGTTGCTTGGCGGACCATTGACGATACCGTTCAGTGTAAGGTTGCCTGCAGAGCCAACGCTGATTGTTGTGCTTGAAGCAGGATTTGAGATGTTACCAATATTGGTTGCTGCATTGGTCAGGGTGTTGATGTTGGTTACACCGTGAATGCTGTTGGTTGCCGTTGGCGAACCAATGGTATTATTGGCATTGGCACCTGTACCAAAACCGTTCATGGTATTGGCGTTGGAACCTACCGAGCTGTTGCCCTGCAGATTTGTTGTGCCGGTTACAACAAGATCGGCTGCCGTGAGAAGGCCTGCTGCCGTACCGGTGATGTTTGCGTTGGGTACCCATTGCTGGTTCAGATGATCCCAGCGTACTGTTTGGTTATCTGCCGATCCCGGAAGGATACGGGCGCTGGTGCTGGCTACCACAAGGTTTGGTGCAGTGTAGGTAACACTGATACCGTTACCTGCTACAACGGTACCACCTGCCGGAGCCGTTGTTGGTGACGTGCCAATAAAGAACTGTCCGGCCGAGAGCGGTGGAGCTTCAACAATCTGACCGCTGCTTGACCACATCAGCCGGTTGTTAACAAGTGATGAACCGGAGTTTGTACCGCCATACTGGATGGGAAGGACACCTGAGGTGACATTATTGACGTTAAGGTTGGTAATCAGCGAACCGTTTGCGGCCGGGAGCCTACCTGAATTGTCCAGAACAACAACGTTGTTTGGCGTGTTAATATCGGTGTTACCGTTTAGGTAGGTGTTCCGAATACCGGTTACCATACGGCCACCGGCTGCTGCCGTCGGGTTTAATACCGGGTTGGGATAGTTACCTGCAAGGTCGCCGCCGGCGGGGCCTGCAGGGATGGCATTCATAATTGCCTGTTCTACGATGGTGGTAATTCTACCGTATTGGTCAACCTGCAGACTTGGTACCATGCCGGCAGTTCCGTTACCGTAGGTGCCGGGTGTAACACCGGAGAGTGCAAAGCGTGACAGGTTGATGGTACCGGTGGCACTGGTATTTAAGGCATTCAGAACGCTGTTGCCAGCGTTCACGTTAATTGTTGGTGCCGGGTAGGAGCCTGCAAGATCACCACTTGCCGGGCCTGACGGCGGTAATGTTGTTGGGATAACGCCCGAAGCAATATCGCCTGCCTGAATTGTACCATCCTGAATGATTGTGGATGTTACTGCACCGGTAGCAAGTTTTTGCTCTGTTACAGCACCATCGGCAATCTTGGGTGTGGTTACCTTGCCGGCGCCAATTTCCGGGTTGGGGTATGTGCCTGTAAGGTCGCCACCGGCAGCACCACTTGGCGTTGCCGATGAAATTGTTGTTGTGGTAACGCCGGTAATGCGGCCCTTTGCGTCGGTGGTAATCACCGGAATAAGTGACGATGAGCCGTAGGTGCCGGCAGTACCAACATTGCTCAGGCGTGCATCGGTTAAGGTACCGGTGGTTGTACCGGCATTTAATGCTGCCAGGACCTGATTGCCTGATGTGGTTGCCAGATCCGGATTGGGGTATGTTCCTGCAAGAACACCGCCGGCAGGGCCACTGGGCGGCAGAGTGGTGGGGATAACACCAGGAGCAATGTCAACGGCGCCAATGGTACCGTCCTTAATATCATCAGTTGAAATCGTTCCGTCAAGAACCTTGTCAGATGTTACAGCATCTGCAGCCAGTTTGGTATTGGTAACCTTACCATTGCCAATCATCGGGTTGGGATAGGTACCCGTCAGGTCACCGCCGGCAGGGCCGGTTGGTGTGGACGGTCCGAGTGTTGCCGTGGCAACATTGGTTACCCGCCCCTTGGCATCGGTGGTGATGATCGGAATTTGAGAAACGCTCCCGTAGGTGCCCGGGGTGCCAACGTTATTTAAACGGGCATCGCTCAGCGGGGTTGTGGTGGTACCGGCGTTGATGGCCGACATTACCTGGTTGCCCTGGGTAACGTTAAGTGACGGGTTGGGATAGGTACCTGCCAGAATACCGCCGGCGGGACCACTTGGTGGTAACGTGGTAGGAATTACACCAGGAGCAATGTCGGCGGCGGTAATAGTACCGTCAACAATGTTCGATGATGTTACCGAGTTCACGCCCAGCTTGCTGTTGGTAATAGCACCATTGGCAATCTTATCGTTGGTGACGATAAGGGGCTTGAGCACGGGGTTGGGATAGGTGCCGGTAAGATCACCGCCGGCAGGGCCGGTGTATGGGATGTCGGGGATCGACACCTGGGTTACGGAGGTGATCCGACCGCGGTCGTCAACCGTAATTCTTGGTACCAGCAGGTCAGAACCGTAGGTACCGGCTGTTACACCACTCGGTTGCAGTTTTGCGTTGGTCACCGAGAGGTCTGCAATTTTTGATGTGGTTACCGATCCGTCAATCAGCTTAGCCGTTGATACCGAGTTGTCGGCAAGGTCGGCAGTATTTACAGAGCCGTCGGCAATCTTGGCCGAGTTCACGGCATTCAGTGCAATTGTCGGGTTGGGATAGGTACCTGTAAGGTCACCACCGGCAGGACCGCTGGGTGGCAGTGTGGTCGGGATTACACCGGGAGCAATTTTGGTAAGTGTTATTGCTCCGTCCTGAATGTTGGTGGTTCCAACAGAATTCACTGCCAGCTTAATGGAGGTTACTGCTCCATCGGCCAGTTTGTTGGAGGTTATACCGCCGTCGGCAACATCCACGCTGGTGGTGGGGCCATTGGGATTTGTTATGGCCACCGTTCCCTGAGGCGAGTTAATGGTTTGAATGGCATTCACAACAATGTTGCTGCTCAGCACAATGGTATCGCCGCTTGATGTTACGGTGATACCGCCTTCGCCTTTAATGTGGACGTCGCCCTGCAACGTGTTCAGACTTTTCACAAAGCCCGAGGCATCGTCCGACAGTTTGTGTGCAACATCGGCATGCTCTGCATGGATGGCATAGGGCACAACTGCCAGTCTGGTGCGGGGTTCAAAGGGCCCGGAGCCCACAATGCCCACCTCAAGCCAGTACTGGGTGTCAAAGGTTATCGGGGCAAGTGACTGTACACTGCCTAAGTACACATTGAACAGACCCCGCGTAACCTGTACGTTAGCCTGTGTTTCTTCCCAGGCAAGGTTTCCGCCGGTGGCTGCATCGAATAGCCTGAAGTACAGTTGGTACTGTCCGTCGGCTACCGGCAAACCGGTGGGCTGCGTTAGCAGACCCTGATACGAGACCTGTCTGGTGATCTGGGCTTGCGCGGGAAGCGCTGTCCATAGTAACGCACTGCACAGGAGCATTACCAAACCAAGGCGAAGTATTCTTTTTGTCATAATAAATCCCAAAACGGCTGTGATAAATTAATTTCTTTTCTTGCTTGATAAACGGAAACGAATTACCGAACGATGGTGAGTCGCTGAATCTTACGGAACGGCTGGCCGTCGAGACCAATGCCGGTTACCTCGTAGAGATAGGTGCCCGACCCGAGGGGAGCACCGTTGTCGGTTAATCCGTCAAACACGATTTCCTGACCACCGGCAAGCGACAGCTCGGTGCGGATTGACCGCACACGGTTGCCGGCCAGGTCATAAACATTAACCTGGATGGCGCCCTCAAGAGGCGTACTGAACCGGATGGTGGTGGTACTGGAAAACGGGTTTGGATAGTTGGTAACATCGGCAGCCAGTTGGGTGCCGCCGTCACTTTCGGAAACTGAAACCAGGGTGTCAGGAATGGGGAGCCAGAAACCCTGACTAAGCTTGCTGCCATTGGTAACGGCAACAATGCCGATAAGGGGCTGGCCTATTGTCCCCGACAGCAGACGCTGTCCGGCCTGGGCTCCTATACCACCGCCACTGCCAACAACACTCCACGGGAGTTGTGTTTGCGCAAGTGCAGCCGTGGCAGCAAAGCAGAAAACGAAAAGAAAACGTAAACAAAGTTTGTTCATAGTCCCTCGCTTCAGTTATGATGGCAAGGCTCCGTGACGTATGTACCATAAATCTCAGGGCCCCCCCAAAAATCAGAGAGCAAATATTGAAAATTCAAAATCCCCAGCGTTCAGTATTTATACGCGTATTTTTCAAACAGTCCGTAACTTTTTTTCAAAGGCAGCCGGAAACCTGAAATTTCGGGTCATGACACAATACCCGAAAGGCGGTATTTTTACTGAAGCGTTCCGGTTTAGGGCTGATATACAATACTGTCGGTCATACCGGCAGCGGCGAAGCCTTTCAGGCGGAGCATGCAGGAGTCGCACGTGCCACAGGCATAGGTGTTGTTCTGGTAGCACGACCATGTTAGGTGCAGAGGAGCACTCAGGCCGATTCCCATTGTTACAATGTCGGCCTTGGTACGGTGGAGCAGCGGGGTGTGGATGCTTATGGTACTGCCGGTGGCAGAGCCGGTGGCAATAACCTGCTCAAAGGCGCGGAAGAAGACTTCACGGCAGTCGGGGTATCCGCTGCTGTCTTCCTCTACAGCACCAATAAAGATAGCGTCGGCGCCGAGAACTTCGGCCCAGCTTACCGCAATGGCAAGGATGTTGGCGTTCCGGAAGGGTACGTAGGTTACAGGGATGCGTGCAGATTCGGGGTCACCCGGCGGAACATCAATGCCGGTATCGGTAAGCGCAGAGCCGCCAATCTGGGCAAGGTGCGAGATGTTAACCACCAGGGTGCGGCTGATACCGTAGTATTCGCAGATATCGGTAAAGGCCTGAAGTTCGCGCTGCTGCGTGCGCTGGCCGTAGTTCACATGGAGTGCCGCGATACCAAAGCCCCTTTCAATGGCATGGGCAAGGGTTACACAGGAGTCCATGCCACCGGAGAGGAGTACAACGGCAAGTGGCGTGTTCGGAGTGCCGGCGTCCGACATGTTATTCGTTCATGACCTGCTGTTCTTTTTCGGCAAGCAGGTGGTCAATGTCTTTTACAAAGCGGTCGGTGTTTTTTTGGACGTCGTCTTCACCGCGTTTGCGTTCGTCTTCGGAGAAGTGCTCGGTTTTTTCGGCTTTCCTGAGGTCTTCGTTGGCATCACGGCGGACGTTTCGTACGGCTAATTTGGCATCCTCTGCCATTTTTTTGCACTGTTTAACGATGTCTTTCCGACGTTCCTCGGTCAGTGGCGGCACGGTAATGCGGATTATCTGTCCGTCGCTCTGCGGGGTTAAACCAAGGTTGGCCGCCAGGATGGCTTTTTCGATGGCCGATACGGTACCGGCATCCCAGGGCTGAATAACCAGTGTGCGGGCATCGGGTGTACTGATACCGCCCACCTGACTGATTGGCGTGGGCGATCCGTAGTAGTCCACGCGCACCGAGTCCACCAGTGCTGCCGACGCCCTGCCGGTGCGCACCTTGGCAAACTGTTGTTCTAAGTGTTCCACGGATTTTTTCATCAGGTCTGACGAAGCTTTTACAATATCCTGTACTGGCATGGTAGTTCCCTTTTATCGTTGACAGTAATCAGTAGGTGCGGGCGGGCTCAGAGGACGGTTGACCCAACGTCGTCGCCCGTAACCAACTTGCGCAGGTTCCCGCGCCCGTTAATGTTAAAAACTACAATGGGTTTCTTGTTTTCCTGTGCCATGGTGATTGCTGTAAGATCCATAATCCGGAGGCCGCGCTGCAGCGCATCGGAATACGAAATCGTGGTAAACTTCACGGCATCAGCATGCTTTTCGGGGTCTTTGTCGTACACGCCGTCAACCCGCGTCCCCTTGAGCACCACATCGGCATCGATTTCACTGGCACGGAGTACGGCAGCGGTATCGGTGGTAAAGTAGGGATTGCCGGTACCGGCGCCAAAGATTACCACCCGGCCTTTTTCAAGGTGACGCAGAGCGCGACGGCGAATAAAGGTTTCGGCCACCTGCTCCATTCTGATTGCCGTCTGCAGTCGTACCGGCACACTAAGAGCTTCCAGTGCATTCTGCAGTGCAATGCAGTTAATGACGGTGGCAAGCATGCCCATGTGGTCGCCCGATACCTGGTCGATCCCAGCAGCGGCAGCCTGTACACCTCTAAAGATATTGCCGCCGCCCAGCACGATTCCCACCTGAACGCCTAATTCCACGATTGAGCGGACCTCTTCGGCATAGCTGCGAATTACGATGGGGTCGATCCCAAAGGACTGCGACCCCATGAGTGATTCTCCGCTCAGTTTTAACAGTACCCTGCGATATCGTGGCTGCATCAGTGGTGGTTCCGGGTGTTAAACAGATTCGCCAACGTTATATCTGCGGAAGCTCACAACCGAAATGGTGCTGCCTTCCAGTTTGCCGATTTCAGCTACAACATCACTGACTTTTTTGGCAGAGTCTTTAATAAAGGTTTGCTCTACAAGGACGTTTTCTTCATAGAATTTGCCAAGCCTGCCCTGGGCGATGCGCTCGGCAATATCTTCTTTTTTACCTTCTTCCATTGCCTGTTGCTTGTAAATCTCGAGCTCCTTGGCAAGCACGTCGGTGTTTACCTGACTGCGTTCAACAAAGCCGGGAGCCATGGCGGCAACCTGCATTGCGATGTCACGGGAAAGGGGCTTGGCATTATCGTTCGATATTGCGGGTGCAAATTCTACCAGTACACCCAGGCGCGAACCCATGTGTACATAGTCGGTCAGGTAACCGCTGGTGGTAACGTGTTCAAACCGGCTCAGTTCGATCTTCTCAGAGAACTTTGCCAGAATTTCGTCACGCATATTCTTCAGGGGTGTTCCGTTGTAACTCAGCGCCCACACGTCGTCTTCGGTTTTCACCGGGTTATCCAGAACGCACTGTGCGATGGCATTGGCAAAGGCAACAAAATCTTCGTTGCGTGCCACGAAGTCGGTTTCGCAGTTAAGTTCAATTATTGATGCCGTCTTACAATCCGGCGTTGTTAATGTAACCACAACACCTTCTTTAGCCTGCCTGTCGGCACGCTTAGCCATCGAGGCAGCACCGCGTTTGCGCAGCCATTCGATAGCTGCCTGGGTATCGCCGTTCGATTCTTCAAGGGCTCGTTTACAGTCCGCCATTCCGGCGCCTGTTTTATCGCGCAGTTCTTTTACATCTGCTGCAGTTATTGCCATGGTAGTTATTCCGTTGTGATAATCGTTAAAACTTGTTGAAGAGTAATGCCGTGCCGGTGGTACGGGTTGCGGGTGCCGGCCCGGCGTTTGGGTCGGGGCTTAGCCCTCGGCTTCGCCCGACTCTGCCTTGCGTCGGCCGCGCATCTGACGGCGTACCTTGCCGTCATCTGTCTGCTCGGTTTCCTTGGCGAGCATTTCGCCGGAAGCTGCGGTATCGGCGGCTTTTACGCGGGCAATTTCCCTGCCCTGGAGCACGGCATCGGCAATCACCTTTGCCATGATGTCAATTGTATGAATCGAGTCGTCATTGGCAGGTATCGGATAATCAACTTCTTCGGGATCGCTGTTGGTATCAACGATGCCAACCACGGGGATGCCCAGGATTTTGGCTTCCTTGATTGCCAGGTGCTCACGCTTGGTGTCAACCACGAACAGCAAACCCGGGATCCGCGTCATGTCTTCGATACCGCCAAACACCTTACGTAAACGTTCGCGTTCGCGGCTCAGCATCAACCGTTCCTTCTTGGTAATCTTCTCAAAGGTGCCGTCAACTTCCATTTTGTCGATGGCGCTCAAACGTTTGATGGACTTGCGGATGGTGCTAAAGTTGGTAAGCATGCCGCCCAGCCAGCGCTCGCTGACGTAATTCGAACCACTCCGGCGTGCTTCTGCTTCAATGGCGGGACGCGCCTGGTTCTTGGTGCCTACAAAGAGAACACCGCGACCGTGCGATGCCACATCGTAGGCAGCCTCGCGTGCTATATCCAGCAAGAGCTGGGTTTTCCGTAAATCAATGATGTGGATCCCGTTACGCTCCATGAAGATGAAGTTGCGCATTTTGGGATTCCAGCGGCGCGTCAGGTGTCCAAAATGGGCGCCGGCTTCCAGAAGAGCTTCGACGGTGACAACCGCCATAGTAAACCTCGAGTAAATTGGTGGATAATCGTGTGCCTGCTTCGTCAACGCAGCCGCACCCCCGAGGGGCGTCCGTGGCTTTGTCTCCACAGGCATGGTGTTGTAATTTCTGTGTAAACGCACTGTCCGCAGGGAAACCCGGCGGACAGTGCAGGTAAGCATTACCGCTTGGAGAACTGGAAGCGCTTCCGTGCTTTTTTCTGACCGTACTTTTTACGCTCAACCATACGGGGGTCGCGGGTAAGTACGCCCGCCGGACGCAGCACGGTACGGAACTCTTCGTTGTAATCCAGCAGCGCCCTGGCAACGCCAAGGCGTACGGCTCCTGCCTGACCGGCCTTGCCACCGCCGCGAACGTTCACGTTCACGTCGAACTGCTTATTGGTGCCGGTTAATACCATGGGCAGCAGTGCGTCCTGCCTGTATGTTTCAATTGGAAAATAATCTTCCAGAGCTGACCGGTTAATCAGTACGTTGCCTGTACCGCTCATCAGCCGTACCTGGGCTACGCTTGTTTTCCGACGTCCGGTTCCTGAATATGTCTTCATGCTATTCTCGTTCAGTTAATGTCGGTATCAGGCCTTTAGGGCAAATGGTTTGGGCTGCTGTGCTTCGTGCGGATGCTCGCTGCTGCGGTACACCTTGAGCTTCTTGCCAATGGCACGGCCAAGGCTGGTTTTCGGCAGCATGCCACGTACCGCCAGTTCTACGATCTCTTCGGGTTTGTTTTCCTTAAGATCCTTAAACGTCCGCACCCTGCCACCGCCCGGGTATCCGGTATAGTGGAAGTACGTTTTCTGCTCGGCACGCTTCCCCTGCATAACAATCTGCTCTGCATTAATAACAACAACAAAGTCGCCGTTATCAACGTGAGGGGTAAAGTCAGGTTTATGCTTACCGCGTAAAAGTGTGGCTACCTGGGTTGCCAGGCGGCCTACTGTCTGCCCTGCAGCATCTACCACCCACCAGTTGTGCGTGGCATCTTCCTTGCGCAGTGAATTTGTGATTTTCTGGTTATGTGACATACAAGTCCTCCCCACGGGGAGCTTTGATAATACGTTGAAACGATTAGAGCCTGCAAAAGTACGGAAAGTTTGGATAATCGGCAAGGAGGGAAAGGAATTTTTGGAGGGGGCTATGGTTTCGTTACCATGACATCACGGCAAAGCTGACGGCGCTGCCGGTTTCGGCATCGTTCCATAGTGCATGGTGCATGGTTGTGCCGGTGCCGGCGTTGCAGGCTTGCAAACCTACCATCAGGGGTACGTAGCCGCAGATGTTGGTGTAGTTTCCGCTGTTGGAGATACGGGTATGGAAGCTGCTGGTATCACCGGATGCAAGCAGGTTCAGCAGTTCGGCGTCGGTATCGTGGACGCCTTGCACCATGGTTTCAGCGGCTTGGTTATGACCAAACCGGAGGCCATAGTGCGACATATCGCCGCTGATAAGCCAGCCAACTTTCCCGGTGCACCGGCCGGCAACGGTCCGGCATGCTTCGGCAACAGCCTGCATCTGTCGGGCTGCTTCATTAGGGTCCAGCCCGGTGTCGGCAACCAGGACGGGTACAACTCTGATCGGGCGTGACGGGTACACGTGCTGGAGGAGCACTGCGTGGAGTTCAAGTGAATGTTCGGGTTTATGGGCAACATCAGTGGAGGCAAGCCCAAGCCCCTTTCCCAAAAGTTCTGTGCGAAGTTCATCAACAACGTGGGTGTCGGTCTGCAGCGTCCCCAGCGGAGTGGTGTATGATTTGTTGGTAAGGATCACCATGGTATCGGCCCAGTAATGCGAGGTACCGATCATGAAAACAATGTCGGCATTCAGGCCACGAATTGCCTGAAGTCCGTGGGCGTATGCCTGGCCTGCTACCCGAAAGTCAATATGCGGGACAAGTGCGGCGGAGCAGGGCTGTGCGGGCTGACTGTTCAGGGAGTCCATGGTATCCAGCAGTTGTTTCAGCTCGTCGGGGTCTGCGGGATAGGTACTTCCGGCGCAAACGGGAGGTCTGAGAGAACTGCTGTTCCAGGCGTTTTCCATGTGTGTGCGGAGTTCAGCCAGACGGGGTGTTTCAAAGTAGCCCATGGTATCCAGTTGCCGGATAAACATCCTTGCATTGGCAATCTCGGCACTGTCGGCCGGGATTCCCATGGCGTCAGCAAATGCTTCCCAGGATGTTTCGCCATCGCAATGTTCCAGAATATGCACCATGTCGGGGTGCAGCATGATGGGTCCGTCGGCAATACCATACGGATCGTTCAGGATGAGCATCTGTTCCGATTCAGCAGTGTGAACGGATATGCTTACCTCAGATCTGAAATTGGGCAGCAGTGAATTCATTATATTTATTGTAACCTATTTTGTTTTTATCCTGGTATCGCTTACTTGTTCTTTTCAATGGTAGCCCGCAATGCCCTCACAACAAACACGCCGCTTACACCGCTAATTGCAAAGAGTCCGCCGGCCACAAAATACAGCCATTCACCGGTGTAGAAGCCGGCGAACGCCATTCCAAGCACACCGATGGCAGTAAAGATTAATATCGTGGTAAGTGCTCCGCCGAGCGATGCTTTTGTTTTTTTCATTGGTGCCCCCGTTGAGTTCTAACGTTGTAATGATTTCGGTAACTGTGAATGTAGTCGATATAGTTTTGCGCACTTTCATCAAGAAACGTACGTTCCTGCTGCGTAAGCTCACGGATGATCTTGCCGGGTACACCGGCAACCAGAACACCGTCAGGCACAACAAAGCCCTGCCGTACAACGGTACCTGCGGCCACCATGCTGTAATTCCCGATCACCGATCCATCAAGCAACGTAGCCTGCATGCCTACCAGAACACTGTTGCCAACGGTACATCCATGCAGCATCGCATGGTGTCCGATAGTAACGTTGTTGCCTATATGCAGCGGATGTTTGTTATAGGTGGTATGGCACATGGTAAGATCTTGGATATTGGTACGGCTGCCAATACGGATTTCGTGTACATCGCCACGCAGCACGCAGTTAAACCATACCGAGCTGTGTTCACCAATCTCAACGTCGCCCAGAATAACGGCGCCATGAGCCACAAATACCGATTCATGCAGTTTGGGAGTAATGCCACCGTACTCTATTATCGATGCCACGATATTCCTTCAGTGATTCTCACTAATCTGTTGTACAAAGCTACTTATCCGACAGAGTGAAGTGACTATAAACCCTCCGGTTTTACGCGTACAGTGTGACAAAAGTCATTGTTCCGGACAGGAGCAAAATCTAACTTGTAAGTATCGTTCACACACCAAAATCTCGCATGCGTACTACCATTTCCGCTTTTGCAATAGCGATAGCTGCACTGTTACTTACAGGCTGCCCCACCGACTCTCCGGTTTCACCTTCCGACCCGAATGCGGGCACGATCACCGTAGGCGACCGTGCGGCATCCGAATCGTTTTCGCTTCCGCCGGGAGGGGGCTCAGTTTCATCGTCACCAGCCGCCGGCGGTATTACCATCACCACTCCCGCAGATGCCTTTTCGCAGGGTGTCCATTTCACGGTTTCGGCGGCACCGGTAGTAAAGCATACGTTTGGTACCGCATTCAACCCGTTAACACCACTGATTCGGATTGATAACGGAGGGGGCTATGCCAAAAGCCCCTTTACCATCACCATTCCGATATCACTGCCGCCAAACCACTTTGCAATGGGCTTCTTTTATGACGAAGAAACAGGCGAGCTGGAAGGCATTCCGGCATCGTCACTCGCAAATGATGCCATCACCCTGCTCACGGCCCACGTAGAAGGCAGGCGTCTGTCTGATGGTACCAAGGGGGGAATTCAGGGCTCAAAGTCATACGTCGATCTTATTGTAGCCTCGGTAGATAAGAATGAACTCTCGGGAATCCAGAATACGAATTTTACGCCGGGTGTAGACGACTGGGAGTTCACCAACTACGGGTCGTATATCGCACCGGGCGGACACTGTGCCGGGCAGTCAATATCGGCAATGTGGTACTTCACGATGAAGAAACAGCGGGAACACCTGCCGGCACTGTATAACCGCTACAGTATGACTGAAAACCCGAAGCTGTGGCAGGACAACTCACGCGGTTACCGGCTCGCATCGGTTGTACAGTCGAAACTCGACTGGGATAACAGAGTTGTATGGCTGAAGCGGTTCGATAGTGTTGGTACGTCGGCGTACTCGGCCGACAGTTTGCACTACCTCTCGTTTGTGTATGGAATGAAGATTACCGGTAAGCCTCAATATGTGACAATTCGGGGCGAAGTGGGTGGTCACGCACTCATTGCCTACAAGGCGGGTCAGGGAAAGGTATGGGTTGCCGACCCGAACTATCCCGGAAAAACTAATCGCGAAATCACAATACCGGCCGGCAGTACCTTCTCACCTTATTACAGCGGGGCTAATGCAAGCAGCCTTGGACACCCCTTCCCAAGAATACGTTACGTAGCAAAGACGGCAATGATTAACCACGAGGGAATAGATGCCGAATGGAAGAAATTAGAAAAATCTACTATCGGAGATGATATCTTTCCGGAATGGCAGCTCTTCCAAAAAAACCCTGAAACAAACGAGTTTGAGGCAGCCGCTCGTGATACCCTGTTTACCGATGCCGACGGAAAAATCTCACTGCAGGTACGATGTCCGTCATGCGAGTACCAATACCCGTCCGACAACCTGATCGATGCCGTACTCTACACGCCTGACGGCAACAAATTTGGTTCGGCATCAGCCGGCACCATAACAGCAACTCTGACAAACACCGGCGAAAAACTCGTCGGCCTGTATGCGTATGGCTCGGTTAACGCCCCAACAAAGAAAAGTGATAAATATATTGATTTCAAGTGGTTCACAATTATGAGAAAGGGGCTTACCATAACGCCTGCAGATACGACTGTGGATGTCGGAGCCAAGGTAAAATTCATCGCCCGCACCAACGGCACTGCACCCAAACGTGCCAGATTCGACTGGTACTTCCCGGAATCCGAAAAACCAATATCGGTAACCGGCGACAGCACAATCAGCCACATCTTTGAGGAGGGCGGTCAGTTCACGATTGGCATTATTCTGCACGACCTTGACAAAGGCAAGGATATCGACACTGCAACCACAACCATCACTGTTGGTGCACCGTGGCGGTATCTCTTTATTCAGATAGCCGACTATTCAATTAAACCGACGGAAGAAAATAAGGGTCCGATTCTAATGTCCGACGGTAGCCGTTCCAACTTTTTAACCTTTCTCAATGCATACGCTCTGACTCGTGAACCATGCGATGCACTGGTCTGGAACGGAGATTCATTTTCGGCAACTATTGAGTGCAGAGATAGAATCACCAGTCAGATGACATCACTTAAAACCGGAACAATTTCCGGCACATTGTCGAAAGACAAAAAAATGATAACTACAGTAACGGTAACCATGTTGCAGGCAGTAGAGTTTACAGACGGTGACGTAGTCGAATCAATGAACTCATCAATCACTCTGAACAACATACCACTTGGTCCGGTCAACGACGAAGACGTACTCCCCGGCACCGGTGCCGTTATCTACGGTACCAAGGCGGTGCAGTACGTCAAGTCGCTCACCTACAACCTGCCGGCAAACAAATCATCGCTGGAACGCATTGACTGGGGCAGCGGAAAAACAAAGCTGATAGTAAATTTCCGGGATTAGGCCCCGGCCCCACCCCCGCCCTCCCCAAACGCGCAGGCGCGTTTAGGGAGGGGGAGCCAGATTCATTATTATTGACGAGGAAGACGTGCTGGCGCACGGCCGCACGCCAGCACTAGACAGTTCAATGGTTTTTAACCTGGTTTTTGATTGTGTTTCGTGAGGGCAACCACGTGGGGTCGCCCCTACGGTTTCGTGTGATTCACGGTGTGTACCGTACACGCTGGGCAACCACGTGGGGTTGCCCCTACGGTTTAATGGTAACATTGCGGTTTAACACAAACCATTGAACACAACCCATCTGCATATCAAAAACACGCCAACATTCCAAACGGACGGACTACGGCCCTTTGGGTCCCACCTCTTCCACCTTCATGCATCACCACCTACCTTCACAGCTCGGCCGTCCGGTTGCGTTGCGCAGCCTATAAAATAACTGACAGACAGTTCAGATCGTCAGCCGTGGCTAAGAACATTCACTCGTCCTTCATGGTTCTCAATAATCCGATATACGTTGGTATTTGATAACGTCAGGCACGTGCTATGATGAACTGCAAGTATCAAATCTTGCAATTCCTGATCATCTTCCATGAGGGTCACACAAATACCTAACTCGAGTAACTCAGCTATATGGATATGCCGATCATGAGCCATGTTTGCATCGGAGTCAGAAAGCTGAGTAACGATATGGTTGACCATAGTGTCAGCATCCGGACCTCTTCCCTCAAACATATTCGAAAGCAACCACTGGCGAACGTTTTCTTTTGCTCGCCGGACTGCAAGTTCTGCTTGATAAAACCAGGTTGCTGGATACTTAGCAAGGCGTATTTGCCAGTATGGCGTACGACTGGGATCCTGGCTCAGTTCCTGCTGCGCCTGTGTAAACTCCTTGATTATCAAGTTAGCAGGTATACCATTAAACTGTGGGTCTATAGGACCCAGACTGGACTGTTTTCCGAGGATAATTTCTTTTGATGCCAGGGCGATCATCGTTCCAGCCGACATGGCGATTTGTGGTACAATCACTCTGATATTGCAACCAAACATCTGGCGTAGATAATGAACAATAGCCTCAGTTGCGCCAATGCTACCACCCGGTGTATGGAGGATTAGATCAAGACCCGTTTCTTTCTTGGTGGCCAAACCGTGGCATGCGTTCATTAAACCTTCTATGTCACCATCGTTAATAGAGGCTGTAAATGGTAACGGACTTTTGGTAAATGCACCAGAATAGAATGTAATTGTATGTCTGCCCGTTTTTTGTTACAGTAACTGTAAATAGCGCTGCCTGGCGACATCAAATGGTGACCGAGATATATCGGTAAAAATCTCTGTCCAACCGTTGCTTAAGCTCATTGCTTTGCATATTTGTAGGTAACGGGGACACCGACGGTAGCGGATGCCCCTACAAGTACAGCCTGCTGCTCATCAAGTTCAAACAGCGATTGAAGGCGTAAGATCTCGTCGATTCGCCTCTGGCTGTCAATAAAATGGGGTTCATTGAGAATCTTCTCAACAAGAGGAATCTGACCACTTCCGTTATTATTTTCGATCATCTTTTCGTTCGTGTCGTTGTTCATACTTGTATCCCCATTAAAATTGTTTTCTTTGCTGGATTTTCTGCAAAAAACCAATTGCACTTTGTTAGCAATACTCTTTATACCACGCAATACTACGAAAATCAAGCAATCTTGGCTGTATCACTCAAAGTCCTCGATACCTTTTGGATATAGAGTGGTGAATGGCATGAAAATGTGACGTGAATCTATTCGAGCCCTGTCTTCACGTTCTTTTTCTAAAACAAGTTTATTGGGATTTTAAGACCAACTTACCATAATGTTAAGGCGCATGGCCGCTCCATACCCCAGCGGCTTTGGGGGGCAGGTTTACAGGATTTTGGATAAGAGGACCGTAGGGGCGCACGGCGGGCGCCCGGTGCCGGATGTGGTGGTGGTTTGTTTGGGCGACCACGCGGGGTTGCCCCACCGGATTATCGTTTTGTTGTTTTGTGGAGGGCGGATGCCATCCGCCCCTACGGGGTTTCGTGTGGGCGACCGCTACCCCCTGCGTGAAAACCGTGCGGTGGGGGCCTGTGCCATCCATGTGTCGAGATTTGCGAGCATGTACTTTCTTGCTGCATCGTGATCGTTGGGGATGATGCCATCTAAAATTGCTTCTTCGATCATCCACTTGATGTAGCCTACTGTGCGCGACGGATCCAGTCCGGTGATTTCCATGATTTCCTCTCCACGAACGGGGCTTTGGAAGGCGCGCAGGTTGTCGCGCTCTACAACATCGTGAACTTTTGCCTGGACAATGTCGTAGTTCTTCAGGTATTGCTGTGCCCGGCGTGGGTTTCTGGTGGTGACGTCGGCCCTGCAGAGCATAAACAAGTCATCAATAGCGTCGCCGGCGTTTACGGCAAGCCTGCGGATTGCACTATCGGTTACACCTTCGTCAACCAGTTGCATTGGACGCTGGTGCAGCATAACTAATTTCTTTACGTAATCAAGCTGGTCAAGCGGCAGTTTCATCCGCCGGAAAATTTTATCCTGCCACCGGGCTCCAAGGTCTTCATGCCCGTGAAATGTAAAGCCATGCCCATCTACAAATTTCTTGGTACGGGGCTTGGCAATATCATGCATCAGTGTTGCAAACCGCAGCCACAGGTTGTCCGACATACGGCTTACATTATCAACAACTTTAAGAGTGTGCAGGAACACATCCTTATGGGCGTATTCCTGAGCCCCCTTCATCACTAAGTCAACACCAGCAAGGTTGTGGACTTCAGGGAAGACGTGCTGCAGAAGACCTGTGTCGAAGAGAATTTTAAGTCCTACTGACGGACGTTCGGTTTGCAATATCTTTAATAACTCATCTGTTATCCGCTCCTGAGAGACGATGGTAATTCTGGACGCCATCATACGGATAGCTCTGAGAACATCGTCGTCAACATTGAACTGCAACTGAGAAGCAAAGCGTGCAGCCCGCATCATCCGGAGCGGATCATCGGACATGGTAACTTCCGGATCAAGCGGCGTTACCAGTAGCCCCCTGGCGAGATCTTCGGCTCCATGAAACAAATCAACAACATCGCCAAGGGAATCGGCCGAGAGCGAGGCTGCCATAGCGTTCACCGTAAAGTCACGCCGGCGCAGGTCGTCTTCAAGTGTCCCCTCTTTAACAATCGGCTTACGCGACCCCTCACGGTACACCTCCTGCCGGGTTCCAACAAATTCAATTTGCTTACCAAAGGCCGGAACCATCGCTGTCCGAAACCGCTCGTACTCCACCGTCTGCGACTTAAAAGCATCGGCCACCATCCGAGCGAACCGAACTGGATCACCAATAACCGTAATATCAATATCGCTACGATCTTTCTGGAGCAGGGCATCGCGTACAAAGCCCCCTACCACGTAGCATTGCACACCTGCATCGTGAGCAATTGCCGCGATACGCAACAAAACCGGATCTGTGATTGCGATGTTATTCGAAAACCGGGACATCTTTAATGGCCCGAACGCCGGTGCTGCCCTTGTCGCGACGCTGCATGGCTATCTTGGCCGAAGCCACGATTTCGCGCCAGGTAAGACCAAACTTCTCCATCAGCTCTTCGGGCTCGCCGGAGCCGCCAAACGTATCTTTTACGCCAACAAATTCAATTGGCACCGGGAAGTTCTTTGCCGTACATTCGGCAACAGCACCGCCCAAACCTCCATGGAGCTGATGCTCTTCGGCCGTGACAATACAGCCGCATTCGCGGGCTGCCGCAGTGATGGTTTCAAAATCAAACGGTTTAACTGACGGTGCATTAATGACCCGTGCCTGAATACCTTGTTTTGCCAGGTAATCGGCGGCGGTGAGGGCTTCCCATACCATCGCGCCATTGGCAACCAGTGCAACATCGGTGCCATCGCGGTACACGTATGCCTTACCAATTTCAAACGGAGTGTTCTCGGTGGTAAACATCGGCACCGGCGACCTGCCAAAGCGGATGTATGCCGGACCAACCATCTCGCCCATAGCCACCGTTGCCTTGCGGGCCTGCTCGTAGTCACACGGAACCAGCAGCGTCATGTGTGGCAGCGTACGCAGGAACGATACTTCTTCCAGAACCTGGTGGGTAGCACCGTCAGGACCAACGCTGATACCGGCATGTCCGCCGCCAATTTTAACATTGGCTTCGTTATAGCATACTGAAATCCGCAACTGGTCAGCATTCCGGAAGGCGCAGAAAGCACCGTATGAGGCAAAGAACGGAATTTTGCCGGTAAGGGCAAGACCCGCCGCAATGGTCGTTGCATTTTGTTCAGCAATTCCAACCGAAAAAAAGCGGTCAGGCCAGCGATCTTTAAACAGCGACGTCATCACCGAACCGGTGATATCGCCACCAAGTACAACAACGTTTTCATACTTTTCGCCCAGGTCAACAAGTCCGTCACCAAAGCCAAAGCGAGTAGGTTTTTGTCCAAGAAGTTCCATGATCAAGAATGAAGTAGGGAATAAAATCCGGTGAGGAGAAAATCAATCGTGTAAACCGTCATTATGCCAGTTCGGCAAGAGCTTGTTCAGCCTGTTCTTTTGAAGGGGGCTTACCATGCCACTCAAACTTGTCGTTCATAAAGCTCACGCCATGGCCCATGAATGACCGTGCGATGATGCAGGTAGGCTTGCCGGTTTCCTTTTTGTGGTTATCCAGGAAGAAATCAAAGCCCCTTACCAAATCGGCATGGTTGTGTCCGTCCACAACAATCGTCTCGAAGCCGAAGGCCTTACACTTGTCGTCGATGGGATACACATTCATCACATCGGGCAACCGTCCGTCGATCTGACAGTCGTTATTATCAATAATCCAGCAGAAATTGTCCAGATTGTAGTTCGACGCCGCCATTGCAGCCTCCCACACACTGCCTTCCTGCAGCTCACCGTCACCCGTTAATGCAAACACTTTCCGGCTGTTTCGATCCACCAGCTTATCGGCCATTGCCATACCCACGGCAATGGAGATTCCCTGTCCAAGCGAACCGCTTGATGTTTCGATACCCGGCAGATGCATATCACGTCCGGGATGCCCTTGCAGGCGCGACCCGAATTTGCGCAGTGTACCCAGCTCGTCCTTGGGGAAGCACCCGGCATTTGCCAGCGACGCATACAGGACCGGCGCCATGTGTCCTGCCGAGAGAACAAACCTGTCGCGGTCCGGCTGATTCATATCTGCGGGATTATAGTTCATCACACCGCCAAAGTAGAGTACCGCAAAGATGTCGGCCGACCCCATGGGCCCTCCGCTGTGCCCGGACCCTGCGCGCACCAGCATTTTAATGATGTCGCGGCGGATTTCCTTGGCAATTGGCACAAAATCTTCTGCCTGACGGCGTTTGTTTGGAAAAGTAATGGTAGAAAAATCCAGGTTTGATGCGGTATTTGTTTCCATGTCACTCACTAGAATAAACGTAATGTGAAAGCCAAGCACAAAGGTACGAAGTACCGGCCACCTAATAAAGTTTGCCGCACCCATTGAAATATCGTAACCCGAATGGAAACTTTTTGTTATAATGCACAATGGTGTGGTATTCCTAGCCCGTATACCCGGTGTTGAATGTAACTTATTCAGCGTCGGTGAATTATACTTTTGGCAGCATGGTGTAGCATCCGTAACTACAATCTGAAACCGGAGGATTTCTATGTTTCATAAAATGATACGCATTTTTATTTTTTGCATTTCCGTGGCGATTGCCGTTCAGGTGTCCGCACAAAAGAAGGACGACGGGCACATTCAGGTTGTTGGCGGCTCACAGGGGACAGAATTCTGGATAGCAATACCAGCCAACGACTTCCCGCAGCAACCGGTAACGTCACTCGACGTACAGATCGCATCCGCCTATTCAACCGAGGTAACGGTATATGATGCCGCCGGTGATAAAACCTACCGCCGAAATATTGAGCCGTATGTTGTTCGGATCCTGAACGACACACGGGGCGAAACCAACTGGTCGTGGGAAGTGCGCGAGATCGAACGCGTGGTAAAGAAAGGGATTCGCATTACGGCGCCGCAGCCGATTTCGGTGTACGTGCTGAACGGTAAATACGTTACGTCGGACGGGTTCCTCGCCATTCCTACGTCGGCGTTCGGCAAAAAGTACATAGTTACGTCGTACTATGACTTCGCTGAATACTACCAGTGGCCGGCAGGCTTCGTAATTGTCGCCAAAGAAAACGGCACCGTCGTCAACATTAAACTGCGCGGTACCGGTAAGGGTTATGCCAAAACCATGGGGGGCAAGCAGATTGGTGATGAATGGCAGGTTTCCATGGAAGAGGGTGACGTGTATTGCGTTACCGGTGATGGAACCACCCGTGGTCTGTTTGATATTACCGGCACCGAAATCACAAGCAACAAGCCTATCGGCATGCTCTCGTATCACAATCGGACCACCATGCCCAATCTCCTGGTAAACGGCAACGGTCGAGATCACATGGTTGAGATGACGCCACCGGTTGAAACCTGGGGTAAAAAATATGTTACCGTGGAATATGCCAGAAACGGCTCCAACCCTAAGGCAAAAGGCGATGTTTTCCGCGTAATCTCATCACAGCCCAATACAACGTGGACGCTGAAATACTACGATAAGAAGACAAAGAAATTACTTGGACAGGGTGGTGGCAAGCTGATGAGTGCCGGTGATTTTGCCGACCTTGCCCAGGCTACAGCACCATCGGTGCTAACAAACGGTTACAGCGTGTGGGAAGCCGACAAGCCCATCTTCGTGATGCAGTACGCTTGTTCTGCCAGCTTTGACGGCGATGATTTCCACGACCCGTTCATGATTAACGTGGTGCCACAGGAACAGTTTATCCCTAACACAATCTTCCAGTCGCCTACCGATCCCAAGTACATGGTTCATAAACTAAACCTGATTGTTTGGGCTGACACCGCTGACCCTAATTATGTTGACAACCTGAAAAGCCTTGAGATTGACGGGAAGGCCGTGTGGAATCACCCCCGCGCGGCAGCTCCGACACTGCTGTACAATCACATGGGCAATAACCTTCACTGGACCCAGATCGACTTCAACTCTGAAGCAACAGCTCACCACATCACAACAAACGGTAAAATTAAATTTGGCGGTTATATCTACGGCTTTGGTAATGTTGACTCGTATGGCTGGCCCGCAGCTTCAGGGTTCAGGCCTACAACATCCGTAGACACATTACCACCGCTTCTTACCTCAACAGATCTCTGCGGCGACTTCACCTACGAAGCCACCGAATTACGCAACATCCCGGATCCGCCACTTGCAACACCAAGGGACACCGATCAGGTGGAAACAGGCGTCTTCAGCATCGACACGGTGTTCGGTTCGAACAGTACAAACTACCGGCTTGTATATATCACCGCTGACCCGCCGCTGCCCAAGGACAACTCGTATAAGCGGTTTAGCTTTAAGTGGGAAGTGATCGATAAATCCAAGGATGCCTACTGCGAATTTGATGTAACTGACTGGGCAGGCAATTTCACCCGCGATACCATTCAGTACTTTGCACCAAAGCTCAGCTTTGAACCACCGATCCTGGACTTTGGCAAACTCCGACTCGGAACCAATAAAACATTACAGCTCACCATCCGGAACACTACGGGTGGTAACATTGAGCTCCGGCGCAGCAGAGTACTGGCAGGAACGTATTTCTCGATTACCGCTAATGGTATTCCGCCGGCGGTTACACTTAAGGACGGTGAAACCGTAACCCTCGACGTCACCTATCAGGGAACCCGCGAAACCACCAACCTGCTGTCTGACCTTGATATTGACACCATTGAAATCTCCACCGAATGTGCCCCCTTCCGGCTTCCCCTGGTTGGCGTTGCCGCCATACCACGCATCGAAGTTGACAACTTTAATGCCGGCATCGTTGGCGTAAACGAAAAAGTGTGCAAGCAGCCCGGCATTACCATAAAGAACCCCGGATCGGATACTCTTGTGGTAACCGCACTTACGGGATATAACGGACAAAACTTTACGGTATCGTCACCCACAACACCGCCATTGCCCATCCGCGTAGCACCCAAGCAGGAAGTTGTTGTCACAGAAATTTGCTATGAGCGTGGCTCTGTGGGAACCGATTCGATAGACGTTGTATTTGAAAACAACGGCGACGGACCTGACAGCGTAAGTACCTGGACAGGCCGTACGCAGGAGCCTGGACCGCGCATCACCGGTTACAACTGGCTGAAACGTCGGGTGAACACATTGCACCAGGCCCTGATTGAAGTACGCAACTCCGGTAACCAGGCAATTACACTTACCGATGTCACATTTATGGATGGCTCCAAATACTGGCCCGCCGGAAGTAATGATGCCAACTTTGTGTTTAAGATTAACGGTCTGATGCAGAACGGTACCCCCGTTACAAACCCCAAGGTATCGGTAGCCGATGTTATCCAGGTTCTTGTTGAATTCCGTCCGGCAGACCGGCAAACGTACAGCCAGGCCATCAGGCCCGTATGGCAGGAAAGCGGTATTCCTGACGTGTCTGCCCTGTTGGAAGGAGAAGGAATTCTTCCAGAAATCACCACGCAGGGGGCTTCGCTCTTGTGTCTGGAAACACCGCAAGGACAGCCTGTTAGCAGAAACCTGGTCATCACCAACAATGGCAATATGGACCTGACGGTGTCGGTGGCCTTAGCCCCCGGCTCAGACGCCGCATGGTCGTTTGCCACGCCCCCGGCCAACCCCTACACCGTTTCACATATTGCCGGGAACAACACCCTTTCAATCCCGGTTCAGTACACCCGCCCAAGCGGTTACAACGGTGGCAGCAACCTGGTTGTTGAAGTTACCCACGATGCCATCCCCGGTAACGGTACTGACAGTGTGCTAACAACCACGGCTCAAACCACGGAACGCTTTGATGTGGCAAGCTGTGCAGGACCGGACATTCGGGTTACCGACATTGATTACGGTCGGCAACTTGCCAATTGTGATCAGCCACTCATGGAATTCACCATTTCAAACACCGGCGGTGGTGTAAACAGGCTGGAAATCCGTGACCTGCAACTTGTTGACGCCGACGCAGGAGTATTCCAGATTGTTAACATCCTGGATGCCTCGAATGTGCCTGTCACCCTACCGTTCATGATTCCCGCACAGTCCACCTACCGTGTTGTGGTACGGTTTATCCCCAACGAGCCAAACACGGCACCCTGGCCTGACAGGTCGTTTTCGGCACGAATCAAGGTTGTGAACTACGAAGAAGGCCAGAATACCGAGTTCAACCCCGACGTTTACGTTCAGCTGCGAGGAATTGGATACGTTGTACCCTTTGCCTTTAAGCTCTCCAACAACCGTCAGGGATCTGTAACCGACCCCAATACCGACCCGTCGGCCAGATTTACTGTTTCCGCCAGCTCATCCAACTGGGCCGGCTCCGGCATCCTGTCGCTCACTGCCGATGTGATCTATGTAACCAATTCAATGGCATTTACGCCGGGTTCGATCACCAAACTGGACCTCCCGGGTGACTGGACGGTTAGCGATCCGGTACGGACCGACATTAACGGTACACAATCACGCCTACGCTTCTCGCTCAACGGTTTCACGCCATTAAGCGCTGATGGTAACTTATTCTCGTTTGGTACTACCCTGCTCCTGTCCGAAGAGTTCAAACAGAATCAGGACCTGGAAGTAAACCTGTTCCGTCCGTGCTTCATCACCACAACATCGGGGTGCAGCACCGAAATCACTAACTGTGCCCTTACCAAGCGTGTAGTTTCGCTCAGCAAGAACAAACACTTTGTCAAGCCCCCTTCACCCAACCCTGTAAGTTCTGACGTTGCCGTTGTTGAATTTGGTATCGGCGTTACGGCACCAACAACAATCGAACTGGTGAACACTGCAGGTCAGGTTGTGGCCACGCTGATTCGGCAATCTCTGGAAGACGGCGAATATTCGCTCTCTATTCCGGTACAGTCACTTTCGAACGGCGTGTACTCACTGCGCATCCAAAGCTCTGACTACGCCGAAGCAGTCCCGTTTGTGATTGCACGGTAAAAAACCGCCAGCCTGCAAACAAGGAAAACGGATCCCACGGGATCCGTTTTTTTTTGCACGTTATTTGCTTTATTGGTGTTCTGACAGCTACTTTTGCTGGCACGAGGTATAAAAGATGAAACAACGCCCGTACCATACCCGCACATTCCTTGCAGGCCTGATACTTTCAGTTCTGCTTGGGATTGCTGCATCGCCGGTAGTCCGGGCCGACAAAAGTGGGAAATCGGTATCGCCACCCCTTCGGGTGTTCAATGGCAACGGTCAGCTTTCAATCCCGTCACTCAACGCCGTAGAGATAATTCTGGCAGCAGCACAAAACGCACCGCGCAGCCGATCACGGACAGTGCTTGCGGCCGATACAAACAAGACTGAGAGCAAAATCATTGCCGTTCGGGCAACTCCCGACGTCCTGAACGTACGGGTAAATCTTGGTGCCGAACAGGACAAGCTGGAAGTAACCGTACTGAACCTGCTTGGCAAGGAAATGAAGAAAGTGTACAGCGGATATGCATCAAAAGGTGAGCATGAATACAGCTCATCGATTTCTGATCTGCCCGAGGGCGTGTATATCTGCACTGTTCAGGGCTCTAATTTCCGCAGAGCCGAAAAGTTTTACCTCAGCCGTTAACCACAAACCAACATCGTGAAATTTTCTACCAAGGCCATTCATATTGGCCAGGAACCTGACGAACTCACCGGTGCCGTTACCGTACCACTGTATCAAACCTCGACTTACGCCCAGGAAGAAATTGGCAAACACAAGGGGTGGGAGTATGCCCGAACCCAGAATCCAACACGATCGCGCTGGGAAACCTGCTTAGCCGCAATGGAACAAGCTGCCGATGCAATAGCCTTTGGCAGCGGGTCTGCAGCGGTTGACGCCGTCCTGCGGATGCTGAAAGCAGGTGACCACGTGATTATGGCCGAGGATATGTACGGCGGCACCTACCGCCTGGCTACGCGGATGCACGAAAAATTTGGTCTGCTGTTTTCGTTCGTGGATATGCGCAATCCTGACAATGTAGCCAGGGCACTCACTGCCACAACAAAAATGGTGTACACCGAAACACCAACAAATCCGATGATGACCATTACTGACCTTGCTGCCGTTGCTACCATCGCGCACGGGGCTGATGCACTAATGGTTGTTGACAATACGTTTGCTTCACCCTATCTGCAGCAGCCAATTACGCTTGGTGCCGATATCGTTGTGCACAGTGCCACAAAGTACCTTGGTGGTCACAGCGATCTGGTGCATGGCATTGTTGCCACAAAAACCTCTGAACTGGCCGAGCAGCTGCACTTTATTCAGAATGCCGCCGGTGCCGTGCCGGGTCCGCTTGAAAGCTGGCTGTGTTTGCGCTCCGCAAAAACATTACACCTTAGGATGGAAGCACACAGCAGCAATGCCCTTGCTCTTGCCGAAATTCTGGATACACATTCAAAGGTTCAGGCTGTACACTATCCCGGCCTGAAAAGTCACCCCCAGCATTCCATTGCCGCCCGCCAGATGAAGGCATTTGGTGGCATGATAAGTATTGAGCTTGGCTCGCTGGCGGCCGCACAGAAATTTACCGCCAAAACAAAACTCTTCACCCTTGCCGAAAGTCTTGGTGGCGTTGAGTCACTCGTTTGCCATCCGATAACGATGACCCATGCCAGTGTGCCCGACGAGCAGCGCAAACGCCTTGGCATTACCCAGGGACTGGTGCGGCTGAGCGTTGGTGTTGAAGATCCCGAAGATCTGATTGCAGATCTTGAGCAGGCATTGGCGTAAACCTCCCGTTAAAGGGGCTCAGGCAGATGCAGCCTGCTTGCGCACGCCAACCACATGGTAGCGACCGGTGATATATCCTAAATCCGAATACGATGCCGTTCCTGCCGGATTAGCACCGGTACCGTGAAAATCGGAATACGCTGCCGACTGGTTAACCCACACAAAACTGTTAAAGTTATAGGCTACCGGGGCTCCCGCTGATACCAGGACCTGTTCCGACTGCTCGGCTTTATCAGGATCGGTTGTGTAAATCAGGACCGACAGTGCGCCGGCTTCCCGAACGGTAGCGGCTACCTCGCGCACAGCATCACCAAACGATTGTGCGGTTATCACAAACGATATCGGACCAAACCACTCACGGTGATAGGTTGCAGCATCGGCTGCCGTTGCCATCAGCAGTAATGGTGATGCCGTACGGGCCGTATCGAAGCCTGCCTGGCCAACCTCTGCCGAGTCGCGGAGTACGGGCAGACCAGTTGTGCGCGCATCAGCAACGCGCTGTGCGGTTGCCGGATTCTGAATTGTCCCCAGCGTACCCGGACCCATCTTGGGGTTACCCACCAATGTATCAATTTTTACTTTCAATCTTTCGGCAACGTCACCTGCCGGTATCAAAGCCCCCTTCACCATCACTCCCTCGGCTGGAATATAAATATTTTGAGGAGCCGTACACATCTGACCGGAGTAAAGGGATACCGAGAATGCCAGGTTATCCAGTGCTGCATCAAGATCATCGGCACTATCGATAATAACGCTGTTCACGCCTGCTTTTTCGGAGTACACAACCTTACCCAGGCGTCGGGCCGTTTCTTCCACAATGTTTCCAAAGGCCGGACCACCGGTATAGTCAACAACCTGAATTGCGGGATGTTCCAGAAGCTTCAGCGCCACAGGATTATCGGCCGAATCGGCAGCAAGCTGTATTGTTAGCGGATGTACTCCAACATCACGGAGTGTTTTCTGAATCTCGGCCACGATGATTGCAATGGGCAGCACAGCCATCGGATGCGGCTTCACGATAACGCTGCTTCCGGTAATCAGGCCTGCAAAGATGCCGGGCAACGAGTTCCACACCGGAAACGTTGAGCAGCCGATGACCAGGTTAATACCCTTTGGGATCGTTCGGTAATGTTTTTGAATATGCACCTCGAACTTGCCCATGGGCTTAGCCCAGGTGGCACTGCTGCTAAATGTTTCGTGCGCTACAACTCCCAGCGCAACAGATTCCAGTGCTCTGTCAAACGCATGGGGTCCACTGGACTGAAATGCCATCACGAAGCCCTGGCCGGTAGTATGCATGGTGGCATACCCAATTTCGAAGAACCGCTGTGCTGCGCGTTCCAGAGCTTCAATCAGAATCATCGCCCGACTGCGTACCGGCACTCTCTGCCACGATGCCTGTGCCATCCGTGCCTGCTCGGTAAGCTCGTCCACCTTGGCACTCGGGTAGGTAATATGCAGCGGGAAGCCCCAGGGCGACAGTTCGGAACCCACCGGCTCGGCATCGTTTTGCAGGAGTTCCGTAAACGGTTTTCCAAGGTGAGCCTTAAAAGCTGCTTCACCGTCGGCATTAGCAGTCTCGCCATAAATTTTCCCTGAGGGGGCTTCCGGCCAGTGTGCAAAAAACGTACGGTTACGCACAGCGCTGATTGCCGATTCAAGTGTGGATGTGTGGTCGGGAATATTCGTCATAATGTTTAAAGATTACTGTTGCACAAGTGTAGGTTAACCTCCGGTTGGCTGGTACCGCCGGTTGCAGACCTGCAGGCCGGAGACTGCAAGTTACAAGAAATTAAAAACTCCAGTTAAACCCTACAGTGGGTATAAACTGTACGCCACCGTCAGCGGCAAGGAGTGCCTTGGGTTTTACGGTAAGATCTATGGCGCTGCCAAAATCACCGTCAGGAATTGTTTCCGACAGTCCATACCCAAACAGGAAGCCGGCAACAGAGCCCACATACGGGAAAAGGACAGCGGTATCTTCGTCCGACGCACCGGTTAAGCCATACACGCCCAGTCCGGCAAGAGCACCGGCACCGGCACCGGCAGCCATGTACGTTGTAGCGGGTGGCACAAGGTCATGATCCTGAACCACCTGTAACCCCAGCCACATTCCGGAAACCGTGGTAATCAACCCGACAGCGTACAGATACACCGATGATTCCAGGTCATGCGAAATTATCGGGGCAAATGCATACGGCAGTGCAGCGCCATATACAGAAATCAGGGTGTAGGCAACAGCGTCGGACGGTGTGAAGTGATAGGCCTCGGCAAGCATCGTCCCAGCCCAGATTCCTGCGGCTGATGTTGCCAGGATGATTCCGGATGCCACACGGGTGTCAAACGCTTCGTTTGTTCTAATGCCCGATAGCACCGTACCAGCAATCTGGGCCCCCGCAATACTTCCTGTGAATGCCGATGCGGTAATTGCCGAAGCATCGCCGGCTGACATGTTGGTTTTCGCGGCAATCAGATAGCCTGCGGTAGCTTCTGATAGGCCAACAATAACAGCCAAGGCATACGGGGTTCTAAAATCAATCGGATCATCGCCAAACAATGTACCGGTCAGCAGCAGCCCGTGCCCAAGCCCCTGAAACAGTCCACCAAGTGCAAGCTCACTGGAGGCAACAGAAACATGCCTTCCCCTTGTAAGCAAGGCAGGGACCATGTAGCCAACTCCAATGCCAATCAGACCACCGTAGCCCACGTACTCGTCGGCACCCAGGGCTGCGGTGGTATATAAGCCGTAAGCAAGGCCCCAAAAGGTAGAGCCAACCAGAAGGCTGGTACGCCCGGCATCCAGCGATGCAACAGATTCCGAACCGAAACCCGACGCTCCAGCCCCTGTTCCGGTCACGGCTGATGGTTTATTATGGTAAACAGCTGTAACACGTGCTCTGACTGAGCGGACTGCTCCTTCGGAGATAACTTCATTTACGGTTACAAGAGTACCGGTGGAATCCACCCGTGAAATTTCAAGCCGGTACTCTCCATCACTCCGCTTGAACAGCCGTGCTTCGGAAAACCCAGCAGTATCGGCTTGCAGAAACCAATGCGACTTCTGCATCTGTGCCGTGATTACCCACACCGTACTGCTGTCATCAAAAGCGGCACGCACCTCCTGTGATACCGCCCGTACCTGCCCTGCAAGCATAAGCGACACCCAGATCAGAACACTACAACAGAGGTTGCGCACCATAATGTAAAAACCTTTGATAATCCGTAACCAAACGTTACCAGCCCATCACATCGTTCAGATGTTTATACTCCATATCAAATGCATCGGCAACGGCCTTGTACACGATTGTATTCTTTACGATGTTTACTCCCAGTGCCAGTTCGTGACTTTCCTTAACAGCGGCTTCCCATCCATGGTTGGCAAGGTTCATGGCATACGGAAGCGTTGCGCCGGTCAGGGCAAGTGTGGACGTATAGGGTACAGCACCGGGCATATTGGCAACGCAATAGTGAACCACGCCGTCAACAACATAGGTAGGGTTATCATGCGTGGTTGGCTTCGTTGTTTCAACACAGCCGCCCTGATCTACGGCAACGTCAACAATCACACTGCCCGGTTTCATAGTGGACAGCATGTCGCGAGTTACCAGTCGGGGAGCCTTTGCGCCCACAACAAGTACGCCACCAATCACCAAATCAGCATCAATAATCGCTTCGCGGATGTTTGCCGGGGTTGACATCTGGGTTTCACAGTTCCTTGGCATAACGTCGTCAAGGTAGCGCAGACGGTACAGATTGTTATCAAAAATGGTAACGCGAGCACCGAACCCCGCAGCGATCTTTGCAGCGTTGGTACCAACAACACCGCCGCCAAGGACGATGACGTTGGCGGGTTTAACACCCGGGACCCCGCCAAGCAGTACTCCCCGTCCCCCCATTGGATGCTCAAGATATTTAGCACCTTCCTGAGCTGACATCCGGCCAGCAACTTCCGACATCGGGATCAGCAACGGCAGCGAACCGTCTGCACGCTGCACGGTTTCGTACGCGATACAAACGGAGCCGTTTGCAACCATTGCTTCGGTAAGCTCGCGGGACGCAGCACAGTGAAAGTAGGTAAACAAAACCTGGTCCTTCCGAATAAGAGGATATTCGGGGGCAATTGGTTCTTTAACCTTTACGATCATATCGGCACGACCATATACGTCGGCTGCCGAATCTACAAGTTCGGCACCTACGGCAGCATACTTCTCATCGGCAAAACCGCTGCCTTCACCGGCAGACCGTTGTACGACTACGGTATGACCATTACGAATCATCATATCGCATCCGCCGGGAGTCATACCAACTCTTTTTTCCAGCGGCTTAATTTCTTTTGGAACACCGATTATCATTACTTTCCTCTGATAAAACATTGTTGAATAACGAGTACAAAATTGCATTAAACATTTGGTATCAGCTAATTCGGTCCGAAAACCAATAAGTTTGTACTCCATGCAGGTACCCTTACTTGATTTACAGGCCCAGTTCCGACAGTTGCAGCCACAGCTCGAAGCAGCGTTAATCCGGGTGGCACAAAGCCAGGCGTATATCCTTGGACCTGAAGTTAGTGCTTTTGAGCGGCAGGCAGCCGAATACCTTGGTGTGGACCATGCCATTGGCGTCTCCAGTGGCACCGATGCCCTGTTGCTTGCGCTGATGGCTCTGGATGTAGGCGTTGGTGACGAAGTAATTGTACCAGACTTCTCGTTTTTTGCAACGGCGGGGTGTGTGGCACGTACGGGTGCAACGCCCGTATTTGTTGATGTGGACTCCCGCGGTTTTATGATGCAGCCCGAAGCTGTAGAGTGCGCCATTACGTCGCGGACGGCTGCGATTATCCCTGTTCACCTGTTCGGACAGGCGGCAGGTCTGGAAAAGATCATGGCAATTGCAGCTCAGCATGATATCCCGGTCATCGAAGATGCGGCTCAGGCCATCGGCACCCGGGCCTGCGGAGGAACACGCGTGGGTGGCATAGGTACAATGGGCTGCTTTTCGTTTTATCCTACCAAGAACCTTGGCGCCATGGGCGATGCCGGCATGGTAACCACAAACCACGGTCACCTGGCCGATAAGCTGCGTCAGCTTCGAAACCATGGTATGGAACCCCGCTATTACCACAAATATGTTGGAGGCAACTTCCGGCTGGATGCCCTGCAGGCTGCTGTGCTTAGCATAAAAATAGAACATCTGCAGTCGTGGCACGAAGCACGCCAACGGAACGCAGAGCTGTATAACACGCTGTTTATCAAGGAAGGCCTGGCCACGGCAGCCGGCGTAACCAGCTTCGACGAGTCCAACACCATACTCCTGCCGGCAACACTGCAGCCCGAAAACGGCGCCGACGCCCATATTTATAACCAGTACACAATCCGAACCCGGCACCGCGACGCCCTGCGTGCGTACCTAACGGAGCACCAGATTGGTACCGAGATTTACTATCCCCTCCCGTTGCACAGTCAGGAATGCTTCCGTCATCTTACACGTACCGATGACGCTTTTCCGGTAACCTGCAACCTTGCGCGTACCGTACTGTCACTGCCTGTGTACCCTGAGCTAACTCGCCAACAAATCGAATACGTGGTTACAACGATTTCTAACTTTATTCGTTCTACTGCACCACAACACTAACGGGGAGTTTAGTATGGACAATCCCAATACATCAGCTCAACACTCAGTTCACTTTCGGTTTGGTACCCGGAGCAGCGAGTTCGGACTTGGCTTCTGGCTGGGCATTATCCTTGTACTTGTGGGCACAGGGTGGCTGCTGAACTCACTTGGATTAAACTTTTACGGCGATGTTATCCTACGGTGGTGGCCGGTCTCGCTATCGGTTCTGGCCATCCTGCGCCTGATTTTCCGCTCAGGCACGATTGTCGGCAACGTTATTTTATTCAGCGTTGGCGCAATCCTTCAGATGAGCGAACTTGGCTATCTCCCAGGCGGATTCTGGAGCGCATTTTGGCCTGTGCTTCTTATCCTGATTGGGATTTCCTTTATTACCAAACGAATAAAAAAAAAAGGCGATCTCAGTACGGAGCCTCTGAATGGCACACGCAACTCCCAGACTGATTCCGATACCCTGGATACCGTTGCTCTGTTCAGCTCATTTAGAGCAAGGAGTACTTCACAGCAGTTCACCGGCGGTGATCTTACCGCAGTATTCGGATCGGTTGACTGCGACCTGCGGCTGGCCGGCTTGAGAAATGCCAGCGAAACTATTACAGCAACGGCTGTTCTTGGTGGTATTACAATTCGAGTACCGTCAACGTGGACGGTGATTGTACGCGGCACTCCCATCCTTGGGTCGATAGATGACACCAATGTTATCAACTCGTCAAGTGCCGATGCACCGGTTCTGTTTATCAACGCCACGTCTGTCCTGGCTGAAATTGAAATCACCTCATAAATGACGTTATCATCACTCCTCCATTCGTTCATGTCGCTACATCGTAATCATGTTTGTTTTCTCCACCAAACAATAAAAACGCTGTGCACCGGTTTGCTGCTGGCTGGCTTTAGTATAACTGTTACCGTGCCGGTCAGTGCCCAGAAACCAAAACAGAACACTATAGGTTCGGATACAGCAATTCAGCTTAAGCTCGGCCGCGAACTCAGACCGTTCGACGAGTACCTGGTAAAGGCAATGAATATCAGGATCTCCCGTTATGCGCTCCTGCACGGCAACAGGGAAGAAACCGTACAGGCCGATACAGTGCGCTCAACGTTTGCCGGAACTGTTACCGTAAACAACGTTACAGAGGACGGACAAGAGGCGGTGAAAACCGTCGTAGTCCGCAATGCAGAAACACGGTACCAGGGACAAAACACCACGATCGTGGCCACTGGGACCACCATTAAGGCCTTCTACTCGGATACAGGCTACGTTTATACTGTTAACGATGATACCCTGGCTGCCGCAGTAACTGCCGACCTTGTTGGACTCTTGCGCTCGGAGGGGGGCTTAAAAACCGGTGTTATCATGAATCCGCCTAAGCCAGTTCGTGTTGGCGATTCGTGGCACATTAATGCCGATGCCTTTGCCGCAACCCTGGGGAGTCCGCCCAAGAATAAAAAACGCATTGTTACCGGAAAGGCAACATTTAAAAAAGTTGACGTTTTGCACGATATTCCCGTAGCCGTTGTCAGCATGAAGGCTTCCGTTACCAATGCTGTGGATTCGTTGGAAGGTATGCCTGTGGAGAATGCTACGATTGAAGCAACGCTGGATATAGCCGTCCCTATTGACGAACGGTATCCAACGGTCTGGGTTGCCTCGAACACCCACTTCGCTGCTACCGTAGGTAAGGCACCTCAACAAATGCGAATTTCGTACACCGTTGACGATGAGTTTGATTTCCAGAGATAACCATTATGTCAAGCCCCTTCACACTATCACGTATTGCTTCTACGATTACCGAGAGTATCAGCACTAAACAGGAGTTGCTGCAAACACAGTCACAGAATATTTTGGACTGTGGTGAACTTCTGGCATCCGCCGCCGTCAGTAACGCACTTATCATGTTGTGTGGAAACGGCGGGAGTGCTGCCGATAGTCAGCATATTGCGGCAGAACTGGTGGTGCGCCTTCGCGGCTCAGTAGAACGTCGGGCTATTAAAGCCATGGCGCTGACTGTTGACTCGTCGGTTCTTACGGCCGGTGGCAACGACTACGGGTACAACAGAGTTTTCGAAAGGCAGGTAGAAGCCTTTGCCTCGCCCGGAAGCGTGCTTGTTGCCATCAGCACCAGCGGTACTTCGGCCAATGTGGTGCAGGCAGTTACACGGGCAAACATGCTTGGTGTTCAAACGGTTGGTTTGTTAGGGGGCTCGGGCGGAGTGTTAAACGGTCTCTGCACAAAAAGTGTTGTGGTTCCTTCAACCAACACTGCGCGGATTCAGGAGTGTCACATCATGATTGGTCACCTGTGGTGCGAAATGATCGAGGAGGCCGTTGCCCCGGAGTTGTTCCGATAGCAACACACTGTTTTTTTGAAGAATAGCCACTGCATTTGTATTTTTGTTGCTCTGCCGATGTAGCTCAGCTGGTAGAGCAGCTGATTTGTAATCAGCAGGTCACCAGTTCAAGTCTGGTCGTCGGCTCAGTAAACTCCACCGTAGGGTGGAGTTTTTTTTTACCAGGCGCTGTACCAGGCGCTGTTCATTAATCCCCGGATGTGTGGTGACGGTGTGTGACTGAGCCCCCTTCCGGATATTCATTATTCCTGTAATATCAGGCGGACATCCTGATGACTGCCACTGTGAAGTCTGAGCAGATAGAGGCCGGCGGGGAGGCTGGACAAGTGCACCGCGGACGGAACTGCTGAAATACGGACGGTATGGTTCTCTACAAGTGTTCCCTGAAGAGTGTACACCGAAACTGTTGCCAACGCTGCCGGGTTTCCGGAAATACTTACCCTGCCTGTCTGCTGTTCGTAACCGGTTATCTGCAGTGGAGTATTCAAAAACATAACAGCACGGAGGAGTTTCCCGCATGCAGTAACCGCAAACGTAGTGTCAGCGGTCCAAACAGGCTGACACGTCAGCGACGTTGCGCTCCGTAATGCAATCCGCACCGTATCGGTGAATAGCAATGCAATCCCTCGAATGCTGATCACGTTTTTATTATCCTTCAGTTCGGTTCTAACACCCAGAATCAGCGTGTCTGTCCCAGCAGTTCTACGGTACAGTTCCATCCCATGCGTAACCCGGACATCTGTTAGTGCCCTTGCAGGGATGCTAACTTCTGTTATGATCTCGGCAATTGGTACCCCATCGGTGACTGCAATCTGAATAACGGCTTCGGAGCCGGCTTCAGCAACCGATGGAACAACACTCAGAGTAACAGGAGGCATTCCGTGTGGGTAGCTGTAAACTATGACTGTATCAGTAGAGCTGCAACCGTGTTCGTTCCAACCGCGGACAACAAATGCGGTATGTGTGAACACCCGAACGATGGGGTCAGGAGAAAATCGGTTTCCAATACCCTGCTGTGCCTCCCATTCATAGCGTACGCCACCCGTTGCCGCTAACCGTCCCGATGCACTATCGCATAAAATCACATCCGCACCGGCACTAATTACCGGAAGTTGGTGAACCAGCACAAAGTGAGTGGCCGTATCGGCACCCCATTGATTCCTGGTGATTAGGCGTATGGCAAACCGACCGGCTGTCCGATAACATACCGCCGGAGGACTTTCACCGCTAAAGACAGCCGGCTCAGCGCCATCAAATGTCCATAACCACTGTGCTGGCGAGTTTGTGCTAATGCTGCTAACCTGAAGACACTCACCGGAACAGATAGCGGTATCGGCAGTGATCCTACTAACCGGTGGTGCACAACTGTTTAGCCGACCAAGCTTATAGAATGATGTAACGATGGTTGGCAAACCAACAACAATGTCGGATGACGGCAGCAGCACAACCTCATCGGCACGGAAACCGCAGTCCGGAGCTGCACTATCAGGACTGGCAATACTAACTACTGACGTTTCCATTGCCAGCCACAGCTTCCCGTCGGGTCCTGCCTGAATACCGCCATTGTAAAAGTCAGAAACGGCTGGTTTTAGTGACCCCACAACTACTGGGTTCACGGTATTGGTCACATCGTACTGTCTGACGACAGATCCGTTCTCGGTTCGGGTTGCCCATTGAACACCGTAAACATATCTACCATTTGGTGAAAAGCAGACTCCGTAGTTTCGGGATACCGGATCCAGGACGCGGGCATTTGAAACTATTCCGGTGGAAATATCAAAATCGAATACCTCTGTTGAATAGCTGAATGGTGTAGCCATTGCAAGCTTGGAACCATCCTGCGAGAAAGCCATCAGGCCTTGTCCGTACGCACCACCCAACACACTGTCGGCACGTGGTGTATTCACTGCACCCACAACACTCTTCACCGCCGGCTGAAGCCCCTTCCCGGATAGCTGGTATGCATAAAATGCCGGCTCGGACCGTGCGTGAACAACAAGCCAGAACGAACGTCCATCACAATGATGTGTAACAGCGAGTTTTTCTGCAAAGCCCGAGTCAACCACCACATTTTTCTGAACCACTTCCCATCTGCCATCCCTGTACTCAACCGTGTTCATGGTCAGTGCAGAATCGGGCGGCTGAATCGCCGAAGACTGGTCACCGATACAGAATATGTAGAACCGTGTTGCTTCGTGCGGGTACTTGAATACCGGATCGGGAAGGATAACTACGCAGCTCGAGCTGGAGTTGCCTCCGCGCAAACCGGCGCCGTTAGCAACAACAGCACCTGACGCATCGTACACTTGCTTACCATTCGAACTCAGGATTAGATTACCCGTTATGGGGTTACACCACATCGAACTCCCTTCGTCAGTGTAAAACGGAGCAGAAACTGGCGTGGGAGGAGCAGTGCGGAAATCTAATCCGGCAAAATTCCCGAACTGCCACACTGCATATTCGTTTTGAGTATGGACAGGAAGAGTTGCCCATAACACGGTAACGAAAAGCGCTATTGACCTGAGTACCGTCATACACTACTAACAATCTACAACACAAATCGTTTACTGAAGGTTATTTTTCATAATGAAAATTGCACGCTTAAAACCGCATAAGCATAAAAATCTGTACGGAGGCTACCAGTGGGTGTTCACTACAGAATTGGCCGAACCTCCGCAGGCTGCAGCCGGGGATATTGTAACGGTGATTTCTGACGCCGGTCGTGAGATTGGCATCGGTTTCTATAATCCTAAGAGCAGGATTGCCGTGCGCATCATTGGCACGTGCGATGACGTGGTGGACACCGGTTTCTTTGTTAACAGATTTCGGCAGGCACTTGCCCTGCGCACGCGTTTTGTTGGCAGCAGTCAGGCCTACCGGCTGGTGTTTGGCGAATCCGACATGCTCAGCGGACTCATTATAGATATTTTTAGCAACGTTGCGGTTGTGCAAACATTTAGTTACGGCATGGACATTCGTCTGACAGAGATATCCAACGCACTTCGAACCGTTCTGCCACATCTTACAGCAATCGTTGAACGCAATACCATGCAGGTACGTATCAAGGAAGGCCTTCCGCTCCGTGAAGGTGTACTGTGGGGTGCCGTATCCGGACCGGTAGAGTTTACCGAAAACGGAATCCGACTGTTTGCCAATGTGCTGGACGGACAAAAGACGGGGTATTTTTTGGATCAAAAAGTGAACCGACACTGGGTGCAGCAGTACTCCCGCGGATTATCAGTCCTTGATACCTTTTGCAATGTGGGTGGCTTTGCCCTGAATGCCGGTCTTGGTGGGGCAGTGCAGGTTCTGGGTATCGACAGTTCGGCATCTGCAATCGAAAGTGCGCGGCTCCATGCTGCAGCGAACGGCCTCACCACCGTGAACTTTGAAGTTGGCAATGTATTCGACGTGCTGAAGGATCAGGCGCTGAGTGGGCGCACCTGGGACATGGTCATACTTGACCCTCCGTCGTTTGCAAAAACCCGCTCCGCACTTGCGGGCGCGCGATCCGGCTACGCAACCCTGAACCGGGCAGCCCTGAAACTCATCCCTCCGAATGGCTACCTGGTAACCTCGTCGTGCACGCAGCTTGTAACCGAGCACGACCTCCTTGATATTGTGTATGCCGAAGCAGCACGATTAAACAAGTCATTACGTCTTATCCACCGTGGCAATCAGGCACCCGATCACCCGATTCTTCTTGCAATGCCCGAAACCCAGTACCTGAAGTTTCTCGTGTTCAGTGTTTATTAGTGAAAGGGGCTTTAACAGATTGTCCACATCCACCACTTTCTTAATCGTTCTCTTCCTGTTCATGCGTACATTGCATACAACAGCGGACAGATGTTTCACTTACTTTCGGGTACGTCATGCTGGAGTTTTTTAGTGACGACGATGCCGCCGATGAACCGGATGGTAAAAATTTAGATGAAACGTTGCAGCAGTTCCGGGAGTCACACCGCAGCGGACAATGGCAGAACGGTTTACCTGGTGCCGATGCACTGGAAGCGGTAGTTCACTACTGCCTTGAACTACGTAAGTTCGATGATGCCCTAACCTTTGCGCTCATGTGGTGTGATGTTACTCCCTACAGTGCCGACGCATGGCATAAACTGGGCGTTGCAATGTGTAGTCTCGGACGTTGGGCAGACGCCCTTACCGTGTACTCCAAGGCTGCTGAACTCGATCCGGTTGACACTGAAATCCAGGTGAACAAAGCAATTGCACTGGAGCAACTCGGCAACCTGGAGCAGGCAGGTCTGGTTGTGGATGCGGTTCTTGTATCCGACCCGGATAACTCCGACGCTCTGTTTACAAAGGCAATGATCCTTGCCAAAAAACTTCGGTTCGACGAGGCTCGTCGCCTGTTTGCCTACCTGAGCAAACAGGATGAGCTCGCACGCGATGCACTGTTCGAGCTGGCATACTGTCATGAAGCACTCGACGATTTCGCCTCGGCAGTACAGGTGTACGATAAACTGATTGATCTGGATCCGTACGACGAGAATGCATGGTTTAACAAGGGAGTAATAATAGGTAAGAGTCAGGCTTTTCGTGGAGCAATCCGGTGCTACGAAATGGCAACGCTCATTAAGCCTGATTTTGTTAATGCCTGGTTTAACATGGGTAACGCATATTCTGCAACGGGAAATGTTGACAGAGCAATTGAGGCATACTCCGAAGCTCATACTGCCGATCCGCTGGATGTTCCTGTTATGCACAACCTTGCCGCAACACTTGAAGACAGAGGACGATTCATTGATGCAATCGCCATGTTTACCAAGGCTATTCAGGCAGATCAGCAGCACGCTCCGTCGTACTTTGGCCGCGGCACGTGTCATGACGCCCTAGAGAGTTTTCATGATGCTCTTCAGGACTACAATGCAGCATTGGAACTGGACCCGACGGTTGCCGAAGTATGGTATGCAAAGGCCGACGTGCTGGCTAACATGAAACAGTACCAGGATGCCGTCGGCTGCTATCGTGCTGCTCTCGAATTGCAACCGAACGATGCCATGTGCTGGCTTGACCTTGGTGAAGCATTGCTTGATGCCGGCAACACTACCGATGCCATTGAATCGTTCTCATGCGCACTCTCGCTGGAACCAGACTGTGCAGACACTCATATTTCAATGGCTAAGGGGCTATGTATAATGGGGAAACCCGCTGAAGCTGCAGAGTATCTGAAAGCAGGTATTCAGTTGGATAGTTCCAAACGTGATACTTTTGAATCAGAATTCCCGCCAGTGGTTGGTCCGCTGGAAATGGAATATTTACGAACACTTCTTACTTAATATCCCAGGTTAATATTACTATGCCATACGATCCAATGTTTGTGCAGCCAATGCGCGAAGAACTTACCAGAGCCGGATTCCAGGAGCTTCTCACTGAAGCGGATGTTGATGCGGCTGTTGCCCGGCCGGGCCTTACCATGGTTGTTGTGAATTCAGTGTGTGGCTGTGCTGCTGCAGGCGCCCGCCCCGCAATTGTTAAAGCAATTCAGCACGCCAGTCGTCCTGACCACTTAGTTACCGTATTTGCCGGACAAGACCTCGAAGCCACAGAGCGAGCCCGGAGTTACTTCACAGGCATGCCACCGTCATCGCCCTCCGTAGCACTGCTGCGCGACGCCGAGCTGGTCGGCTTCATGCCACGTCACCAAATCGAAGGTCATACACCGGACCAAATTGCAACTGCTCTTACATCTGCATTCGAAGAGCTGAGCAAAACTGCATAATCTTCCAGGATACAAAATATGTAAGGTTGGAGTGTCTGGTACGCTCCAACCTTTTTTATTCCTGCACCTGCAGCGGCCGGGTGGTAACGGCGCCTCCACTGCCGGAAACCAGCAGGTACATGCCACAAGGGAGGTCACCCAATTGCAGCGGCACGTCGATGCTCTCCGATGCAGGCAGGCCGCGTGTGCGGGAACGCAGGTCGGCAACGGTACGACCCATGATGTCAATAATCTTTAGTACCTCTGCCTCGCCCTGCAGAAGCCCCGTGTTGTGCAGGCGCAGCGTGATTGTACTGCCGCCCGGGTTGGGGTAGCTCTCGGCCCAGAAGATACGTCCGCCGTCTTCGGCGGCCTCCACGCCCGACGGCTGCGCCGCCACCGTGTAGATCCCCTGATTGGTGCTGATGTACAGGTTGCCGTGAGCGTCGAACATCACATGTGAGACAGCGGTTTTGCCGGCGGGAAGACCCGATACTTCACGCCACGTTTGCCCTGCGTCATCCGACCACAGTACCTGGTCGAATGCAGCCCAGGCTATCGTCTGCTCACCGAAGAATGTTGCATTACTGATATTATCACGCCAGCCGGTCTTCCGTGGTGCGGAGGCTACCTCCCGCCAGGTGTTGCCCTGATCCCGTGAGTACAGCAAACGAAGATTGCTCATCTCAGCCGTTGTGCGATCAACACCGTCTGCTCCGGGCTCGGTATCTATGTGTACCGTAACATCGGCTGCCGTTACCCACAGGGAGGCATCAGAACGGCGGACGCTAACTGACAGTACCATTGGCGGGTTGCCGGGCAGCGTGCTTTGTGTCCACGTAGTGCCCTGATCTGCAGAGAGCCATAAGCCCCCTGCCACAGTACCGTCTGGTTCTAAGTCTTTTTCCCTGTACATTCCCCGCAAGCCTGCCACCAGGACGCCGTTGCTTTCCGCCAGGGTGCCAATAATTGCCGTCGTATCCCATGGCACCGGAAGAGGCTCATAGTCATCGCTGCCGGCACGGCGGATGCTCAGTCCGTGGTGGCCCGCAAGCTCATCACCCCACGAAGTGTGCACCCATGCGCTGGTGGAGTCTGCACGCTCCTGAATTATCCTTCCATCGGCAGTGACACGGTGCAGTGCCTCGCCACCGGCAACAACGCCGGCAGAGTCTGACCACAGCCTGTTCGTACCAGACAGAAGTGACGAAACATCTGTTTGACGGGAGAGTTTTCTGGCGACAAGATTGTTCCGGAGAAGCAGGCTTCTGTTGCTGCTGTCAAGCTCAAAGACATTACCCGTGGACTCGGCAAACACCAGGCGGCCATTGACCAGTACACCCTTGTCAACCGGTATGGCAACGGCACGGCCGTACGGATCGTTAATCGTGCCAAGAAGCTCTGTCTCTCCGGTAAAGATATTTACCGATGCGATAGCTCTCTTGTTGTCGAAATACAGAAGCAAACTGTCAGTTTGCAAATCAAACCGCGGCATGCTGAGCGACCGTACCGGCACATCACGAACCGACCGGGTTTCGGTATTCAGGACTACCACTTTATTGTTTCTGGTATCGTACGGATCATAGGCCGTAAGGGCAACAGTATTGTGATGTGATGAGTGGGGAACATCTACCGAGAGCATACCCGCTCCGGCAAAGTCTTCCGGCAGCAGCTGTGCCCTGTCACCGACAATGACAGCACACCGGTAAAACATGCCACTCAAATGCACAAAAAGAAACAGTGACCCGCCATCAAGATGATATGTCGTCTCTAGTGAGTATTTCTCCATCGGGTTACCATCCTCATCAACCAAGGTAAGGCGCTGATACTCACCGCTGTTGTTTTTCTGTACATACAGCTTTGAGCCCAACCCTATAACCGTGCTGTCGGATGTTCGATACACTTTATGAATCGAGGCAGGGACTGCGTCGGTTGGCACAAACCGCTCGCTATCCCAATCAAGTTCGTACCACTGACGCTGGTTACGGTGCCTGTACAAAAAACGGCCGTCGCCAGCATAACTGAAGTCATCATAGTCCAACTCACCCACAGGAAAGTCAAATTGCGCATCAAAAAACGTGTGGCCTGAATCCCGGGTAAAGCTCCAGCCCAGCCTGCCATGCTTGCCGTCAGGAAACAGATACGGAGAACGCGGGCCAAATCCCTGCGTCGTTAACGTCGGATGCTGCTCCCAGTGCAATCCGCCGTCATGCGAGACCAGAGTTTTGTAAGTATTATCCTGCAGTTTCGTAGAACCGCCGGCAATAAAATATCCCTGATGAACACTGGCACAGCCGTAATACTGTAAAAAATACGCTGCTACCTCCGGGGGGAATACGGCATCGAAGGTGCGGAACATATCCGTTGTACGCAGAACTCCCTCCTCACCTGTCATACACAGGCCCGTTATCCCGTCATACGCAATGGCCGGTGTGTTGCCAATGCCATTTAGCATAGAGGTTATCCAGTGCCGCACCGACACAACCTCGGCGTGTTGCCCAAAGCCCAGTGCAGGACCCAGCAACAAAACAACAAGGGCAGGAAGCAGAATGTTCCGAAAAAGAATAGTAAAACTAAGAATTCTCATGGCTGTACACACGATTCTATGCCTAGAAATTCACAGTTCGCCTGCAAGCATCCTAACGGGCACTGGACAAAGTCATGGTGTCCACAAACAGTAATAAAACACTGCGTGCAGTTACCACCCTGGTTGCAGTACCGCCACTCTGCAAAGCAGTACTGCTCACAGGCAGCCTCGTTGCACACCTCGATGCAGCCTGCTATCCAGCGGTAACAGCGCGGGAAGGCGATGATATGGCAGTACGCATCAATACTTGTTTGAGGCGTCCCAAGCGGGCACGGCCCGACAGAGCCGAGACTACAGTCCGGTATTGTTGCCCCGAAGCAGTTGTCGGTGCACAGGTTGGTGGCTCTGATGATACCGTTATATATCTTCTCTGCCGCTATGTTCTGGATTGCCGGTGGCACGCAAATGCGTCTGATCCAGGATACCTGGTCGAGTGGATAGATGCATAGAGGCCATCTGCAAGGATTACGAATCAGACCTTGAGTTGGCAGTTGCCGGTTATACTCAATGGTAATATCGTAATCGGTACCATCAACACAGATGGTATAGTCACATGTAAAATCGGGCAATGGAAACTGACAGTTTAAACTGTCTTGCCCGTTGCATTGAGCTTGTATTGTGATCGGCATAATGCATGCCAGCATCCCAATGAATGACAACGTAAGCAGTACGCGCTTCATGCCGTTTCTCCCCTTGATGAAGTATTGTTGCACCAAACATACAACACACTGCTATACATTGCAAATGGGTTGTGTAATCAGGTACACGGCACTGTTACAGAATAGTCCTACCATTCTCCGGCAATGTCATGAATAGTGTTTTCCTTTAAACATCTTATTCCTGCATCTGCAGCGGCCGGGTGGTAACGGCGCCTCCACTGCCGGAAACCAGCAGGTACATGCCACAAGGGAGGTCACCCAATTGCAGCGGCACATCGATACTCTCCGATGCAGGCAGGCCGCGTGTGCGGGAACGCAGGTCGGCAACGGTACGACCCATGATGTCAATAATCTTTAGTACCTCTGCCTCGCCCTGCAGAAGCCCCGTGTTATGCAGACGCAGCGTTATTGTGCTGCCGCCCGGGTTGGGATAACTCTCAGCCCAGAAAATACGTCCGCCGTCTTCGGCGGCCTCCACGCCCGACGGCTGCGACGCCACCGTGTAGATCCCCTGATTGGTGCTGATGTACAGGTTGCCGTGAGCGTCGAACATCACATGTGAGACAGCGGTTTTGCCGGCGGGAAGACCCGTTACTTCACGCCACGTTTGCCCTGCATCGTCCGACCACAGTACCTGGTCGAATGCAGCCCAGGCTACCGTCTGCTCACCGAAGAATGTTGCATTACTGATATTATCACGCCAGCCGGTCTTCCGTGGTGCGGAGGCTGCCTCCCGCCAGGTGTTGCCCTGATCCCGTGTGTACAGCAAACGAAGATTGCTCATCTCGGCCGTTGTGCGATCAACACCGTCTGCTCCGGGCTCGGTATCTATGTGTACCGTAACATCGGCTGCCGTTACCCACAGGGTGCCGTCAGCAGGGCGGACGCTAACTGACAAAATCATCAGCGGGTCACCGGGCAGTGTGCTCTGCCTCCACGTGGCGCCCTGATCTGCAGAGAGCCATAAGCCCCCTGCCATAGTACTGTCTGGTTCTAAGTTTTTTTCCCTGTACATTCCCCGTAGGCCTGCCACCAGAACACCATTGCTTTCCGCCAGGGTGCCAATAATTGCTGTCGTATCCCATGGCACCGGAAGAGGCTCATAGTCATCGCTGCCGGCACGGCGGATGCTCAGCCTGTGGTGGCCTGCAAGCTCATCGCCCCACGAAGTGCGCACCCACGCACTGGTGGAATCGGCACGCTCCTGCCGTATACTCCCATCGGCAGTGACACGGTGCAGTGCCGATCCACCAACAATAATGTCTGCAGAGTCGGACCAGGTGAAATTTGCACCCATACGTATGGATGAAAATATCGTATGATTGCCGAGGTTTCTGCCGATAAGATTTTTCCGGAGAAGCAGGCTTCTGTTACCACTGTCAAGCTCAAAGACATTTCCGGTATAATCGGTAAATACTAACCGGTCATTGGCAAGCACGCCTTTGTCAACCGGTATGGCAACGGTACGGTCATAAGAATCGTTGATCGTACCAAGAAGCTCTGTCTCACCGGTAAAGATATTTACCGATGCTATTGTCATTTTATCAAAATACAGAAGCAAACTGTCAGTTTGCAAATCAAACCGTGGCATGATGAGTGACCGTACCGGCACCTCACGAACGGACCGGGTTTCGGCATTCAGGACTACCACTTTATTGTTTCGGGAGTCGTACGGATCATAGGCCGTAAGGGCAACAGTATTGTGATGTGATGAGTGGGGAACATCTACCGAGAGCATACCCGCTCCGGCAAAGTCTTCCGGCAGCAGTTGTGCCTTGTCGCCGACAACGACAGCACTCCGGTTAAACATTCCGCTCAAATGCACAAAAAGAAACAGCGACCCGCCATCAAGATGACATGCCTTTGATAGTGAGTATTTCTCTACCGGGGTACCATCCTCATCGACCAAGGTAAGGCGCTGATACTCCGGGCTGTTATTTTTCTGTACATATAGCTTTGAGCCTAATCCTATAACCGTGCTGTCGGATGTTTGATACACTTCATAAATCGAGGCAGGCACTACATCGGTTGGCACAAACCGCTTGCTATCCCAATCGAGTTCGTACCACTGATTCTGGCTACGGTGCCTGTATAAAAAACGACCATCGCCGGCGTAATGATAGTCTCCTATGTCCAATTCATGGAGTGGAAAGTCATATTGTGCATCAAAAAACGTACGGCCTGAATCCCGGGTAAAGCTCCAGCCCAGCCGGCCATGCTTGCCGTCCGGAAACAGATATGGAGATCGGGGAACAAATCCCTGCGTCGTTAACGTTGGATGCTGCTCCCAGTGCAATCCGCCGTCATACGAGACCAGAGTCTTGTAAGCATCATGCAAGTTCGTACGACCGCCGGCAATAAAATATCCCCGATGAACACTGGCGCAGCCGTACTCATCGGCAAAATAATCTGCTACCTCCGGGGGGAATACGGCATCGAAGGTGCGGAACATATCCGTTGTACGCAGAACTCCAACTTCACCTGTCATACACAGGCCGGTTATCCCGTCATACGCAATTGCCGGTGTGTTGCCGTTGCCACTCTCTATAGAGGTTATCCAGTGCCGCACCGACACAACTTCGGCGTGTTGCCCGAAACCCAGTGCAGGACTCAGCAGCAAAACAACAACAGCAAAGAACAGAATATTCCCAACTAGAACTGTAACGTATAGACCTCTCATTGCTGCACACACGATGTTATACCGAGAAGATCACAATTAAATTTAGAGCATTCATGAGGGCATTGAATAAAAGAATGGTGGTCACAAACAGTAATAAAACACTGTGTGCAGTTACCACCCTGGTTGCAGTACCGCCATTCTGCAAAACAGTACTGCTCACAGGCAGCCTCGTTGCACACCTCGATGCAACCTGCTATCCAGCGGTAACAGCGCGGGAAGGCGATGATATGGCAGTAGGCATCAATGCTTGCCGAAGGTGACGGGCACGGTCCGGTAGAGGGGATACTGCAATCAGGTATTGTTGCTCCGAAGCAGGTGTCGGTACACAGGTTGGTGGCTCTGATGATACCGTTGTATATCTTCTCTGCCGCTATATTCTGGATTGCCGGTGGTACGCAAATACGTCTGATCCACGATACCTGGTCAAGTGCACGGTCGCATTGAGCCCAAGGGCAAGGATTACGAATCGGTCCCAGCGTTGGGAGTTGCCGGTTATACTCAATGGTAATATCGTAATCGGTACCATCAACACAGATGGTATAGTCACATGTAAAATCGGGCAATGGAAACTGACAGTTTAAACTGTCTTGCCCGTTGCATTGAGCTTGTATTGTGATCGGCATAATGCATGCCAGCATCCCAATGAATGACAACGTAAGCAGTACGCGCTTCATGCCGTTTCTCCCCTTGATGAAGTATTGTTGCACCAAACATACAACACACTGCTATACATTGCAAATGGGTTGTGTAATCAGGTACACGGCACTGTTACAGAATAGTACTACCATTCTCCGGCAATGTCATGAATAGTGTTTTCCTTTAAACATCTTATTCCTGCATCTGCAGCGGCCGGGTGGTAACGGCGCCTCCACTGCCGGAAACCAGCAGGTACATGCCACAAGGGAGGTCACCCAATTGCAGCGGCACGTCGATGCTCTCCGATGCAGGCAGGCCGCGTGTGCGGGAACGCAGGTCGGCAACGGGGTACGACCCATGATGTCAATGATCTTTAGTACCTCTGCCTCGCCCTGCAGAAGCCCCGTGTTATGCAGACGCAGCGTTATTGTGCTGCCGCCCGGGTTGGGATAGCTAACCTCTCTGGTTACAGAGCGTTCGAAGCACATTATTCCAGTACAAGAGCCCAAGCCTGCAAATCTTTATCTGCCTGAACATAATCCGGGTATAAACTCGATGCCAGGTGTTTAAACTGTCGTCCATGATTCATATAAACAAGATGGGCAAGTTCATGGGCAATTACGGCTTTAGAGCATCTGTCGGGTACTCGTATTAGCAGGGTGTTCAGCAGAACTGTGCCGTTAGCAGAGCACGAACCCCAGCGACGGCGCATCCGGCGAACTGCCAGCCTTTTAAACCTTAGCGCATGCACGCCTAGGCCGGGCAGAATATCGGTAAGAAATTCATTAAACACCAGTAGTGACTGCTTGCGTTCCCACCTGTCGCGCATGGCCAAAGCCCCCTCCCATACCTGTTCAGAGCCACGGTGATAGAAGCCATCAGGCTGCGTAAGTTTGGGCAGTGTGTTCCTGGCGGCAAGCAGTTGGCCAAGTTTGCTGTGTATCCACTGCTGCCGAGACAGGATAAACGATGTGATAGCTGATTCAGGTTCACGGAGAGGAGCACGCACAACTACAGCTCCCGAATGCTGAATCTCGACCGCCAGGGTGCGACGCTTACTGCGAACCACCGAATACGGGATATCGGTAACCTTTTGATCCATTTATTGTTACTATACAATGTGATGCGCCAGTTCAGCGAATATACCGACGTAGAGCTTTTCCGCCTCCTTGCCTCCGGCCAGAGCGAGGATGCCTTTGGCGAACTCTATGCACGCTATTCCGGCACAGTGTACAGCTACTGTATTCGACTAATGGGCGATAGAGAAAAAGCCCACGATATCTTCCAGGATACGTTCATGCACTTCTTGCAGAGCGCTCGCAGACATCAGCAACTTGACAATGTAAAAGGGTATTTGCTGACGATTACACGGAACCTGTGCTTTAACGAAAAAAAACGAGCATCATCCCAGAATCTTGAATTTGACGAGGAGCTGTATAACCCCGGATTTTCCCGTGAAGCGGACTACAATGAGATGATGCAGCTTATTGCCATGGCTTTGGAACTGTTGCCTGACGATATGCGCGAAGCGTTTGTACTCCGGGAATACCAGGGCTTAACCTACCAGGAGATTTCCGGGCTGCTGACAATAAAACTGGAAACCGCCAAGGTCAGGGTTTTCCGCGCCAGGCAACGTATTAAAGAAATTTTACAACCATACTTAGATGAATTTCAGCACGATTAGCTGTGAGATCCATTTATCGAGGGTACTATGGACTATTCTGAATTAATAAACCAGCTTATCGACGGTGAGCTTGACACAGCAGCCGAAGCTTCGCTGTACGCCAGACTGGCTGCCGATGCGGATTTGCGTACAAGCCTACGTGAACAACTGGCAATGCGGTTTGCAATCCAGGAAGACCGCGCCTTGCTAGTTCCACCTGCAGCGCTGACAAATAAAGTTTTTACGGGGCTGGGTTTTACGGCACCACTTGCAGGCTCTATTGCCGGCACAGCCGGAGGCAGTATGCTTGCACAATGGCTTACTCGTCTGGGTCTGCCTGTTGCATCTGCACTGATGGCTGCGGGTTTAGCTTTTTGGATTCAGCAACCAGCAACGCCAACACACGAACCGATGGCCGATTCCTATCGTAATATTCAAACCGCTCAAACCGGTGCACTGGCACTGGAATCACCGATTTCAGTTGCCCCAACGGCTCCGGTTACACAGACCATTGTTCGTACGGTAACGGCACCCGATAATACTCTGCTGCGGACAATTGCACAGCTCAAAGACGAAAACAATCGGCTGCGTGAAGCATTACGTGCGATTCAACATCATAATGAGGCTTATCGTGAAGAACAGCCGTCTATGGACAGCAGAGTGATACCGGTGACATCGGCCTATACCGTAACGATGCAACGCTCGCCGGAGCCCCTGCCCTTTGAACAACGCAGTCTGCTTCCCCACACATCGCCATTCCAGGCCGGACCAGTTGTTCAGCTTCGTGGCTTCCCACTGTCAGCTTCGACAGGAACAGCGGTGCAGGGCACCTCGGATTGGTACACTAATATCGGTCTGGCCTTCCTGTATCGGTTTAATCAAACCCACAGCGCCGGTATCGAGATGGGTAACGAAACATTTCCAATGGTTTTTGATGGCAACAGAAATGGTCAGCTGATTCGGTACGACCAGAATCCCGCAACGATGTGGTGGGGTGCTACATACCGGTACAGCGGTCCCCAATGGTCCGAGAGCGGTTTTGCTCCGTACGGCCAGGTTACCCTGGCAGGCTCACAACTAGGCCCGGTTGGGCGGACATCTGCCGGTGTTACGTACTCACCCGCCGGCAACCTGACGTTTGTACTCGGCGCCGAAGCTGCAACGCTGGCATACTCATTCCAAAATCAGTGGTATCTGTCACCCAAATTTGGTCTTACCTACGGACTCGCCATCCGCTTTTAATAATAATGATAATAATTTCTATTAAGATCATGCGCACAACTCTATCACTTCTCATACTAAGCATTGCAATAGCCCTGGTTGCCTGTACATCGCCGCTCGACGTGAACACAACACGTATCGAAACGCCTCTGACGGCCGCACCAAGGGTTGAACCGAGCTATGTTCAGCAGAGCTTTACATCCGGTGAGCTGCAGTACGCACTCGTTGGAACTCCGTCAATTAAGGTTGACACATCCGGCCCCACCATGTCGTTCTGGATCAACATCACAATGGCTGAATCGAACCCAGCTGCTGATACCCTGATTAAGGGCTTCACGATTCAGGTGGACTCGGTAGTTGCCAACGGGTACACTACCCGGCTTCAGACGGGTCAGGGAACAATACGAATGGACCTGGGATATGGCCCTGAAGATTTCCGTATCGATGGAAGCGTTAATACTGCAACCCTGCTTATCGAAGAACTGCCTGCCGCTGCAGGGATGCCCCGAACGGCAGAAATTACCATCCTTATTGAGGGGAATAAGGGACAGTTCGTGTCGGGCTTTGGTGAGCAGTTACTGCTGGGCAGGCTGCGCGTAGTGATGTAAAGGGGCTCAACGGTTTTTCTTCGTTGTTTGTAACGCTTTTCATAGTACCGGGTTATTCCTGCCATTCCGTGTTACCAACAACTTCACCGAAGGAGAAGAACCACATGAATATTTCATTCAACGTTTTTAAATCTGCGATCCTGGTGCTGCTGCTTTTCAGCACCGCCATAGCAGTACGCGCAGAAGCCCCGGACAGCCCGATTGAGTTTTCGGCAATGGCTGTTGAAGCTGATTCTGTCGGTGCAATGGCCAAGCTTTCATGGATGGCAAATCGGACTGGCGGAACGCCTTCCATGTTTGATATTTACATTGCTGAAGGCGAAACCGAGGATATGACGAAGTTCGAACTCCTTGACAGCGTGTCGGCAGCCGACCAAAAACACGGTACTTCATATTGGTACCTCACTGCACGCCTTTCACCAGGAGTATATACCTTTTACGTGATTGCCCGGAATGCCGATGGATCAAGTGAACGCTCGAAAATAAAGGTTGTTACGATTAAAAAGAAAGAAGCCGAAGCCCCCTCAATTACAATTATCTCCAAGTCGTCAGCCGGAACTGAAGCGGGCAGCGGATGGGATTTCCAGGTTAAGATTAAAGTAAATGGATCGCTTACCGATATTGAATACGACCTTGACGGTGCACCGGATGGTGTAACGATCGATGAAGAGACTGGTGTGATGACGTGGGACAATCCAAAGGAAGGTCGCTACGTATTCTACATCCTGGTATCGGGCAAGGACGCTAACGGCGAGACCGTAAAAACAAAGCAGAAGTTCGTACTCGAAGTTGGCGACGGTGAAGACGGTGAAACACCTGCCAAACCGTCAATCGCAATAGTATCAAAACGTGCGGATGCGGCACATGAAGGCAAGGAATGGGAGTTCGATGTTAAGATTGAAACAAGTGTTCGCTTCGTTAGCATTTCATACACCGTGAAGGATGCACCTGATGGCTTAACGATTGATGCCAAGACCGGCGAGATGGAGTGGGATAATCCTGTAAAGGGACGCTACGTCTTTATCATTGAGGTTACCGGCGTTACCGACGATGGCACTACGGTAACAACCAAACAGGAATTCGTGCTGGAGGTTGACAAAGGCGATACCGACCCGGCAAAGCCCTGCGTCGAAGTTTCCGGCAGTGTTGTGTTCGATTCCGGTGAACCGGTCCCGTCAGGCGTTGTTACCGCCTGGCGAATTAAGGACACACCCGGAACCTCCAACCAGAAAGATCGGATTGCCAAGGCAGAAATTCATAATGGCAAGTACGTTCTGAATTTGTCTGACGGCACGTATAAGTTCAGAGCAGAAGGCTATGCGTTCAAAGCAGAGTGGTATAACAATGCCGCCGAGCTTGTTGACGGCGAGAACGTCACCCTTACCTGTAACGAGCCGCGTAAATCCGTCAACTTTACTGTTACCCCCTTCGAAAAACCAGATGGCTTGATTATTGGCGGCACTGTTATTGATGCCGAAACCAGACAGCCGATTAGAGGTGCCGTGATTACGATATCAGCCGTAAAGGGTAGGCTCGATAAATCCAAACCCGACCTCTGGAACCTCCGTCGTGAAACCAATAGTAACGGGTTTTACGAAGCACGGGTTCCGGCAGGCACAACATACATTGTCCATGCAAAAGTCGTTAACCAGAATAATCATACCGAAGGCTACAAACAGCAGTGGTATCATAACTCGGATGATGCTACAACAGCTACGCCCATCACGCTAACAACTGAAGATCGGACGGATATCAATTTTGCGCTCACAAAACGCGAATCATACAACAACGGGTTCTCCGGGAAACTGATCGCGTTTGAAAGTGGCGAATCCGTCACCGGCGAAATCGTAGCCTATTTGCTGAAGCCGGCACATCCTTCAGATAGTAAAAAACAATACGTTGCCTCCACAAAAACCAACGATGACGGTGGCTTTACCTTCACCAATCTGGTGCCGGGTACTTACATCGTGTTTGCTAAATCCGTTATGGGTGACTGGACGCCCGGGTGGTACGTGCTTGATGCAGCGTCTGCCGACAGTTGGAAGCATGCTACCAGAATTGATGTTGGCGATAAAGTTCTGGAACATGAAATTGTAATTCTGCTGAAGAAGGCTGACCGTGAAAGAGGTAAGGGCCGGATTCGCGGGCATGTGTTCGATAAACAAGGTGGTGGCATTATTGTAAATAACGATAACAGCGTTCAAGCTGCAATGCCTATTTTTGGCGCTCTGATTGTTGCTACCGACAACACCGGCACCATCATTGATTTTAGCATTTCCGATGAAAATGGTGTGTTCGAAATGAATAATATCACCATTGGAACGATCCTGGTGCGGGCTGACAGAGTGTGGTACGACCAGGTTGTTGACGAAGTTGAACTCTCTGCCGATCAGCTTGACACCGAGGAATATCTCGGTATGAACAAGGTTGTTAGCTCGGTTGATGTTCCGGTACACCAAATTGGCTCAGACATCAATCTGTATCCCAATCCTTCCACCGGGAGCGCTACACTGTTGCTGCACACTGAACCAGGCACGGTAACAATTCGAATTACCGACCTAATGGGAACCGTTGTTTCATCACAAATCATTGCCACCCAGGGCGGACAGGTCAGCACCGAAGTCGCAGCCGATTCGTTGCCGTCCGGAAGCTTTATGATCCACGTCACCACTCCGTCATCCGTTTTTGCACTGCCACTGAACGTAGTCAGATAATTCAAAAAGTCATAAATCTCAGAGTCCGACAACGCTAAGTTGTCGGACTCTGCTATTTTTATGCATGACACGGTTTTGCATTCCCCTCTTTCTGATACTGACTGCATTAGTCAGTGCACAGATGCCCCCCATCTCGGGTCCAACCCACTATGTGCAGCAGCCCTTCGATATCGAGCATTACGAGCTGAATGCATTTATTGATAGCTTACCCACTGCACGCATCAGTGCTGAATGCACGATACAGTTGCGCTGGACGCAGAGTACAGCACAGCCATCAATTCCGCTTCACCTTCATGAGCTCACCATTGACTCCGTCCTTGTTAATGGTAAGCGTATTGACTATGTTCAGCATGGCGAACCTGTACTGGATACCTTCCACTACCGCGTTCCTCTTGAACATGACGTTGTTACAGACATCACGACCAGCCTTACCGTGTATTACCACGGACAGATGCAGAACGAGCACGGTGCCATGCCGTGGGGTGGAGTTCATTATGCCGACAGTGTTCTCTACACACTCGGTGTAGGATTTAACAGTCCGTACGTTAGCAACACAGCCTACTGGATGCCATGCTACGACCACCCTTCTGATAAGGCTACGTTTCGGGGAACATTCCGGATACGTCAGCCAACAGGTGCTGCACCATGGGAAGGCGGATTATGCGTTGTTTCAGTAGGCAAACTTGTGCACGAAGAAAACTTCGGCGATACGCTTTCGGAGTTTGTGTGGGAGCAGAATGAACCATGCGCAACATATTTGCTGACGTTTGCTGCCGGCCCCTTTAAAAGACTTGTTCTTACCAAACGTGGTACACCAGACATTGAAGTGTACAGCCTGGCACGAGATCTCGCTGCCTCTGAGCAGTCATATAAACTCCTCCCGGAAATGACAACCCTTTTTAGCAACACCTTTGGTGCCTATCCAATGGCCAAGGTCGGCTATGTTAATACTCAGAAAGGGGCTATGGAGCACCAGTCACTGGTAAGTTTCCCGGTATCGCTGGTAAAGCTGCGAGACACAATCAACACTACGGCAGCTCACGAGCTGGCACACCAGTGGTGGGGCGATCTTGTTACGCCGTTAGACTTTACGCATGTATGGCTGACGGAAGCCTTTGCAACATTTTGTGAGTCACTCTGGATTGAGCACCTGCTTGGACCGGACATCTATCTGACCACTCATGCTGAAGGTGCCACACGCTACCGCACCCGCGTTGCACGTCAGGAAGGCACACTGCCACTCTACAATTTTCCCAGAACTCCACCCTCGAGCAATTACCCGGAGACCATCTACCGTAAAGGTGCTATCGTGCTTGCAATGGCTCGAACGCTTGCCGGAGATAAAGCATTCTTTGCAGCACTGCAACGGTATCTGGACGACCACCGCTTTGGCGTTGCAACCACCACCAACATGATAGAAGCACTTACACCTGCCCTGGGCAGCATGGTGCAGCCCTTCTTTGACGAGTGGGTATTTGGTATTGGATGGCCCAAACTCTCGGTAGAATTCGTCAGCACCGCCGGTAACTGGAAAGCTATCATCCGGCAGACACAGAAGAGCACAAATCCCACCTGGCCGATTTTTACCACTCTTCCGCTAAACCTTGTGTACCGCAGTCCCGGCAGTGGCAACCTTGCTGATACTGTAATCATTATGCAGTCAGATTCACTGGTGCTGCCTGTATTCAGTCCGGATCAGTTCAGCATCAACAACGGCACAAAGTGCCGGAGCCTTGTAGAAGTTTCGTCAACCACTACATCGCTCACAACCCAGTCTGCCGCAGAGCGAATTCATGTTTACCCAAACCCGGCCGACAACATCGTATCGGTCCGGCTGGAAAATATTCAAGCCCGTTATATTAACATTTTTGACGTTGATGGAGTTCTCTGCATGCAGTTACCGGTACCTGACGGAACCTCGTACCATGTGTTCAACCTGCAGACGCTTGTACCCGGAATGTTTACAATGCAAACCGTATCAGAAACGGGCGTAACGTTTACCACCCCACTGATAATCTCTCGATAACCGGTCCAACACTGCACCTACAGCACTACTGCCCTACTCCAGCGGACAGTTAGCGTACAAACAACCAGCGGACAATCTGCTTCATACTTGGTTTCTTGCCGTATGACAGGATGCCAATCCGGTATATTCTTGCGGCAACCCACACGGCACCCATAAAGGTACCGATGCACAGAATCACTGACAACGACACCTGCCACCACGGAACATCGGTAGCTGCCACACGCACCGTCATAAGGATCGGCGTAAAAATCGGGATCAGTGAAAGGATCACTGACGTAACAGAATTCGGTGCAGAAACCACATTCCCAACAAACATAATCGTCAGTATAATCGGAAGCGTAATTGGCAACGTAAGGGACTGAGCATCCGACTCCTGGTCCACTGCCGAACCAACCGCAGCATACATGGTTGCGTAGATAAAGTATCCGGCCAGAAAGTAGAACACCAGAAGCAACAGAACGCCAACGTTGATTGCCGGCACCGCAACATCGCCAATCATGAACGGTTGCGGAGCAGACCCCATCATCTGCTGGCTTTCTGACATCTGCAATGCCGCAGACTGCATATCAAAACCACCACCAGCGAGCGACGAAATTCCAACAACAACCAGTGAACCCAGAACAATCCAGGCAACCACCTGGGTGAGTCCCACCAAACCAATACCCACAACCTTGCCCAGAAGCAGATCGTATGGCCGTACCGACGATGCAAGCACCTCGATTATCCGGTTGGACTTCTCTTCAACAACACCGCGCATTACCAGTGTTCCGTACAGCAGGATCAGCATATACATTGCAAACCCTGCCAGATAACCCAGAGCACCCGACACCATCGAGCTATCCTTCTCAATACCGCCATCGGTAAGCTTGAGAGATGACAGTGACACCTCTTTTTCAACCAGCGAAATCACCGTTGTGTCGGTACCTGCCCTTTGCAGACGAGCACGGACGACAACTGGCTGAAAGTCGGCCTTCACCCTCCCCTCGAACGACACGCCCAAGCCCCCTCTTGAATACAACGTCAAACTTCCCGAATCCAGCACATCTGGCGGAACAACCACATAGGCCTGAAGCTCTTCAGCAGCTACCTTTGTTTGAAGCTCGGCTGCCGAAAGATTACCCGCCGCCACATACCGTGAGGTATCTGACGCTACAACCAGGGGGCCGATCGTTCCCGTTGAATCTATAACGGCAACCTTTCCGATAGCTCCGTCACCCATCAGCAGCGTCATAACAACAGGGATCGCAATCATCACTGCAATGCCAACAGGACCGAGAAGGGTTGAGATAATGAACCATTTACTCCGAACCCTGGTACGGTATTCGTGCAGGAGAACAACTTTGATTTTGCTCATAAGAACTCGGAAAATACGAGTTGTTGCACAAATTCTACTCCTCTCAATTTCCTGCGTCGTAGTTTTGCACGCCCTAATGAACGACCATACCGGAGAAACACCATGAGTATACTACAAAATGCGTTAAACGAAGAAGCCATTCAGTTGCGTAAGCGTAAAGCAGAACTGCTGTCACACAATGCCGATGCAGTGCTTTCCACGGTAACACCCGGACACGTATTTGGAGGCATGCGGGGTACGCCGGCGCTGCCCTGCGAAACCTCCAGTGTTTCGGCTGACGAAGGTTTGCGAATCCGGGGCATTCCGGTTTTGGATCTTACCAACATCACACCGGAAGAAACATTCTGGCTACTGGTTACAGGCCGGCGGGCTACGGCCTCCGAGATCTCTGAATTGCAGGGTCACTTTGCCAAATACTATGCAATACCGCAGTATGTTGTTAATGTGCTAAAAGCAATGCCGGCTGACTCTCACCCGATGGCAATGTTCAGCACCGCACTGCTTGCAATGGAGCGTGAAAGTGAATTCCGGGCAGCCTACGATGCAGGCACCGGGAAGGATGACTTGTGGAAGTACTCACTGAACGATGCCGTCCGGCTTATTGCCTCGATGCCCGGCATTGCGGCTGCCATTTACCGTATCCGCTTCAATAAGGGTGATGTGATAGCCCCCTTGCAGAATGATAATGACATGAGTAACAACTTTGCCCACATGCTTGGCATCAGCGATGCAGCCTCGTGGAAGGAGCTGGTACGACTATACCTGGTTCTACACAGTGATCACGAGGGAGGCAACGTAAGCGCCTTCACCGGCTACGTTGTCAGCAGCGCCTTAAGCGATCCGTTCTACTCCGTCAGTGCTGCCCTGTGCGGTCTGGCAGGACCATTGCACGGACTGGCGAATCAGGAGTGTTTACGGTTTATCATTGGCGTGAAGGAAAAATTTGGTGGTGTTCCATCGGAAGACCAAATCAGGGAATTCGCATGGGAGCGTTTGAATAGCGGGCAGGTAATACCCGGTTACGGTCACGCTGTTCTGCGCGTAACCGATCCACGCTTTACGGCATTTCATGAGTTTGCAAAAAAACATAATATCACCGATGATAACGTTCAGATCGTTCAGCGAATCTTTACTGTAGTTCCCGGCGTTCTGCAGGAGCACGGCAAGGCTAAGAATCCCTGGCCAAACGTAGATGCCTACAGCGGATCTCTGCTGTATTCGTACGGGATGACTGAATTTGACTTCTATACCGTGATGTTTGGTGTTAGCCGCGCCATTGGCCTGTGCAGTCAGATGATTACAAATCGCATGATGAATCTGCCAATCGTACGCCCCAAAAGCCTAACCCTGGCAGAAATGTCTGCAGCTAAGTAACAATGAGTAATCAACGCCGAAGCCGGACCGTCCGTCAGGAATAGTCCGGCTTTTTTTATTTGAGCTCTGCGGACAGGTGGCGCACTGCCGTCACGGTAGGTCAGCCCCCTGCATTGGTGACGCGTTTGATGTAAATAGGCTGGGAACACAGGGCAAACCAACCGGAAAAAGGATGGCAGACGTCGCAGACGATAGGTAAACTCCTATCTTTGTTGCCTTGTGGGACGAGTGTGGACTCTACGGGATTCGAACCTGTGACCTCTACGATGTCAACGTAGCGCTCTAACCAACTGAGCTAAGAGTCCGTATTAGAACCGCAAAAGTACGCTTACTTATTCGAAACAACAAAGTATCTGGATAATAAATCAACAGGAACAACCCATGTTTATTGGTATCATCGCTGGAATTGGTGTACTGGCTCTGCTGGTTGCCATTGTTTTCCGTCAACGTGTTTTAGCCGTACGCATTGAAGACGGCGCTGCTTCGGCCGAAGAAGTAAGCAGGCTGAAAGAAATATCCGATGCCATTGCGGAAGGGGCTATGGCATTCCTGGGACGTGAGTACAGGGTAATGGCAATTTTCATGCTGTTGTTTGCGGTGTTAATATGGTTTACTGTTGACCATGGGATGTACACTGCCTTATCGTTCCTCATTGGTTCAGCCACGTCTGTCGTAAGCGGTTACATTGGCATGAAGATCGCCACCAAGGGAAACGTCCGTACTGCGTCGGCAGCCCGACTTTCCATAACAAAGGCCTTCAGGGTTGCGTTTGAGAGCGGGGCCGTAATGGGCTTTGGTCTAACCGGACTGGCCGTTCTTGGCTTGCTGCTGGTGTATCTTGGTATCGACGTGCTGATGCCGCTGTCAGATTCGATTACCAGAGAAATTCAAATGGAAATCCTGTCTGGATTTGGTCTTGGCGGCTCGTCGGTGGCTTTGTTTGGCCGGGTTGGCGGCGGTATCTACACCAAGGCGGCCGATGTTGGAGCCGACCTTGTAGGTAAGGTTGAAGCCGGAATTCCGGAAGATGATCCGCGAAACCCGGCTGTTATTGCCGATAACGTTGGTGACAATGTAGGCGATATCGCAGGTATGGGTGCCGACCTGTTTGGCAGTGTTGCCGAGAGCACATGCGCTGCATTGGTGATTGGCGCAGCAGCCTATGCAGCTACTCCCGAGACATCGCAAAACCTGGGAATACTCCTGTTTCCGATGATGGTGAATGCTGTTGGCATTGTTGCCAGCTTAATATCGCTGTTCTTTGTGAATGTGAAACATGAAGACAAGGTAGAGGGCGCTCTGAAGAGCGCTCTGATTATTTCTACCGTCCTGATGCTTGCTGCACTGTGGCCGGTTACACAGTGGGCCTTTGGATCGGAAAGCTTTATGATCGGGACAATTTCGGTTAACGCCGTCGGTGTATTTACCGCACTGGCTGCCGGTCTCATTGCCGGTTTGCTCATTGGCCTTATCACAGAGTTTTATACCTCGCACGCCTACAAGCCGGTACGTGAAGTAGCCGATGCGTCAAAAACCGGAGCGGCAACTAACATTATTTACGGGTTAGCTCTTGGATACAACAGTGCGGTGCTCCCAATGCTTCTGATTGCTGCCAGTGTTGTTGTAGGCTACGTTGCCGCCGGCATGTACGGTATTGCCTTAACGGCAATCGGAATGCTGGGAACGATTGCTGTGGGGCTAACAATCGACGCTTACGGTCCGACCTCCGATAATGCAGGCGGGATTGCCGAGATGGCCGAAATGGGTAAGGACATTCGTAAGCGCACCGATGCACTGGACGCTGCGGGTAATACAACCGCAGCCATCGGCAAGGGGTTTGCAATTGGCTCTGCTGCTCTTACCTCACTGGCATTGACCGGCGCCTTCCTTACTCGTGCTCAGGGCGTACTTGCCACACAGGGCAAAACTCTTGACCTGAGCATCACCGACCCCAATGTTCTTGCCGGTCTGCTGGTAGGCGGTGCGCTGCCCTTCGCATTCTCGGCAATGACGATGAAGAGCGTTGGCAAGGCTGCTTTTGATATGATTGAAGAGGTTCGCCGTCAGTTTAGAACCATACCGGGTCTGATGGAAGGCAAGGCCCGCGCCGAGTACGCAAAGTGCGTTGACATCAGCACCAAGGCATCAATTCGTGAAATGATTGCTCCCGGTTTACTCGTGATCTTAACGCCACTCATTATCGGCTTTCTGTTTGGTCCGCAAATGCTTGCCGGTGTGCTTATCGGCGCATTGGTTGTAGGCGTAATGCTTGCCGTTTCGATGGCAAACAGCGGCGGCGCCTGGGATAATGCCAAGAAGTACATTGAGACCGGCGTTCATGGTGGCAAAGGGAGCGATACTCACAAAGCTGCCGTTGTTGGTGACACCGTTGGCGATCCGTTTAAAGATACGTCGGGTCCGTCACTAAACATTCTTATCAAGCTGATGGCTATCATCTCTCTGGTTTTTGCAGGTACATTTGCAACGGTTGGCGGTATCCTGCTTCGGTAAGCAGGTGTTGCCGATACAACTCATCCAGAACAACACGGATTGAATACAAATCCATGGTGGTGCTTACTTAAGCACCACCATTTTTTTTGAGAAACAGGTACCGGACACTTCCCATTCTGCCAAATAAAATCCGGAGGGAAGGACTGTAAGGTCAATGAAAAACTTTTCGTTGGCAGAAAGCTTCGGGGTACGTACCGTCTGCACACAGTCGCCGTACACAGTTACGATCCGCAAGACGTCTTCGTTCAGGTCACGGCTGCCCGTAATAGCTATTGCGTTCAATGCGGGATTGGGCAGAATAGCCATGCCGGCTTCCGGCTCACCGTCGGTCACCGCAATCCCGGTTCCCTTCAGCCGGGGAATTCGTATTGTGGTAACCGACAGGACGGGGAGGTTAATTGTAATAACATCGCCAGCGATCGTAAACGGGATCGAGTCAGTATAGAAATCCGAACTATCGGCAGAACCGAACAATGTTTTCACCTCAGCCGTGCGTGCTCCCCACGATGCAGGAACCCGAACTGTAATGGTATTTGTTTTATTGTCATCACGATTAATAACCAGCAGGTTCACCGTATCTCCGTCCCCCACGCCCCCCCAGGCTTCGAGCGCCGGGATCTGTGCCGTGTCAGCAGGTGCATTTGTGAACACCGTTACTACAGGGGCGTTTTCGATATGTACAGGGAAAAACTGTGTTCCGATGGTTTCCATAACCATTGTGGCAGCTACGCCCTCAACACCCGGCGTATGACGAAGACCTGCAGCCTTGGTATGGAACAGGTGAATAAAGTTGTTTCCGGTTGCCACGAGGGCAAAATGGTTCAGGGCTGCCAGCCGGATAGAATCCTCAAGATGTCTGGCAATCATGTTGGCCCAGAAACTCGCCACATAGACACCGCTAACAATGCCGCGTATCGGATGATTCGCCGTACACTCATCACACAGGGCGCTATTCCATTCTGTTACTCCTATCCCTACCTTGTCCGGAAGTTGTCATGCAATTTGCCGTCCATCCCACCGGACTTGTTCCTGAACCAGGTTTGTAGCTGTACGCTCCGCCTGAAAAACTGCCTCGGTACGTAAACCCTTGTAAGCAGCCTGAACCGTAACGGACGGGTACGGATGCTTGATCATGAAGTCAGGCGGATGCCGGGCGAAGTCCAGCCTGAACGTGGCATCCGTTTCCAGATTCTCCACATCAACGTTATAGCCAACCATCACATTCGGGTCAGCAGCTTTAATGGAGTCCCTGAAAGCAAATGCACCGTCATGTCCAACCGACTTGTATTCGATCAGGATAACAGAGCCCCCTTCAATGGGAACTTCCGGGTGAATAATTACGACCGAATCAGTAAACGTAAAGTCACTCAACTCCAATTTATTATGCGGCTGCGAAATCGAATCGTACAACTGCTGCATTGATGCGGTTACGTTAGCCCAGTTGCGGTCGAAGTTCGGTGTATGATATACGTGGATACCATCCCGATTTTTAGTATCGAGTTTTGGATATTTGACACGAATGGTATCTCCGGTTACCGGATGCTGATACAATTTCACGTCACCCAAAACAGCCGTGATCTTATCCAGTCCGCCAACAACCCGTACCCAACCGCTACGATCAAACGAGCCACCGTAGTAGTACAGGCTGTCAATACTTTTCCTGGTGAGATGTCGGGACGGCTCTCCGCTACGGTAGAAGATGTTTTCCTGGTACGAGCAAACGCCCAGGCATAGGCATTTTCGTTGCCAATTTCCCACATCTGTACATCCAGCCGGGTCGAGTCGCCTAACAGCATCTTCTCTCGCTGTTGCCGGTACCAGTCAGATGTGCTGTTACAGAATCGGACAAGTTCGGCAGCATCAGCAGCGGATCCGGTGCCATAGTTGACAACGATTTGAGGCTGTGTACCGTACCTGGCTGACACCTGCTGCAACACGGCAATGGTTAACCGGCGATTGTCCTTTACATGCGCCTTCCAGTCGTAGTTGTTTGCAGTATTTCCACCGGGCCATCTGAAAACACCGGGTCTAAGACGGCTGATCACCTCTGTAGCCGACGGTGAAATGTACCACACCGCTTCATTTGAGGCTTCTGTATTATGACCCCGCAGAGTGTACGGAACCTGTTTCGTAGCAGGGTCCACAGGTAGCTCGATCACCGCCTGTCCCGCTGCCCTATACACACAGCAGATAAACAAACCAACGATCAAACAGCCACCGGATTTGAGTATCATCATACAAAGAATATTGCTTTTTTTTAATTCATCGACCAGACTTTACTGATCCAGCAACCGGCAATTATCCACGCAGGCGGACAAAGCCTCGAAATCCGCGACCCGCGTAATACGACTCGGCGGAGTTGTGATAAAAGAATATCCTGCCGAACCGGCAGGCACCGAAAAGTGCTCCTCCCCGTACTCTCATCTCAGGTGGCGTTTGAATCCAGCTTGAGGTTTTGGTATCAAACGGACCCAGGTGTTGCAGTGACAAATACATTGATTCAGTAAGTAACTCAATCCCCATCCTCTGGGCCATGCCCTCTGCGCTCCCTGCCGGTTTATTGGTCTTCCTGGCCTGCAATGCAGGATCATCGTAACATAAACTTCTGCGCTGAACAGGCGATTCAGCGGAACAATCGCACAGTATTATTTGCTGCTGCAAACTGTCAAGCACTACAACATCAGGCTCGCCACCTGTTATTTCCATACCATACACCGCGTTCAGTACCTCCGGCGTTTCTATAAGCATTGTTCTAACATCTGACCACGCAATCTCAGTGTGCCTTTCCGGATGTAATGCAAAACGTTGCCGAAGCCCTTCGATAAAATCATCTGTCGGCCCACTTGTATGGTTTGTTCTCATGCTGTTATCTGAATTGTGGCATTTTCAAATACCGATTTAAAAGTACAGCTTTATACGGTGTTCTTCACAACGTCCTGAAATGTCAGTAAAAATACGTAACCCTCACAAGCAGTGTCATATTGAGCTATTGCATGCTATTATGGCGTTTTTACGCAAACAGATTCTGCATATTTTCAGAATAACTAACAATTTGACTTGCATTGCATAAACAATATCTGCTATTTTGTCGCTCAATCATTGAATTATATGCCATTGTGGCGCCTCACTATCTGCTTTCAGTTTCACACGAAAGGGTAATTTAATGAAACATCTTTTAACTATTTTTATAGTTCTGCTTTTGTGGAGTACGGTTGGATCAAAAGTGTATTCGCAAACCTGTTGGGACCGGCAAGCCAGTTTTTACTTCAACTATTTTGTTGACACCAAAACCGGCAACCGCCTGTACTATTACAATGGTACTCCGTTAGTAGTTCTTCCCGGAGATGTAATCCAGCCACACATGTACCTGTATGCCTACACCTACTATAGGAACAACGGGAACCAGTTCCCTCCGAAGGATTCCAAATGGCATTTTGAAATTTCAAAGGATGATGGTGTTACCTGGAAGGTTTTAAAAACCTGGGAATATGATGACCTAAACAACAGAACCAATCCGCCGTGGTACACCCGATCCACCTATTACGGTTACTTTTACGACAAAATTACCCTGCCAACCAACCTGGCTCCAGGTGATTACGTTGTACGTGGACGTGAAGAAAAATCCAGCGGCTGTGGTGTGTCGAATGCACCCAACACCTATACCTATGGTAAGATGACGGTGAAACGTCCGTGTGTTACTCCGGTAATTAGTCCGCAGCCGTCGAACATTTCTATTTGTCAGGGCGATCCGCTCACAATGAAAATCGCAACTAAGGAAGAGTACGGTTACATCTTTTTTGAATGGTACCGCAATGGTACACTCGTAACCACCACGCTGGCTCCGACGCTGTCATTCCCCGAATCGTCAAAAGAAAATCATGAAGGCACCTGGTACGTAAACATTATTGACGTATGTGGTACAAAGGCACAAACGAACGAATTCAAGGTTACAATCGATATTCCAACCAAAATCACCCAGGAACCGCAAAACCGAACGGTGTGCCAGGGAAATTCACACACGATCAGCGTTTCTGCCGAAGGCACGAACCTTACGTATCAGTGGTATAAGGATGGCACCGCCATGCCGGGTGCAACAACGCCGACAATAAACATCCCCAGTGCCTCTTCCGATAACGAAGGTGTGTACCAGGTAATCGTTAACGGTACCTGCGGTGACCCGGACACAAGCGAGACAGCCACTATCGCAGTTCCGATTAAACCGCAGTTTACAACTCCGCTTGCCGGTGGAACTTTCTGTCCGGGCAGCAAGGCTACTCTCTCGGCGCAAACAACAGGCAATATCCTGGCCTATCAGTGGTACAAGGGCGATCAGCCAATTCTTGGCGCTAATCAGAGAACACTAACAATTGATAATATCTCAGAACACGACAATGGCTTCTACTGGGTGTACGTGGTCGTTCCCGGATCTGCCGAAACCGGCTGTTTGGCCGACGCTACCTCGGGCCGCGTCTATGTTGGCGTTTATGATGCACCAACCATTACCGAACAACCTACCTCCGCCAACGTTTGTGAAGGGTCCGACATTACTCTTACCGTAAATGCTGAAGGTGCAGATCTTCAGTATCAGTGGTTCTTTAAAGGGGCTCCGATTCCGCAGTCAAACAACTACGCTCTAGAGCTCAACAACATTACTCCCGCACAGCAGGGTTCATACTCGGTGCAGGTGAGCAGCATGTGCGGCTTCTTTACAACCAGTAAGGTTGCCGAAGTGAATGTGTACTCGCTACCGGTACTCACCTCGCAGCCTGCCGACGCGATTGCCGAGGTTGGTGAAACCGTAACGCTGACAGTAAACAATCAGGGTGCACAGGAAGTTGTATGGCTCCGTAACGGTAAGGAAGTGGCCAAGGGAACAGAAGCCACACTCACACTGACAGACGTTAAGCTCAGTGATGCCGGTTTCTATCAGGCTGTGATCACCAACGTCTGCGGCAGCATAAACTCTCGTCTGGCACGCGTTACCGTGATCGACCCCAACTCGCTGGTACCGACCATCGCTGTTTCGTCACCTACCCTTGACGCCGGCAACGTACCCTTTGGCTACAGCAATGAAATTACCTTCGATGCACTGGTCATGAATGCAGGCAACGTACCGATTACAGTAAACGGCTTAAGCTTCAGCGGTCCCAACGCCACAGACTTCGTTGTCACCGCTCCGGTTGCCAACACACTGAATAAAGGCGAGTCACTCACCGTAAAAATCAAATTCACGCCAAGCTCAGTGGGCGCCTCCACCGCCACACTGAACATCCAGTCCACCGCCACCGATGGCGAAAGCAGTGTTGAAATCAGTGGCAGTGGTGTTGTGCAGTACACAACTGACCAGACGGTAGAGTTTGGTACTGCCGACAAGAATGAAACACGGATCAAGTGCTTCACCATTAACAACACCTCGTCAACCAACATTACCATTGATGACATCCAGGTCAGCGGTACCAATGCTTCGCTGTTCCGAGTTACCACACCGCTACCGGTTAGCATCCCCGCCGGTACCACCAAGGAAGTATGCGCTGAGTTTACCCCGCACGAAGTAGGTAGCTACACTGCCAGCTTTGCCATCAAGTCCAGCACCGGCGGCAACTCTTCCGTCGGCGCCAATGGAACATGCGAAATCGCATCATCGGTTACTCTGGACGCCCTGAATGACGGTATGAGCATCTACCCGAATCCGGTAAATGGAAACGTCACCATCAACACTGGTGAAACGATAGCCTCTACCATCACCATTGTGGATGCCCAGGGCATTGTTGTAGCCACTCTTCATCCAACGCAGTCAGTTACTGCATGGGACCTGACAACTTCGTCAGGTCAAACGTTGCCGTCGGGATCATACACCATTATCATTGCCAATTTGACAGGCTCGTACTTCATGACGCTCTATATTGTCAGATAATCTGAAAATGTAATTTGTCGCCCTTTCACCATGCGGCTCCTCACGAATAGCGGGGAGCCGTTTTTTTTAAGGGGTTTGGATTACTGAGAAGACCTTGTGGCATTTTTTTGGTACACAGTCATTTACCGCTGCTGGCAAAGCCCCTTTATCAGCAAAAATGTGTCATAACAAGTACCAGTAATTCCGACGGGATGGCAGTACGCCTCGGGCACAGGTAGCGGTCGGTGACCTTTTTCCTTTTTATGTCACTACATAGTGGCATTTTGTCTTGACAAGGTAAGATTTTATCGTATTTTGTGCAAGATGTAGATATAGTAATACTCAAACAAGGCAAACAAACAACTTTTAACAACCAATTCATGGATGGTAGAATGAAATCGTTCTTTTCTACTTTAGTTCTTATAACCTTGCTTGCTATTTCCGGCGCAGCTGTTAAAGCTCAGACGTGCTGGAACTATCAGGGCTATACGTACTTTAACGGCTTCGGCGATCCCTCGTATAACTATTATTATGGTTTGGGGAACTCTATCACTGTCTATCAAGGCGATAAAATCCGTCCTGTGTTCTACATGTACTACCTGAATTACTACAACAGCTATGGTAAGCCCAAGAATACAGAGTGGAAGATTCAGATATCCGACGACAAGACAACATGGACGGACATTCGTACCGTATCTGTTGATACACTCACGTACTACACCACAACCAATCAGAGTAATTCCAATTCGCCGTGGTACTATTACTGGGGTGTGCTGTATGGCTATCATTTTGTTGACTATACAATCCCTACCACCATGAAGCCCGGAAGCTATTATCTGCGCATCTGCGAGAAAAACATTAAGGATGACGGGAGCTGTGGTATTGGATACTCGCCTGACTCATTTTCCGGCCAGATTGGGAACCTGACCGTCAAACGCAAGTGCGTCACTCCGGTTGTAAATACGCAGCCATCAAATATTGCCGTATGTCAGGGTGATCCGCTGTCCATGAAGATTGATACTAAGGAAGATTACGGATATGTCTTTTTTGAATGGTATCGCGACGGTTCGCTAATGACAACTACGCTGCAACCCACTCTCTCGTATCCGCAGTCTGTAAAGGCAAATCATGAGGGCACCTGGTACGTAAACATTATTGACGTTTGCGGTACCAAAGCACAAACGAAAGAATTTAGGGTTGCAATTGATATTCCAACAAAGATCACCCAGGAACCGCAAAACCGTACGGTATGCCAGGGGAACTCACACACGATCAGCGTTACTGCCGAAGGTACGAACCTTAAGTATCAGTGGTATAAGGATGGCACCGCCATGCCGGGTGCAACAACGCCGACAATCAACATCCCCAGCGCCTCTTCCGATAACGAAGGTGTGTACCAGGTAATCGTTAACGGTACCTGCGGTGACCCCGACACCAGCGAGACAGCCACCATCGCAGTGCCGATTAAACCGCAGTTTACAACTCCGCTTGCAGGCGGAACCTTCTGTCCGGGCAGCAAGGCTACTCTTTCGGCTCAAACAACAGGCAACATCCTGGCCTACCAGTGGTACAAAGGCGATAAATCAATTCTTGGCGCTCATCAGAGAACACTAACGATTGATAATATCTCAGAACGCGACAACGGCTTCTACTGGGTGTACGTGGTCGTTCCCGGATCTGCCGAAACCGGCTGTTTGGCCGACGCCACCTCGGGCCGCGTCTATGTTGGCGTATATGATGCACCAACCATTACCGAACAACCTGCCTCCGCCGACGTTTGTGCCGGATCTGACATTACCCTTACAGTTACGTCTGAAGGCGCAGATCTTCAGTATCAGTGGTTCTTTAAAGGGGCTCCGATTCCGCAGTCAAACAACTTCGCTCTTGAACTCAACAATGTTACTCCCGCACAGCAGGGTTCATACTCGGTGCAGGTGAGCAGCATGTGCGGCTTTTTTGCAACCAGTAAGGTCGCCGAAGTGAAGGTGTACTCATTACCGGTGCTCACATCGCAGCCCGCCGACGCAATTGCCGAGGTCGGTGAAACCGTAACGCTGACAGTAAATAATCAGGGTGCACAGGAAGTTGTATGGCTCCGTAACGGTAAGGAAGTGGCCAAGGGAACCGAGGCTACACTCACACTGACCGACGTCAAGCTCAGTGATGCCGGTTTCTATCAGGCAGTGGTCACCAACGTCTGCGGCAGCGTAAACTCTCGTCTTGCACGCGTTACCGTGATCGATCCCAACTCGCTGGTGCCGACCATCACTGTTTCGTCACCGACTCTTGACGCCGGCAACGTACCCTTTGGCTACAGCAACGAAGTTACCTTTGATGCACTGGTCATGAATGCAGGCAACGTGCCGATTACCGTAAACGGCTTTAGTTTCAGCGGTCCAAACGCAGCCGACTTCGTTGTCACCGCTCCGGTTGCCAACACACTGAATAAAGGTGAGTCACTCACCGTGAAGATTAAATTCACGCCCAGTTTTGTTGGCACCTCCACCGCCACACTGAACATTCAGTCCACCGCCGCCGAAGGCGAAAGCACGGCAGCGATCAGCGGCAACGGTGTTGTGCTGTACACAACTGACCCGACGGTAGAGTTTGGTACTGCCGACAAGAACGAAACACGGATCAAGTGCTTCACCATCAACAACACCTCGTCAACCAACATTACCATTGATGACATCCAGGTCAGCGGTACCAATACTTCGCTGTTCCGAGTTACCACACCGCTACCGGTTAGCATCCCCGCCGGTACCACCAAGGAAGTATGCGCTGAGTTTACCCCGCACGAAGTAGGTAGCTACACTGCAAGCTTTGCCATCAAGTCCAGCACCGGCGGAAACTCTTCCGTCGGCGCCAATGGAACATGCGAAATCGCATCATCGGTTACTCTGGACGCCCTGAATGCCGGTATGAGCATCTATCCGAACCCGGCAAGCGGAAGCGTTACCATCAACACCGGTGAAACTGTCGCATCAACCATCTCGATTGTCGATGCACACGGTGCCGTGGTTGCCACCCTGCACCCAACACAGTCTGCTACCGTGTGGAACCTGAGTGATGCAGCAGGCTTGCCTGTCCCATCGGGTGTGTACAACGTCATCATTGCCAATCCGGCAGGTTCGTTCTACATCAAGCTCAACGTTGTCAGATAACCCGTAACCATCAATCTGCCGATTTTACACACGGCTCTCCTCTGAAATCAGAGGAGAGCCGTTCTTTTTTATTTCTGAACATTGCTACTTACACTATGTGAATACTCTTCTTTCTGCCTTGACATGTTTTTTTCTTACTTCTTTTTTTGACCTCACTCAACTTCATTAACCGTAAGGGAACAACAGCCTTACCACAAAACACAGTGATGAGCAGCATACTCTGCACTTGTTGGTTACTCATAAACGTTGTAACCAAAACCCGCTTCAGGTGCTAACGATATTACGTTCAAGCTGTGTTACGTCTGGCTCGGGTGCTAACTTATTTTACTACCTGCCAGATTGTCGGGCACTTGACTGGTTGATTTTCTTCGTACAAGCTGTCAGATTGTCGGTGTTGCTCCACGTACAATTCTGAATTCAACCAGCATTCCGTATGGCACGCCTACAGCATTGGATGAAAAACTCTGTGCGGATTGAAAAAGTTTTCACGTAATCATTATTCAAGGTTTACACGATGTTGAAATCACTTGCTACATTGTTGGTGTTTACTGCCATCGCGCTTCAAACCCACACCGGTGCAAAAGCGCAAACGTGTTGGAATTACATGGGATATACGTATTTCCAGTACTTTATTGACACCCAGACGGGCCAGTATATTTATTCAGATGGTCAGGTTCAAACCTATCCGGGCGGAGTAATTGACCCATATTTTTACTTTTACTACTATTCCTATTATGCCAGTTACGGTACCTTTCTTCCCAAAAACGCCTCGTTTGTATTTGAAATTTCGGGCGATGGTGGTTCAAGCTGGACGGTAATAAAAACATATACTGCTGATGATTTAAGTACAAGCAGCAACCCACCGTGGTCATATAAATATGATTACTATGGAATGTTTCATGATCGCCTTACGCTCCCAAATGACTTAAAGCCGGGCGACTATTTCATTCGACTGAAAGAAGTCCCTACCGACGGCGGGTGTGCGCAATCGTATCCGCCAGACTACAACCAGCCGTACTGGTACGGAAAAATCAAGGTTGTACGCCCGTGTGTTACGCCGGTAGTAAAACCACAACCGTCGAATATTGCCGTGTGTCAGGGAGACCCGCTCACGATGAAGATTGCAACCAAGGAAGAGTACGGCTACATTTTCTTTGAATGGTACCGCAATGGTGAGCTTGTTACAACCACGCTGCAACCCGTCCTAACCTATGCGCAATCCGTAAAGGCAAACCACGAGGGAACGTGGATGGTTAACATCATCGATGTTTGTGGCACAAAGGCAAAAACAAATGAGTTTAAAGTATCGATTGATATTCCAACCAGAATCACTCAGGAGCCACAATCGAAAACTGTTTGCCAGGGCAATTCACACATAATCACCGTGGCTGCTGAAGGCACATCCCTGAGATACCAGTGGTATAAAAATGGTTCCCCAATCATGGGTGCTACAGGAACATCCATTAACATCCCCAGTGCATCTTCGGAGAATGAAGGCTTGTATCAGGTTATTGTTAATGGTACCTGCGGTGATCCCGACACCAGTGATGTTGCAACCATTGCTGTCCCTGTAAAACCAAGCTTTACGGTGCCACTCGCTGGTGGTACCTACTGTCCCGGTGCAAAGGTTACCCTTACGGCCAATACCACAGGCACCATCCTGGCCTATCAGTGGTACAAGGGCGACAAGCCAATGCTTGGCGAGAACCAAAAGAATTTAACAATTGACGCTATCTCAGAACGCGACAACGGCTTCTACTGGGTGTATGTAGTTGTTCCGGGTTCGGCTGAAACCGGCTGTCTGGCCGACGCCACCTCGGGCCGCGTCTATGTTGGCGTTTATGATGCCCCAACCATTACTGAACAACCTGCCTCGGCCGACGTTTGTGCCGGGTCTGACATTACCCTTACCGCGATTTCTGAAGGCGCAGATCTTCAGTATCAGTGGTTCTTTAAAGGGGCTCCGATTCCGCGGTCAAACAACTACGCTCTTGAACTCAACAATGTTACTCCCGCACAGCAGGGCTCGTACTCTGTGCAGGTGAGCAGCATGTGCGGCTTTTTTGCAACCAGTAAGGTCGCCGAAGTGAAGGTGTACTCATTACCGGTACTCACCTCGCAGCCTGCCGACGCGATTGCCGAGGTTGGTGAAACCGTAACGCTGACAGTAAATAATCAGGGTGCACAGGAAGTTGTATGGCTCCGTAACGGTAAGGAAGTGGCCAAGGGAACCGAGGCCACACTCACACTGACCGACGTTAAGCTCAGCGATGCCGGTTTCTATCAGGCTGTGATCACCAACGTCTGCGGCAGCGTAAACTCTCGTCCTGCACGCGTTACCGTGATCGATCCCAACTCGCTGGTGCCGACCATCGCCGTTTCGTCACCGACTCTTGACGCCGGCAACGTACCCTTTGGCTACAGCAACGAAGTTACCTTTGATGCACTGGTCATGAATGCAGGCAACGTACCGATAACCGTAAACGGCTTTAGCTTCAGCGGTCCCAATGCGGCTGACTTCGTGGTTACCGCTCCGGTTGCCAACACACTGAATAAAGGTGAGTCACTCACCGTAAAAATCAAATTCACGCCCAGTTTTGTTGGCACCTCCACCGCCACACTGAACATTCAGTCCACCGCCACCGAAGGCGCAAGCACGGCAGCGATCAGCGGCAACGGTGTTGTGCTGTACACAACTGACCAGACGGTAGAGTTTGGTACTGCCGACAAGAACGAAACACGGATCAAGTGCTTCACCATTAACAACACCTCGTCAACCAACATTACCATTGATGATATCCAGGTCAGCGGTACCAATGCTTCGCTGTTCAGCATCACTACTCCGCTGCCCGTTGAGGTCCCAGCCGGTAGCACCAAGGAAGTATGTGCCGAGTTTACCCCGCACGAAGTAGGTAGCTACACTGCCAGCTTTGCCATCAAGTCCAGCACCGGCGGCAACTCTACTGTCGGCGCCAATGGAACATGCGAAATAGCATCATCGGTTACTCTGGACGCCCTGAATGCCGGTATGAGCATCTATCCGAACCCGGCAAGCGGAAGCGTTACCATCAACACCGGTGAAACTGTCGCATCAACCATCTCGATCGTCGATGCTCACGGTGCCGTGGTTGCCACCCTGCACCCCACACAGTCTGCTACCGTATGGAACCTGAGTGATGCTGCAGGCTTGCCTGTCCCATCGGGTGTGTACAACGTCATCATTGCCAATCCGGCAGGTTCGTTCTACATCAAGCTCAACGTTGTCAGATAACCCGTAACCATCAATCTGCCGATTTTACACACGGCTCTCCTCTGATATCAGAGGAGAGCCGTTTTATTTATGGGGTATGCCCTTGTTATCCGGGTAAACACGCTGCATCAAATCGGAACCATGAACAGCACCGTTGCGTCGTAAGGACTTTAATTATCTAGTTGTTACAACATTTTGTAGTTTTAGTAACCGACCCCCAAAGTAACAATAATCCCTACTAAGTGTTATTGTTGTAAACTGGTTTCATAGCGTGTTGACAGATTCGTTGAATTACATTGCGTTTTCAGCTCCGGATGTGTTAATGCCAACAGGTGTTTTTTGAGCATACTGTATGAACCGCACAGTACCATTGAAAACAATTCAGGATTTAACCAACGAAGGGTTCTTTGTATGAAATCTTTTGCAACATTATTTGTGTTTGCAGTGTTGCTATTCCAGTCAAGCGTCGGGGTAAAAGCCCAGGACTGCTGGAACTGGAATGGCCAACTAGTTTTTGACTATTTCATTGACGCTAAAACCGGACAGTATGTTTGGAGTGACCAGGCTCTGACCGTTGCACCCGGTGACGTTGTAGCTGCTTACTTCTGGATCTATTATTATAGTGGAAGGTTTCCAGACTCGAAATTCGCGGTTGAGCTCTCGGGAGACGGCGGTACAACGTGGAAGAGTTTAAGCGACGACGTAACCACCTGGGATTATAAATATGACTACTATGGCGAACTTGTCTATAAGTTCACACTGCCAACCGACACAAAGCCTGGTGACTACTACATCCGGGTAAAGGAAGTCCCCAATAATACCAAGAGTTGTGCTGAATCGTACCCACCAGACTACAATCAGCCATACTGGTATGGCAAGATTAAGGTAATTCGTCCCTGCGTTACGCCTATCGTCAAACCGCAACCATCAAGTATTGCCGTATGTCAGGGCGATCCGCTGTCCATGAAGATTGCAACAAAGGAAGAATACGGATACATCTTTTTTGAGTGGTATAAAGACGGCGTGTTAATGACAACTACTCTGCAGCCATCACTTTCCTATGCACAATCAGTTAAGGCTGACCACGAGGGAACATGGATGGTTAACATTATTGACGTTTGCGGTACCAAGGCGAAGACAGATGAGTTTAGAGTAACGATTGACATCCCGACCAAGATTACGCAGGAGCCACAATCGAAAACTGTTTGCCAAGGCAATTCACACACAATTTCTGTGGCTGCCGAAGGTACGAACCTTAAGTATCAGTGGTATAAGGACGGCGTAGCAATGTCCGGAGCAACCGGAACTACAGTCAGCATCCCCAGTGCCTCTTCCGATAACGAAGGTGTGTACCAGGTAATCGTTAACGGTACCTGCGGCGACCCGGACACCAGCGAAGCAATTACCATTGCTGTACCCGTGAAACCGCGGTTTACAACTCCGCTTGCAGGCGGAACCTTCTGTCCGGGCAGCAAGGCTACTCTCTCGGCTCAAACAACAGGCAACATCCTGGCCTACCAGTGGTACAAGGGCGATAAACCGATTCTTGGTGCAAACCAGAGAACACTAACGATTGATAATATCTCAGAACGCGACAACGGCTTCTACTGGGTGTATGTAGTCGTGCCGGGATCAGCTGAAACCGGCTGCCTGGCCGACGCCACCTCGGGCCGCGTCTATGTTGGCGTATATGATGCACCTACCATTACCGAACAACCTGCCTCGGCCGACGTTTGTGAAGGGTCCGACATTACGCTTACCGTAAATGCTGAGGGCGCAGATCTTCAGTATCAGTGGTTCTATAAAGGGGCTCCGATTCCGCAGTCAAACAACTATGCTCTCGAACTCAACAACGTTACTCCCGCACAGCAGGGCTCATACTCGGTGCAGGTGAGCAGCATGTGCGGCTTCTTTGCAACCAGTGAGGTTGCCGAAGTAAATGTGTACTCATTACCGGTGCTCACCTCGCAGCCTGCCGACGCTATTGCCGAGGTCGGTGAAACCATAACGCTAACTGCAAACAATCAGGGTGCACAAGAGGTTGTATGGCTCCGTAACGGTAAGGAAGTGGCAAGGGGAACCGAGGCCACACTTACACTGACAGACGTCAAGCTCAGCGATGTCGGCTTCTACCAGGCTGTGATCACCAACGTCTGCGGCAGCGTAAACTCTCGTCTGGCACGCGTTACCGTGATCGACCCCAGCTCGCTGGTGCCGACCATCGCTGTTTCGTCACCTACCCTTGACGCCGGCAACGTACCCTTTGGCTACAGCAATGAAGTCACCTTCGATGCACTGGTCATGAATGCAGGCAACGTGCCGATTACAGTAAACGGCTTTAGCTTCAGCGGTCCCAACGCGGCTGACTTCGTGGTTACCGCTCCGGTTGCCAACACATTGAATAAAGGTGAGTCACTCACCGTGAAGATTAAATTCACGCCAAGTTTTGTTGGCACCTCCACCGCCACACTGAACATTCAGTCCACCGCCACCGAAGGCGAAAGCACGGCAGAGATCAGCGGTAACGGTGTTGTGCTGTACACAACTGACCAGACGGTAGAGTTTGGCACTGCCGACAAGAATGAAACACGGATCAAGTGCTTCACCATTAACAACACCTCGTCAACCAACATTACCATTGATGATATCCAGGTCAGCGGTACCAATGCTTCGCTGTTCAGCATCACTACTCCGCTGCCCGTTGAGGTCCCAGCCGGTAGCACCAAGGAAGTATGTGCCGAGTTTACCCCGCACGAAGTAGGTAGCTACACTGCCAGCTTTGCCATCAAGTCCAGCACCGGCGGCAACTCTACTGTCGGCGCCAATGGAACATGCGAAATAGCATCATCGGTTACTCTGGACGCCCTGAATGCCGGTATGAGCATCTATCCGAACCCGGCAAGCGGAAGCGTTACCATCAACACCGGTGAAACTGTCGCATCAACCATCTCGATCGTCGATGCACACGGTGCCGTGGTTGCCACCCTGCACCCCACACTGTCTGCTACCGTATGGAACCTGACAAATGCCAACGGTTTACCACTCGCTTCTGGTCTGTACAACATCATTGTAACTAACCCGGCCGGTTCATACTTCATGAAACTCAACGTGGCCAGATAGATATAATCTGTCGAATCCAATACTATTTAAAGCCCCTTTCTCCACCAGGAAAGGGGCTTTTGCATTTTTTATTGTTATTTTAACTTATTGCACAGGGTACCGTAACCGAAGCAGTGCATTAGCGTTATATAGCAACCTACTGATTACGTATTCAATATTTTCAGGACGTACACTATGAGTAAATTTTATACAACTCTCATTCTTGCCCTGTTTGTAACTTTGGGAGCAGTGCAGACCAAGGCACAGTGCGAGTACAACTACGGATACATCGGGATCGATTACTGGGATGCCAACGGAAAGTACCGCCCAACCCTCGTTGCAGCCGGTGACGTAATCTATCTGGAAGCATACTTTGAATTTTACGATGTTCAGGACTTCCCGATGGACCATTATTTCCCGATTCAGATCTCTACCGATGCCGGCCGGACGTGGACCACTGTTGCGTACTGCCAGTATCTGTATGGTCCGTACGATGACGGCTACGGCTATATCTACGGCTGGATCACCGGCGAATTTACACTTTCTAATTTTGGTTATGGGAAAAATTGTTACATTCGAGTGGGTGAGGAACTTCCCGACGGTTCCAAAGATTGTTTGTATGCCGGCAAGAATGACTGGTATGCCGACGGACCCTTCGAAATCAAGGCACCGTGCGTAACGCCTACGATTTTCAGTCAGCCAACCAATGTGACCGGATGCGAGGGATCGCCGCTGACAATGACGGTAAACGCATCATCAAACCCGGGTGTAATCACCTATGAATGGTACTGTAATGGCGGGCTTGCAGCAACGACCGGAACTCCGTCATATACCATTGCCTCAGTAGCCCAAAGCCAGCATCAGGGTACATGGTACGTGAAGATCAAGGATGCATGTGGCCTGTCAGCCAATACCTCTACCTACCAGGTAACTGTCCAAAAACCTGCTCTCATTACGGCTCATCCAACGGGAAAAACGTTGTGTGACGGACAGCAATACAGTCTTGCAGCAAACGCTACCGGTTCGCTGATTACGTATCAGTGGTATAAAAACAACATGCCAATCAATGGCGCAACCGGTAACTCTTACCTGATTGGATCTGCGAAACTCATTGATGAAGGAACGTATTTTGTGGTAGCTAAAGGGGCTTGTGGTAAACCCGACACCAGTCAGAGGGCTACTATTATCGTTGCTGCCAAACCGGTATTCACCCAAACACCTGTAGGCGGTTTGTTCTGTCCAGGTGCTACAACTACTCTTAACGGTGCGGCAACCGGCTCCACGCTTACCTATCAATGGTATAAAGATAATCAGCCTATCCAGGGCGCCAACAAGCCTTCGTTCACACTGGCAAACATGACCAGCGATGATAAAGGTTTTTACTGGGTACATGTTAGCGTGCCAGGGTCGGCCCAAACCGGCTGTAATGCCGAATCTATGTCAGACCGGGTGTATATCGGCGTTCACGGCGCCCCAACAATAAGTGCCCAACCACAGTCTGTTAACGCATGTGAAGGTACAACCGTAAAACTCACCGTAAGCGTGGAGGGATCCGACCTGCATTACAAGTGGTTTAAGGATGGCAACCCCATTAATAATTCTAACAGTTATCAGCTGGAACTTATAAACGCAAAGAGGCAGCATTCAGGTGTTTACACCGTAGAGATTACGGGTGTGTGCGGATTTACGGCCTCGTCCCAGCAGGCAGTTGTCAGCGTTGTTGGAGTTCCGGCAATCACGGTACAGCCTGCCGACAAAACTGCCGACGTTGGTAAGTCAGTTACATTCAACGTTACGGCTGATCATGCACAGGAAGTTGTTTGGATGCACGACGATCAGATTCTGTCCCGTGGTGCCGCCACATCGTTTACTATCCCAGCCGTTCAGTTGTCTGACGAAGGCTTCTACCGCATTGTTATCAACAGCGCCTGCGGAAGCGTCACTTCAAGGAGCGCCCGTTTAACAGTTGTTGACCCCGCATCACAAATTCCAACAATCACGATTTCATCGCCGTCCCTTGATGCGGGCAGAGTGCCTTTCGGATACAGTCGCGAAACTACGTTTGACGCCCTGGTACGCAATGGCGGTAATGTACCGATCACCGTAAACGGATTTAGTTTTAGTGGACCCAATGCTGCTGATTTTGTGGTTACTGCGCCTGTTGCCAACACTCTTAACAAGGGTGAGTCACTCACTGTAAAAATCAAATTCACTCCAAGCTTCGTTGGCACCTCTTCGGCTACACTTAACGTTCAGTCCACTGCAACTGCCGGGACAAGCTCGGTTGGGATTTCCGGCTCGGGCGTTGTTCTCTATTCGGTAAACCGCAAACTGGATTTTGGTACTGTTGATAAGGGCGAAGTTCGCTTAAAATGCTTCACGATCACCAATCCTACTGCAGCCGACATTGCAATTGAGGCCGTCACCGTCGGAGGTGCAAGTACGGCACAATTCGGTATCACCACCACATTACCGCTTACCGTCCCTGCCGGCGGCACCGCCGAAGTATGTGCCGAGTTCAAGCCCGTTAACCCGGGATCATATACTGCCGATTTACTCATTACATCTGCTGATGCTGGTAACACTACTGTAGTAGCCACTGGTACCTGCGAAATTGCTGCATCAGTAACCGATGCGTATTCGGTTGGCATGAGCGCGTACCCAAATCCGGCTTCAGGCACCGTTACCATAAGCACGGGAAGCACCATCGCCACATCGGTCACGATTCTCGATGCCCGCGGCAATGTAGTTACAACTCTGTATCCAACATCAACGTCAGCACAGTGGAATCTTACATCCTCCGACGGTAATGCAGCTCCATCCGGTATGTACACTATCGTTGTTGCTGCAACAGAAGGTTCGTACTTCATGAAACTGAACGTAATTCGTTAATCAAATTAACGTAGCTTACTACATCTCACAACTCACAATGGGTATGCTTGCCAGCATACCCGTTTTTTTTGCTGATAGGCTGGTCTTACATCCTCTGCATTTCACCACTGCCTGTCAGAATTGTAGCAGATGACGTGGTTTAATGCTGAAAATGTGCCGCAATGCTCCGCACAGTGTAACCAAATTTCTCCTGGAGCGCTATATGCTTATCACCAGCGTCATTTCGACAGCCGAATCCCGGCTTCTTTATCCATCGATATAACCACGGAGAGCACCTATGAAGGTACTGTATTCTTTCATTTTTTCCTGCTTGCTGATAGCAGCTTCTACCTCCAGAATGCAGGCGCAATGTGAATATGCCTATGGCTACATTGCAACGTATTCGTACTCGGCAAACGGGGAGTCAAACCCAAAGGCTGTTAAAGCAGGCGACGTGATGTCTGTAGAAGCCGAGATGTACCTGCGCGGTGCTGACTTCCCCAAAACCAGCGAGTTCCCGGTACAACTGTCAACAGACGGTACACAGACCTGGACCACCGTGACAACTGCTGAACTTCTGAAGTCAGACTATAATGGCAAGGAATTTTATGGTGTTCTGACGGCAAAGTTTACCGTACCGTCCGACTTCGGAACTGTTGACCAATGCTACATCCGCATCTCGGAAGCCGTCAAGAGCGGTGGGATAACCGGCACGAAAACATGTATCTACACCAGCAAGGATGCCTGGAAATACAATGGCCCGTTTGCAATAAAGGTTGAATGCACACCGCCGGTCATCGTTGCTGGTCCTAAAGACGTTAAGGCCTGTGAGGGCGATATTGTTAACCTGCAGTTTTCAATGGCTGATGCCAAGGGGCTTACGGTTCTCTGGTATCGAAATGGCGAAGCCTTTGCTAAAACTGCTGTGCCAATATTGCAAATTCCATCGGCTTCAAAAAGCGGACATGACGGAACGTGGTATGCTACCATCACGAATTCATGTGATAAGCAGGTTACCAGCCCGAAGTTCACGATAACAGTTCAGCAGCCCGCCGACATTACGGCTAACCCGGAAAGCAAGGCGGTTTGCGAGTCGAAGAGTGCCACGCTGACCGTTAAAGCCACCGGAACTGCACTTACCTATCAGTGGTATCACAACAACAAGGCAATCACAGGAGCAACATCTGCTACATATACCGTGAACAGCGCAACCATCAGTGATGATGGGAAGTACCATGTTGTTGTCAGCGGCGCCTGCGGGAAGCCGGTCACCAGCTCCACTGCCGTTCTTGCCGTTGCTGCTAAACCACAATTTGCTTCTCCTTTAGCAGGTGGACTCTTCTGTCCCGGTTCAACTACTACCCTACAGGCCAATGCCGTAGGCGCTACCTTAAGCTATCAGTGGTATAAAGAGAGTCAGCCCATAGCCGGCGCTACAGGCAGCTCACTCACACTTGCTAACCTGCAGGACGGCGATAAAGGTTTCTACTGGGTTCATGTGATTGTTCCCGGCTCAGTCCTAACCGAATGTCCTGCCGAGGTGTCATCCAACCGCGCATACGTGGGAGTGTACGGAGCACCCGTTATCAGTACTCAGCCTCAGTCTGCCGACGTTTGTGCCGGTACTTCGGGTATAAGCCTACATGTGAATGCCGAGGGATCCGACCTGCATTACAAGTGGTTTAAGGATGGCAATCCTATTAACAACTCCGATAACTACGAGCTGAAAATCAACAACGCAACAAAGCAGCATTCCGGAGTTTATACCGTTGAAGTTACCGGAACCTGCGGCTTTACCGTAACAAGCTCACAGGCTGTTCTGAACGTCCTTGACATGCCGGCTATCCCCGTAACGCCCGCAGATCAGATTGCCGACGTTGGAGCATCTGTAACGTTCGACCTGGGACAGACCACAGGTAGTCAAATCGTATGGATGCATAATGACCAGGTGGTGCAGCGAAGCACGAATACCCGATTTACCATTCCAAGTGTGAATCTCTCGCACGATGGTTTCTACCGCGTTACGATAAGTAACGTCTGCGGTAGTGTTACAACGAGAGCATTTAGGCTAACAGTGATTGACCCCGCCTCAAGCGTCCCGACAATTGCCCTTTCATCACCGTCACTCAATATGGGTAGAGTGCCTTTCGGATACAGTCGCGAAGTCACGTTCGACGCCCTGGTTCGCAATGGCGGTAATGTACCGATAACCATAAACGGATTTAATTTTAGCGGACCCAATGCTGCCGATTTCACAGTTACTGCACCCGTTTCAAACACCCTTAACAAGGGTGAGTCACTCACTGTAAAAATCAAATTCACTCCCGGCTCAGTCGGCGCCTCGACCGCTACCCTAAACATCCAGTCAACAGCTACTGCAGGAACAAGCTCTATTGCCATTTCAGGATCGGGTGTTGTTCTGTATTCGGCTGACAGGACGTTACCGTTTGGCACGGTTGACAAGGGTGAAGTGCGGGTAAAGTGCTTTAGCATCTCAAACCCGACAGCTGCCGATATTACAATTGACAACGTAACTGTTGACGGTACTAACGTATCAGAGTTTACAATTACCACTGCCCTGCCGCTCACGGTACAGGCAGGATCATCAGCAGAAGTATGCGCCGAGTTCAAGCCCCTTAACCCCGGCAACTACACTGCCAATCTGCTCATTACATCGGCAGAAGGTGGAAACAGCGCTGTTGCTGCCAGCGGTACCTGCGAAATTGCTGCATCGGTAACCGATGCATATTCGGCTGGCATGAGTGCGTACCCGAATCCGGCAACGGGAACGGTTACCATCAATACGGGAAGTACTGCTACTACGGTAATGATTGTTGATGCGCAGGGTAATATCGTTACAACACTGCATCCAACAACGCAACAAGTACAGTGGAACCTCACGTCCGCCACCGGAAGCTCGGTATCGTCCGGCTTGTACAATATCGTAATTACCACACCGGAAGGTTCGTACTTCATGAAACTGAACGTTATCAGGTAAGTGCCAGATTAACTTCTCCTGAAAAGGTCGCTGATTCACATCAGTGACCTTTTTTTTATTCCTGGTCTGAAACATTTCAAAAAAAAGTCTATTTTTGCGAGCTTCCTTAGCTCAGCTGGCTAGAGCAACTGACTCTTAATCAGTGGGTCCGGGGTTCGAGCCCCCGAGGGAGCACAATCATTGAAATTGGCAGGAACCACAGGAAGACGATTTGCGACGAACGAGCTCTTCTGGAGTAGTTTATGCAGACGAGAAAATCCACCGTGTTCCTGCCGTATTTCAGGCTGTTGTAAGAAACCGTCAGTAGGTTAGTTCAAATTTCAGGTAAGGCCTGTGCGCGAACACACTACTGACGGTTTCTTCGTTTATGCGTCCTTCATTCTATCTGAACAAACCACCGCCATCTGGCAGTGCTGTGATGATCAATGTGGCAGTTTTTGGCCAACGACTGCGATGTAGTTCGGGAATTTCTCTCAAACCCAAACATTGGAATGTTGACCGTCAAGCACTTCGTCCGACCGACCCGCACATCAATGTCAACACAAGACGCTTGAAGTCTATCGAATCCTTCATTGTCGAACTCTACCGCCAACCCCCCTTAAAAGCGTCGAAGTGCTGTTTCGATGTTGCGAAGTTTCGATTGTAGATTCAGTTATGCTTGATACCAGAACTCAAAGCGAGCGGAACTGGTGGCTGCGCGAACGACTTCAGCCGATTCATCAAGGCCTATACGCTGAGAAGTTCGCCCGGACTGGCCCACTCCATAGTGTAAATTTTTTTAGCGCATTGCCTCCGAGTACCCGGTGAGCACATTGGTTTTGATCTTTGTTAGGACCATGTATTTCAAAGCAGCAGTGGCTGTACTCCCGCCTCAGCCTGCAGCAGCGCAGCCTTACGTTCCAGGCCCCAGCGGTAGCCCCCTAACCCTCCATCCGTCCGCAACACACGATGGCACGGTACCGCAATTGCAAACATGTTGGCACCGCAGGCACTACCTATGGCGCGCGCTGCACTCGCAGGCAGGCCCAGTTTGGAAGCTATACCACCGTAGGTTTCGGTACCGCCTCGCGGAATGGTGCAAAGTGCCGACCATACCCGTTGCTGAAACGGTGTTCCCCGGATACACAGCCGCATCCTGTCAGCAGGCGTAACGCCTGTTATCAGCCCGGTAAGCTGACGTTTGAGGACAGCATTGGGGAGGGGGCTTGGGTTGATTGCTTCCGGCACCGAAGCCTCGGCCATTTCTACAAGCGAAGTGTAGGCTCCGTCAATTGATTCAGCAATCGTAATGGCATGCACACCCTCATGGTTGAAGAGAGCGGCAAGAATCCCAAAACGGGTTGATACTGTAATAAAATTGAACACAGAAACGTGTAGTTGAGTTGTTCAACACTCCGGCTGCTCAAAACTACTGCTGTCTGCAACCCGTCGCAAAGTCTTTCGGCATTGAGCGGTATTTTTACACACATGCTACTTCTACTCTTCTTACTCCTGCAAACCAGTACACCCGAAGTTCCGGTAGCCGGTATCGTGAATGGCGACACCATCCTGCTCGAAACGTATGCACGCGAGATCGGACGGAAATCCGAGCTGTATTCAATGACGCATTCAACGTCGGCCAGCATCATGCAGGATACCTGGAATGCCCTGGTGCAGACAGAACTGATTCGCCAAAAAACAAATGAACTCGGCATTGCCGTTTCGAGCGCACAGGTTGACTCGGTACTGCTGAATGCAACTCCCGACTATGTGAAACGCGGATTTACCGATAACAAGGGGCGGTTCGACAAAAAGCTTCTTGAAGCCATGCTGTATCGGCCGGATTCACTTGTTCGAGCACAAAATCCAAAGCTAAAGAATATTACTTCGGCAGTTGCATCGGTTACAAGTACTATGCACGAATTACGCAGCAGGCTTGCCGATGTGTTGCGCATGAATGCACTGCGGGCCTATCGGGAGGCTATCACCCCCCTTGATACGGCTGCTTTGGCCGAACTGTACAAGCAGGCAGCGTACCAGGCCGAGGCCGATGTGTACTTCCTGCCGTGTAAGGATGTGCGTTACACACCCACCGATGCAGAAATTCATGACTGGTACCAGAGACACACGGCTGATTACGTGTCGGATGTGCCGCTGCGACGCTTTGCCGCTCTGCGCTGGGAAACTGTTGCATCACACCTTGATTCATCAATGGTGCTCCGCGATATGCTGTCATTTGTTGCTGCCGTCAATGGAGAACATAATACCGAGAAACGAGACTCAATCTGGGATGGAATAGCGCAGCAGGTTAAGCATACGTCAACAATTCTGTCTGCCGATTCAGTTAGTCAGCGAGAGTTCTATAAGGCTGTTGCCTCTACCCGCAACGGCCGGCCCGGTACATGCGTTGGACCAATCCTGAATCCGCAGGGCTATCATATTATACTGGTTGACAGTGTGCTGCGGCGTCAGGATAAAACCTCACCCGATTACGCCATACGGATACTTGTTGCACCGGTTGAACCAGGCGCAGAAACTACCGACAGTGTTTTTGCAGATGTCCGGCAGGCAGCAAACATGTACTCCAATGGTACACCTATCGACGAGATCGAAGCACGATTTAACAAAAAAATTACAATGTCACCATGGGTTACGTCCACCGATAAAGTCTTTGGCAGCTACCGGGTAGTGCAGGCTGCCTTCGAAGTTCCTGTAGGGGGCTTGGCTCCGCCTGTAGATACGCCTGACAGCGGGGTGGTGCTGGTGATCGCAGCTGATTCGCTGCCTGCAGGCCTGCTTACTCTTGATGCCGCCCGCAGTCGCATTGTTGAAGACATCATTCGGAATAAGGCATGTTCACACCTAGAACCCAGGGCACGGACAATGTACGGACTATGCAAGGCGCTGCCTGACGGACGAATGTTTATTGCCGAACAACTCCCCACAACAAGCGTGTGGAGAGACCAGACGATTGATGCAACAGGGTTTGTTGGCCCCGAAGTGTACGACCCAACAGCATCACTGGCCATCCGCCGCGCCACCAGCGCAGGCATGATGGGTCCGTTCCGTGGTGATGCCGGCTGGTATGTTGTAAACATTATTAACACTAAAACCACCGACCTTCCTCCGTTTTCAGAGTGGCTACAAGCCGAGGGTGATCTGTACGTACAGCGTCAGCGCGAACAGCAATGGTCGGATTTTCTTACCCACATAACACGTACAGCCGATATCCGTGACTTCAGGTGGGTTTGTTTTCGGTACTAAACTATGACGCCTCCCGTTCAGCTTGTGATGCTCGATTTGGGCAATGTGCTTTTCAAGATTGACTTCAGGCGTACTCGGAACGCTTTCATGGCCCTACCCGGATACAACGGGACACCTGTCCAATTTGAAAACGATGAACAGAATCCGATTTTTGTCAGCTACGATAAAGGTATGCTCACCACTGCCGAATTCTATCAGGCGCTCCGGGATCACTTTGGGTTTACGGCATCCTCCGACCACATCAGTAATGCATGGAATGCCATTATCGTAGAACCGTTCTGGTTTGCGGAACAGATACCTACGGAACTTAAACACCACTACTTCTCGGTTCAGGGCAGCGTACCCAAGGTTGTGTTAACCTCGAACATCTCTGAGTTACACCTGGAGACTGCTCAGTCCATGCTGCCCGGGCTTGTAAGCCTTACACCGCTCAATCTAGATGCAGCGCATTACTCCTGCAAAGCCGGCCTCAGGAAGCCTGATGCCGAGTTCTTCATGCATGTATGTGAGGAGCATGGCGTACATCCTTCCCTGGTGGCGTTGTATGATGACAGTCCGCTGAATACGGCTGCAGCGGCAGCACTTGGTATTCGCACAAGCCTGGTTACGCCGGGCGACAGGCAGCTTGCATTCCGTGAGCTTCAGTAGCCACCACTACGTTTTACTGTTGTCTGATTTGTGCTGCACACGACCCACCATCCTCCTCCAGCGAACCAGCATTTGCAGACTGCGCCTCTTTACAATGATGTTAGGCTGATGGATCTCGTGCTCGTTAACTTCGTGTTTGTACGTGGCCAGGATATCGCGGTATGACAGTACGCCAACCACGACCATGTTGTCACCGGACACAACCGGCAACACGTCAACATTTTCGTTGGCCATGATTTCGACGGCAGAACGCAGCGAGTTGTTTGCATACACAAATACCGGACGTCGCTTAATCAAACTGGCAACTGATTTCTCCGGGTTATGATGTGCAGCAAACAGGTTCGACGAGCTGATAATTCCTTGATAGCTACCGTCGTTGTTGGTAACGATAAAGTAGTTTGAGTAGTTATCCGGCTCAGTGCTCAGCAGGTTCAGCACTTCAGCAATTGTATTCTCGGACTTAAGCACCGTACCATCACCCTTAAGCATTTGGGCTACGGTTACCTGCTCAAGCAAGTCAGCCTGATATGAATCGGGCGCTTTAACGCCACGCCGTGCAATCTTCTCTGTCATGATCGTGTGCTCCATCAGGAAGAACGATACCAGATATGCTGCCACACACGTTACCACCAACGGTATCAGCGCATTGGTCTGTGCCGTTGTCTCAAAGGCAAATATGATTGATGTTAACAGCGCACGTGAAGCACCGGCAAACATCGCCGCCATACCTACAAGTGCAGCCAATTGTATCGTAATACCGGCCGACGGGAACACAATTAGAATTCCCATGCCAATCAGTGCACCGGCCGTGCTTCCAATGGTTAGGAGTGGCGCAAGAGTCCCGCCTGAAGTGCCGCTGCCCAATGCAATCACCCACGAAACAAATTTCATGACGCAGAGGATGGCGATCATCTGTACGGTAAGGCTGCCCGACAGCACGTCTGTAATATTCTCGTATCCAACTCCAAGAGTGCGCGGCGCAAAATATCCAACCACACCCACCACCGCACCTCCGATGGCAGGCCACCACATCCAGTGTACGGGTAGTTTACTGAACAGTTCTTCAACATAATACACTGCCTTACTAACGAAAACTGACAGTATGCCAATCACGATACCCAGGCCACCATATACAACCAGCGCTGTGTTGGAGGCTGCGGCAATATCGCCCATTGCAAACACAGGCTGCTGACCAAACAACACATGGTGCCCAGCAGCACCCACCACACACGCAATAGCTACCGGTAGGAGCGACCTTGGCGAGAACTCAAACAGTAACATCTCGATGGCCAGGAGGACAGCCGCTATCGGAGTGCCGAAGATTGCAGCCATCCCCGCTGTAGCTCCGGCTGCCAGCAGAATCTTTCGTTCGTTATGCGTTATCCGTAGAATCTGTCCGATCGTTGATCCAAGGGCACCACCGGTGGCTATGATAGGTCCTTCTGCGCCAAATGGTCCACCAGTTCCAATCGTAATTGCCGACGCAAGAGGCTTCAGGTATGTTACCGCCGGTTTGATTTTACTCTGATTTGTTAATATCTGCTCCAGTGCTTCCGGAATACCGTGTCCACGTATTGCCTTTGACCCATACAATGCCATTACACCTACGATGAGCCCGCCTATTACCGGTACAACAACTACAAACACGCCAAGTGAATTCCCTGCCGGCGATGCATAATCGAATGTGGGACTTCCAAAGAACGACATGTTGGTAACAAAATCTATCAGATACATAAGCCCCTTAGCAATCACGCTTACCACTACGGCAATAACAAATGCGATAGCTGAGATTCTAAGAAGTCGCTTTTTATTCGATCGCGGCTGTTGCTGGTATTGTTCAGCCTCTAATGCCGGATACAGTGAAGGAGCAATAGAAATCCCCGACTGTATGTTGATGGTGTTCATTGTTGCTAAGTGTTTCGGACAACACGTCGTACGCTGCTGGGGTACGGCAAATGCCTGAGTGTAAAAAAGACTGCCGCAAAATTACGTCGTAGCGAGTTGTGTGTAGATTACACCTTAGAACGAGAATTTTAGCCGGAGGCTCGCGTTGTGGATCATGTTGTCGGATCCGGAATCAATCACTGCAAAACTTTGCAGGAAGGCTGATAGTTCCCATGCGTCGGCGAATGCATACGAAATTGTCGGGAACACATACAGCCCGTCGAGTTCAAAAAAGTACATTGCAGATACACCGGCAGAGAATACCGGGCTTGCAATGCTTCGTATTTGCAGGAATGCCGTATGGTTTGTCGGACTCAGTGTTTTTGAACTAACGTCAGTCCCTATATTCAGCATTTTTATAAATCCGGAATCTGGTATTGGCTGAACACTGCTGTTGAACAGATACGAAGCACACAGATACACCGTGCCGCCGATCGTGTAGTCAAGCTCCACTGAAGCGGCCAGAATTCCCGATGTGTCGTCAATGCTGGTTGTAGGATGAAAGTAGCTGCCTTCACCTTTAAACCCAACATCTCCGATACTACCGGCCCATCCGGCCCCCAGAACGAATTCATCGCGGAAGTAACCGGCAATAGCCTGGTAGTCATAGCCCTGGTAATTCGACCGGTACTGAGCGGCATATACGTTGGTGGTGCTGGTATCGGTGAACTTACAGGCAACTTCGATTGATGAGAGCTCGCCTGTATTCATTCTTAGGCGGACTGCGTCGGCACCCGGACGTTCTTCGTAGTCAAAGTCCACAAATGAATACGTGTTGAAAATATCATTGGGGTTCCAAACAAGATTAACGCCCCAGTTGATGCGCTGCCGTCCTACGGTAAGTTCGTAGTCTTCGTATGCAAATCGTCCCCACAGCCGTTCGATGCTTCCCATCACCTTTGCCGACGAAATACCGAACGGCCAGTCCGACAAGTCTTCGGGTTTATGTTTGGAATCAATAAAGTAGTACGAGTACAGGTTTGAGTTTACGGCATTGCCGTAGTAAATCCTATGCCTGAGCTCTACAGCACCCGTAAACCAGTCAAGGGGCTCCCACTTAACGTTCAGTCTGCCATGCAGCAAACCCCAGTGCATCCATTCCTCTTCGGGTATGGCAATCATGCCGTTCAGATTCTTTATGTATCCGCCAATTGTGAGAGCGGGCAGGGACTCTGATTCTGCCTGCACACTATCGACCTGAAAACTGTCGGCCAGCGTACCGTTCGTTTGTGACTGCACGGCTAACGGTGCAAGCAGTGTTGCCACGAAGATGATATAGTTCTTCATCGTCTGAAATCCTCCGTAACCAGGCCATCTTCAAGCGTGATTACCCGTCGCGCTCGTTCGATGACACGTTGGTCATGTGTTGAAAAGATGAAAGTAGTGTTTTCGATGCGGTTCAGCATCGCCATGGTATCAAGCAGCTTCCGGGTAGAAGCACCGTCAAGATTCGCTGTTGGCTCATCGGCCAGCACATACTGTGGTTTTGACGCAAGCGCTCGTGCCACGGCAACACGTTGCTGCTGTCCTCCCGACATTTCGGACGGCTTATTATCTGCCCTGTCGGCAAGACCAACTTCCTCGAGTAGCTCCATTGCTCGTTTCTCGCGTTCCTCTTTATCATGATTTTGCAACAGCATGATGAACTCAACATTTTCCTTTGCGGTCAGCACCGGTATCAGGTTGTACGCCTGGAACACGAAGCCAATGTATTTCAGCCTAAAGTTGATGAGTTCGCTTCCTGTAAAGTTTGTTATATCCATCCCCCCAATCCGGATACTACCTCCGGTGGCCGAGTCAAGTCCGCCAATCATGTTTAGCAGGGTGGTTTTGCCGGACCCTGAAGGCCCGACGATGGCGGTAAACTCGCCGGCCTCTACGGTAAGCGAAATACCGTTCAGTGCCTGTACCGGTATCGTTGTTGCATTGTAGGTCCGGTACAGGTTAGTGATTTGTATGAGTGACATAGTTTAACTCTTTCGAATAACTTCGGCAGGGCGCAGACGAACGGCTCGTGCCGAAGGGTAAACCGCCGCCAGAATTGATGTAAGAATTACAGTTACTGTGATGATGATGTACATCTGCAGGTCGAGTTGCGTGTAGATAACACTGCCAATGCCCAGGCTGTCAAGGCCACTGCCAACTGAGGAAAGATCTATCCCTTTTGCACCAAAGTAGCTGATGCCCAAAAATGCAGCAATAATCCCGGCCGGCCCTCCGATCAAAGCAATGCACAGTGTTTCTACAAGTATCATTGCAAAGACTCTTGCCTTACTCATGCCAATTGCCATGAGCATGCCAAGCTCACGCTGCCTCTCGAGCACTGCCATGAGCATGGTGTTGATAATGCCAAATGACATCGCGATGATGATGATGAGAATGAATACCGAGAGTGCGATAGACATGAGTTCGTTGGCGTAGCCAAGCTCCGGACTCACTTCGTCCCATGTGCGCACTGCGAGCTCAGGCATTTTACCGGCGATTAGCATTGCCGCCTGCTGCAGATCGGTGTTATCCAGCATTACAACCGCCTCATGAATACCCGAGGCTGACCCAATCAGATTATTGATATCGTGCCGGGAAACGAATACCGTGGATTCGTCAAACCGCGACGATGCAGTACGATAGATTCCTGTTACACGGAATGCATTCGAGATCATGTTGTCATTAGCATCCTGAAACGTTAGTACAATTTTGTTATTTAATTTTACTTTCAGTTTCCTGGCAAGCTGTTCACCAATAACAACCTGGTTGCGACGTGACGAACCAAAGTAACTGCCTTCCGTGATGCTTGATGCAATGCTCGTTACCTGCTGCTCCGTGAGTGGGTTAATACCAACCAGGCTGATGCCGTAGCCGCCGGTTGCCGAGGCAGCCATACCAAAACAGTTCCAGTGATACGTCCACTTCTTGTTACCCGGAATGCCGCTGAGCACCTCGGTAACGTAGGCAGTATCAGTAATCTGATACGCGGTACTTTTTTCGGCAATGTAATCGGGGTGATGAATCTGAATATGTCCGAGTCCGGAGCCAATTGCATTCTGGATTCGCTGTGTGTTCAAGCCCCTTGTCATCGCCATCAGGAATAAACCGGCTGAGATTCCCAGTGCAATGGAGCATATCAGGACACTACTGCGCAGTTTATTCCGCCACAGGTTTTTCCATGCGATTTTTAGTATCATGTTATTAACGCCTCGATGCTTTTAGTGGATCCAATTTGTAAACCGATACAATGGAATATGCAGAAAGAAGAACTGCAACGGTCAGTACAGCCGCTCCATGAGTAACCGGAATTGATAAACTGAGAAGCGTTGGCATAACAGGGTCGAAGCCGAAGTTTCGGAGAGTATCGGCTGCCCTGCCGGTTAGTGTTATTGGATTCTGATGAAAGTAGTGGATAAAGGGGCGGGAAATCACGATTCCACTCAACACACCAATTGTTGAAATCAACAGCGACTCAAGCACCAGTATCCGGCTTAGCCGTATCCGGCTCATGCCAACCGAGAGAAGAACGCCAAACTCATAGCGCCGTTCGGCTACCATCATCAAGACGGTGCCAAAGATGCCAAACGAGATTACCATGTACAGAATGAACACCATGATCTGTCCGCCTGCACTGTCAACCTGTATCATCTGAACCAGCTCGGGGAGCATTTCCTGCCACGACATAACCTCGTATTTTTTTGTATCCAGAGTGTGCTGAAGTGCTTGCACTGTTTCAGTAGCATCCGCGCCGGGTTTTAAAAGCAACGCCAGCGCCGTGAGTCTGTTATCCGTTCCGTAAAACGACTGTGCAGCGGCAAGCGGTAGGAATACGGACGCATTGTTGGCCTGTGTTGAAGCAAGTTTTACAACACCCTTCACACTGTATTTGCCTGCGGCAGTACTGGCATTAAACCCCATGCCGACCATTGCCAATGAATCGCCGGTGTGAATTCCAAGGTACCGTGCAAGCCCCTCTGACACGAGCACTGCACTGTCTGAGTCGGTTATGTAGGCTCCGCTGACAACCCGTTTGCGCAGCTCCGACATCTCGTCCTCTGCCGTGGGGTTGATCCCTGAGAGGTGAACTCCGCGTACCTTATCGGCATAGGTAAGCAAGGCAAAGCCTTCAAGTCTGGGAACAACACCGGCAACCGAGCTCTGTTTGAGCAGTTCAGACTCTGTTGCCACATCACGCGGGAACGTGTTATCAAGTGACTGTTCATCCCAGTATCCTTGCGCATGAACCTGAACGTAACCGTACCAGCTACGCACCACGGCATCGGTCATAGAGTCATACATCCCCAACTGCAGTGCGCGAATGAACACTGCAAAGAACACCGAGAACATGATTGACGCAACCGTGATCATACTACGCCGCTTGTTCCTCCAAACGTTCCTCCAGGCAAGTTTTACGTACAGCATACTATTTTACTTTTTCCATGTTGGAGGTTGAGAAAAACTTGTCGTCAATCGGCTTATCGTACTGCAGTGAGGCATAAATCATCACTGTTTTATGTCCGGGCTTCCCCTGCGGCGTCATCTCGATCCGGGAAGCCAGCACCTTACCCCCAAACTGCTTCAGGTTGGTCCCACGCAGAACGTTGATCAGTTCATTATCTTCATCGTAGTATTCAACTCGTCGCTGGACATATTCTTTTTTATCAATGTACGAGATAATCTTACCCCATACGACCGAGGCATTTGGTTTGGGAATCATGACGATTTTGTAGCACTTGCTGCCGTCCACATCTGCTTCCGACTCCAGAGTATGCGTATAATCTGTCACTACTGAACTATGTTTTACCAGATCATCGTTGGTGAAATCGGTCCCCATCCAGGCCTGTGACATCATTGACGGTGGAAGTTTGATTGTTTTCTCAATTGCCGGAACCCTGTTCCAAACCTCTTTATTCCGTTTCAGGAACACATTACCCTTCTCCCGAACCGGAGCAGTGATGTACACCATTGAGTAGTCGGACCCCTTGGTCCACACCCGCATCGACAGATCGCGCTGCCATGACGGACGGATTATTTGCACCGTAATCTCTGCCTGCGAGGTTTTCCCTTTTAGTTTTTCGTCCATCGTACGCACGATCTCTGTTGCATTGCGCGTATTCTGCATGGTCACAACTGAAACTGCTGCAACAAGCAGAGGAACTATGTACGCCATCATAATTATTTTTCCTTTGTTGATGTTGAACAGAACTCTTTAATAAACATTTCCAGTGTTTCGTCGAAGTGCAGGAACCGCTCATTGCCGAACATCAGAAGTTGCACCGCCATCCCGTCCATCACAGCACCATAGCGGAACGCCGTTTCCTGTGGATTCTTTACCCCCATTTCGGTGAAGATGGCAATAGCATTACTGAACATATTACTCCAGTAGCTGCTTACGATTGCGTATGCATTTGACTGCTTGTCAAGCTGGAGCGACAGTGTGATAAACATTTTCCATATTGCCGGATCTGATTTCAGCATTTCGAAACTTGTCCGGATCAGTGCTTCCAGCCGCTTGCACGGATCCGTCACCGCCAGTGCCGGAGCAAACACCTCGCTTACTCTGCCAAGCAGCATCTGCAGAACATGTTCAAGCAACTCGTCCTTACCTGCGAAATAGTTATACATCAGCCCCTTCGAAATCCCTGCTACCCCGGCGATATCACTTATCGACGTTGCCGCAAACCCCTTCCCGGCAAACAAGCCCAGGGCGGCCTCCATAATCCTGGTGCGGCTTACCTCGCGCAGGCTTTCTGACTGTTGTTTAGTACGTGGTGACATAGCTCTCCTATTTTTTGACTGAACGTTTGTTCAAAAATAAAGCTAAAATTCTGTTTGTCAATATATCAAACAGTTTTTTTTTGTATCAGTGCAGCCAAGCGTCAGCCAAAGCCCCCTACCCAACCCTACTTGGAATACCACGAAAATCACAGTGCAGATTATTCAATGTGTCCGTAAATTACATCTAATCAAGAACTTAGAGTTAGGGACATTGTGCAGTGCAAGGATAGTGAAGGGGCTGTGACTGCCGGTGGCGGCGATCGTCCGACGGCAAAAACCTATAAGCAGGCGTGTATTGAATATCTGACCACCGCCGAATGGGTTGCCTGCAATCGTGACCACATTTTAGCAGTCCTTTGGGACAGTTTTTTCTGTGACAAGGAGTACACCTCATCCGAGGACATTGGCTGGTACAGCCTGCGAGCCGACCCCAAAACCGGCAACTTCTTTGTGTTTGTAACCGGTCCCGACGGCAACAACACCCGTTTGTTCATCCAGCCCGGCACCCATCGCGGGATCATTGCAGCCGACAACACAATCAACAACGAGTTCATATTGCAAACCTGGTTAGAATTGTCAGAATCCCTCATCAGGGAGCAGATTCCAACCGGGTCAGCCAAACTCAAACATTGATCCAGCGCAAACCTGATCCGGTGTAGTTCACAGTTGCATATCCTTGCACGCTGTGCGCCACCCCCGCACCATGTACGTGTTTGCATACCTGTACAGCACCGTGCGCCTGCTTCTGCATCATTACCGTTAACAGTCCAAACCCCAACCGCATCTAGGCAGGGGTTAAAGTTTGACGCAGACCTATAACTATCCGCAACCTCTCCAAACCGATAAAACAGGTTAGCCTCCACCTTGACTAAGCATCCGGATAGTTTTCCCCTTATGTGGAGCAGGCACAATCGCCTTAGTAAAACGAATTTGACGGAGGGCTTGGGAGAGCTTGGGAGACCTCGCACCTACAGTATCTTGGTGGTTATAACAGAAACCGAGCCACACAATGATTCCAGTCCATGCCGCACACTCCAATACCATTCTTCACCAGGAAGCGTGTCGTTATTACAATAAACTTCAGTAGTGCTCAATGTTGCTCCAAAAGCATTGGTTGTTTTTGTAACTACCTTTGCCGTTGCAGCAACATGATAGTTTAAACTAGACTGTAGAGTAGCAGACTGCTGATCTCCCATACCCCCCGTTGCAGCGCCTGCATAAACATTCCCTGCAGGCTGATTTACTTTAATCGTGATTTGCCATATTTTCTTACTAACGGAGCCTGCCCAAAAACTTGATTCTTCCGCTGATTCTCCCTGAATCAAACCTACCACGGTATCAGCAAGAGTAATGTTAAAACCATGCATCACAAGCAAGCTCATTGCAGACCTGACCACGTCTGCACGAGTATGCTCTCCGCACGGAATTGTATGCTGGTGTACCTTTATCGTGTTGCAGGCAGTAATGCAACACGCAACACCTATTGCCATGAGTATCAATTTCATAATGCATTCCTTAAAATATTCCGGATACTTAAAACACACAAAAGCAGCTTGAGTGAATACCTGCAGCGCATCAGCGGACCCGGCATTTTTATTCTAACATGTTTTGCATGCAGTTCAGCACTGCACCAATTCCTGCCAATCGCTCATCAAGCTCCGACTTACATCCTCAGATACGCCTGATACTGTATCGTCGGCAATACACTCAACCTTGCAAGTATTCAAATGTCACCCAATACACGGCATATCATGTCGCGCTTCATGTATCTTTCAAAAACTGATTTTCTTCAGTTCTGACATTATAACCAGAGCAGCAGATCTTTGAAAGTGCGTTTTAGCTGTGGCTACGACCCACGCCGTTGTGAATTGGCTACTAGAGCAGATCTTTGAAAGTTGTATCAGCGTATACTACAACGGTTTTTTGTTGTGAATTGGCTACTAGAGCAGATCTTTGAAAGTTGATATGCAAGGATGCCAGCCCTTGCATCTGTTGTGAATTGGCTACTAGAGCAGATCTTTGAAAGTCAACCTTCAAATCCTCACGCAACAGCTGCGTTGTGAATTGGCTACTAGAGCAGATCTTTGAAAGTAAACCACTTCGCCCCTGTGCTACGTCTATAGTTGTGAATTGGCTACTAGAGCAGATCTTTGAAAGTTGCAGACGGCAGGGCACTACCACGCCTGTGTTGTGAATTGGCTACTAGAGCAGATCTTTGAAAGTTGAAGCACGAACTAATCACCATACGCGGTGTTGTGAATTGGCTACTAGAGCAGATCTTTGAAAGTTAGTTACTTGGCTTGCCGTACAACAGCTCGTTGTGAATTGGCTACTAGAGCAGATCTTTGAAAGTTCCTTCGCATTTGGTGTGAACTCGTTTATCGTTGTGAATTGGCTACTAGAGCAGATCTTTGAAAGTGGTGTCGTTGGTGCTGCCATCGGTGGCCTTGTTGTGAATTGGCTACTAGAGCAGATCTTTGAAAGTCGCTGTGCCACCCAATAACAGTTGCCTCCAGTTGTGAATTGGCTACTAGAGCAGATCTTTGAAAGTTTTCTGACGTGTAGGCTGATACGTCCTCGTGTTGTGAATTGGCTACTAGAGCAGATCTTTGAAAGTTTTTCGAATCCTGTTATTCAATCGCCAGGGTTGTGAATTGGCTACTAGAGCAGATCTTTGAAAGTACCAAAGAAACAGACACATCCACCTCACCAGTTGTGAATTGGCTACTAGAGCAGATCTTTGAAAGTCCCTATCGAGGGGATAGCTGTAACGTATCGTTGTGAATTGGCTACTAGAGCAGATCTTTGAAAGTCGTTAGCTGCATCGGCATCGATCAAACCCTGTTGTGAATTGGCTACTAGAGCAGATCTTTGAAAGTCGGTAGACATTGTCGCCACGATTGTAGCAAGTTGTGAATTGGCTACTAGAGCAGATCTTTGAAAGTAGTCGCGCATAGCTGCACCGTCGCCAGTAGTTGTGAATTGGCTACTAGAGCAGATCTTTGAAAGTCATCGACTTTGACCAAGCGTTGAACCTTGGTTGTGAATTGGCTACTAGAGCAGATCTTTGAAAGTCAGGAGCTGAAGCAGGACGTCGCCGTACTCGTTGTGAATTGGCTACTAGAGCAGATCTTTGAAAGTGCTCAACCCCGTGAATCCACGCAAGATCAGTTGTGAATTGGCTACTAGAGCAGATCTTTGAAAGTTCTTCGGCAGGCTCCCGCATTCGCGGTGGGTTGTGAATTGGCTACTAGAGCAGATCTTTGAAAGTAGTACAGCAAGAACACATTGCGTCCCGTGGTTGTGAATTGGCTACTAGAGCAGATCTTTGAAAGTGCAACTGTTATTGGGTGGCACAGCGTAACAGTTGTGAATTGGCTACTAGAGCAGATCTTTGAAAGTGTGAAGCATGAGCTTATCGACATACGCGGTGTTGTGAATTGGCTACTAGAGCAGATCTTTGAAAGTAAGAGACGGAAGCATACGCAGCCATCTACGGTTGTGAATTGGCTACTAGAGCAGATCTTTGAAAGTACGGTGGCATGCCGTTCGACTTCGGTACTGTTGTGAATTGGCTACTAGAGCAGATCTTTGAAAGTTACGTGTGAACATGGTCCCAACCTCCACCTGTTGTGAATTGGCTACTAGAGCAGATCTTTGAAAGTTATGTTGGTGCGTGATATGGGTGGTTGGATGTTGTGAATTGGCTACTAGAGCAGATCTTTGAAAGTCGGCAGTAACGAACGCCTCTCCCCACCCCGTTGTGAATTGGCTACTAGAGCAGATCTTTGAAAGTCGTGCGCGGACTATACTGGCCTGCCTTTTGTTGTGAATTGGCTACTAGAGCAGATCTTTGAAAGTACGACGTCGTGGACTCATGGGGCACGCGCTGTTGTGAATTGGCTACTAGAGCAGATCTTTGAAAGTAGGTCACCGTGACGAACCAACTGACCGTTGGTTGTGAATTGGCTACTAGAGCAGATCTTTGAAAGTCAGGCTCTTAGAGACATTGACGCCCTAGGCGTTGTGAATTGGCTACTAGAGCAGATCTTTGAAAGTTCTCTCGAAGAAGGCCGTGCAAAGGGCCGTGTTGTGAATTGGCTACTAGAGCAGATCTTTGAAAGTTGAAGCATGAGCTTATCGACATACGCGGTGTTGTGAATTGGCTACTAGAGCAGATCTTTGAAAGTGCAAACCAAGACCCATTGGCCGCACTACAGTTGTGAATTGGCTACTAGAGCAGATCTTTGAAAGTGGTTCCCCGTGTCATCCATAAGGAAATGTGTTGTGAATTGGCTACTAGAGCAGATCTTTGAAAGTCGTCCTGTCAATGACACGGTCCAACGTCCCGTTGTGAATTGGCTACTAGAGCAGATCTTTGAAAGTTCGCCCGTGCTTGCACCTGCCAACGAATCCGTTGTGAATTGGCTACTAGAGCAGATCTTTGAAAGTTTCGCTTGTGCCGTCGCCTCAAGCGTTGCCGTTGTGAATTGGCTACTAGAGCAGATCTTTGAAAGTTCCGCACCTTGGGGTACGTCGCACCTGTTTGTTGTGAATTGGCTACTAGAGCAGATCTTTGAAAGTGAGCCGTAGGCTATTATAGTCCTCCTGTTTGTTGTGAATTGGCTACTAGAGCAGATCTTTGAAAGTTACATGACCTTGCGGCCCTTCAGCACGACCGTTGTGAATTGGCTACTAGAGCAGATCTTTGAAAGTGCTGTCTTTGTCGGCAGTGACCTCGACTGGTTGTGAATTGGCTACTAGAGCAGATCTTTGAAAGTCATCAAGAAATTTACTGATTGGGTGCTGAGTTGTGAATTGGCTACTAGAGCAGATCTTTGAAAGTCGAAGCGGGGAGCTATCCCGTTTCGTTTGGCTACTAGAGCAGATCTTTGAAAGTCGAAGCGGGGAGCTATCCCGTTTCGTTTTGTTGTGAATTGGCTACTAGAGCAGATCTTTGAAAGTTGCCGCCCGAATACATGCGCACACCACCAGTTGTGAATTGGCTACTAGAGCAGATCTTTGAAAGTCCATTACTAACACACCATGACGCTACTAAGTTGTGAATTGGCTACTAGAGCAGATCTTTGAAAGTACTACGAGAAAAGGTTCACCCCTAACGCAGTTGTGAATTGGCTACTAGAGCAGATCTTTGAAAGTTCCGTTGCCAGTGTTTCGATTTTCTGTTTGGTTGTGAATTGGCTACTAGAGCAGATCTTTGAAAGTGCCGTTACTGCGTTGGCACGGAAGTCGGCTGTTGTGAATTGGCTACTAGAGCAGATCTTTGAAAGTCCAGAGAGGGAGGGCTGTCTATTAGTATGGTTGTGAATTGGCTACTAGAGCAGATCTTTGAAAGTTCGATGCCGAGAAACGTGCTAAGCATTACGTTGTGAATTGGCTACTAGAGCAGATCTTTGAAAGTTGGCAACGTACGTGCCCGGCAACAAGTACCGTTGTGAATTGGCTACTAGAGCAGATCTTTGAAAGTATCACGATGACCTTATTGACGCCCTTGTTGTTGTGAATTGGCTACTAGAGCAGATCTTTGAAAGTCAATCCTGATGCTGGCATGTTATGCGTCCGTTGTGAATTGGCTACTAGAGCAGATCTTTGAAAGTAAGATGCGATTGAGCCAACCTTCCTTTATCGTTGTGAATTGGCTACTAGAGCAGATCTTTGAAAGTTGTTGCGCGAGACTGCCAGCGCATCGGGCAGTTGTGAATTGGCTACTAGAGCAGATCTTTGAAAGTTGTCGTACCTGAAGACCGGATTCCCGAAGGGTTGTGAATTGGCTACTAGAGCAGATCTTTGAAAGTAAGCCGCATACCGAGCCGCATCCCGAGCCGTTGTGAATTGGCTACTAGAGCAGATCTTTGAAAGTCTGGTGAGCCCAAGCATCCACCGCGTAAACGTTGTGAATTGGCTACTAGAGCAGATCTTTGAAAGTGGGCATTCGCTCACGCTTCGGCGCGCTTGGTTGTGAATTGGCTACTAGAGCAGATCTTTGAAAGTGGGCATGCAGGTATCATTGCGCACCATTGGGTTGTGAATTGGCTACTAGAGCAGATCTTTGAAAGTGATTGTACGCGCTGGTCATAAGCTCGTTATGTTGTGAATTGGCTACTAGAGCAGATCTTTGAAAGTAGGAAGCCCAACAGGACGTGCTCAACTACTGTTGTGAATTGGCTACTAGAGCAGATCTTTGAAAGTGCTTGGCCAGCAGGTCACAGCCGTCGTTGGTTGTGAATTGGCTACTAGAGCAGATCTTTGAAAGTATGGCAGGGCAACACTCATGGCATCAGCGTTGTGAATTGGCTACTAGAGCAGATCTTTGAAAGTTGATCCCTGAAGAGGTGCGCAGCCGCGTTTGTTGTGAATTGGCTACTAGAGCAGATCTTTGAAAGTTCAAGCCACCAGTAACCATGACGGCAACGAGTTGTGAATTGGCTACTAGAGCAGATCTTTGAAAGTCTTGACGCATGGCATAGGCTGGCAGGTCTGTTGTGAATTGGCTACTAGAGCAGATCTTTGAAAGTCCAAAAGATATATGTTAGTGAAGACGGCCAGTTGTGAATTGGCTACTAGAGCAGATCTTTGAAAGTCAAGCCGCATACCAAGCAGCAGCCAGTTCTGTTGTGAATTGGCTACTAGAGCAGATCTTTGAAAGTTGTTCTTCGAGTCCCGCGAGCTGCTGTTGTGTTGTGAATTGGCTACTAGAGCAGATCTTTGAAAGTTGAAGTCAACATCGCAAATAACTACGTCCGTTGTGAATTGGCTACTAGAGCAGATCTTTGAAAGTGCATTGCCGCGTTAGTGTATCTCAGCGTGGTTGTGAATTGGCTACTAGAGCAGATCTTTGAAAGTACAAGCGGTGAAGAGGCACACAACAAAATGTTGTGAATTGGCTACTAGAGCAGATCTTTGAAAGTCGAAAGCTAGGTGCTCATACAGGTCGGCAGTTGTGAATTGGCTACTAGAGCAGATCTTTGAAAGTTGCGTAGCTTGTCTATTGCTGCCTTGGCTGTTGTGAATTGGCTACTAGAGCAGATCTTTGAAAGTTACAGACTATCCAAGTAGTAAACAACGTTAGTTGTGAATTGGCTACTAGAGCAGATCTTTGAAAGTCAGTCATGGCCCCATACAACGCGTGGAAGGGTTGTGAATTGGCTACTAGAGCAGATCTTTGAAAGTTGTTCGGTGGTATGGTCACTGCCATGAACGTTGTGAATTGGCTACTAGAGCAGATCTTTGAAAGTCGCTGATTGGTTAACCAACACGCGCGCCTGTTGTGAATTGGCTACTAGAGCAGATCTTTGAAAGTTCCCAGAGACCGAATACAAGACAATCCGTGTTGTGAATTGGCTACTAGAGCAGATCTTTGAAAGTACACCTCTGGCATGCTCGCCACGGGATAGGTTGTGAATTGGCTACTAGAGCAGATCTTTGAAAGTCTTTGCAGATATGGGTAGACCACCTTTGCAGTTGTGAATTGGCTACTAGAGCAGATCTTTGAAAGTCACGTGCGGGGCGTTAGATTGGTGCGCAGGTTGTGAATTGGCTACTAGAGCAGATCTTTGAAAGTCGTTTGGCGTCGATGTCAGCAGCAGCTTTGGTTGTGAATTGGCTACTAGAGCAGATCTTTGAAAGTACATAGCCACTACGCTATTGTGCAGTGCGTGTTGTGAATTGGCTACTAGAGCAGATCTTTGAAAGTCTACCGTGTCGATCCCTGCGCTGCTGTGTGGTTGTGAATTGGCTACTAGAGCAGATCTTTGAAAGTACGGCAGAGCCGAGTATGTCAACGCCACAAGTTGTGAATTGGCTACTAGAGCAGATCTTTGAAAGTATACGTTCGTCGCAGTCGATCCAAAAAACCGTTGTGAATTGGCTACTAGAGCAGATCTTTGAAAGTTGCTCATGAAACGACCAGCGCCCGTGTGTTGTTGTGAATTGGCTACTAGAGCAGATCTTTGAAAGTCGTGCGTTGCGTTCCAGCTTAGCCGTTAGTGTTGTGAATTGGCTACTAGAGCAGATCTTTGAAAGTATACGTTCGTCGCAGTCGATCCAAAAAACCGTTGTGAATTGGCTACTAGAGCAGATCTTTGAAAGTGTGGGGACTGAATTATATTCAAAGATTTTTGTTGTGAATTGGCTACTAGAGCAGATCTTTGAAAGTCCTAACCCATTATCATCCTGCGACTCACGCGTTGTGAATTGGCTACTAGAGCAGATCTTTGAAAGTCGATGTTTAACTTGTCGTCTTCGTCGGTTGTTGTGAATTGGCTACTAGAGCAGATCTTTGAAAGTTCGAAGCTTGGAAGCAGGCAACGAAAAAGGTTGTGAATTGGCTACTAGAGCAGATCTTTGAAAGTTCCATAGTAGTAGCTTATGCATCTTTTTTAGTTGTGAATTGGCTACTAGAGCAGATCTTTGAAAGTTGAATTTGGTCTTTCCGCTACCCAACAAGGTTGTGAATTGGCTACTAGAGCAGATCTTTGAAAGTATGATATGGCAACACATGACTGGGTTTTTTGTTGTGAATTGGCTACTAGAGCAGATCTTTGAAAGTTGATATCGGTGGCACCACTCATCGCACTCGTTGTGAATTGGCTACTAGAGCAGATCTTTGAAAGTACCACCACTGAGTGGGATGCCGTTTGTGGTGTTGTGAATTGGCTACTAGAGCAGATCTTTGAAAGTTTTGCCAGCCGCTTGGTTGCAGCGGTGTAAGTTGTGAATTGGCTACTAGAGCAGATCTTTGAAAGTAAGCGAAGAGGAACAGTTGGTACTTGTGTGTTGTGAATTGGCTACTAGAGCAGATCTTTGAAAGTGGTGTGGTCGGCGCTGCCATCGGTGGCCTTGTTGTGAATTGGCTACTAGAGCAGATCTTTGAAAGTTACGGGCTTATAGAACCGTACTACCAGCTGGTTGTGAATTGGCTACTAGAGCAGATCTTTGAAAGTAGAGTGAGATAACAAGGGCGTCAATAAGGTGTTGTGAATTGGCTACTAGAGCAGATCTTTGAAAGTTGTTGTACGTGCTAGTACTCATGCCCGCACGTTGTGAATTGGCTACTAGAGCAGATCTTTGAAAGTGACACGGCACGCACCAAAGGCACAACTGCGTTGTGAATTGGCTACTAGAGCAGATCTTTGAAAGTATGCACTGCTATATGAAGCAATGGAAAAGGTTGTGAATTGGCTACTAGAGCAGATCTTTGAAAGTTAGCCGCAGCCCTAGCAGCAGCCAGTTCTGTTGTGAATTGGCTACTAGAGCAGATCTTTGAAAGTTTTTCACACACACATAACAGGTACGCATGAGTTGTGAATTGGCTACTAGAGCAGATCTTTGAAAGTCGGCTTGCGTGGGTTTGAGTATCTGCAAAGTTGTGAATTGGCTACTAGAGCAGATCTTTGAAAGTTGCGCAAGGCTTCATACAAGGGCCGCTCTGTTGTGAATTGGCTACTAGAGCAGATCTTTGAAAGTTGCCGAAGTATACAACGAGGATGGCGATGGTTGTGAATTGGCTACTAGAGCAGATCTTTGAAAGTCGTTTGCGGGGCGCAGGGACTTCACGCCGGTTGTGAATTGGCTACTAGAGCAGATCTTTGAAAGTTCTCTCGCGATTTGCTCCGGCGTGGGTGTGGTTGTGAATTGGCTACTAGAGCAGATCTTTGAAAGTAATTAGCCCCGTCCTCAGCGTCGTCCAATGTTGTGAATTGGCTACTAGAGCAGATCTTTGAAAGTTTACCAACGTACATGACAACGGTTGATTTGGTTGTGAATTGGCTACTAGAGCAGATCTTTGAAAGTTGACCGACACTTTTGCCCAACTCGAAAGCCGTTGTGAATTGGCTACTAGAGCAGATCTTTGAAAGTAATCTCTTTGCTTATCATGCATTTGTTGTAGTTGTGAATTGGCTACTAGAGCAGATCTTTGAAAGTCAGCCCGCGCCATATCGCCGGCAAGGATAGTTGTGAATTGGCTACTAGAGCAGATCTTTGAAAGTAAGCCGCATACCGAGCCGCATACCGAGCCGTTGTGAATTGGCTACTAGAGCAGATCTTTGAAAGTCCCTACGCCCTTGTGCTGTGGATCGAATGCGTTGTGAATTGGCTACTAGAGCAGATCTTTGAAAGTTCACTAGCGTGGTCCCTGAGGTACGTGATGGTTGTGAATTGGCTACTAGAGCAGATCTTTGAAAGTGAGCTGCTGGTATATCCGCACCTGTATAAGTTGTGAATTGGCTACTAGAGCAGATCTTTGAAAGTTCATCAGTTGATGCGTAGATACTTGTCCCGGTTGTGAATTGGCTACTAGAGCAGATCTTTGAAAGTCGTCATCGAGCATTACGAAGGCTTCCACGGTTGTGAATTGGCTACTAGAGCAGATCTTTGAAAGTTCGCCGCTGGTGGTGTCAGCCGCTACTGTGGTTGTGAATTGGCTACTAGAGCAGATCTTTGAAAGTCATCTGGACACTAGACACACCGGACGCAATGTTGTGAATTGGCTACTAGAGCAGATCTTTGAAAGTATCGGAGTTTGCATTGCGCACTGTCGACGGTTGTGAATTGGCTACTAGAGCAGATCTTTGAAAGTCCATCGTGTAAGCACACCACTCGGCGAATGTTGTGAATTGGCTACTAGAGCAGATCTTTGAAAGTGTGTGGTCGGCGCTGCCATCGGTGGCCTTGTTGTGAATTGGCTACTAGAGCAGATCTTTGAAAGTTATAGCTGATGGCGTAGACAAGCTAAATAGTTGTGAATTGGCTACTAGAGCAGATCTTTGAAAGTCTTGGGCGGTTGTCACTCCCGAAGTGCAGGGTTGTGAATTGGCTACTAGAGCAGATCTTTGAAAGTTCCCCTTCTTGCTTGTACGACCCGCTTTGCGTTGTGAATTGGCTACTAGAGCAGATCTTTGAAAGTCGGCAAGGATATCGCCAATGCGGATGATTGTTGTGAATTGGCTACTAGAGCAGATCTTTGAAAGTAATTTCGTTAGTAATAGTGTGTTGATTTGCGTTGTGAATTGGCTACTAGAGCAGATCTTTGAAAGTACACGGTTACTAACGCTTTGCCCCGCATTAGTTGTGAATTGGCTACTAGAGCAGATCTTTGAAAGTATGCGCTCTTCCTCAGTAGCGTAAAGAAGTGTTGTGAATTGGCTACTAGAGCAGATCTTTGAAAGTCGAAGCGGGGAGCTATCCCGTTTCGTTTTGTTGTGAATTGGCTACTAGAGCAGATCTTTGAAAGTTCACGCCAGCGGACACGCACCACGCGCCCTGTTGTGAATTGGCTACTAGAGCAGATCTTTGAAAGTTCCGTTCGTCGCAGTCGATCCAAAACACCGTTGTGAATTGGCTACTAGAGCAGATCTTTGAAAGTCCGCGTGGCGCCACACCCCCAACGCCCCGGTTGTGAATTGGCTACTAGAGCAGATCTTTGAAAGTTGGTGGTAAGGGTGATGACACCGTTGGTCTGTTGTGAATTGGCTACTAGAGCAGATCTTTGAAAGTATACCGGCCAGCAAGCCGCCGCCAATGCCCGTTGTGAATTGGCTACTAGAGCAGATCTTTGAAAGTAGAAGCCACTGCACTTGAGTGTCCGTTCGGTTGTGAATTGGCTACTAGAGCAGATCTTTGAAAGTCCTTTTACGATTGGCATATTACCTCCACTTGTTGTGAATTGGCTACTAGAGCAGATCTTTGAAAGTCAGGCGCTTGTCGAAGATGCGCCCGCGCAGTTGTGAATTGGCTACTAGAGCAGATCTTTGAAAGTCCAGCATCGCCACGTTCAGCCCTACCTGCGGTTGTGAATTGGCTACTAGAGCAGATCTTTGAAAGTCTGCCGGATCTATTAGCCTACCGGTCTGGGTTGTGAATTGGCTACTAGAGCAGATCTTTGAAAGTCGGTGGTTATGGTTGTGGCTTCCTCATCGGTTGTGAATTGGCTACTAGAGCAGATCTTTGAAAGTCGTTTATGCTGTCACTGGCAACAAGGAACGTTGTGAATTGGCTACTAGAGCAGATCTTTGAAAGTCTGTCATCGCCGATAGTGTGCCGTACACCGTTGTGAATTGGCTACTAGAGCAGATCTTTGAAAGTCCTTGTGCTGCGCTCATGGCCTTGTTGAACGTTGTGAATTGGCTACTAGAGCAGATCTTTGAAAGTCGTCAATCGTACCTGTTACTTCTGTTGTCGTTGTGAATTGGCTACTAGAGCAGATCTTTGAAAGTCTTAGTATTACAGTGTTTATATTTTTATTGTAGTTACGTAGATTTTGCAGTGTATAAAGAGCCGTAAGAACTTACCTCTTTGTTCTTAAGGCTCTTTTTTTTTTAGAATAGTTCAAGCTGGAGAGGGCCACCGGGATTATCCTGCTTTACAGCGCCCCAGAATGTGCGGACCGATGCCATTTGCTTTTCTGTGATAACCAGGATTGATACCTTACCGGCCTTGGGCATCATGCGCTCCACCCTTTCGATGTGTACTGTGCCGTTTTCGTCAGATGCACAATGCCTGACATAGACGCTAAACTGCCACATCGAGAATCCGTCCTTTAGCAGCCCCTTATGAAAATGCGTGTATGCTTTTCGGGTTGCTGCCGTGGTTACCGGCAAATCAAAAAGCACCATCACCCACACGGCTCTGTACTCACTTATGCGCGTAAAATGGGTAGATCCGGTTCGGTGCTGCTTCCGCCAAGGGTTTGCGCTACCTGGGCACATACAACTTCTACTGAGTTTAACAACGGACGTCGGCCAATACTGTGCTGCACATCGCGAACAAGGAGTTGCAATATCTCTTTCTTGTGAGGGGGCTGAAGCTCTGTGGGTTCAACCAGTGTAGCACAGAATTGCAGAATATGCAAATCGGCAAACGGACGGTACGGTTCCATTACGTCATCAGCCAGTGCAAAGGCATTACTACGGTTGCTGTGATGTATGCCCAGTGCAGGATGTAATCCGGCCCGCACCAGTCCCCTGGCTACCGATGAGCGAAGAACTGCATAGCCGTAATTCAGAAAATTATTCGGATACAGTCCGTCAGGATCCCTGGTAACTCCATACAACTTTAATAGTTGCTGCCAGTACGCCTTTGCTGCAACGGCTTCCCGATTAGTCCGGTCAGCGGTATAAACCATGGTGGCACACCGTGCAACCGTGGCGTGCGGCAGCCCCATGGTTTTTAATACTGCAGCCTGGTTTCTGATTTTGCATCGGACAAGCTGCTGCCACAGGCGCTTCTTTACCGGTGTGGATGCACTAACCTGCATCTGAATGCGCTCGGCATGCAGTGTGTTGCCTTCAAGCGGGAGCGTAATTGCTTCGGGTGCATACCGCTGGTTGCATACTACAACAACGGCACCGCCGGCAGCAAGCCGCGAGAGCGCAGCAGTGGTTACCGTGCACTGCGCTGATTCGAACTCCAGATACCCTACGTCCTCTATCGGCACCGAATTCATCTCGCCGGTTTCACGGTTCTCAATTGTAAGCTGGTTATTCAGAACCGATACATAGCACCGGTTCTGAATAACAACTGAGCGCTTTATCATTCCGGTGTAATGTTTCCCAATATGTCAACGGTAAGTTTTTCAAACTGCATTGCGGAGGGGGTGGGACGTTCATACTGTTTTGTATTTCCGGAAGCATCAGCGTGATGGAATAGAGATACTTCGCCAACTCCGGCACCAGAAAGTTTTTGTACTTTGTAAACATCGATCTTTCCCTTTCTCGTTAACTCAACCAAATCGCCTGCACGCAAACTGATCGCCTGTTCTGCCTCTGATAATGTTAACTTTTGCAAAGGGAGTTTTTTGGCCAAATCCAACCTTGACCTAAGTTCCCACTTATATTTCTGAGAGTCATTCTCTCGATAAAACAACATATGGTCACTACCAAACGGAATAACATAAACCCCATCTTTTCGTAGCTTAACTGCACTCGTCGATGGCACCAGGATCCGTACTCGCTTAATCCTACGGCGTTCGCCGGATGCGAGTTCGTAATACAATGGTGCCGCAAAGGCATCTTCGGGGATAGTATATTTTTTTTGTGAAGTGTTTACACCAAACTCTTCCAAACGCTGTAATACCAGGTTGCGAACAACAGGATTTACAATGCCGTCTATTTCGCCACACGAGAGGCCGGCTGAAAGTGGCTTACGCACAACATACTGTGGTACTCCTGCCGCGTTAAAACGTTGCTCACCGCCATGTGTGCGGGCAAGCCCGTACAGGGTTTCCTGGTGCAACGCCCCCCTGCCCTTCCTGGTTTTCCGATGACTTACAATGATGCTGTCCACACAGTCAAGGGCAAGTTTCCGTAGGCCCGCAATTGGTGCGTCGGGGAGTTTTATTCTGCCGTCGCGGAGTTCTTTTGACTTTTCTTCTGACCGCGCATTCAGTGTTGAGATCTTCTGAATTATGCTCTGATTGGTGAGTGCAATTGTTAATGCGTCAACGGCATGATGTCGGTGGTCATTCCTGTCCTTCCGTCCGCCCTCCAGCACCGGTGCCACAAACGCCCTGCCCAGCGAAGCCAGCTCCGGAAGTACTCCATCCAGCCCCCAGAACCTGCGCAGCATGGCCGTCATTGCTCCTGTAGGTGCTTCTACCCGTTTTGTTACGGTTCGCAGATACTTCGATACTAAGCGAGTGGCAAAACGGGTATCATTGAGTTGTCTGGCAATGAATCCGTTATTGGGGTCATCGGAAAAACGCTCGGCAAATTGTTCGGCCGACATCAGGAGGTTGGCGTGTTTTTTATCAGTTATTTTATGGTTTGCACGTAATATTTTTGCCATCTCCTTGAGTGCTTCAAAATCAAGGACGCCGGCCATGGCCGCTTCCCAGGGTGTTCGGTTCCCTTTTGCCTGGTTTACTTCTCGCAGACAGACAACTTTATTGTTCTTACTATCATCCAGGGTACGGCTGTACGGCAGAATATGGTCAACGTCAACAGTGCCGTTAAACAGCATATTCTTGGCAATTGTTTTACCGGTGTACATACACTTGCCGTCCTGCTCTTCCCATAAGCGCAGTTTCAGAATATCCGATCGACGCGCATCATCAATCTTGAACTCTTTTTCAAGCCGCGTTTTATCGTTAGCGTTCTGGGTCTGGTTTTTCTTGTTTTCCTTCTCAATCTTAGCACGTTGTTTAGCGGGGAGCTTCAGGTCGCGTCCCATTTCAACCCGGATAACATCAGGGTTCCCCCACTTCCGTACAATTGCATTTACAATCCGGCGTGTTTCGGCAAACGAACGCTGTACCATTGAGTTCCTGGCATCCTCGGGGAGCAGTGCCGGCACCCTGTCGGTAATCTGAAAGTCAAGTGCTTCGTCATGAAAGTTGTATCCTGCATGTACAACGGCCTCGTTGTACAGATCACCTTCTTCAAGAAACGGCAGAATTTTGCGGACTGCGCGCAGACTCACGCTTCCATAGCCGTCTTCCAGTTTGATGGCAGCAAACGCCCTGGCTTTTGTTTCATCAACGCCAAGCTTTTTCTGCGCCCAATCAATTACCCAGTCCAAATCCTCGGCATACTGCAGTACGTTCCACAGTTCATGTACCTGCTCCCTTGGCAATCCATCAATGTATGTTCTGCCAAGAGCATTGCGCATGTCGGCAATCGTCCGCTCCAGGTCAACTGACGTCACACTTGCAGTAGCAGGAATCTTGCTCTTCCATCCAAGGGCTTTCTTGATATCCCCCTGGGTTTCGAGTTTTAGTTTCCGATCCCTGCCTTTTGCTGCTGCAGCTTCTGCAATAAGTTTAAGATTATAAATTTCTTCAGGAAGCAAATCGGTATCGTCGCCCGATACTCTATCGGTCGTATTTACGCGCAAGGCATTCACCTGCTGCAGGAACCTGAAGCGCTGGTACTCCGGGTGACTTTTGTGAACACGCTTTTTACCGGGTTCAAACCTGCATTTCCCCACTAAGTGTCGTACAGATTTCAATGGTCGCTGATGGAACACACTGCCAAGAATCTGTTCCTGCAGTTCCGGAGTAAGAACCTTTGGGTAATACCTGGCTTGCAGTGCCAAAATCAGATCCAACTCAATCCGGTAATGATCACGGAGCGTGAATCTGTTGCGCCGGCGCACCGTATGCGGATCAAGGCTGTACAGATACTCACCCATCGTCCTGTACCCGTGTTTTACATCCGGCAACTTCTTAACTATCGATGCTTTCTCCGCCAGGTAATCTTTGTACTTCCGAAGCTTCGGGTTCAGCGATTCATCAATTGCCATGATACCCGGTTTCAAACCGTCCTTTGTTCCGTCAATAATCACACCACTGGTTTCTTCCTCGCTACTGGACTTCCGGTTACTCTGAAACCCTCGTCTTGAATTGATATGATCGATAATTTTACCAATCTCATACAGCTCCAGTTTTTCGGTAAGAGACCGGCTACGCAGTTCATACGGATCGGAAGTATTCAACCGATCCAACTCCTCCTCCGTTAACGGTAACAGCGCATTTTTAACCATGATGCTCCGTACCACCTTCGCACGCCGTCTGCGTCGGTCATACTGTTTCCTAAGCTGACGTTTCATTCTGCGCGCTACGTTCTTACTCTCCTCGCGCTCGCTATTCTTGTTTTCTACCGCATCAGGGAATATCCTGACGCCCATTGCTGTAATAGACTGGTTCTCGATATCCACTAATGCCCACCCTACTGAATTCGAGCCGATGTCTAACCCCAGTACCGTACTCATTGTTTAGCCCCTTTAAAAAAAACTTGACAAATAAATTGTACCGTTGTAAGTTTGAAACGCTTTCAAAGATCTGCTCTGGTCCTTATTCACAATAAGGAAACAGAGTTTCCGCTGGCTAAAAGCCTTTACCTCACTTCTGGTGAGGTTTTTTTTTGCCCTCACTGTCCCGGCTCATAAAGTTACATTGTATTGGTTTGTATTCCAAGCTCCACTCCAAGCACCCGACTGCACCTGCGTCCCACTATCAGTACATTTTTCAAACTAAACAGTTATTGCGACGTATGGTGTCGCCCGCTTTCATACATTCGTGTATGGCAGAATCACAACAGGTGCAAAGGGTAGTACGGATTCTAACGGCACTCAGTTCGGGTAGGAAGCTAACCACTGCCGAGCTGGCCGAACGGGTGGCCGAGAGTAATGAGGGTAAATGCGTGTCCAGACGCCAGATTCAGCGCGATCTGCGGGCAATCGAGGCGGCAGGTGTGCCGTTATGCTGTCAGCAGGAGGGCAGAACAAACCGATGGTGGGTGCCGGCAACATACAGAACTCTCACGCCGCTAACGGTTAGCACGAATGAAATTTTGTCACTCCACGTGCTGAAGGGGTTTCTGCAACAGTTCAGGGGTACACAGGTTGAACAGGATGTTGTTTCGCTGGCACAGCGCCTGGAAGGTCTGGCCCCGGGGACGGTGCTGCTGGATTCCGATCTGCTGCAGGTGGTAACACCGGGACAGGTAACCGAGGAAGTTCCGGCACATATCTTAAACATGGTTATCAGCAGTATATTGGAGCAATCGTGGACGCGCGTTACGTACCGGGCACTCCATGATGATAACGAGAGGTCGTACGTGGTTGCATTGTGCAGGCTAATCTCACATGCTGGCCGACTCTACGTGGCCGCCTGGCATCCTAAATATCGCAACTATATGAATCTGGCTGCCGACCGGATTATTGCCATCGAAGAGGATCCGGACTGCACACTACCACTCCATCAGTTTAACGAAGAACTGTATCGCAACTCACACTTTGGCGTCCACTCCGGTCCAATCCATGCCGTAACTATTCGCGTTAACAATACCTTCGCCGATTTCTTCACATCCCGGACCTGGCACCCTTCACAACACTTTACGCACACTGCCGATGGTGCCCTACTACTTAATCTTACCGCACCGGTAAATCCGGAGCTGGCAGCTTGGATTGCGTCGTGGCGCGGCAAGCTTGAGCCCCTTTCCCCTCCCGAACTTGTTGCCATGGTGAATGCCGGACCGGCGAACGGCTAAGCTTTTGTAAGTTTGCCCACCGGTACCGTTCATCGTTACAACAGGGAAGCGGGTGTAATTCCCGCACGGTCGCGCCGCCGTGATGGTGTACAAGTTGGTTCACGCTGTTTCAGCAGCCACTGAGCGCTTTCTGCTGTGGCAGGGGGCTTGGGAAGGCGAACCAATGCGGATGATGCCAGAGTCGGAATACCTGACGGTACCTTTATTATTCACCAGCGGCGATGCCGCGCTGCCGGCGCTGAACCGGTGGTTTCCGAAAGGGTATGCCATGCGCATTGGTGTGTGGTTGTTGGTTTCTTTATTTTCTGCAGGTGCCTGCCTGGCACAAATTACAATTCACACGCAACCTACGGTTGCTGCAATTATCCCGGATACGTTCAGGGTTCACGTGTTTACTAAACATGTTGACTTTGATTTTAACGATGTGCAGGATGAGGGCGATCTCCCGGGACAGTGGCTGATTCTGGACCGGTTTACACTGGATACCGTGTCGTCTGTTAACTTTCCATGGGCATCGGGTGGCGTTGTTGGGGGATCCAGGGTTGCGGTTGACTTTAATACGGGGCTGTTGTTCGCAGGTATCGGCGACTCGGTGTACACCTATGCGCTGAATACTCAACAGCGGTCTGCTACGGCTATCTATGCACCGAATGTGTCGGCTCTTACCTACGATGAACGGACTCCGTATCTGTACATCACTACTCGCCCAACATATACCGAGCCGGGTACGCTTATCATCGTCAACCTTGAAACATTGGAACGTACGGAAATTGAAGTAGGCGTTAATCCGATTCAGGTAATGGTACGCCAGGAGCAGCCGGGCGTTTTTTCGGCAGCAGTACTGTGCGAGGGATTGTATGGTAAGGCGGACGGCGGGATAACGTGGGTTAGCGCAACAGGAGCCACAACCAATACACTGCTGGGCGATACTCCGGCATACATGGTCGCACTTGGCGACGATCTGCTGGTAAGTATGAACGGTGCACATTCAATACTTCAAGTTGACGGAACAACGCACACTCTTGTTCCCGATGCAGAGATTGCTACTCCAACCTCAGGCTACGATGGACCCCGGGAAATGGCAATTGGAGAAAACCTGTTGTTTGTGACGACCTATAAGGGTACACTACTGGTGTATTCAATGCCGGATGGATCGTTTGTTAAGGAAGTTGATCTTCCGGCAAAGGCCGATCCGGTTGCCATTTTCGATAACAAGGTATGGGTTGGCTTAACACTCGATAAGGTAACCTACGAGCCACGCGGTAACGTTGTGGTGTTTACCATTCCGGAGGTAACGTCGGTTGCCGAAGGCGCTGGATTACCAGTAGCAGGCAGCATTGCTACCAGTGCGGCAACGGTACGTCTGCCGTTCATCGGCAATGCACCGGTAGAAGTCTTTGGTATTCATGGCACACAACTGCCGGTTTCAATGATAGATGAATCATCACATACCATCCGCATTTCGGATCTGCCCGCGGGCACCTATGTGGTGCTCAGCGGCGAACAGGTTGTTGTACTACTCAAGTACTAAAACGGAAACTCAGGCCCCCTCCACCCTAACAGGCCGAGGGGGCACTTTGTAAACGTCGATACTTTGCAGCCAGATTACGTGGCGCGGCCCCGACTTGATGTCGGACGTGCTGATCAGTACCATGCTGCCCTGTGTTTGTATGGGATGCCCGTTTTCTTCGAACAACACATACACACTATCGCCGGTGACGCTGTTAAACAGCTCTGCCCACGAGAATGTGGCTTTATAATTGTCGGTAGCACGAGCTACAATGTAGAAGTTGCGGTCCTTGTGGTTTGACTGACGGATTACTGCTTTTTCCAGAATCTCCTTGAGCAGCACACCCTTGCTGGATGTGTGACGGTTTACGGTGGCGCCGGTTGAACACACAACGTCAAAATCCGAGATCGTATGCACCTGCATTGACCGCAGCGAGTCAACTGTTAGCACCAGAGGGTGCAATACATCACCACCAACACTGAGTGTGCGACTTACGTACTTCATGCTGTCTGCTGCCGATACCACGACTGTACATTCATCAGTTTCTGCGTTTTGAGCATTTGCACCTGGATGTTCATGCACACCATGGTGCGCACCTGCACCGAGCTCCTGCCTGGGCTTTGTACATCCGGCAATACACAGTGTAACGGTTAGTGTTAAAGCTATAAATCTAATTCGTTCTTTCATATTGCCTCTATCTTAATAAATTTTAATACCCGTTAATCCGGACGGTTACAAACGCGTTTCTTCCTTCTTCGGGATATCCTTCACTGATCATATAATTCGCGTCGAACAGGTTTCGCACACCGCCCTCCAGGACCAGGTTCTTCCATAAGCGGCTGGATACCATTACGTCGGTAACATGATACCCGGGCACTGACGTTCCGTAGCTGGTACTGTACCGCATTGAGTTGTATTCCGTGCCTGCCTGTACTCTGACGCCGTCAAGCACCGTATAGATTGCGTATGCACGGATCACTGCTGAAGGGACGCCGATAAAGTACAATGACGGGTGCGTTAGGTTGTTCTGCCGGATATATGAGCCATTAATACCCGTGGTTACGGCTTGTGTGGGCGAGTATCGTATTGCTCCGTCAAAGCCCATAAACTCTGCAGAACCCGCATTTTGAGTTTGGGCCTTGCCCGGCTGAACGTTGCTGACACTCAGGATTACGTTGGTAATGTGACTGTAGTAGAGTGAGGCCTGACAGAACAGATTCTCACCAAGATTTCCGGTATAGGTACAATCGTAATTCATCGCATTTTCCGGTTTCAGATTCGGATTTGGTATGGCTGTTCCCATTCGGTAGGAATACCGGTCTTTCAGCGTGGCAAATCTGGTTTTGCGCGCCAGAGTAAGGCTTAGGGAGTTGGCGTTATCAATGTTGTAAAAAGCCGCCATCTGTCCGTTGATAGCTGCATGTGCATCTGCTTCAGGGAAGTTCACAATTTCATCGTTAGCGGTAAGATCCTCTGCTCTAAGGTTGTTCTGAATGCTGTACGCCAGACCCGGTACAAGCACGATGGTGTTTGAAAGGCTAACAACGTTCTCTGCAGCCACGTACACGATAGCATCCTGAATGTGCCTGACCGGCTCACCATTGTTATGCTCGCGGTGCATATCTGACTTTACCTGAACAGTTAGTGAAAGGGCATTGTCTGCAAACCGCGTGTCTTCATACACCAGGCCACCGCCCACCGTATAGTCACTATAGTTACTGGTAAATGCGTATGGTTTATTCTGTGTCGTGTAGGTTGCATCATCGTAACTATTTATGGTATTGACGAATTTGTCGTAATATGCCTTTCCCTTCAGTGTAGCGTCTCCGGTGATGGCTGTTTTAGAAAGCAGATACACAAGCTCCTTGTTCCAGGCGGGCCACTGCCAGTATCGTGGCTTCCTGAAAAGAGCGTTATTCTCGTCCGTGCCGGTGTACACCGGGTTCCCCTTTGATCCTGTCTGAGCAGCATAGCCAACAACGTACTCATGCCCGTCCGCTGGCATCCATCCTGCCTTGAAGGTAAACTTCTTATCCGCTCGGTATGAGTTATCGCGCATGCCGCCGTTTTCTTTGTCCGTAGCTGCAAAGTCTGCCGACATCCTGTAGGCACTGCTGTGCAGCATGCCAAAGCCCCCTTGCAGATACCACTGCTGCCACCGACCTCCGATATTACCGTTGGTGCTGTAGCCGTTTGACGAGATCATCCCCGCGGATGCATCGTACTCCAGCTCTCGTACAGGCTTGCGTGACACGATGTTGATTACTCCTCCCAGGGCGTTTGGTCCGTACAGAAGCGAAGAGTAGCCTTTCTGCACTGAGACCATGGCAAGGTCGTACGTGGTAAACCGTGCAAGGTCCACATTACCATCGTACGGAATGTATACCGGCAAACCATCCATAAACACGGGCACGGCACGCAAATCAAACCCGCGAACCGTGACGGACGTTTCGTTACGCTGACCCGACCGTGCCAGGGCGATGCCGGGCAGGAGTGACAGTGCATCAGAAACCTGGTGAGTGTTCCATCGTTTCATATCGGCGCTGCCAACCTCGCTGGTCAGATCTCGGTTAGGTGACCCGGTTACTGTAACCTGGCCCAGCTGGAAAACTTCCATTGAATCTGTTCCCTGTTCCGTCGGGGGGTGCACCGAAGCTGAATCGGGATGCGCCTGCAGCCCAGGCGCAAGGGCGGTACACACCAGAATAATAAGATGCAGCACTCCTAACCTCTGTGCAAATCGGCCACTCCACTGTGTTTTTTTTAGCATACTGAAGGGTAAAAATTTTTATAGTGTTAATTTTTTTGACAGTTCGTCGGCTTGGTTCTGAAGTTCGGACTGGATGCGGTAAAACTCAGCAATGGCTCGTTCTCCCACCTTGGTCAGGACCGATCCGCTGCCGTTTTTACCACCCAATATTTTTTCTACCAGAGGCTGTTTGGCGCGGCTGTTCATGTCTTCGACCAACTGCCAGGCTTGCCGGTACGACATTTTCATAGCTCGAGCTGCATTCGTAATTGAGCCGGTTTCATGAATCTTCTCCAGCAGACGTACTCTTCCCGGGCCAAGGAACGGCCCCTCGGCTTCGTTTACCCATACTCGCACTCTGACAGTAAATTTTTTCATGTTACCACTATGCCCAACTAAGCATAGTGCAATGTTACGGACTTGGTGCACCGGAAAATATGATATAAATCAGGTTACGTCTGCTGTTTAACCAGCAAGCCGGACAACCTGCCTGAAGGGTGAACGGTGATGTGGCATCCGGGCGCGGAGGGATTTGCAGCAATGTACCGGAAGCCGGTTTTACGTACCGTCTTAGTCAGTACGTTTACTGCGTGACTCATCTGCCAGAGCATCTTTATACGTCTGCAGCTTGTTATGCAGGTCATGATCCGAGACTGATAAAATCTGAACAGCCAGGAGGCCGGCATTCCTACCGCCGCCTATTGCAACAGTTGCAACCGGCACTCCTGCCGGCATTTGAACAATGCTTAGCAGTGAGTCAAGGCCATTAAGATGTTTGGACGGAATCGGAACACCGATTACCGGAACGGTACTAAACGACGCAAGCATTCCCGGAAGGTGGGCTGCCCCGCCTGCTCCGGCAATGATGATGTGAATACCACGGTTGCGGGCAGTTGTACCATAGTCAGCCATGTCTGCCGGTGTACGATGGGCGCTTACAATTCGAATTTCATACGGGACTCCGAACTCATCGCATACGGCTGCTGCTTCCCGCATCACCGGTAGGTCCGAGTCACTTCCCATAACAATTCCTACCATACCATTACCTTTACGATGGTTTGTTGAACTGCGAACAAAGTCTTTTAATCATACCAAGCACACTTGATCTTCCCTCACCTGTTTCGGATGACGTTGCAATCACGTCAACACAGTGCCTGCAGTGTTCCAGCAGATGCCGCAGCTGCAGAGTGCGCTCCTTAACCTGGGTTGGTTTCAGCTTATCGGTTTTAGTGAGCAGAACTGTGTATGGGCGGCTGGCAAATTCAAGCTCCTCAATCATTGCCAGGTCACTTTCCATCGGATCGTGTCTGCTGTCAACCAGAACGCAAGCGAGCGCCATATTCGGGCGTTCAATCAGATACCGGCGGATCAGCACGCTAAAACCGGCACGGTGTTGCTTGCTCACCCGTGCATAGCCGTAACCCGGAAGGTCCACCAGTACAAAACCCATGCTTGTATTAAAGAAGTTTATCTCACGGGTTTTACCCGGAGTATTTGAAACCCGTGCTACGTTGCCTTGCAGCACGATACGGTTAATAAGCGAGCTTTTGCCAACATTACTTCTCCCAATCATGGCAACCTCCGGCAGGGTATGCACCGGGAACTGTTCCGGGCTTACCGCTCCAGTGATGAATGATGCCTGAATGGTTTCCATGAAAGGACGTCCTTCCGGTTGTAAAAACAAAAACGCCGGACGCTGGAACGTCCGGCGTCGAATGCCGACATCTGTGTCGGCGATTATTCGCTCTTTTCTTCGTCGCCGGCCGGTGCATCACCTGCTTCGGATGCATCATCGGCAAGTGGTGCGTCATCTTGCACTGCTTCGGCCTCGGGAGCAACTGCTTCGGCCTGCTCTTCGACAACAGTATCAACCGTGGTTTCGGTTACCGGTGCAACGTCCTGTTCAGCCACAGCATCGGCAGCTGATTCAGCAACAGGTTCAGCAGCCGTGGCAACCGCACCTGCTGCAGCAGAAGCCGTTAATGCCTCAGCGCCTGCTGGCTTAGAGGGCTTAGCAGGTTTTGAGGCTTTTGCCTTCCGGCCACCCTTACTGCTTACGCGCCCATCTTGTGCATTTGACCAATCCACCAACTCGATAATAGCTTCGGGACTTTGATCGCCGCGGCGCTGACCAAGTTTAGTGATTCGTGTATAACCGCCGTTACGTTCTGCAACTACGGGTGCGATAGTATCAAACAACTCTTGCAGCACAGCCTTGTTGCGAATAAAACGTCCAACCATTCTACGGTTGTGTACATCTACACCGCCGGCATTGTTTGCACGTTCCGCACTGTAGGCTTTGCGGGCGCGGGTAATCAGTTGCTCGGCAAACGGACGAAGTTCCTTAGCCTTGGCAACCGTTGTCCGCACACGCTTGTGTTCGAACAGGCTGGTTGCAAGATTCGATAGCAACGCTTTACGGTGACTGGCGGTGCGCTTAAGCTTCCGCCCTGCATACCCATGTCTCATCTTTTATTCGCTTCCTTTGAGTTCGTCTTGGATGTAAGGCGATACGTCCATACCAAATGATAAACCGCTTTGGTAAACAACATCGGTTAATTCGGCAAGACTTTTTCGGCCAAAATTCCTGAATTTTAATAAATCGGTTTCCTGAAGGCTAACAAGATCTGCCAGAATTTTAATATTGGCTGCCTTCAAACAATTATGTGCGCGTACGCTTAACTCCATCTCGTCTACCGGCTGTAGCAGTATCTTCCGTAACCGGATGCGTTCACGATCTTTCTCGCTACCTGAAAGCAGACCATCCACCGAGGGTACTTCATCCGACACCGCAAGAGCGCCACGGAAATACCTGATATGGTCGGCCAGGATTTTGGCAGCATCCTGCAAAGCCTTTTCGGCAGTGATCGAGCCGTCGGTTAACACATCGAGCGTTAACTTTTCATAGTCGGTTTTCTGTCCAACGCGGAACGGCTCAACCTTGTAAATAACATTCTTTATTGGTGTGTACACCGAGTCGATTGGTAGCATACCAACCGGGAAGTCCGATGTATTCTGTTCTTCGGCCGGTACGTATCCTGTGCCAAAGCCAACACGAAGTTCAACATCAAATTCGGCATCATCAGCAAGATTAGCAATTACCTTATTCGGGTCAAGCACTTCGACTTCGGACGTAGCGTCGGCAATCGACTTAGCCGTCCACTGTCCGCCACCCTTTACTGTAAACGAAATACGCTGAGGAAGCTTTCCGTCAACGGCGCGCAATTGGATTTCTTTCAGGTTCAGGATAATCTCGCACATATCTTCCGTAACACCGGGAATGGTTTGGAATTCGTGCAGAACATCGGAGATTTTCACTCCGGTGATTGCCGAACCTTGGATTGACGACAGAAGAACCCTGCGAAGAGAATTCCCGATGGTTACACCATAGCCTTCTTCCAGCGGGTTAAGTGTAAACAGCGCATGAAATTCAGAGCCTAGGTGTTCAACCACCAGCCGCTCGGGCATCTGCATTAAAGTGTTCATGGTTATCCTTGAGAGATGTTCGTGTTGATGATGAGGGAAAAACAAAAAGTTGGAAGGGGCTTAGGTTTACACCCGTCTGCGTTTTGGCGGACGGCACCCGTTATGCGGGAGCGGAGTGCGGTCGGTAATCGACAGTACTTCCAGCCCTGCCTGGGTTAGGGCACGCACGGCTGCTTCCCTGCCTGATCCCGGACCACGTACAACCACGTCAACCTTCCTCAAGCCCATTTCGAATGCCTGCCGTGCAGCTTTTTCGGCTGAAACCTGCGAGGCATACGGTGTGTTCTTTTTGGAACCACGGAAACCGTTCTTACCGGCGGACGACCATGTAAGGGTGTTACCGTAGGTATCGGTGATGGTTACCACAACGTTGTTAAATGTGGCGCGCACAAATGCTTTACCGTGAACGTCGGCTACGATTTTGCGTTTGACGCGTTTTTTTACTGCTGCCATGTTATCTCCGTCCGGGATGGCCCCGGGTTTATCGGTTTATTAATTCTTACTTACGTGCTGCCTTCTTCTTGCCGGCAACTGTCTTACGCTTGCCCTTACGAGTACGTGCGTTGGTACGTGTACGCTGACCGCGCACCGGCAGACCGCGCCGATGGCGCAGGCCGCGGTAGCAACCAATATCCATCAGCCGCTTGATATTCAGTTGAATTTCAGAGCGCAACTGGCCTTCGGTTTTGTAGTCGCTCAGAGCCTGCCTGATACGAGCTATCTCATCGTCCGTCCATGTTTGTACGCGCTTGGTGGGATCTATCCCTGCCTTGTCAAGAACGTCGCGGCTTGTTGTGGGACCTACACCAAAAATGTAGGTAAGTGCCACGATGCCACGCTTGTTCTTTGGAAGGTCTATGCCTGCTATACGTGCCATTGTTTATTTCCTGTTACCCTTGACGCTGCTTGTAGCGTGGATTTTTTTTGTTAATGATGTATACCTTCCCTTTTCGACGGACAATTTTGTCGTCGGGGCTACGCTTTTTTACCGATGCCTGAACTTTCATGGATAGTACTCCTGCTTATTTGTATCTGTAAACGATGCGTCCCTTTGTAAGGTCGTAGGGCGACATTTCGACCGTGACTTTATCGCCACGGAAAATTTTAATAAAGTGCATTCTCATCTTACCTGAAACATGAGCATGTATCTGATGTCCGTTTTCCAACTGCACAATAAACTGTGTATTAGGCAAAGCCTCTACAATTGTGCCGTCAACGCGGATGGTATCGTCCTTGCTCATCCGTTCCTTCGTGATAAGGTTAAAATGCGTGGTGTTGTTCCGTTAATAACTACAGTATGTTCAAAGTGAGCCGACGGTTTTGCGTCGGCCGTGTACACCGTCCACCCGTCACTGGCGGTATGCACCTGGAAGAGTCCCATATTTACCATGGGCTCAATTGCCAGAGCCATACCGTTACGCAGCTTCAGATTAGGGTATCGGGAGCGGTGCAGAAGACCTGGCACAAAATTGGGCACAGGCGGTTCTTCGTGCAGGTTGCGGCCAATGCCGTGTCCTACCAGTTCACGCACAACCGAGAACCCGTTCTTTTCGACGTGGGTTTGTACAGCTTTTGAAATACTATAAATTTTATCACCTTCTACAGCTGCTTCAATGCCAAGCATTAAAGCTTCGCGGGTAACATCCAGCAACCGTTGCTTTTCGGCCGGGATTGTTCCAACACCCACGGTTCGCGCACTGTCACCAAAGAAGCCGTCCAGCTCGGCACCGCAGTCAATACTAACAATCTGCCCTTCCTTGAGCATTCTGTTTGACGGCATTCCGTGAACAACTTCCTCGTCGATGCTGATGCACAGCGAAAACGGAAACTCAAGGTGTCCGACCCTATACCCTTTAAAGGCAGGTTTAGCCCCTTTACTCAGGATAAAATCTTCGGCAAGCTTATCAAGCTCCTGCGTAGTAATCCCGGGTGCAATAGCGTCTTCAACCAGGTCAAGCGTTTCGGCAACAACTGCTCCTGCAGCGGCCAGCAGCTCGATATCGGCTTCGGAGTTTACGGGTACTATGGTTTCTGTTTCTATCACTGTAATCTGTTTGTTTACATTCCACCACCAAGAGCACCGGCCCTGCCGCGCATTTTTCCACTCTTCATGAATCCGTCGTAGTGACGCATCAGCAGGTGTGATTCAATCTGCTGGAGAGTGTCTAATGCCACACCGACAACAATCAGCAAGCTGGTGCCGCCAAAGAATGAAGCAAAAATCGGCGGTACCTGGAGCAGATTCATTGCAAGGGTTGGCAGGATGGCAACAATTGCCAGGAAAATAGCGCCCGGCAACGTAATGCGGGTTAGGATGTTCTCGATGTATTCAGACGTATGAGCTCCCGGACGTATGCCAGGAATAAAGCCGCCGTTCTTTTTCATATTGTCAGCTACTTCCTTCGGGTTAAAGGTAATAGCGGTGTAGAAGTATGTAAAGAACAGGATAATAACGCCGTAGATAAGTGCGTACCAGAAACTTTGGGGGTTAAACGCACCTGCAAGGGCCTGCAGTGTTTGGTTGTCAGGGAAGAACGATGCCACCGTTGCCGGTACGAACAGTATCGATTGAGCAAAGATGATTGGCATAACACCGGCAGTATTTACGCGGAGCGGAATGTACTGAGTGCCGCCACCGTAAACCTTTCGGCCAACCTGACGTTTGGCGTACTGTACCGGAATGCGTCGGGCACCCTGAGTAACAAGAACCACAGCACCGATAATACCTGCCAGCAACAGCAGCAGTACGATGTCAATCACCAGGTTACGGGCTCCGCTCTCAATCAGGTTGTATTCCTGAAGCATTGCAATCGGGAACTGTGCAATAATGCCAATCATAATGATGAGCGAGATACCATTGCCGATGCCTCGCTCGGTGATCTGCTCACCTATCCACATTAAGCCTATCGTGCCACCGGTAAGAATCAGAATCGAAGAAATCGTCCAGAAGAATGTGGGATCAGCAACAACGCTCATACCGTTTGCCGTTGTTTGTGCAACCTTGATTGTAACGCCCCACGATTGCAGTGCCGCCAGCCCCACGGTAAGATACCGGGTGTACTGGTTGATTTTGCGCCGACCATCATCGCCCTGCCGTTGCAGCCGTTGCAGCTCAGGCAGCACCACGCCTGCAATCTGCAGGATGATACTTGCCGAGATGTAGGGCATGATACCAAGTGCGAAGACGGCAGCATTCGAGAAGGCACCGCCAACAAACATGTCGAACAGACCAAACAGCCCGCCGGAGTCGCCCGATGATGATGCAGCGCGCAGCAGCTCTACGTCAACACCCGGAATGGTGATAAACGAGCCCACCCGCACAGCAATCAACGCCAGCAACGTATAAACTAGCCGCTGCCGAAGTTCTTCGATTTTGAAGATATTCCGTATGGATTCTACGATGTTAGCCATTGATGTTTACCACTCCGCCCGCTGATTCGATTTTCTGTTTTGCAGATGCCGATATCTTGTCTACCGTTACGGTAAGAGCAACCGTGATGTTGCCAACGCCAAGGACCTTTACAGGTGCCGTTTTTTTGCGTATTACACCAAGTCGGTACAATACGTCGGGCGTAACAACACCATTGGTAAGCTTTCCACTCTCTACCAGATCGGCCAGGGTGCAGATGTTAACTTCCTGATGTTCAATACGATTAATATTGGTAAAACCAAACTTGGGAACCCTCCGCGTCAGCGGCATCTGCCCACCCTCGAAACCGGGCGACTGACTGAAGTTACTACGGGATTGGTGACCCTTATGGCCCCGTGTGGACGTACCACCATGGCCCGATCCGGCACCACGGCCAACCCGCTTTTTCGGGTGACGCGATCCTGCTGCCGGTTGAATATTTCCTATGTGTTTCATGGCTCCTTAGTCCTGTACTTCTTCTACGGTTACCAAATGCCTGACACTTTGCACCATGCCAAGAATCTGCGGATTCCGTGGCTTGATGGTTGTGTAGCTCGGACGTCCCAAGCCCAATGCCTTGATGGTGGCCTTGTGTTTCTTAAGTGATCCGATACAGCTTTTTACTTGTGTGATTCTAAGTTTCATTATAATTACTCCTTGGGCCTAACCGCGCAATACTTTTTCGATACTGATCCCGCGGCGTGCAGCTACCGAGGCTACATCCTCAAGCTGCTCCAGCGCATTCATTGTTGCCTTTACTGTGTTGTGCGGGTTTGATGATCCCATTGATTTCGTAAGCACGTCCTTAACACCGGCTAACTCCAGGATTGCACGCACCCCGCCGGCTGCTATAACACCGGTACCAGGTGTGGCCGGGCGGATAAGGACCTTTGCAGCTCCGAACCGACCAACTACTTCGTGGGGAACCGTTCCGTCTAGAACCCGTACCTTCACCACGCTCTTCTTTGCAGCTTCGGTTGCCTTGGTAACGGCATTCGATACTTCGCCGGCCTTGCCCAGACCGTAGCCAACGTATCCGTTCTCATCGCCCACAATTACAATTGCACTAAAATTAAATCGACGTCCGCCTTTTACAACCTTGGCTGTACGGCCAACATAGACGATTTTATCTTTTAAGTTTAAATCCGATAGTTTCTGTTTTGCCACGTACGACTCCGTTCTCTCTTAAAAATCCAACCCGCTCTCGCGGGCTGCTTCGGCCAGCGCTTTAACGCGGCCATGGTACAGAAATCCGTTACGGTCGAAAGCTACTTTCGACACTTGAGCGGCCTTGGCACGTTCAGCAAGGACACTGCCAACCAGCTTGCTTTCGTCTGTCTTCTTCATTTCAGGAGTAATCCGATCGCGAACCTCACGGTCTGTTGTTGATGCAGACGCCAGCGTTGTTGCTGTGGTGTCATCAATAATCTGAGCGTAGATATGCTGGCTGGAACGGAATACCGTTAGCCGCGGTCGCTCAGAGTTTCCCGAAATCTTGCCTCGTACGCGTCTGTTCCGACGTTCGTAGCGGGCCCGTTTTAATGCGAAACGATTCATGTATTTGTCCTTGTTACTTTCCTGCAGACTTGCCGGCCTTGCGGCGGATATATTCACCTTCGTAGCGTATCCCCTTACCCTTGTATGGTTCAGGCTTGCGAAGCTCACGAATTTTGGCGGCAACCATGCCAACAAGCTGCTTGTCGATTCCTTTTACCGAAAAGACCGTTGGTGATGTTACCACGAACTCAACACCGTCCGGTGGGAAAAACATAATTGGGTGCGAAAACCCGAGGTTTAAGACCAGTGCTTTCCCGCGCAGCTCAACCTTGAACCCAACGCCTTCGATCTGCAGTTTCTTCTCGAAACCCTGACTGACGCCTTCCACCATCCCTGCGATGATGGCACGGGTTAACCCGTGCATGGACCGTACCTTCTTTTCATCGTTGGCACGCTCAAACACTAAAATCTGCCCGTCCTGCTTCGGTGTAATGCTATTGTCAACACCAAAGGCTAATTCGCCCTTCGGTCCTTTTACAGTACACTTTCCGCCGGCAAACGTTACCTGCACGTTGTTGGGGATGTTAATTGGTTTTTTACCTACTCGTGACATTTCTTTTATTCTCCTACCAAATCGTACACAGGATTTCACCACCAACATTTTCGCGGCGGGCTTGTTTGTCCGACATTACTCCACGGGGTGTGGAGATAATGGCTACACCAAGACCGTTGCGTACGCGTGGCAATTCGGTAACACCGGCATATACACGGCGCCCCGGTTTACTTACACGTTTAATCTCACGAATGACAGGCTGCCCGTAATAATACCGAAGCTTAACTTCGAGCGTAGGCTGAACCCCCTCACTTCGCAAATTGAAGTCGGCAATAAAACCCTGATCTTTTAATATTTCCGCAATGGCCACTTTCAGCTTTGAGCTGGGGACATCTACGGTTTTATGCTTAGCCGATGATGCATTTCGGATGCGCGTAAGAAAATCGGCGATTGTGTCTGTTACTGGCATGGTTAATCTTCTTATTTCTTGGTTAGATGGAGCTCAAAGGGTTACCAACTAGCTTTCCGGATTCCGGGTATCTTGCCTTCAAGGGCGAGCTGCCTGAACATATTACGGCACAAACCGTATTTCCGATACACACCGCGACCCCTTCCGGTTACCAGACAACGGTTGCGCACACGCGACGGTGAGCTGTTGCGGGGAAGTTTCTGCAAGCCATCCATATCACCGGCTGCCTTAAGTTCTGCACGTTTTGCGGCATACTTCTCGGCAAGGCGGGTACGGCGTTCGTTACGGGCGATAATGCTCTTTTTCGACATAACCTTCGGTCCTAGTCTTTCTTGTGGAATGGAAAACCAAACTCTTTTAGCAACGCATGTGCTTCTTCATCTGTTTTGGCTGTAGTGACAAATGTTATGTCCATACCACCAATCTTACTTACTTTGTCAACATCAATTTCAGGGAAAATGATCTGTTCTTTCAGTCCAACGGTATAGCTGCCGCGTCCGTCGAAACTCTTGTCAGAGAACCCTCTGAAGTCGCGGATCCGGGGAGACACGATATTGATAAACCGGTCCAAGAACTCAAACATGTGAGCGCGACGCAACGTAACACGGACCCCGATCGGCATTCCCTCACGTAGCTTGAAGTTTGCGATTGACTTTTTAGCGCGGGTAATGGCGGGACGCTGTCCGCTAATCAATTCCAGTTCGTTCACAGCCGACTGCAGAAGCTTTGTATCTCCCGTGGCAGCTCCAACACCCATGTTAATGGCAATTTTTTCAAGCTTGGGTACCTGCATCACCGTTGAATAATTAAACTTCTTCATCAGTGCAGGAACAACCGTCTGCTTATAAAACTCCTGAAGGCGCGCGGGAACCGGAGTCTCCTTAACGTCCTCCATCCTTGGTCCTTCAGGCTTAAAGTCAACTTTTTTCTGTGTAGTCTTCGCCATGATTACAATTCCTCACCGGTTGTAACAGCTATTCGCCGGACAACTGTTTTGTTATTATCAACTTTTCTAGTGGTACGAACCCGCGTGGGTTTGCCCTGCTTGTCAACAAGCATCACATTGGAATAATGTACCGGCGCTTCTTGCTTTACAATTCCACCATTCGGGTGTTTTTGTGACGGGCGCACAGCTTTTGACCGCAGGTTGACGCCTTCGACGAGTACCGTCATCTTTGTGGGGTTCACAACAAGCACTCTGCCAACGTCACCCTTGTTGTTGCCGGCAATTACTTTAACAGTATCGCCCTTCTTGATGTGCAGTTTTGTTGCCATTACAGTACCTCCGGGGCAAGCGATACAATTTTCATAAAACTTTTTTCCCGCAGTTCACGGGCTACCGGACCAAAAATCCGGGTGCCGCGCGGGTCGTTGTTATTATTAATGACAACTGCAGCATTTTCGTCAAAACGGATGTACGATCCGTCACGCCGGCGCACTTCCTTCTTGGTGCGCACAACAACCGCCTTAACAACTTCACCTTTTTTAACGTTGCCCTGAGGGAGTGCAGCTTTTACGGAGCACACCACGACATCACCTACCGAGGCATATCGTTTTCCGTGGCCACCGAGAACGCGGATACACCGCAGTTTGCGGGCACCGCTATTGTCGGCTACAACCAGATTAGTTTCTTCCAGTATCATTGTTCGATGTCCTTATTTTGCTCTATCAACTACTTCTAACAGAGTCCACCGTTTCCGTGCGCTTAACGGCCTCGACTCAATCACGCGCACGGTATCACCGATATTACATTCGTTTTTCTCGTCGTGCGCCATAATCTTCTTACTTTGCTTAAAGTAGCGTTTGTAAATGGGGTGAGCCACCTGATGTTCGATGCGCACCACAATCGTTTTATCAGCTTTGTTACTAACAACCTTGCCCATACGCACCTTTCTGCCCTTGGTAGTATCGCCCGCAGGTTGGGAAGGGGCTGAGGCATGTGCTACCGCAGACGTACTTTCGGTTGTTGGTGTTGCAGCCATTTCCGGTGCAGCGGTTGTTTCCTGGGTTTCGTTTGTTTCGTCTATCATGATCCGCCTCAGTTGCTGAGCTTCTTGCGTTCTGTTAAAATTGTTTTCATTCGCGCAATATCCTTGCGCATGGTTTTTACCGTCGAGGTATCATCAAGCTGGCCAAGAGCTGCCTGAAAGCGAAGCCGCACGATGCTTTCTTCACTTTCTTTCAGGAATCCCTCGATTTCCTGGGTTGATAAGCTCCGCAGGTCGGATGCTTTACGCGACTTCATTTGCTTCCTCCATGTCTGCGCGCTGCACGAACTTGCACTTAACCGGCAACTTATGTGATGCCAGCCGAATTGCCTCCTTGGCACGTTCAGCAGAAACGCCGTCAATTTCAAATAATATTCTGCCGGCTTTTACAACGGCAACCCACATTTCCGGATTTCCCTTACCAGAGCCCATTCGGGTTTCGGCAGGTTTCTTGGTCACCGGTTTGTCCGGGAAGATCCGAATCCACACCTTACCGTCCCTGCGCAGGTAACGGTTAATGGCAATACGTGCACTCTCGATCTGCCTGTTGGTAATCCAGGCTCCTTCCAGAGCCTTTAATCCAAACGAACCAAGTGCTACGGTTGAACCGCGATAGGCTTTCCCGCGGCGACGGCCCCGGTGGGTTTTACGATGTTTTACTCTTTTGGGGATAAGCATTGCTTAGTCCTACCTTGCTAAATTCTTATTGTTCCTTGTTTTGTTGTTTGCCGATAATATCGCCACGGCAAATCCATACTTTTACACCAATTGAACCGTAAACTGTTTCGGCACGCCCCATGGCGTAGTCAATGTCTGACCGAAGCGTATGAAGCGGTACACGGCCTTCCTTGTACTGTTCGGTGCGGCTCATGTCAGCTCCGCCCAGACGGCCGGAGCACATTACGCGGACACCTTCTGCACCAACTCGCATAGTGCTGCTGACGGCATTCTTCATAGCGCGACGAAACGAGATCCGTCCTTCAAGCTGTGAGGCAATGTTGTCAGCTACCAGCTGAGCGTCAAGTTCAGGACGTTTAATCTCACTAATCAATATTTTTACATCCTTCTTGGTGAGTTTTTTCAGCTCTTCTTCAAGCTGGGCAATGTCCTTCCCGGACCTGCCGATAATAACTCCCGGACGGGATGTTGTAATTGTAATGCGCACCTGCTTAGCAGTACGCTCCACAATAACACGGGACAGTCCCGCTTTCTTTAAACGGTTCTTAAGATAGTTCCGAATCATCAGGTCTTCCTGAAGTTTCTCGGCGACGTTCTTTTCGTCGAACCAGTTTGCGTCCCATTGGCGAATGATGCCTAAACGCATTCCTATTGGATTGGTCTTCTGACCCACGCTACGATCCTTGGCTTACTGATGGAGTTGCTACTACAATTGTTAAATGGTGTGACCGCTTCCGAATGCGATACGCGCGCCCTTGCGGTGCCGGTGATATTCGTTTCATTGTTACCCCGGGATCCACAAAACATTCTTTCACCACGATGGTTTCTGGATCGATTTCCGGGTGCGGGCGGGTAAGGTTGCTGATTGCCGACTTCAGAGTTTCTTCGGCAGTTTTTGCTGCTGCTTTGTTGGCAAACTGCAAAATCGCAAGTGCTTCCTGTGCAGATTTCCCACGAATAAGGTCAATCACAAGACGCATTTTGCGTGGTGATGACCGTGTATGACGCTTAATTGCTCGTGCTTCCATAATGATTCCTTACTTCTTACCCGTCTTTAAGTCTTTACGATTTCCGCTGTGACCTCTGTACATACGAGTGGGTGCGAACTCACCAAGTTTGTGACCCACCATGTTCTCGGTTACATACACCGGGATAAACTTATTGCCGTTATGTACTGCAAAGGTGTGGCCAACAAAGTCGGGAGCAATTGTCGAGGCCCGGCTCCATGTTTTCACAACTGTTTTTTTTCCGATCTCGTTTAAGACAACCACTTTTTTCATCAGCTTAAAGCTGATAAACGGGTCTTTCTTTAGTGAACGTGGCATAAATGTAGCTTCTCCGTGTTATGCGTTTCGTCTGCGAATAATCATGCTGCCTGAAGCCTTCTTGGTCTTCCGCGTCTTCTGGCCCTTTGCTAATTGTCCCCATGGTGAACGTGGGTGCTTACGTCCGCCACCTGACTTGGACTTCCCTTCACCGCCACCGTTCGGGTGATCGATGGGGTTCATTGCCATACCACGGGTTTGCGGACGAATACCGTACCAGCGTGTACGGCCTGCCTTGCCAAGCTGGATATTTTCGTGCGTGGTGTTGCTTACAGTTCCAAGCGTTGCCAGGCAGTCACCGGGAACCATTCGAATTTCACCTGATGGAAGCTTGATCTGGGCTTTACCGTTATCAATTCCAACAAACTGTGCCGATGTGCCGGCCGACCGTACCATTTGTCCGCCCTTGCCCGGTTTCATTTCGATGTTGTGCACCACCATACCAAAAGGCATTGTTTTAAGAGGCATCGCATTACCGTCGCGAAGCTCAGCACCGGCACCGCTCATAAGCTTGTCGCCGACTTTAACTTTGTCAGGTGCAAGAATGTATCGCTTTTCACCGTCGGCATATTCCAGCAAAGCAATGCGGCATGTGCGGTTCGGATCGTATTCAATAGTACGGACGGTAGCTTCGACTCCGTGTTTGTTGCGCTTGAAGTCGATCTTGCGGTACATCCGTTTGTGACCACCACCGCGGTGACGCGAAGTGATGCGTCCGGTATTGTTTCGTCCGCCACTTTTTTTAAGGGGCTCAAGCAACGATTTTTCCGGTTTCGACGTTGTGATTTCGTCGAACGTACTCACGCTGTAATACCGTGTGCCGGGAGTGATTGGTTTTAAACTGCGGGTGCTCATTTTCTTGCTCCGTGATCAAATGCTGCCTACAGAGTCGGGAGGAGATTATTCCTCGCCGCCTCCGGCAACAATGTCGATCGATTGTCCTTCTTTCAGGGTGATATATGCTTTCTTTTTCAGGTTTGTGCGGCCGCGTTGAATTCCTTTTCGCGTCATACGCTGCCTTATTTTACCCTTTATGCGAACTGTTCGAATACTAACAGGATCAACTTCAAACATGGCCTTCACGGCCTCTTTGATTTGAATTTTGTTGGCGTTCGGGTCAACCTCAAACACATACTGATTGAGATGTCCAAGCTTCGTAGCTTTTTCGGTGATGATTGGTCGTTTTAATACCGTTATCATGCTTCATCTCCTGAGTTATCTGCCTGCTGGTCGTCTCCAAAGCTCTTGGCTAAAACCGGTACGGCACTTTTAAATATCAGTAGTGTGGAATGATTCAGCACGTCGTATGCCGATATCTTGTCGGCCGGAAAACTGCTCAGCCCCTTGATATTCCTGCCTGAGAGTACAAGCTGGCGATCAGTAGCCGGAAGCAGCATAAGAATTTTCTTACCGTCGATATTCAGATTTTTTAATACCGAGGCTATCTGTTTGGTTTTGGGTGTATCCACCGAGAAATCTTCAACAACAACAACGTTGTTTTCTCGTGCACGCAGGGTAAGTGCCGACTTGCGAGCCAGGCGTTTTACCTTTGTTGGAAGATCAAGGTGGTATGGATGTGGAAACGGACCATGGATGGTACCGCCTCCGGGCAGGAGCGGAGATCTGCTTGAGCCGCGGCGAGCACCGCCCGTTCCCTTTTGCTTGAAGGGCTTCTTGCCACCACCTCTGACTTCGGAACGGGTTTTTGTTTTATGTGTACCCTGCCGACGGTTGGTAAGGTAGGCACGAATGGCAAGGTGCATGGCATGTTCACTAGGCTCAACATTAAATACTGAGTCTGGTAACTCTACCGTGCCCGACTTGGCTCCGTCCTTTGTATGTACATCAACTTTCATGTTCGGTTTCCTACAGCTTTACGATTTCCACAACGGCGTTCATTGGACCGGGGATACTACCTTTGATGATAAGGATATTGTCGGCCGGATTTATCTGCATGACTTCAAGGTTCCGTACCGAAATACGGGTTCCGCCCATTCTTCCCGCCATTCTGAGCCCCTTAAATACTCTGGATGGATATGACGAAGAACCAATCGAGCCTGGAGCACGAGGGCGGTCACTCTGTCCGTGCGTAGTCATACCAACACCACCAAAGTGGTGACGCCGTACAACGCCCTGGAAGCCTTTACCCTTGCTGGTAGCCGATACCTTAACGGTATCGCCTACGGCGAAAGACTCAACGGTAACAACATCACCGGACTTCACTTTATCAACAAGTTGTTTAAACTCTTTCAAATAGCGTTGCGGCGTTGTACCGTTCTTGGTAAAGTGCCCGGCGTTGGGCTTGTTTACCTTACGATCGGGGATTTGCTCGTAGCCAATTTGAACAGCTTCGTAGCCATCATTTTCTTTAGTTTTTACCTGCACAACCGGGCAAGGTCCTGCCTCGATCACGGTACACGGCACAAACCGACCGTCTTCTGTAAAAATGCTGGTCATTCCCAGCTTACGTCCAAGAATCGCACTCATTTCCGTGTCCTGTTAAACCTTCACTTCCACATCAACACCAGCCGGCAGCTCAAGGCGCATCAGGGCATCAATGGTTTTTTGAGTAGAACTGAAGATGTCAATCAATCGTTTGTGTACGCGAGCTTCGAACTGCTCACGGCTTTTTTTATCAACGTGGGGTGAACGCAGTACGGTATAAACCGAACGTTCTGTCGGCAGCGGTACAGGACCGCTGATTACAGCGCCCGTTTGCTTCACGGTGCGTACAATCCTATCGGCCGAACGGTCAATAAGGTTGTGGTCATACGATCTAAGTTTTATGCGTATCCGTTGGGTTGCCACTCGTGGTCTCCGATACAGGTTAAGATTGAGAACAAAAGCGGGCCTGCGACCCGCTTTTGTTCTCGGTTATAATTCGTTATTCGATAATTGCAGTTACAACACCGGCGCCAACTGTACGGCCACCTTCGCGGATAGCAAAGCGCAGACCGGCTTCCATGGCAACTGGTGTAATCAGTTCCACTTCCAGGTTGTCAATATTGTCACCAGGCATAATCATTTCAACACCGGCAGGAAGTTCAAGCACACCCGTTACGTCGGTTGTACGGAAATAGAACTGGGGACGGTATCCCTTGATAAACGGAGTATGACGTCCGCCTTCTTCCTTGGTAAGAACATAGGCCTGAGCCTTGAACTTATGGTGCGGTGTGATTGAGCCGGGCTTGGAGATAACCATGCCACGCTCAAGCTCTTCCTTGTCCACGCCACGCAGCAACAACCCAACGTTGTCACCAGCACGTCCTTCATCAAGAAGTTTACGGAACATTTCAATGCCGGTTACGGTGCTCTTCTTTTGCAGACCAAAGCCTACGATTTCTACTTCCTCGTTTACCTTCACAATTCCACGCTCAATACGACCGGTACCTACTGTACCACGACCGGTAATTGAGAACACGTCTTCAACCGGCATCAGGAATGGTTTGTCTACATCGCGCTGTGGCGTGGGGATGTATTCATCAACTGCATCCATGAGCTTAAAGATGCATTCCATGTCGGGATGACTTCCGTCGGCACCGCTGGTAGCAGCTTCCAAAGCCTTAAGTGCAGATCCCTGAATAATCGGAATTTCATCACCCGGGAACTCATACTTGCTGAGCAGCTCACGAATTTCCAGCTCTACCAGTTCTGCAAGCTCAGGGTCGGCAATGTCGATCTTGTTCATAAAGACCACAATACGCGGTACACCTACCTGGCGGGCAAGCAGAATGTGCTCACGCGTCTGAGGCATCGGTCCGTCTGTTGCAGCCACAACCAAAATTGCTCCGTCCATCTGTGCTGCACCGGTGATCATGTTCTTTACATAGTCAGCGTGACCCGGACAGTCCACGTGGGCATAGTGCCTGTTGGCTGTCTGGTACTCAACGTGCGACGTGGCAATCGTTATCCCACGAGCTTTCTCTTCCGGAGCGTTATCAATTGAATCAAATGAGCGCTTTTCAGCCAGCCCTTTGGCCGCCAGGCATGATGCGATGGCAGCTGTTAGTGTTGTCTTGCCGTGGTCAACGTGGCCAATGGTGCCAACGTTTACGTGGGGTTTAGACCGATCAAATTTTTCTTTGGCCATGATGCAAACTCCTCAGGTTGCAGTAGGTTAAATAGTACTGTGTTATTAAATTCAATTGTTCTGGTTAGGACAGAAGACAAAGGTACGGAATTTTTTTGAACTACCGACTATTTCGTTGTTCGTAGCCAAAAAACTTCATCGAATATGATGCTCGACCCTGCGTCAGTGATCGCAACTGGGTTACATACCCAAACATATTCGCCAGCGGTACCAGTGCTGTAACTACCTGCATAATATCCCGCGACTGAATACCTTCTATCCTGCCTGCCCTTGAGTTTAAGTCGGCGATAACCTCGCCAACGTATTCTTCCGGAGTTACCACTTCGACGGTAAACACCGGCTCCATTAAAATGGGGCCTGCGTTCCGGGCAGCCTCGCGTGCCGCAATTGATGCGGCTACAGTAAAAGCTGTTTCGGTGGCATCCTCTTCGATGTACTGAGCGTTAATCAGGACTGCCATAACATCAATCATGGTGTATCCTGCAACGGGTCCTACTCGGAGGGCTTCCATAGCCCCCTTCTCTACACTCTTAACGTACAACTCCGGAAGTGTCTCTTTTGTGAGTTCATTTTTAAACTCGAGGCCTTTTCCGGGGTCGTTCGGACGTATTTCTAACGTGACCTGTCCGAATTGGCTCTTGCCTGCAACATTGCGGACGAATTCGCCCGATCCTTGTGCGACGGCAGATACCGTTTCTCGATAGGCTACCTGGGGTTTCCCAACCTTAACGGGAATATTAAATTCACGGTTGAGTCTGTCGGCTAATATCTCCAGATGTAATTCGCCGACACCGTTTATGATGATCTGCCCGGTTTCTGGATCGGTGTTTACCCTAAAGGTAGGGTCTTCGTCCATTAACCGCTGCAGGGCATCGAGGAGACGATCCTGATCTGCTAGGGTCTTCGCCTCGATGGCCTGATTGATCACGGGTTCAGCAAACTCAATCGGTTCAAGCAGGAGTGGATGCTTGGGGTCTGTAAGTGTATCGCCGGTGCGGGTAAACCGCAGTGCCGGGATGGCTACAATATCGCCTGCATAGACTTCCGGAAGTTCGTCGCGTTTATTTGCAGACATTCGCAAAATCTTTCCTGCCCGCTCTTTTTTGTCCTGCCCTACATTCAGCACCTGCTGTCCTGCCGAAAGGGTTCCCGAATACACCCTGACAAATGCTAAGCGTCCCACAAACGGGTCAGTGATGATTTTAAAGGCCAGGGCACTGAAGGGGGCTTCGTCAGACGGTTGGCGTGTTTCCTCTTTATCAGCATTTTTAATGCTGTGTCCGTGTACCGCCCCAACATCCGCCGGCGATGGCAGGTATGCAAGTACGGCATCGAGCAGTTGCTGCACGCCTTTGTTTTTAAGTGATGTACCGCACAACACCGGGGTGATGTGATTGTTAAGCGTGGCGGATCGCAATGCCTGTACGATTTCTGTTTCGGTTATCTCGGCGCCGCTCAGATATCGCTCCAGCATTTCATCGTTAAACTCGACTACATTTTCAATCATTGCTTCACGAGCCTGTTGCGCCTGCTGCTGCATGTGCCCGGGGACAGGCCCAATATCAAATTTGCTACCGTCATCGGCATCGTAGGTGATACATTCCATACGAATAAGGTCGATGACACCCTTAAACTGATCTTCGGAACCATTGGGTATTTGAACAGCTACTGGACGCGCTCCAAGCCGACTTCGCATGGTTTCAAGCACCCGCATGAAGTTGGCACCCACTCGGTCCATCTTGTTCACAAAGGCAATCCGGGGGACATGGTATTGGCTGGCCTGATGCCACACGGTCTCGCTTTGGGGCTGAACACCAGCAACAGCACAAAAAAGCGCAATCGAGCCGTCTAATACCCGTAATGAACGCTGAACTTCAGCGGTAAAATCCACATGGCCAGGAGTGTCGATGATGTTAATGAGGTGATTGCGCCACGTGCAGCTAACAGCTGCCGATGTGATGGTGATTCCACGCTCTTTCTCCTGCTCCATGTAGTCCGTAAAGGCTGTTCCCTCATGAACTTCACCCATACGGTGCAGTACTCCGGTATAGTATAAAATGCGCTCCGTGGTGGTTGTTTTCCCGGCATCAATGTGAGCCATGATGCCGATGTTACGAACGTTCGATATGTCCACGGTACGCGGCATTCCGGTTGGTTACTCCAGGTAAGTCAAAGAACTGAGTGGTGCTTTACCAGCGGAAATGCGAAAAAGCACGGTTTGCATCGGCCATTCTGTGCATTTCATCACGCCTGCGGATGGCACCACCTTCTCCGCCTGCGGCTGCCATGATCTCGTTGGCTAACTTCGAAGCCATCGTGCGCTCACGGCGTTCTGATGCGAATTTTTTAATCCAGCGAATTGCCAGGGCTATACGACGTTCCTCGCGGACCTCCATAGGTACCTGGTATGTTGCTCCGCCAACGCGACGTGGCCTGATTTCAATGGCAGGCCCTACGTTCTGCATTGCCCGGCGAAACACTTCCAATGGCTCTTCCTTGGTTTTATCGGCTACGATACTAAAGGCTTCGTACACAATTGCACGTGCCTTGCTCTTGTTGCCGTCTTCCATAACGTTGTTGACAAATTTTGCCAACGTAACATCATTGTATCGAGGATCGGGCGATGTCCGCCGCTTGTCTGAACGTTTTTTACGCATAGTTCTTTCCTTTTATTTCTTGCCTTTCGCAGCGGCAGCGGGTGCTCCCGGCTTTGGACGCTTGGCGCCGTACTTTGAACGTGCCTGCATACGCTTGGCAACACCCTGGGTGTCAGCGGCACCACGGACAATGTGATACCGAACACCAGGCAGGTCCTTTACCCGACCACCGCGTATAATCACAATGCTGTGCTCCTGAAGGTTGTGTCCTTCACCCGGTATATATGCCGTCACTTCGATATTATTCGACAACCGTACACGAGCCACCTTCCGAAGCGCGGAATTGGGCTTCTTGGGAGTGGTTGTATAAACCCGTGTACATACGCCACGCTTCTGAGGGCATGACTGAAGGGCCGGAGATTTGCTCTTCTCGGTGACCACTTTACGTCCGTTCCGGACTAACTGACTGATTGTTGGCATTGCGTCTGGCTCGTCTAATTTCCTGTAATACAAAGGGCACGAAAGAGTACTTTCGCACCTGTAGAGCTTGCAAAAATAGAGGTCGGGAGGGTTTTGTGCAAATAACAGCAGAAAAATCAGTGGTGGTTTCTGCTGATATTTTACCTGCCGGATGCTATCCATGCCTCACCGGCGCGTTCCCGGGCACAGGAAACAACCCGTTCAAGGGTTGCCTGGTTGCGATCAATTGGGCTGCTCCCGGCTGTTTTCGAAAGCTTAGCCCCTTCCGTGTCCAAAATTAATGAGTGATGTTCAATGGTGGAGTGGTCCTGAAAAAGTGGACACTACGGGGAAGGTGTAATTTTCCAAAAATCTAAGGAAAGAGCAATGAAACATCCACCTCGCATTTATGATGAAGCATTTAAACGTCGCGCCCCTGAGATGGTAGCTGCGGGACGTACGCTGGCCTCGGTGGCCCGTGAGCTTGGCATCGACGTCAAGCGACTATCGTACTGGAAGCGTACGCTTGAGCTGCAGCAGCTGCCGGGCAGAAGACACCTGACGAGCTTGCCGCCGAAGTACGAGCCTTGCGTAAGCGCGCTGAGCGTGCAGAAATGGAACTGGCCATTTTAAAAAGCGATGTCGATCTTTGCCGCTCCGCCGGGAAGGGACTGAAATACATGTTTATCAACAACCACCGGCACTGTTGGCCGGTGCGCGCCTGCAGTGCCATGTGCTGCAGGTGAGTGCCAGCGGCTACTATGCCTGGTTAAAGCGACCTGAACCTCAGCTTAGTGACGATGAGCGCAAGCTGGTGCGTGCCATGCGCGAGATTGATGAGAAGTCCAACCATACCTTCGGCAGCCGCCGGATGTACAAGGAACTGCGGCGAGGCAACCTTGTGGCAGGCCGTCACAAAATGCGCCGGCTGATGCGGGAAGACGGCATCCGTGTCAAGCGCACGCCCAGGCGTGCGTTGGTGCAAACTACCGACTCGCAACATCAGCACCCGGTGGCCGACAATCGGCTCAATCGCAACTTTACCGTCACGAAACCGAACACCGTCTGGGCTGCCGACATCACCTATGTACAGACCAACGCTGGCTATGTGTACTTGGCGGTGGTGATGGATTTGTTCTCGCGTCGCATCATTGGCTGGCATCTGTCAGAGACGATCACGCAACAGCTCACCATCACGGCACTCTGGAAGGCCTGGAAGAACCGTTCTTATGCCACCGGCATGCTCATTCATAGTGATCGCGGTTCGCAGTATGCTGCGGCAGGCTATCGCCAGTTTCTGACTGACTACTGTAAAGCAACGCAGAGCATGAGCCGCAAGGGAAACTGCTGGGACAACGCACCAGTAGAATCCTTTTTTGCCACGCTCAAGACCGAAGAATTCAACGACATCAACTTCGTCGATCTCGAGCACCTGAAGCGTCAGGCAGCACACTACATCGAGAACATTTATAATCGCAGACGACTGCATTCAACACTTGGATATACAACCCCCGTTGACTTTGAAAACAACTACTTTCGTAACCAAAAACACCTACCCTAATGTGTCCATTTTTATGGGACCACTCCAATGGTGATGTCCGTAAAGGGGCTTAGACACGGTAACCGTTCTGCCAGGTAGCGCTGGACGGCTGTAGCATCTTCAAGGTCGGCTCCCCGAACAATGTTGGTGATATTGTAGTCAACGTCGTCCACTACGGTGATTAGGTTATATGCCGGACTGCCGTTCCGCTGCCGTACTACGGGATACCGAAGGTTCATGGTATGGGGTGTGCGCAATCGCCACACTACGTTTGGTGCCTCGAACGATAGCCCCTTTCCCACACATTCTCCGGTATATCGCATGGCCGCATCATGCTGACGTATCTGAGAGCGGGTACAGGAGCAGGCAAACAGTGCACCGGAGTCACGCAGCATACCCAACACCTGCTGGTAGCGATGGGTTCTGTGCGTCTGCGACCACTCGCTGTACAGTCCGGAAGGCGTCTGTGGCCCGATGTCCCAGCTGATGCCAAGCCAGTGCATAACATCGAAAATGTCCTGTACGTACTCCGGACGAACTCTGTCAGTATCGGCATCATCGATCCGCAGCAGTATCTCGGCTCCCGACTGCCTGGCTTTTAGCCAGGTTATCATAAAGTTAACGGCATTGCCTTCGTGGAGATAACCGGATGGCGTGGGTGCTATGCGGGTACGTAGCGGTTTCATCATGCGAAAAATAAGGGGTGGGCCCCACCCCCCGGCCCCCTCCCCAAACGCGCACACGCGTTTAGGGAGGGGGAGCCTGTTTCAATGTTTTTGTTTGACGTAGGGGCGTACGCCTGTGAGCCCGATTTTTGATGTGTGTTTTTTTTTGGACGCCACATGAAATGGGCGACCACACAGTATCGTCCTACGATATTATCATTTTTATGTTATTTCGTTCGGGTGGATTTGATACACGCCCCTACGGTTATTCATGTCCATGACCCCTCATTCTCTCGCCTCTCGTCCCCCATAATGCGCCTTTCGGGCCCCTCCCCCGGCCCCCTCCCCAAACGCGCACACGCGTTTAGGGAGGGGGAGCCTGTTTCAATGTTTTTGTTTGACGTAGGGGCGTACGCCTGTGAGCCCGATTTTTGATGTGTGTTTTTTTTTGGACGCCACATGAAATGGGCGACCACACAGTATCGTCCTACGATATTATCATTTCTTATGTTATTTCGTTCGGGTGGATTTGATACACGCCCCTACGGTTATTCATGTCCATGACCCCTCATTCTCTCGCCTCTCGTCCCCCATAATGCGCCTTTCGGGCCCGTCCCCCTGCCCCCTCCCCAAACGCGCACGCGCGTTTAGGGAGGGGAGCCTGTTTCAATGTTTTTGTTTGACGCAGGAGCGCACGCCCGTGAACCCGATTTTTGATGTGTGTTTTTTTAGGATGCCACATGAAGTGTGCGACCACACAGTATCGCCCCTACGATATTATTGTTTTTTATGGTGTTTCGTTCGGGTGGATTTGATACACGCCCCTACGGTGATTCATGTCCATGAGCCCTCATTCTCTCGTCCATCGTAATGCGCGTTTCGGACCCCACTCCCGGCCCCACCCGGCCCCCTTCGGGCTTTAGGGAGGGGGAGACAGAATCATAAGATTTATTAAATCTTTTAATGGTCAGAACGTCGGGGTTCACGGCCGTGCATCCACAATAGGCAATCCCGCCAATTTTGTATTGTATTTTATGATGTTCCGTACAGGCCGACCATGTGCGGCAGGGTGGCCACATGGGGTCGCCCCTACCGGATTCGCATCCGCATTACGATTTAACTCAACCCGTTCTGCGCGGCCAAACCACGGCAAACATTCCAAGCGGACGGTTTACGCCCTGCGGGCCCCTCCCCCTCCGCCACCACCATCGTGCATCACCACCTACCACCACAGCTCGGCCGATCGGCTGCGTTGCACAGCCTACAAATAAACATCTGGAATTCCGGAGCAATTGCTATTAGGTATAGTGGAAGGACGACAGGATATTGTGACAACGGCCGTACGGATTCGTATTGTTTTCTATTTCGTTTCGTAGGGGAGGGAAACCCGCCCCTACGGTTATGCATTGTGTTCAACGTTGATTCGTGCGGGCGGCCACCCGGGGTTGCCCCACCGGGTTCGCATCCGCATTACGATTTAACTCAACCCGTTCTGCGCGGCCAAACCACGGCAAACATTCCAAGCGGACGGTTTACGCCCTGCGGGCCCCTCCCCCTCCGCCACCACCATCGTGCATCACCACCTACCACCACAGCTCGGCCGATCGGCTGCGTTGCACAGCCTACAAATAAACATCTGGAATTCCGGAGCAATTGCTTTTAGGTATAGTGCATGAATGACAGGAAAGTGTGACTACCCCTACACCTCCCCAGGCCCATTTCACAACCGAGAATAGTGGATACTACAAGGTTCATTCCCATCGCTCTTATCGTATTTTGTCTGTGTATTTTTGGTGTTGTCTTTGATTTCCAATTATCACCCATCCGATACTATAATGACTGAACAATCAAAAAAAGAGTTAAAAACACAATACAAGAACATGGATATCCCAATTGGCGTATATGCAATCAAAAACACGACAAACAACAAGATATTTGTTGGGAGCACTGCTAACCTGAATGCAATATGGAATCGTCATGTGTTCCAGTTGCAGGCTGGTGTTCATCCGAACAAAGCACTTCAGGAAGACTGGAGTATATTCGGTGAGTCTGCATTTAGATTTGATATTCTGAGTACGATAAAAAAAGATGCTACTACGATTAAAGATTATTCTGATGAGCTAAAGGAACTTGAAGAGATGTTTATCGACGATTTACAGCCTTTTAACAATAACGGCTATAATATCCGAAAACCATGACCGTGCATTACAACCCTTAACACAGTGCAGAGCTGACACTAATGCAAATCAGACACTTCCTATCCTTACCTCTGATATGCTGTGCAGCAGATTACCATCATACACCGTGAACACTACCATGATCCGTGCCTGTCTATTTTGTATCGCTGTGCTGTCTCTGCTTCTCCCTGCGTCTGCTGCTGAAACAACAATTATAGTTTCGGCAACAGATAACCGCACCACGATTTCACCATACATCTTTGGTAAGAACAATTGTGGACCTGCCTCGCCGGGCGACCCGGTTCCGGAGGCGGAAGTAATTCGTATGCGCGATGCCGGGTTGCGATTTGCCCGCGAGAATACTGGCAACAATGCTTCCAAATACAACTGGAAGAAAAACATCAGCAGTCACCCAGACTGGTATAACAATGTTTATGCACACGATTGGACCAACAATGCTCTGTGGCTGCAGAAGAACCTGCCGGGCATTCAGACCATGTGGGCCTTTCAACTGACAGGCTTTGCTGCGAAGACATCCTCTGCCAACTTTAACGACTGGCAGTACAACGGCTCGCAATGGTGGTCGGGTGCGTGTCAGAATCTGGCTGGTGGCGGCATTCCAAATGATGCTGGGGGATGCGCAGCGAAAACAGAAGGTAACCCCAACTCTTATCTGCAACTCTGGGATGCTGATTCAACCACCGATCTTTTAACACAGTGGTTTGGGACCGACGACAACGGGCAACTCAAGGTTGCTAATAATCTTTACTGGGATATGGATAATGAACCCGATATATGGGGCGATACTCACGATGATATTTTTAACGGCCAGCCAACACCTGAGGAGTTCATGCAACGCTACTTTGATGTTGCACACAAGGCAAGAACAAAGGCTCCGGGAATAAAGCTGTGCGGACCTGTCCCGGCATCTGAGTGGCAATGGTATGCATGGGATAACAAAATAATCTCAGCAGGAGGCAAGGAATATGTGTGGCTCGAATATTTTATAAAGCGATGTGCGGAAGAAGAGCAGGCTACCGGTGTAAGAGTTCTTGATGTTGTTGATATTCACAGCTATCCGGGAGAGGCTCAGGCAGCTGATATACTCCAGGGACATAGAGTTTATTTTGACACAGCATACACCTATCCGGGAGCAAATGGTGTTAAACTCACTGATCCGTCAGGATGGGGTAATTCAATTACCAATGAAAACATCCTTGGGAGAATTAACGGATGGCTTGACCAATACTTCGGTGCAAACCATGGAATTACCATCGGAATTTCAGAATACGCTCTCGAGACAACAGACGCGAATGTCATGGCCAATGCATACGCATCAACGTTAGGAACATTTGCAAATCATGGGGTAGAGTTTTTTTCGCCCTGGTACTGGAAGCCGGGCATGTGGGAGGTTATGAATTTATTTAGCAATTACGGAAAGACGATCAGCGTTAAGGCCACATCTAGCAACGATAACCTCATTAGTGCGTATGCTTCAGTAAATATAGCCAACGACTCTTTAACTATCATCTTTGTTAACCGGCGAACTGATAATGAAGCTCCTTGCAGCGTTGAGATTAAGGATTTCGTCGTACCCGATGGTCACTACAAGGCATACTTATTGCACAACCTTCCCGATGAAGAATCTTTTGTCAGTAAAGCAAATAATGCCCTCAATGAGACCGCCGCTACAGTGAGCGACAATAAGCTCACACTAACGATTCCGGCATTATCTGTCGAAGCTGTTCTTCTTACAGGTCAGGTTTCTTCTGTTGCCTCCAATCCGGCTAAAAGCAGTCCCCTCACAGTATATCCAACACCGGCAACCGGTAGTATTACTGTGCGCCTGCCTGAGCCCCCTCTCAGCAGCATTGTACTTACCGATACGTATGGAAGAGAACGGTGCGTTGACGCTTTCATTGGAGGCAGTACTGCAACACTGTCGCTGCACGCGCTTGCTGCCGGGATGTACACCATTCGTGTTACCGATGTTAAGGGGCTAATTCATACAGCAAGTTTTATAAAGCTTGATTAGTTACCTGACTCGCCGGTAATCGTGCAGATTTACGTAATACTGCGTGAAGCCCACATGCTTAAGATTGTATGATACATCGCCGTACACTGGTGTTGTACGCCCCTTTACAACCACCATGTTCGAAGGGAATCCATGCGGAAATGCTATCGGTAGTTTGCACGGTAGATCAATTGAATTAAATGCATACAGCGGGGCGAGATTTACCCAGGTGTCTGCTAAATATATTTGTTTATGTTCAGGTGTTTTTACTGTGGGCATTACATATTCTGTTGCCGTAAATGTTCTCGACCATAACAATGAATCACCAACAAATTGTCGATCTGTCCCCTTCTGCCAACCTGCATTAAAACTACTGTACGTGGTTGTGTCGTACCGGTACGACGCAAGCAGATTAGATGCCCTGTACTCAGCGTCCGAATACGCTTCTAAAACCTCACCGTCCGGCTTTAGCATGTACCACCGTACCATTTCTTCGTAGGGTTCGAGGGATGTGCCGGGGATAAGCCAGTACCGCAACCCTGGATGGTAATACACTTCCATTTCCTGAGCAGAACAGCCAGGCCGTGCATATTCCCAGATCCATACTTCTGTGAACACAATTGGCTGGTTATTTTTTATGCTTACGCTTTTGACCCTGCGCGCTGAACGATGTCATCACTGTTGCAGCTAGAAGTGCAACTACTGCCACACTATATCTCATTCATTCGTCCTGCTGACAATTTTCATTCTTCTACGTCCGATTAGCAAACGCTGTTGTATGTTCATTGCTTCAATATAACCAGACGCGCCAGACTCAATAATCGAATAACCGCATCTTTGCAGTATGAAAATCTCAGGCTTCACGTTTTGTCGCAACGCTCCGATGCTTGCGTATCCATTCATCGAGTCAATTCAAAGCGCTCTTCCACTTGTTGATGAATTTATTATTGCCGTTGCTCAGGGAGACAAAGGCGATACTACACGGCAGGACATCGAGGCAATTGGCTCGGAGAAAATAAAGATTGTTGATACTGACTGGAAGGCTGATGAGTTCCGCGGAGGCACAGAGTACGCACGCCAAACCGACATAGCAAGATTTGAATGTACCGGCGACTGGCTCCTCTACCTGCAGGCAGATGAGGTGCTGCATGAAGCTGACATCCCCATACTGCACAAGAGATGTTCCGATTTGCTCCATAATCATCATATTGAGGGTATGATTATGAAGTATTTTCACTTCTGGGGCGACTACAATCACTATCATACATCACACGCTTGGTATCCGTACGAGATACGAGTAATACGGAACCATCCGGATATCCACTCCTGGATGGATGCACAATCGTTCCGAAAGATCCCGGATTTCAACCCGTTAATGTACGGAGAGCATCAGGGAACGCACAAGCTTCATGTTGCCGACAGCGGAGCACGGATCTTTCATTACGGCTATGTTCGACCGCCCGACTATATGCAGCGTAAAAGCACCTCAATGCATGAACAATACCATGGAGCAACACCCAAGCCGGCAACTGAAATGTACCAGTATGGCAATCTCTCCAAGATACCGGAATACAAGGGAAGCCATCCTGCAATTATGCAAAAGCGAATTTCCGAGATGAATTGGACATATTTGTTGAACTACGACGGCAAAGAAATTCTGCGCAGGCCATTACTCAGACATGAGAAATTAAAGTATCGTATTATCTCGGGTATCGAGCAAAAACTATTATGCGGCAGACATGTTGGGGCATTCAAGAACTACATTTTTCATAATATTCCCTAGTTCAAAGCTCAAGCTTCATTGCTTGGTCAAAACTACAGTCAGTACATGATGGTCGTCACACGTCTCTAAGTGGTAAGGGGCTATGGTTCCGCAACAAACAGCTTCGATGAAACAATGCCGACTCCGGTATCTAAGGCCAGAAGATAGACGCCCGAGGCAATGTGCGCAGGCAGGCTAAGAGTAAACTCGGCTCGGCCGGCACTCTGCTGCGGTATCGCAGTGCTGTAGTCCGCCACTTCAGTACCGTAGATGTTGTACAGCTTTAAGCTGCGAATGGTATTGCTGAGTGCTTCAACGTTATTCAGCCGCACCTGTACCTGTGTGCGGACCGGAGTCGGATACGTCCACATGCTAAAGAAACGGCCATTCTTGCTTGGGATATTCAGCTTGCCGTCATCCACTGATGTGGGGCGGTCGTTGATGTAGAAGATACCCTTGTCTGTTGCAGCATATACAACATCGTTAGTATCCACATCTATATCCAAAATTACTGTCTGGTTAAGGGTATCGTTGCCAAGCGGTGTCCATACCAGGCCATTGGGTGACCACAGCACACCGCTCTCGACTGTAGCTGCAAGCAGGCTTCCGTCACGGCGGGAGATGATCTCACGGCGCGGACTAAAGCCCGGCCGGCTTTTAGGCTCGTTATAGGTAACCCTCCAGGATACTCCGCCGTCGGTGCTCGTTACAATGCGGGCATCACGCATTGTGGTTACTGATACCGTATCGTAGAATCCTGTAAAGTATGGGTTCCCATCAGGGTCCCTTTCATAAATTGCATCAAGAAGTCGTTTTGTCTCTACCGTGCCGACTGCTGCCACCAGGGTATCGATGCCTCCATCGACAACCGTTGCTAAACGTTGTTCGTGGAGATCGCCCTTACGCTTGAGAAACCATACATTACTGCCGGCTACTGCCGGGTGAGGTAACTCCTGCCAGTTCTGTCCGTTATCGGATGAGACCCACAGGCCACCGGAAACGTACGACGTATCGTAATTATCAGTACTAAACTCACGCTGGGAATACACAGTAAAGCCTTTCATGCCGCACAGCAGCCGGCCGTCGCGCAGGCGCAGCATTGAGGCTATCGTACCCAGACGCCCATTGCTGTCAGCCGGAAGCCCCTTCCCTACTTCCTCCCATGTAGCACCTCCATCAGTAGAGTGCCATAGGGCGGTTCGCTGACAGAATACCTCGGTGTTGCTCCGCTGATAAAACCGCAGCATATTACCATAGTTCTCCGGAGGATTGTCTCCAAACAGATTCACTGTTGTTTCTGACTTAAGGCGTATCACATTCGCCTTAAGTAGGTGTACAATTGAATCTTTTGTATACTCAGTTATTACGTAATTGTTTAAGGTATAGAAGTCTGAATTATATTCGTCGAGAATCTCTCCTCGTATATTGTATGCAGTTGGTAATGGTATTTGATCATTAGAGCCATCCAAGATATAGCTACCGAGTTCTCCTTTATACCGTCCTTGTATTCCGCCAGTATAGCTAAATACTGTGACATCATTGGTGTCAGTTGCATGTATTCGGTTAAATATCATTATCTGCTGTGGGAGTGTCTTGAATTCTTGACGTCTTGTAACGCGACCAGTTAACAGCCAGGTGCGTCCGTTATCCGTACTGCGAGCCAGAAACTTTGGCCCTGTGGCAAGCATGACACCGCTACTCAGGGCAAGCCCAAGAAATTGCTTCCCCTTTGCAACGAGTTCCAAAGGCTGTCGGATATCAGATGGTACTCGGAACAACTGCCCGTTCCGCACATAATATAAGTTACCCTCAGAATCAGGCTTCTGCGTTACAAACGTGACAGGCCAAAGACGTCCATTGTCATCAGAAACAACGAACTCACCAACTCCACGATACCAAAATGTGTTGCCATTATCATTGGTCGAGAACACTGTTCCATCGGCTAGAATAATCGTTACTGTATTGCCGTGTAAGTGCATCGCGCTAACACGGAGATGATTTTTCTGATATTCAGTGTTGGAAATAATTTCATCACTATTTACAAAATGAATCGTATCATACTGATGCCAGGTGTCGCCGCCATCAGTACTTACACCTATATTGAAATACGGTATCTTTCTTGAATTATTTGGATCCGGGTTGGGAAGGAGGGTACGAAACCCGGCAAGAATAGCTTCTTTGTTAGCTGAATAGTTGTAATAGAGTGCTGTTTGCGGGATTTTGGTGGGTGTCGTTCTACCTGTCTCTGACGAATACTCAATCCATTGGTCAAGATTTTGTACAGCAACGATTGTGGGGTGTACTTCTTGGATGTTTGGAAAGTCTAAACCTGCAACGGGGGCATTGTAATCAACAGAATGCCAAGAGTATTCACGGGCATAAGATACCCGCCCTTGTTGTATATTCCCATTACTTACTAATAATACGGCAACACTATCAACTGCTGCGAGTACACCTGCTCTGCGACTGCTGTCAATTTCAACCCATTCCCTGTTTGTACGATCGTATTCAAGGTACATTCTCGACTTATAGGTGTTTGTAAATACGCAGAATACCCGACCTGCACCCGTTGCGAAAGTCATAAATATGTTTCGGTCTGACGGGGTAGAAGGGAGAGCAGGCTCAGACCAGGTAATACCATAATCATCTGAGACGATGGCATGCGATGCATGACCCGCCCAAAATTCGTGATGCACTGTATCATAGACAACCCCACTACTAGGAGCATACTGTTTCCCAATATAGTTTCCTACTATCCCTGACATTACTAATGGCATGACTCCCCATTGTTGAGCGACACTTTGAGAAACTGCAAATACAGTGATGATAACTGAAACAATGGAAGAAAGAGCTTTCATCAATATTGCTACCTTAATCTGTGGATTATCTCTGCATATGAGAAACGACTGCCATTGAATTATCTGCAAAAGTTTGTTACCAAAGCAGGGTCGTATTGACATTCAACCGTAACACAGGGAGCATAGCATACCTGACTTGGTTGAGGGCACCCGGGTACAAGCAGCTGTTCTGTATAGGGCAGTCCTGTTACAGGATCAATACAAATCCTCCACGAATTAGTGCAACACTCAGCATCCTGGCACCAAACCAAACAACTATCCTCCCACTGTACACAGCGGGGCATGGTTACAGTCCAGCAATAAACTTGGTTGTAAGGTGGGGGTGGATCACAATACGGAATCGCTCCTGCAAGCATATTTATGTCACCGCCAAGTGGATTCAGTGCATAGAACACGCTCTCCATCACCTTCTGCTCCTTGCCTATTGGAAGTGGACAGTTATTTAAGAAGCAGATCCTCTTAAAGCATGTTCGGGAATTGATGCGAAGCGTAGGATTGCACGGATCTTGTTCCATTGGTGTTGCTGCATAGTGTTTGTAGGTAATAGCAACTTCACACGTATCACCATCAATACACACCGTTGTAACCTTGGTCTGCTCTGTATCTGGCGGCAAGTCACCGCAATCACAGCTTGGTGGTGCCGCCGGTGGCATCGCCATAGGGGGCGTGGCAGTTCCGAGCAGGATTACAGCAAATAGAAAAGGCAGAGAGCCAAGAAATGAGTACAGAGCTTTCATAAGAGACTCCATCGTACAGGTAAATAAATCAGCACTGCAACTGGGATTACGTTGCAACATGATTTATGCTGTAAAGTACACAAAGTGTTACAGATTTGCAAATCTTTTTTTAGCAAAAAATTAGTGACCGTACTGGGTGTGCATCCTTCCGGTTGCCTGGTTTGTGGCTCAGTACCCTATTCCGCAACAAACAGCTTCGATGAAACAATGCCGGCTCCGGTATCTAAGGCCAGAAGATAGACGCCCGAGGCAATGTGCGCAGGCAGGCTAAGAGTAAACTCGGCTCGGCCGGCACTCTGCTGCGGTATCGCAGTGCTGTAGTCCGCCACTTCCGTACCGTAGATGTTGTACAGCTTTAAGCTGCGAATGGTATTGCTGAGTGCTTCGACGTTGTTCAACCGTACCTGCACCTGCGTGCGCACGGGCGCCGGATACGTCCACATGCTAAAGAAACGGCTATTCTTGCTTGGGATATTCAGCTTGCCGTCATCCACTGATGTGGGGCGGTCGTTGATGTAGAAGATACCCTTGTCTGTTGCAGCATATACAACATCGTTAGTATCCACATCTATATCCAAAATTACTGTCTGGTTAAGGGTATCGTTGCCAAGCGGTGTCCATACCAGGCCATTGGGCGACCACAGCACACCGCTCTCGACTGTAGCTGCAAGCAGGCTTCCGTCACGGCGGGAGATGATCTCACGGCGCGGACTAAAGCCCGGCCGGCTTTTAGGCTCGTTATAGGTAACCCTCCAGGATACTCCGCCGTCGGTGCTCGTTACAATGCGGGCATCACGCATTGTGGTTACTGATATCGTATCGTAGAATCCGGTAAAACGTGGGTTCCCGTCAGGGCCAATTTCATGAATTTCATCGAGCACCCGTTTCGTTTCAACCGTGCCGACGGACGCCACCAGCGTATCGGTACCTCCATCTACTGCCGTTGCCAGTCGTTGTTCGTTGAGGTCGCCCTTGCGCTTGAGAAACCATACATTACTGCCGGTTACTGCCGGGTGAGGCAGCTCCTGCCAGTTCTGTCCGTTATCGGATGAGACCCACAGACCACCGCCAACATACGACGTATCGTAATTATCCGTGCCAAATTCAGTCTGAGTGTACACGGTATAGCCTTTCATACCGCACAGCAGCCGGCCGTCGCGCAGGCGCAGCATTGAGGCTATCGTACCTGGAATTCCGTTGCTGTCAGCCGTAAGCTCCTTTCCAATTTCTTGCCACGTACCGCCGCCATCGGTAGAGTGCCACAGAACTGTTTTTTGGTAAAAGATCTCGGAGTTGCTCTGCTGATAAAACTGCGGCTTTTCAGACTCGTACCTTCTTGGCAGGGCTTCTCCAGGCAGCGGTGCTATCGAGTCTGCCTTCATATAGATTATGCCCTGGTTCAGATCCAGTACCGAGTCTGGTGTGAAGCTGGCTACTTCATAATTCTTTGTAACATATTCATCAGAGTGATACTCGCCAATCCATAGTTTTACTTCACCCTGGTAACTCCAGTTGAGTCGGTAATAGCCATCCAGGCGATAGACACCATCTTCGCCCAGATACTGTGCCTGAATGTTTCCCGTAGAGCTAAGAACCGCGACATCATTTGTATCAGTGGCGACAATGCGGTCAAATATCATCTTCTCCTGAGGCACCGGAGTGTAGTCCTGATCTTTGTGCTGCTCAGTGACTCTGCCGGTTAGCAGCCAGGTACTTCCTGCATCGGTGCTACGTGCCAGATACGTTGCTCCGGCTGCCAGCATCGTGCCGTCGCCTAATGTAAACCAATAAAAATTTTTTCCTTTTGTAACAAGTTCCAACGGCTGCCGGATATCCGCTGGTACTCGAAGCAACTGGCCTGTTCGTAAAAGCTGCCCGCTTTGTCGCACGTAATACATATTCCCCTCGCTATCAGTTCTTACCGTCTCGCGGGCCGGGTATGCGAGAAGCCCCTCATCATCTTTAACAATGAACTCACCAACTCCACGATACCAAAACGTGTTGCCATTATCATTGGTCGAGAATACCGTTCCGTCGGCAAGAACAATTGTTACCGTATTGCCATGCAAATGCATTATGCTTACCTGAAGATGATTTTGCTGGTATTCGGTATTGGTAACAATCTTATCACTGTTTACAAAACGAATCGTATCATACTGGTGCCAGGTGTCGCCGCCATCAGTACTTACACCTATATTGAAATACGCTATCTCCTTGTTTGATTTATTAGGATCAGGATTAGGAAGAAGGGTGCGAAACCCGGCAATAATCACATCCCTGTTCGCTGAATAGTTGTAATAGAGTGCTGTTGGTGGAATTTTGGTACGCGCCGTTCTTCCTGTTTCTGACGAATACTCAACCCAGTTGTCAAGGCTTTGCACGGCAACGATTGTGGGGTGTACTTCCTGGATGTATGGAGAACGCATCAGTCTCATTGGTTGTTCCACCTGCCTTATCTCACCGAGATCGGTAACAGAATGCCAGGTTTGATCGCCGGCGTGAGACACCCATAGCTCCCATATCACTGCTGTTCCCTGCGAATTAAACTTACCCTCCAGGAAAATGGCTGCACTATCAACGGCTGCGTGAAATTGTACCAAACGGAAACTGTCAATTTCAGTCCAGCAATTCCGCGTCCGATCAAATTCCAATTTGACAAAGATATGATCCGGAGTTATCAATGCTCCAAGGATTCGACCCGCACCTGCCGAAATGGCTATGTCTCTATAATAGAAAGAGGGAGGAACAGGCAGCTTTGGCTCAGACCAGGAAACACCGTTATCGCGTGACACTATGATATGCGAACCGTGTCCGGCCCAAAACTCCCGGTATGCAGTGTCGTAGGCTACAAGACCGGCTATGCCACCACGAGGCCGCCATCCTCCCGTGTTTTTTGCACCTCCTACGGTTACCGCAGGCAGAGCCTGCCACATCTGGGCAGCAGCTTGCGGTACGGGCAGTAAAATAATAACGGCAAGAAAACATGAAACAAGGCATCGTACCAATGTTACTGCCTTCAGCGGTCCACGATTTTTCTTCATAACGAAGCCACACCAATTGGTTTTTATCGACAAAAGCTTGTTACCAAAGTGGGATCGTATTTGCATACAACCGGAATACAGGGAGGGTGGCATACCTGATTTGGTGGGGGACATACCCCGTTCTCTTCAGCATAAGGTTGACCTGTCACAGGATTAATACAAATTCTCCACGACGTGGTACAGCATTCTTCATCACCGCAGAGAACCAAACAGTTCCCTTCCCACCGTACACAGCGTGGCATGGTAACCGTCCAGCAATAAACTTGGTTAATAGGAGGTATATGGTCACAATACGGAATCGATCCAGCCAGCGCATTAATGTCACCGCCAAGAGGATTCAGTGCATAGAACACACTCTCCATCACTTTCTGCTCCTTGCCTATTGGAAGTGGGCAACTATCTGGGAAGCAGATCCTCTTAAAGCATGTTCGGGAATTGATGCGTAAAGAACCATTGCACGGATCTACTTCCATTGGTGTTGCTGCATAGTGTCTGTAGGTAATAGCAACTTCACACGTATCACCATCAATACAGACCGTTGTAACCTTGGTCTGCTCTGTATCTGGCGGCAAGTCACCGCAACCACAGCTTGGTGGTGCCGCCGGTGGCATCGCCATAGGGGGCGTGGCAGTTCCGAGCAGGATTACAGCAAATAGAAAAGGCAGAGAGCCAAGAAATGAGTACAGAGCTTTCATAAGAGACTCCATCGTACAGGTAAATAAATCAGCACTGCAACTGGGATTACGTTGCAACATGATTTATGCTGTAAAGTACACAAAGTGTTACAGATTTGCAAATCTTTTTTTAGCAAAAAATTAGTGACCGTACTGGGTGTGCATCCTTCCGGTTGCCTGGTTTGTGGCTCAGCACCCTATTCCGCAACAAACAACTTCGATGAAACAATGCCGGCTCCGGTATCTAAGGCCAGAAGATAGACGCCTGAGGCAAGTCCCGCAGGCAGGCTAAGGGTAAACTCGGCGCGGCCGGTAGTCTGCTGTGGTATCGTAGTACTAAAGTCTGCTATTTCTGTTCCGTAGATGTTGTACAGCTTTAAGCTGCGAATGGTATTGCTGAGAGCTTCAACGTTATTTAGTCGTACTTGCACCTTTGTGCGGACGGGAGTCGGATACGTCCACATGCTAAAGAAACGGCCATTCTTGCTTGGGATATTCAGCTTGCCGTCATCCACTGATGTGGGGCGGTCGTTGATGTAGAATATACCTTTATCTGTTGCGGCATATACAACATCGTTAGTATCCACATCTATATCCAATATTACTGTCTGATTAAGTGTATCGTTGCCCAGTGGTGTCCATACCAAACCATTTGGCGACCACAGCACACCGCTTTCGACTGTGGCTGCCAGCAGGCTGCCGTCACGGCGGGAGATGATCTCACGGCGCGGACTAAAGCCCGGCCGGCTTTTAGGCTCGTTATAGGTAACCCTCCAGGAGGCTCCGCCGTCGGTGCTCGTTACAATGCGGGCATCACGCATTGTGGTTACTGATATCGTATCGTAGAATCCGGTAAAACGTGGGTTCCCGTCAGGGCCAATTTCATGAATTTCATCGAGCACCCGTTTCGTTTCAACCGTGCCGACGGACGCCACCAGCGTATCGGTACCTCCATCTACTGCCGTTGCCAGTCGTTGTTCGTTGAGGTCGCCCTTGCGCTTAAGAAACCATACATTGCTGCCGGTAACTGCAGGGTGAGACAGCTCCTGCCAGTTCTGTCCGTTATCCGATGAGACCCATAGACCGCCTTTAACATACGACGTATCGTAGTTATCTGTACCAAACTCACGCTGAGTGAACACAGTATAGCCTTTCATACCGCACAGCAGCCGACCGTCACGCAGCCGCAGAATTGATGCTATCGTACCCTGACGCCCATTGCTGTCAGCCGGAAGCCCCTTCCCAATTTCCTGCCACGTAGCACCATCAGTAGAGTGCCATAGAACATTAATTTGGCAAAAGATTTCGGATTCGTGTTGTTGATAAAAGCGAATAGGGTAATAGGGTTCGGGGGAGACTCCGGAAATCAATGGCGAGATTGAGTCCGACAAAAAATGAACGATACCTCTGTTTAGTGTTTGGACTGAATCAGAATTGAATGTTACTACTTCGTAGTTTCTTGTCGTTGTGATATCAGAATTATGCTCATCCATATAATCCTCACCGAATCTTGTCAATTTTCTTGACCCATATATTAAGTTCTTCCAACCATCAAGTTCGTAGCCAACTTCGTATCCACGATACCTTGCTTGTATGCCTCTTGTAAAACTCAACACAGCAATGTCATCCGTGTCACGAGCGACAATACGATTAAAGATCATGTACTTTTGTGGTATCGGGAGGAAATCATCATGTTCTTTTGGAGTCGTTATTGAACCTGTAAGAATCCATGTGGTGCCGCCATTTGTACTTCGCACTAAATAGTTAAATCCGGTGGCAATCATCATACCGTTTCCAACGGAAATACTGTTAATCATCTTACCTTTCGCAAAAAGAATCAATGGCTGCTCAATCTCCTTTGGGACCATAAAGATTTGCCCATTACGTGAGTAGAACAAATTACCAACGCTATCTGATATCGTAGAGATATATGATTGTCGTGAATAATGTATAGCTCCCGTCTTACTAGTGCTGAATTCGCCAACTCCACGATACCAAAAGGTTTTCCCACCGTCATCAGTAGAAAACACTCTGCCATCAGCTAACACGACTGTAATACTCTTACCATGTAGTCGAATAGTGGATAACATAAAGGCTGTTGAGTCGACCTCTGTGTTAGTTATAATCTTCTTACTGTTAACAAACCTGATTGTATCATATCCAATAAATATTTTACCACTATCGTTGCTAACACCAATACTATAGCGCTCTACTCTTCGTTTTTCATCATACTTCGTTGGGCTAAACTGAAGCACTCTAATTCCTGCAACAATGATATTTTTTTGTGCCGAATAGCAGTAATGGGTGATCGTTGGAGATATTAAGGAGGTACTAATTTTACCATCTACAGTCGAGAACTCAATCCAGTTGCCCCCATTCTTGATTGACATTATTGTTGGATGTGCCTGCAGGATACTTGGATCGTAGCCAACATCATAGTTGTCGGAACTGTAAGGGGAATCAAGATTCGCTTGTCGCCATATTCTATCTCTCGCATGGCTATAGGGACATAATCCCGTATACAGATTGATAAAAGCAGCACTGTCAATTACCGCGTATGGAATACTCCTGGAAGAGGTATAAATCGATTCCCAGGAGTCGTTACTGCGATCGAATTCGAAAAACAAGCGCCTTTTATATGAATTCGCCCACGATCCGATGATCCTCCCTGCTCCGCTTGCTACAATAACTCCTAGATTGTACGGTGACGGTGTAAAGGGTTGAGAGGGTTCGGACCACGAGAGCCCGTTGTCTCTTGATACAATAATTCGAGAGTCGTGCCCTGCCCAAAATTCATGGTGTACGGAGTCGTAGGTTACGCGACTCGTACAAGATGTACCCACCTCTTCGAGATTGTTTGCTCCGTACGTTACGCGCGGCAATAAAGTCCATCGTTGTCCGACCAGCGTCGATACAGAAAATACAAAGCATACAAGAAGTGTAAAAGCGGCACTGTTCATTTTCATTTCGTACGCCCTTCAATCCGTTAATATTTTGATATAGCACTCATTTTTCCGATTATCACTGACAAAGCTCGTACGAGTTTCTTCAACCTATATTCCATTACTTCCTGCTTTTACTTTCGTTTTCTGTTGTCCACTAAGTGGTTGTTCGTAGATCAAATGGCTTCGATACTATATCGTATACTTTTTGAAAGTATAAATGGTAGATTGGTTATTGATTTCACTTTCTGAGTGCTGTGTTTCAGCATTTCTCTAACGGCAATACGTGACTATAACTTTCGGGTTGAACTCACAGTCAATCGTTATGCATGGCTGTATGCAGATTTGTGTTGGTGGATCGCAGGCACCTGGCTGATCAGTTGGGGATACTTCAGGGTCACCCGTAGATCTATTAATACAAATTCTCCACGAATTGGAACAGCACTCTGCATCCTGGCAGCGAACCAAACAGCTATCCTCCCATTGTACACAGCGTGGCATGGTAACCGTCCAGCAGTACACGTCCTCATCACAGTAAGGGATCGCTCCTACCAGCATATTAATATCACCGCCAAGTGGGTTCAGTGCATAGAATACTCCTTCCATCACTTTCTGCTCCTTGCCTATTGGAAGTGGGCAATTATTTAAGAAGCATATCCTCTTAAAGCACGTTCGTGAATTGATATAAACATGATCATTACACGGATCTTCTTCCATTGGTACCGCTGCATAGTGTCTGTAGGTAATAGCAACTTCACACGTATCACCATCAATACAGACCGTTGTAATCTTGGTTTGTTCATTGAAGGGTGGCAAGTCACCGCAGTCACAGCTTGGTGGTGCCGCTGGTGGCATCGCCACAGTGGGCATGGTAGTACCATGCAGGGTTATAAATAACAGCACAAGAAAAGGCAGAGAGCAAATAAACGAGTACAAATCTTTCATAAGAGACTCCATTGTACATGTAATTAACACTACGCTGCAACTTAGACTACGCTATAACCTAGGCTACGCTGCAACTTACATACATTATCAGAGTTTCGCAACCCTGTGTTTGTTTTGCAGTAAAAAGCACAATAGCTGAGCAGGTTCTGCGCAGCCTTCCGATCGGGAATCAATTTCCAGATTGTTTAACGCAAAAAGGCGATGCCGTTTACACGACATCGCCTTCTGTTATAATACTAATCCATTTTATCGAATACCTTCTGCGCGTTTCTTTTGGTACTCCTTGGCCATTTCATCCTGGATAGCACGGGGAACCTGCTGGTATTTTGCGAATTCCATCGAGAACTCGCCCTTGCCTTGTGTTACCGACCGTAAATCTGTTGAGTACCCGAACATTTCTGACAGAGGCACTTCGGCAACTATCGTTACATACGTTGCATCGGCTTCAGTACCCATTATAACACCACGTCGCTGGTTTACCTGACCGATCACTGTTCCCTGAAACTCTTCGGGTGTACTTACTTCGAGCTTCATAATCGGTTCAAGAATAATCGGCCTTGCCTTTTCGTATGCTTCACGGAAGGCCATTAGAGCTGCTGTTTTAAAGGCCTGCTCAGAAGAGTCAACTGCGTGGGTGGCTCCATCATTTATGACAGCGCGAACACCAACAACTTTTTGCCCGATAAGTGAACCTTCCTGAATCGCTTCGCGGAAGCCCTTATCGCATGCGGGAATATATTCACGGGGAATCACACCACCAACAATGTCATCCACAAATTCGTATGTTTCAACGGCATCCAGCGGCAGCGGTTCAAGGTAACCGGCCACACGACCAAACTGACCCGAGCCCCCTGTCTGCTTCTTATGCGTATAGTTAAACTCAGCCTGCTGCGAGATTGCTTCGCGGAAGGCTACCTTCGGACGACCCACGATTACTTCGGTGTTATACTCACGCTTAATGCGCTCAATGTAAATGTCCAGGTGCAGTTCACCCATTCCTTTAATGATCGTTTCGCCAGACTCTTCGTCACGCATTACACGGAAGGTTGGGTCTTCCTTGGTAAACCTGTTTAATGCCTTCGAGAAGTTTGCAAGACCTGACTTGTCCTTGGGGCTGACTGCCAGCTCAATTACAGGCTCGGGTACAAACATCGACGTCATAGAGTAGTTAACTGTACCATCGGTAAATGTATCACCCGATGCGCAGTCTACGCCAAACAGTGCAACGATGTCACCGCATTCCGCTGATTCGATATCATGCATTTCATTTGAGTGCATCCGTACAAGACGTGACACCTTAATTTTCTTCCCGTTGGACATATTGTGAATAAAGTCGCCCTTGCGAACAGTCCCCTGGTATACACGCATATACGTTAACTGACCATATTTACCATCTTCCAACTTAAATGCAAGCATCACGAGTGGCTTGGTTGGATTGCTATCCAGAACTATCTTCTCTTCGTTATTATCAAGGTCCAGAGCTTCATTCACAACGTCAAATGGTGCCGGCAGGAACTGCGTTACTCCGTCAAGCATAACCTGAACCCCCTTGTTCTTATAGGCTGAGCCACAGAATACCGGTGTCATTTTCATCGAAAGTGTACCCTTCCTGATAGCTGCACGGAGCTCGTCAACACTCGGCTCTTCGTCCATGAGGAACTTCTCCATCAATGCATCATCAAAGTCAGCAGCTACTTCTATCAAACGTCTGCGAAGCTCAGTAGCTTTCTCTGTCAGCTCGGCCGGTATTGGCTTACGGCTAATAACCTCACCTTTTTCACCATCAAAATACACAGCCTCCATTGTGACTAAATCAAGTACGCCCTGGAGCTTATCTTCAAGTCCAATCGGGTATGACACGAATGCAGGGTTATGTTGCAACTTTTCACGAAGCTGCGATAAAACCCTGTCAGGATTTGCTCCCGAACGGTCAGCTTTATTAATAAACGCAACTCGTGGCACATTATAGCGCTTCATCTGTCTGTCTACAGTAATGGACTGAGACTGCACTCCGGCTACGGAACACAATACCAAGACGGCGCCGTCTAGCACACGTAGAGCACGCTCAACCTCCACCGTGAAGTCAACGTGGCCTGGAGTATCAATCAGGTTGATATTGTAGTCACCCCACGTTGCATACGTGGCGGCACTCTGAATTGTAATACCCTTTTCTTTCTCCAACTCCATCGAGTCCATCTTGGCACCGGCACCGTCCTTGCCACGAACCTCGTGGATTGCATGAATCTTACCTGTATAGAATAGAATACGCTCAGAGGTGGTTGTTTTTCCTGAGTCAATGTGAGCACTTATTCCAATATTGCGGACTTTTGAGATGTCTGACATGGTTTTTTGATGTATACTTTAAGAAAAAGACTACAAAGATACATGAAAATTCTTTGTCAATGGCAAGCTTAAAGAGAAAGGGGGCTCTGGCAAGAGTCCCCCCTTAGCAAACTAACAGGGTTGATTTCCCTGGGAACGCCGGCTTTCAGGCGACCGGCCTATGGACACACTCCGGCCTTGAGCAGTACCTTTTCTACACTCCAGAGCGTAACGTTTTTCTTCAGGGTTACACCAAAAGCACTAAAATCAGCACCTGCAGCTCCGATAAACTGAGCTCGTGCCTGCTGACACGGGTTTACGCCGGTAGCGAAGTCACCCCCGAGCAGCATGGCTGTTTGCACCCAAGGTACCAGGATGGTGTTGTCGAACAGGGAAAATTCAAGGCGTGGGAAACCCAGGCCAAAATTGGCTGCTACCGCTGACGATGCTCCCGTTTGAGCATTACTGCCCTTCTCCATCTTGTACGTGCCAACAGCACCTAAACCCTTGATCTGCCCGCCCTCGAACGAAAACCCAGTAGAGCTATGATAATCAAACCTCGCATCAATGAGTGATGATCCGTCAGGAGGGATAACACTGTTTACCACAACCTGAACCTTGATGTTCATCATCACAATCAGCGGCCCAACCGTTATCGGCACTTTAATCAGCGTTATCGGTAATTCAAGATTGACAGCTTCATTTCCGGAACCGGCACAGTTGACCGACATGGTAACACTACCCTTCACGTCAGGGTTCGACACCCGGTATTGTGTAAGCTGACTGTTCTGCATTGTAACAGCTGAACTTGTACTGAACTTGTTGATCTTCCCTACCAGTGAGTAGCGTGCTCGTAATGCCTCATATATTTTCTTTTCTACGTGGATGTAAACATTTGCATCATCACCCAACATTTTCCAGGAAATTTTGTACGTGTATTCGCCCATCTCCAGCTCAAGATCGAAACTATCGGCAGTAACGGGGGTCATGATGTGCGACATTCCTTTTCTATCAACTACCTGCGGAACCAATTCCTTATTGAAACGAATGGTTCTGTCCCACGATATCATGGCATTCTTAAATACCTTATCCAACGTTGTGGGTTTGGTTGTGGCAGTGACCGAATTCCCGGAGGTGTTAACGGTGACAATCTCACCAAGCCCCTTTCGAAAAACCAGGAGTTGCTTGCCTGGTTTAATATCTGAGAGTGTTGGGATGTTGGCTCTAAACACATACGTCTGAGTTTCTTCATCAAACGATACTAGATACTCTGATACACCCGCACTGTCAACAAATACAGCTGAATCAGCATATTCAACATCGTAGGTAAAGGTATTTTTATCGGGTTCAGATCTGTCTGGTTCCGTTGTTGTTCCATTGCACGACACAAGCAGAATACCAAGCAAAAAAATAGCAGTTGCATAGTGTAGGAAGTGCTTCATGATTATTGCTTTGCTGATTGTACATGTCTTTACATGGAACAAAACTAGTTAATATGTGCTCGAATTGTTCCAACAACACTAATGTGTCGTACAGTGACCGTATGTTGAAATTGTTGTTTACTGATGCCGGTAATGGACGCTTCCCATGCACTCCAACAGATGCGTTGTGTGCGGATCCTCACACACTATTGTAGCACACCATCACTTTTTATTTGGATTAACGACTACTCTGTTACATATTCAGGTTTTTTTGAGCCACCTTCCTCATGAACTTATCAATCGAGAATATTCTGTTAATCGGATCAATTCTGCTACTTGCCAGTGTTATAGCTGGCAAAACGTCGGGACGATTTGGTGTTCCGATTCTTATTGTCTTTTTAGGAATTGGGATGCTGGCAGGTTCTGATGGCATTGGCGGCATCAACTTCAACGATGCTAGAATTGCCCAGTTTATTGGTATAGTGGCTCTGAACTTTATTCTTTTCTCGGGCGGACTTGATACCAGTTGGGGGTCAGTAAAACCGATTTGGCAACAGGGCATGAGTCTCTCGGTTCTGGGTGTACTCCTAACGGCCATTACGCTGGGAACGTTTGTTTGGCTAATAACAGATTTTACGATATACGAGAGTCTGTTGTTAGGGTCGATTGTGTCGTCAACCGATGCGGCGGCGGTATTCTCGATTCTCAGGTCAAACAGCCTGGGATTGAAAGCCAACCTACGACCCACACTGGAGCTGGAAAGCGGAAGTAATGATCCAATGGCGTATGTACTGACCATCGTGTTCCTGACACTGGTGGTTCATCAGGACCAGACCCTGCTATCAGTTATTCCGTTATTTATTCAACAGATGTTGCTTGGTGGGATTCTGGGTCTTGCATTCGGCAGAGCAAGCCAATACATTATAAACTCTATCAAACTTGAATTCGAGGGGTTGTATCCTGTTCTGGCAATTGCTCTAATGTTTATTACGTTTTCAGCAACTGATTTCCTTGGGGGAAATGGTTTCCTTGCCATTTATGTAAGTGCAGTTTATCTGGGTAATCAGGACTTAATCCACAAAAAGGCAATCCTGAAAATGTACGATGGCCTGGCATGGCTAATGCAGATTGTACTGTTCCTCACTCTTGGTTTACTGGTTTTCCCCAGCAACATCGTCCCCTACATCGGCATCGGACTTCTGATATCTATTTTTCTCATCGTGGTTGCCCGGCCGTTAAGTGTCTTTATCAGCTTGGCGTTTTTTAGAATGCAGTTCCGGCGTAGGGCATATATTGCCTGGGTGGGCTTACGTGGTGCTGTTCCAATTGTTTTCGCTACATACCCACTGCTGGCCGGTATCGAAAAGGCAAACGCAATTTTCAACATCGTCTTCTTCATTTCAGTGACGTCGGTGCTGATACAAGGAACAAGTCTCTCATTCGTGGCACGGTGGCTGGGTGTTGCATTGCCGGAAAGAGTGCGGAAGTTCACCGACGTGGACAAGTTGCTGAACGAGATACCTAAATCGTCTCTTCGTGAGTTTGAAATCCTTCCTGATTTCTATTCTGTGCATAAACGAATTGTTGATTTAAACTTCCCCAAATCTGCGTTCATTATCATGATAAAGCGGGATAATGAATATATTCGTCCGGGTGGATCAACAACAATTGAAGTCGGTGACGTGCTAATGGTCCTTGCCGATACTGCCGATGATTTCAGAGCAGTCTCGGAATGTCTGTATAACCCTGTATCAATTCATTAAATGCCAGGTGCAATGAAAAAACGTTTTATCGTACTTGTTGACTTCTCGAGGTTCTCTGCGCCACTGATGCGGTATGTTAGTAGCTGGAGTTTGGAAGCTGATGCAGAAGTTTTACTCATGCACCAACCTACTCCGTTCTATCCGATTTTTATCACTCCTGAAACCCGACGAACAATAACCCGACACACAAAGGCTGAAGCACTAAAGAAGATGGACCTGCTGGCAACGTCTTCCATTGACCACAGGGTTACAGTAAAATTGCTGGCCCCCATCAAGCCACTATGGTACATCCTAAATCGTACCCTTAAACAACCGTACGACAGTATTGTGGTTACCGGACTTGAGGATGCCGGTTTTCTGCGTCAACTGCTCGATCCAAAATCGCCCGTTCAGGTTATCGAAAATACCAGCAATCTTGTTGCTGCTATACCGGGCGGGGTTGACGTTTTTAATCAGGACAGGATTTTTGTGGCAGTATCCGATACATTTCCAATTAACCGTATTGAACTTGATAACTTCTTTTCATTTATCTCTAATCCCCGGGCAGTTGTTACGTTTTTTCATCTGGCTAAGCCGGGCGACGACACCCAACGTGCGCGTGATATTCTCGCAGAGCTTGCAGAGGCCTACAAGAACAGGTTCTCCACGGCGTTCGAAGTATACGAGGGGCGTCAGCGATTTTCAAGAATTCGTGACGTCATCAACTCAGATATCGATGAACTGCTGGTTGTTCAGAAGGGCTCACGTTTACTGTCCGACAAGCTGTTTCGCTCGTTTGTAATTAATGAACTGGTGTACCAGGGGAAAACGCCGCTCATCATTCTGCCATAGCTGCTGTAGCTATTTAGTCTTTCCCGATAAGCTCAAGCTTACTAAGTTTTGGTACCTTCCATGCGGTTCCTGCAACGATGAGCACCGTCATCACCCCGCCAAAGATTACACTTGGAACTACACCCATCAGCTTGGCTGCAACGCCACTCTCCAGAGCTCCGATTTCGTTCGAGGAAGAAACAAACATCGTATTAACGGCGGCCACTCTGCCCCTCATCTCGTCAGGTGTAAACAACTGCAGTATCGTCTGCCGAATTACAACACTCAGGCCGTCTAATAACCCAAGTAGGACAAGTAAAACTATGCTAATGTAGAAGTTCGTGCTTAGTGCAAAGCCTACCGTTACAATGCCAAATCCGGTGACGGCAAACAAAAGTTTCTTACCCGACTTGTTAACCGGGGGATGAAAACTTAACCACACCATGGTAAGTACCGATCCCACCGAGGGCGCTGCTCTTAACACACCTAATCCTGATGCATCTACCAGTAGTATCTCCTTGGCAAACACAGGCAGAAGTGCGATAGCACCACCAAACAAAACGGCAAACATGTCTAATGCAAGAGCCGCAAAAAGTACGTGCGTACTCCTGATAAACTGTAGCCCCGTTATCACATCATCCCATAACCTGCCCTTGGTTGTTGATAGTATCGGTTGTATAACCGGAAGCCACAACGAACTGATTCCACCCACACACATCGATACAATGGTGAGTACTGCGGCAGTGAGTACACCAAACTGCCCATACACTAGCCCACCTATCAGAGGTCCGAGCACCATTGCAGCTTGCCAGGCCGTACTTGATATTGCCGTTGCCTTTGGCAGTACATCAACAGTAACAGTTTTGCTGAGTGTTGAAAACATTGCCGGCGAGTACAAGCTGCGCGCAAAACCATTTACAACGATAAAGGCAAGCAACAGGGTTGTGGAGTGTTCTGTACCCATATATGCAATACTTTGCGGCTGAACCAGTACTCCGGTACAGATGGCACTGATAATCATCAGAGCAAGAGCGGTTTTAATGACTCGTCGTTTCTCGAGTTTATCAACCAGATAACCTAGAGGTAATGCTGCGCCAATTGCCGGAACTGCCTCGGCCAGCCCCACCATTCCAAGCATCAGGGGGTCACGTGTTATCTCCCACACCGTCCAGCTTACTACCAATGCCTGTATCTGCCACCCAATGGCCAGGAATAGTCGCACAGAAATGTATGCTTTAAAGGTCGGAGTAAAGAGTTCCACTACACAAAGCTACTATCGTTACAGCGTTTCATACTACGGAAAAATGTTCTGTTCTGTATTCCAGAATTCATTTGCAGTGCATACTTTTATGCATACTGGTTTCATCCTACATTCGGCGGAGCCCCTTTGTTGAATAAAATTCGTACGTCGCTCACACTGCAGATCTTCCTGGGTGTTGTCCTGGGAGTAATAATTGGACAACTCTGGCCGGAGTTTGGCATTAACATTGGATGGCTGCGCGATATTTTTCTACATCTTATAAAAGCTATTATTGCACCACTGGTGTTTGCAACAGTAGTGGTGGGCATTGCGGGAGGGGGCTCAGTAAAAACTCTGGGAACGCTTGGCTTAAAATCGTTACTGTATTTTGAGATTGTTACCACGCTTGCTCTTGCTATTGGACTCATTGCAGTAAATGTAATTCAGCCTGGTACAGGTGTAGTGCTTGCAGGCGATCCTGGTACGCTTGGCTCGATTGCACAGAACCATCCGCAAACCTTTGTCGAGACCATTCTGCACATCTTCCCTACGAGTATCATCGATGCAATGGCCCGGGGCGAGGTCCTCCAGATCGTTGCATTCTCAATCATTTTCGGTGCAGCTGCCGCAATGGCGGGTGATGTAGCAAAACCTGTTATAGAATGGTGCGAAGGGCTTGCCCAGATAATGTTTAAGTTTACTAATATCGTTATGATGTACGCCCCGGTTGGTATTGGTGCCGCTATGGCTGCTACAATCGGACACCAGGGACTGGACATTTTAGGACATCTTGGCATTCTCATTATATCTCTTTACGTTGCATTGGTCGTGTTCACGGTGATCGTTCTGGGCTCAGTAATGCTAATTACCAGAATACCGTTCAAACCCTTTATTAGAGCAGTCCGCGAACCGTTTATGCTTGCGTTTGTTACTACTTCAAGTGAGAGTGCACTTCCAATGGCAATGGAACGAATGGAAGCCTTCGGCGTTCCCAAAAGAATTGTTGGCTTTGTGATGCCGGCCGGCTACAGCTTTAACCTGGACGGAACAACTCTTTATCTGGCTATCGCCAGCGTCTTTGTCATGCAGGCAATTTCAACTACCCATCCAGGCTTCTCGTTTGGCCTTATGGAACAACTGGGCATGATGCTTGTACTGATGATTACATCCAAGGGTGTTGCTGCAGTTCCAAGGGCCTCTCTTGTGATCTTACTTGCCACACTGTCATCATTCCTGCCGCCAGACCTAAAGCACTACGGTCCGATTGCAGTTGCTATGATCTTCGGCGTGGACGAGTTCATGGATATGGCACGAACAAGCATCAACCTGGTTGGCAACTGTCTGGCTACGGTTGTGGTTGCACGCTGGGAGGGCGTGTTTGACGATACGGCATGGCAGAGCAATACAGATTGTTAGAGAAGGGGGCTTGGATTTCGAGTACCATGGGCGGGTAACGCCGCCCTTGCAACGGCAACTCACTCAAAACTCTACAGAACTGCATTCGTCAGTTATTTTGTTAAGTTTGATGCATCACTTCATCATCAACAATACGGGGCGGGGAGGAGATGAAGAATATTGCGATATTTAGCGATGGTACCTGGAACTTTCCCGGTATGCGGGATGGCAACGTCACCGTGCAGACAAATGTGCAGAAATTGCATGAGCTGACTGCAACTGGTACCACTGTACGTTCTGGTATGCCCTTGCAGGTCAAGGTCTATGACTCGGGTGTAGGCACTCCTGGTCATGGCTTGCTCAGCCAACTTCAAGGTGGCATAACAGGGGCAGGCCTGGACAAGAATATCAGGGATCTGTATCGTTTTTTAATTACGCAGTACGAACGGGGTGACCGCATATTCCTGTTCGGCTTCAGTCGCGGGGCCTATACCGTCCGCAGTCTGGCCGGCCTGATTCGTAACTGCGGCATCCTTCGTCCTGAATACATACATCTTACCGATACAGCATTTGAACTATACAGAGACAGGAACAACTATTCCAGACCGGACTCTGATTTAATGATTGGGTTTAAAGAGCGATATGCATACGAAACGGTTACAAGGATCAGGATGATCGGAGTGTGGGATACGGTAGGAAGCTTAGGAATCCCGGCTCCCTATTTAAACATACTTACTGCTGACCGATACCGGTTTCATGATACCACCCTGAGCAGCACCGTTGAATATGCATATCAGGCTTTGGCAATTGACGAGGTTCGGGTACCCTTTGCTCCGGTCTTATGGAAGATAAGCAAATATGCAAATACAATATTTCCGCAAACGCTGGAACAGCGCTGGTTTCCGGGCGTTCACAGTAACATTGGCGGCGGCTATGCCAATAACAGTTTAAGCAATATCCCCTTGGTTTGGATTGCTCTAAAAGCCGTACAAGCCGGACTGCACCTCCATTCGGAACCAATCACCTACAGCAGCGACTACATGGATAATATCGGATCTCCATGGTTTCCGCTAACGCTGCTGTGGCAGCGAAAACGTAGAATTACTGTTGATCACTCAGAATCAAATCAGTCAGTTGATGCAACGGCATATCGTCGCAGGAACGATCCAAACTGCAGATACCGTCCTCAGAATCTTCCGTAGAATCACTTTAGTGCAGCACCACAACCAGAGCTGAGCGGCCAGCAGCCTGCACAGCGTACATGCCCTGTGGCCAGTCTGATACCACGATTGCGGCGGAGGTCGGAACAACACCGGACCAGACCACCTGTCCGTACATATTAATAATTGTTACGTCGTGTGGTGAAGGCGTCTTAACTTCTATCATGGTGGTAGCAGGGTTCGGCGAGCATGTAACTACCAACAGTTCGGGCTCCGGTTGTACTGACGTTGGCTCATCCGGGAATCGCACATGATACCTCATCCATGTGTCGGAACACCAATGGCCAACCACTTCAAAGGTGTCGGCAACCGGAAGCACAAACAGATTATCGCACTCCATCAGTTCTGCCGAGGTGAGTACCTGCCCGTCACCATGCGGGTTAAATACCATATTTGCCACGGCATCGTGTGAACTTATGATACGGTTACCATTCGGAGGTGGCGTTTTTAATGCCGAGTCGCGTTGTGCCGACGTCGTTTCTCCGCCCCCACTCCCCCAGTACGGTACCTTTTCGTATCGACCACACATCAGCAGGGTGGTTTCCCAGCATCGGCATACAGGGCTGCTAAGGGCTTCGCCGACAGGGATACCAAGCAACCGCTGCGCCTTTCCAACTTCAGTAGCGAGCTCCCTTCCCTCGGATATCAAGTTGCGTCCTGGAAAGCACTCCGGAGATGGCCCTTCATCCTTTTCACCCCAATCTGTTTTTGAGTGACGGTAGAAAAGGCTGTACCTTCCGTTTTTAAGTCCTTCCACTATTTCCGTTGGAGTTAGTCTGTTAGGGCGCTGCGTTTCATACGCACCCAGGTCAACCTTCCGCCCCACCAGCCTGGGATTCCCGATTGCATCGGTTTGACGCGAATTCACATACCTATCAATCACGCCTGCATTAAGAGCAACAGACAGTGAGCTAAGGCGCAGCCCGTCGTCATCAGTGCCAAAGAAACCATCGGCTCCGGCAACCAGCTGTTCATCTTCAAAACTTGGATTCGTTTGATAAAATCCATAAATAAAGTCATTTTCCACAAGATTGGATCGGGCACGCAATATTGTCGTGTCAGTCATTTGGTTTAATAGGTAGTGGACGATGTGTCGGGCTGAATCGGATATGGTACCATTCCAGACGATTGAGTTCAGCAACTCGCCACCATTTAGCAGAAGCGTGAGTGCTGCAGCAGTGTCAGTACCGGTAGAATTGTTGTTACAGAACGTTGCATTGGTGATATAGGCATAGCATTGCTCTGTAAACAATGCACCGCCGCCAACCGCCTGGTTGCCGTTAAACACGCAACTAACGATTTGCGGTATCGTTGGACTGTTCACGATGGAAAGAGCACCACCGTTTCCGGACAGTGAAGTATTGTCGTAAAACTGACATTGCCCAATCAAGGCACCATATCCGTATGGATGAGCACTACTGTTTCTGATTTCAACTGCACCACCGTTCCGGTCGCAGGTATTCCTTCCGAAAACACAGTATTCAATATGGATCCTTGATGTTGCCGTTGCCAGTATTGCAGCTCCACTTTGCCCAGTGTTACCTAAAAAGGTACAATTTCTTATTATCGGACATCCACCAGTTATGTTCAGTGCATGCTCAGTAGCCCCCTGCAGTGTAAATCCATCAATTCGCGATGAAGAGTCGCAATCATTTAAAACGAACACAGTTTTAATATTTTCACCTGTTAGCACCGCGGGCTTTCGAAACCAGTCGCGCTCCTCGCGTAGCAACTCAGTGCCATTGAACCCGCCATACATACGCAACCCATTTGGAAAACTCCAGCCACTAACCGGCGGAGCATACGTTCCCTGGGCAACCCAGACTTCGTCGCCCGATTGCCAGGCCATCAGTGCAGCATCAATTGTTGTGAAGGGGCTTTGCCAGCTCTGTCCGGTGCCGGCGGGCGCCGATAACGATACATACAGAGTATCGGCCGTTGAAGAGAGTGTGCAGATTACAATTGCAAGTAAACCATGAATTAAACAAGAGTATTTCATTGCAGTACAGTATTCGGTGTACAAAATACGATCAGTACGGTGATAGACGATGTTGAGAAACACTTTTAAAGTTACAACATGAATCCGGATCAGTTCAGGTTGCTCAGTGTGTAGTACTCGTTGCCTGCAGCACAAATCCAAAGAGGTCACCTATGGTGACCTCTTTTTCATTTTCAAGTAGCTAACGATTAAACGACCGGAGCTTTGCGCCGACTTGGCTTTTTGGCCAGTGCCGGTGCAGGTTCTTCATCCTCGGCCTTGGGTATAATAGCACTTGCGCCAAAGATATTTCCAACATCAGAGGCAACAAGCATTGACTGATATTCACGTAGGCCTGTGCCCGCGGGGATCAGCTGACCCAGGATGATGTTTTCCTTCAGACCCAGCAAGTGATCGCGTTTGGCAGCGGTTGACGCCTCGCTAAGAACCTTGGTTGTTTCCTGGAATGATGCTGCAGACAGCCACGATTCGGTCGTGAGCGACGCCTGTGTAATTCCGAGTAGCAATGGTTCGGCAATTGCAGGTTCGGCTTTTCTACTCTTAGCCGGTGTCTTCTCTTTCTTCTTCAGATCGTCATTAACTTCCTTTAAATCTTTTCGGCTAACAATCTGGCCAACCTTGAACTTACTGTCACCCTTGTCAATTACAATCATAGCCGACTTCAAGGTTTCGTTCTCATCGTTGAACGGAACTCTGTCAACCTGATCGCCCTCCAGGAACCTGGAGTCGCCGGCATCGGTTACACGGACTTTTTGCAGCATTTGGCGGACGATGACTTCGATATGCTTATCATTAATCTTCACACCCTGCATCCGATAAACATCCTGAATTTCATTTACCAGATATGCCTGTGCTTCGTTGATTCCCTTGATATGCAAAATGTCGTGCGGGTTTATAGCCCCTTCCGACAACCGGTCACCGGAGCGCACAAGATCTCCATCCTGAACAAGTACGTGACGTCCGATCGGTACCGGGTATTCGCGGCGCAGTTCTCCGTCGAGCGACGTTACTGCTATCACACGAGACCCGCGTTTTGGTTTTTCAATATTTACGATACCATCAATTTCTGTAACAGCAGACGGATTTTGGGGTGAGCGCGCTTCGAACAATTCCGTAACACGTGGCAGGCCGCCTGTAATGTCGCGAAGTCTGCCCATGTCACGCGGCATCTTTACCAGCTTGGAGCCAACCGCCACCATTTCTCCGTCATCAACAACAATCTGTGCCCTGGTAGGAATGATATACTGCTGAATCAGAACGCCGTCTTCGTCGATAATTTCGATAGCCGGGCTCTTGGTTCTGTCCCGGGAGTCGATTACGATCTTTGTTGTATGGCCTATCTGTTCATCAATGGCTTCCTTGAACGTTAGGTTTGGCACCAGGTCGCGATACCGTACCCATCCGGCTTTTTCAGTAATAATCACTGAGTTGTACGGATCCCATTCATAAATCAGTTCACCTTTCTGAACCAATTGTCCATCCTGAACCTTGAGTTCAGCGCCATACACAACATCGTATTTCGTCACGATCCGGTTACTATTAGGCTCAACGATATTAATAACGCCCGCTCTAGAAACGGCAATTTGAACATCTGTTTCATCGCCGGGAGTAGTAACAAAGCGGATGTTTTCAAACTGGATCTTACCATCGAACTTAGCCATAACAACGCTTTGCGACAATGAAAGCGACGCCGTGCCACCCGTATGGAAGGTACGCAATGTAAGCTGTGTACCAGGTTCACCAATTGATTGTGAAGCAATTGTACCTACTGCCTCGCCCTTGTTCACCATTTGTCCGGTAGCCATATTTCTGCCATAGCACATCGCGCACACGCCCTGGCGAGACTCGCACGAGAGTACGGAACGAATCATCACGGCTTCAATAGGTGAGGCTTCGATAACATCAGCAATTTCTTCCGTTATCAGATTACCTGCCTTAACGTACGTTTCACCCGAGAGGGGATCAATCACATCAGTCAGGGTTACCCGACCAAGAATTCTTTCCTTAAGGGGCTCTTTAACTTCTTCACCATCTTTGAGGGCACGCATCTCTACACCGCGGATGGTACCACAATCTTCATCGCCGATCACAACGTCCTGGGCTACATCATGAAGCCTGCGGGTAAGGTACCCTGCGTCAGCGGTCTTCAGTGCGGTGTCGGCCAGACCTTTTCGTGCACCGTGGGTTGAGATAAAGTACTCAAGGTTAGTTAGGCCTTCTTTAAAGTTCGAGATAATCGGGTTTTCGATCAACTCAGCACTGCTGGCCGCCACTGTCTTCTGCGGCTTTGCCATAAGACCGCGCATACCTGCCAACTGTCTGATCTGCTCTTTCGAGCCCCGAGCCTGGGAGTCCATCATCATGAAGAATGTATTAAATCCTTGCTGATTACTGGCCAGCTCGGCATACAGTTTGTCGGCCACCCTGTTTGTAGCGGTACTCCAGGTGTCGATAATCTTGTTATACCGTTCACCTTCGGTGATAACACCACTGTGATAGTAATCTTCAATCTTATCCACTTCGGCCTGAGCCTTGGCTATGATAGTTTCTTTTTCGGCTGGGATAACCACATCTGCGACCGACACCGAAAGGCCGCCGCGTGTAGCCGTAGTAAATCCAAGTTCTTTAAGCTTATCCAGGAACTCAACTGTTTTAGCAAGTCCGGCTTTACGGAAACACTCCGAGATTACCTGACGCAGGCGCTTTTTGCCGAGCATCTCGTTCATATACCCCATTTCGGCGGGTACGATTTGATTAAACAGGATTCTACCGGTTGTTGTTTCAACCAGTTTACCGTTCATCCTTACCTTTATACCTGAGTGCAGGCTAAGTGAGCCTGCGTTATAGGCAATAATAACCTCGGCAACGGAGGAGAATATTTTCCCTTCGCCCTTAGCCCCCTTACGCATCTTTGTAATGTAGTACACGCCCAGAACCATATCTTGTGACGGCACTGCAATTGGTTCGCCGTTCTGAGTGTGCATAATATTATGGCTACTGAGCATCAGCAGCAGTGCTTCCAGCTGTGCTTCGTGGCTAAGCGGAACGTGCACGGCCATCTGGTCACCGTCAAAGTCAGCGTTAAACGCTGTAGTAACCAGCGGGTGCAACTGAATAGCCTTACCCTCTACAAGTCGGGGCTGGAATGCCTGAATGCCCAGGCGGTGCAGGGTAGGTGCACGGTTAAGCAGCACGGGGTGACCGTCGATCACAACATCGAGAATATCCCATACATCTGTAGTTTTCTTTTCAACCTGCTTCTTAGCGCTCTTAACCGTCTTGCACAAGCCCCTTTCAATCAGCTTGCGAATAATGAGAGGCTTAAAGAGTTCAACGGCCATGTCTTTTGGCAGACCGCATTCGTGCAGTTTCAGCTCGGGGCCAACCACAATAACCGACCGGCCTGAATAGTCAACGCGTTTACCAAGCAGGTTCTGACGGAAGCGTCCCGTTTTACCTTTCAGGGTATCAGCAAGTGATTTAAGAGCACGCTGTGATTCACTGCGAACGGAACGGCGTGAGTTATCAAACAGCGCATCAACAGCTTCCTGAAGCATCCGCTTTTCGTTGCGAAGAATAACTTCGGGTGCCTTGATATCAATAAGTCGTTTTAATCGGTTGTTGCGAATGATAACCCGGCGATACAGATCGTTTAAGTCAGATGTAGCAAAACGTCCGCCTTCAAGAGGTACGAGTGGACGCAGATCGGGAGGGATCACAGGGATAATATCCAGCACCATCCATTCAGCCTTATTTGGCTCTTTCAGTGGCGACGTTCGGAAGGCATCCATGATACGCAGGCGTTTCAGGATGTCTGCACGCTTTTGCTGGCTAATATCTTCCTTTAGTACTTCTCTCAACGTAAAATAATCTTCGTCAGGATCTACGCGGCGAAGCAGCTCCTTAATAGCTTCACCCCCGATAAGTGCAATGAATTTGCGGGGGTCGTCATCATCCATATTCCGTTCGTCGGAGCGGAGCGAAGCAAGAACCTCCAGGTACTGATCTTCGGTGAGAAGGTCCTTTGGCTGGAGACCTGTTGAGCCCGGCTGGATAACAACGTACGACTCGTAATACACGATTCGCTCTACGTCCTTGGTTGGCATTCCAATCACGCCCGCAATCTTACTTGGCAGTGACCGCAGGAACCAAATATGTACAACAGGAACCGCCAGCATGATATGTCCCATGCGTTCACGGCGTACACTTTTCTGAGTAACCTCAACGCCGCATCGATCGCATACGATGCCCTTGTATCGGATCCGCTTGTATTTACCGCAAGCGCACTCCCAGTCACGAATTGGACCAAAGATTTTTTCACAGAAAAGACCATCTTTTTCTGGACGGAAAGAACGGTAGTTAATCGTTTCCGGCTTGGTCACCTCTCCATGAGAACGATTCAGAATATCGTCGGGCGACGAGATGCGAATTGTAATTTGTGAATATCCGCGTTTAGGACTATTCTGGAATTGCATTCTAACTCCGGTTGGGTGTTATTTTCATTATCTTAATCAATTTTAACATCAAGGCAGAGGCCTTGTAATTCTCTGACAAGAACATTGAACGATTCGGGGATGTTTGGCACGGGCAGATTTTCGCCTTTTACCAGAGCCTCATACATTTTGGCACGTCCCAGCACATCGTCGCTCTTTACGGTTAACATTTCCTGTAGTGTGTGTGCAGCACCATACGCTTCCAGCGCCCACACTTCCATCTCTCCCAGACGCTGTCCGCCGAACTGTGCCTTACCGCCCAGGGGCTGCTGAGTAATCAGCGAATACGGGCCAATGGAGCGGGCATGAAGTTTATCTTCTACCAGGTGGGAGAGTTTCATCATGTAGATGATACCAACGGTAACCTCGTTTTCGAACGGTTCACCTGTGCGGCCATCGTACAGAATAGTTTTTCCAGTGGATGGCAGGCCTGCTTTTTCCAGGTATTCGCCCACTTCTTCCCAGGTTGCACCATCAAAGATTGGCGTAGCGAAGTGAACATTAAGTTTGCTGGCGGCCCATCCAAGGGCGGTTTCGTACAGCTGTCCGATATTCATCCGTGAGGGTACGCCCAGTGGATTCAGAACGATATCAACAGGTGTGCCGTCCGGAAGGAATGGCATATCCTGCACCGGAACAATTTTCGACACGATACCCTTGTTACCGTGGCGTCCGGCCATTTTATCGCCAACCTGAAGTTTTCGTTTCTTGGCAACATATACCTTGGACATCTGAAGGATACCCGGCTGAAGCTCGTCACCGGCAGCTATCTTGTTTCGTTCGATGCGGCCATCCAGCATGATCTGCTGACGTCGTGTCTCGTAGTTATCCAGCAGTATGCGGAGCAGCTTCATCACCTTTGAGTCAGCCACCCAGTCCTGCGCAATGTTCATTGCGGATGGTACAAAAACGCCTTCTTCATACTTGGCAACCAGGTCTTTTGCAGACAGTTTTGTACCTGAGCGGAAGACCACGGTTTCGTTTGCCGTATGAATGCCAAGGCTGGTTTGATCCTGCAGTAATTCGCCGATGCGCTCCACGCAATCGATATCCAGTGCGCGCAGTGCCTGCTGTTCACGTTTCGTGATCAGGTCCTGGCGTTTCTTTTCTTCAAGCCGGAACTCACTGTCGCTGCTAAGCACCCGTCGGGCAAACAACTTGGTATTGATAACTGTTCCTTTAAGGCCTGGAGGTGCTTTAAGACTTACATCCTTCACATCACCGGCCTTATCGCCGAAAATGGCACGAAGGAGTTTTTCTTCGGGTGTAGGATCGGTTTCTCCTTTCGGGGTAATCTTCCCGATCAGAATATCACTTTCCTTAACCTTGGCGCCAATGCGAACAATGCCGCGGTCATCCAGATCCTTGGTAGCTTCTTCGCTGACGTTGGGAATTTCGCGTGTAAACTCTTCTTCACCGCGTTTAGTATCGCGGACTTGGAGGGTAAACTCTTCGATGTGAACGGACGTAAAAACGTCTTCGGCAACCATGCGTTCGCTGATAACGATAGCATCTTCGAAGTTATAACCGCGCCAGGGCATAAATGCAACCATGACATTGCGGCCAAGCGCCAGTTCACCCATTTCGGTTGATGCTCCGTCGATAAGGGGTTCTCCCTTACGTACGCGTTGTCCGGCCTTTACGATCGGACGCTGGTTAATTGCAGTATCCTGGTTGGTACGGTAAAACTTAAACAGATCGTAGCGTACAACTCTGTCATTATCGAACGAAACAAGTCGTTCTTCGCGTGTACGGTTATCATCGTACCGCACTTGAATGTAATCGCCGCATACGTACTCCACCACTCCGTCATCTTCTGCCAACAGCAGAGCGCGCGAGTCGCGGGCTACACGGGCTTCCATGCCTGTACCAACAATTGGAGCTTTCGGACGAAGCAGCGGTACACCCTGGCGCTGCATGTTCGAGCCCATGAGTGCACGGTTAGCGTCGTCATTCTCAAGGAACGGAATCAGCGATGCTGCAGGTGAGGTGATCTGGTCAGTACTTACCTCCATGAACTGCACATCAGTGGTAGGAACTACGCGATAGTCACCGCTTACGCGTGCCTTTACAGTGTCGCCTACAATACGTCCCTTTTCGTCCAGTTCGGTACCGGCAGGAACGATAATTAAATCTTCTTCGCGATCTGCTGGCATAAACTCTAACTCATCGGTCAGAGCACCGTTCTCAACTTTAACATAGGGAGTTTCAATGAAGCCGAACTTGTTAACGCGAGCGTGAATAGCCAGCGATGAAATCAGACCAATGTTCGGACCTTCGGGCGTTTCAATCGGACAAAGTCGTCCATAATGCGTATAGTGCACGTCGCGCACTTCAAAACCGGCTCTTTCGCGCGTTAAACCGCCAGGGCCAAGAGCTGATGTACGGCGTTTATGGGTGATTTCGCTTAGCGGGTTGGTCTGATCCATAAACTGGCTAAGCTGGTTTGTTCCAAAGAACTGGTTAATAACACTTGTTATCGTTCGTGCATTAACAAGTTCACTGGGGGTGATGTTTTCGCTGTCGCGAACACTGAGCCGTTCCTTAATGGTGCGGGCCATCCGCGTAAGCCCAAGGTTAAAGGTGCTTTCGAGTTGTTCACCCACTGTGCGGACGCGTCGGTTGGCAAGGTGGTCAATGTCATCAACCGGCTGCTTGCTATCACGAACTTCTATCAGGTACTTAATAATATTTACGATGTCGTCAACCGTCAGTGTTGTTACATCCAGAGGCACATTCATGCCCAATTTTTCATTAATTCTGAACCTGCCAACTACGCCGAGATCATATCTCTTTGAGTTAAAGAAGAGTTTCTCAAGTAAACCCCATGCAGTATCCAGGTCTGGCGGATCCGAGGAACGCAGCTGACGATAAATGCTTTCAAGAGCATCTTCGCGGGTTCTTGTTAAATCCTTGGCCAGGGTTTTAGCGATAATCGGCTCGTCATTTGGATTATCGTATTTATACAATTTTAGTGAATCAACCGAAGTGTTTTCAAGCAGTTTCAGGAACTCGGGGCTAACAATGGTATCACGCGGAGCCACGATTTCACCCGTGCCCATGTCCACTGTATCGGCAGCCACCCGACGTCCGAGGTAGTCTTCTGTCAGTTCAGACGTTGGCACATCTTCGGTTAGCTCGAACAAGTTCAGCAGGTCTTCGTCACTGCTGTATCCCAGGGCTCTCAGCAGTGTTGTTACCGGGAACTTCTTCTTCCGGTCGATATACGCATACATCACATCGTGGATGTCAGTCGTAAACTCAATCCACGATCCTTTAAACGGAATAATCCGTGCAGAAAAGATTTTTGTGCCATTCGGGTGAAGCGCCTCGTCAAAGAAGCACCCAGGTGACCTGTGAAGCTGGGCAACCACAACGCGCTCGGCGCCGTTGATAATAAACGTGCCGCGCTGGGTCATAATCGGGATCTGACCAAGATAAACTTCCTGATCAATTGCTTCGATATGATCTTCTGAGGTTGGGTCAGCCTTCGACGATAAGCGTAGTCGGGCCTTCAGAGTTTTTGCGTACGTGAGTTCCCTCTCGCGGCATTCCTCTTCGGTGTACTTTGGTTTCTCTACAAAGTAGTCAACAAAGTTTAATTCGTACACCCCGGCATTGTCTTCGATCGGAAAGTTCGATAGAAATGCTCGTTGCAGACCAATTTCCCGGCGATCCTCAGGCTTCACGTTTTCCTGAATAAACTCCTGGAACGAATTAATCTGAATCCCCAACAAATCGGGGTAGGTGTGATGTTTTGCCACATGGCCAAAGGTAATGCGCTCGCGCAAACGTTGCAGTGGCAGCGTGTACAATGTTGTGTCCTGTGGACCTTGCATGGGAAGGGGGCTCCCGATAACTCAAAAAAATCGTGGTAAAGAAACGAACAGACAAAGACAACAACACCCGAGACGATTAAAAAACCGCCTCGGGTTGTATTCTTAGCAGAAAAGATTACTTAAGTGTAACCTTTGCACCGGCTTCTTCAAGCTTCTTCTTAAGAGAATCTGCTTCTTCTTTTGGTGCGCCTTCTTTAACAATCTTTGGTGCACCCTCAACCAGGTCCTTGGCTTCTTTCAAACCAAGACCGGTGATTTCGCGTACTACCTTGATTACATTCAACTTCTGAGCACCGGCATCGGTAAGCTCTACGTCGAATTCAGTTTTTTCTTCTGCTGCAGCAGCAGGAGCACCACCGGCAGGGCCGGCGGCCATCATCACCGGAGCAGCGGCGGTTACGCCAAACTTGTCTTCCAGTGCTTTCTTGAGTTCCGAGGCTTCCAGTAAGGTTAAAGCCCCGATTTTCTCAACGAGTTCATCAACGATTGCTGACATACGTTTCTCCGAAAATTAAATTCTGGTGAATAAAAAACGTTAGGCTGCCTGTTTTCTGGCAACCTCCTCTACGAGCATGGCAACATCACGCATTACTGCGTTGACTGCGCCATGAATGCCCGAGATTGGTGCATGAATGCTGCCCACGATTCCGGCAATCATATCCTCACGCGTCGGTAATTCCGCCACCTGTTTCAACTGCGATCCGTCAAACGACTGTCCTTCAATAATCGCAAACTTGAGCTTTGGTTTTTCACCCTTCTCAAAATACTTGCGAATTACCTTGGCAGGCGCAATAGCATCGTCAGCACCGAATATGACTCCCGTTTGACCGAAGAGCTTGGATTCCTCAATGGTATAACCACCAACTTCTGTCAAGGCACGCAGAATCAAGGTGTTCTTCGCAACACGCATTACTGCGCTTTTCTCGCGTAGCTCACGCCTGAATGCCTGGTCATCAGCAACGGTCATCCCGGTGAAGTCCACAAAGTACAAACTCGCTGCACCTTTAATTCTCTCGACTAAATCGGCAACAACAGCTTGTTTCTTTTCCTTCGTTACCATACGGCTCCGATAATAATGTTACGCTATGTGCTCAACCGCCAAAGGCGGGTTAGAAGCAGAGCACGATAGCAGTGCGTAATAGACGTTATTAATGATCTGCACCAATCGAGTTTTCGTCAACGCGGACACTTGGCCCCATTGTACTCGAGAAGTGAAGACTTTTTACATATTTACCCTTGGCAGTTGCGGGTTTTGCCCTTAGGATTGTTGACACAAACATTTGGGCATTTTCAGCAAGTTTCTCCGGCGAGAATGAACATCTGCCAATGCTGGCATGAACGTTTCCCGCCTTATCAACACGGAATTCAATCTTTCCGGCTTTTACTTCGGCGACTGCCTTTGCTACGTCAAAGGTAACAGTGCCACTCTTGGGATTGGGCATTAAACCACGGGGGCCGAGAATCCGTCCCAGCTTACCTAGCTCGCCCATCACATCCGGTGTTGCGATAATAATGTCGATATCAGCCCAGCCCCCTTGCAATTTTTCAAGGTACTCGGTAAATCCGGCATGATCGGCTCCGGCATCCAATGCTTCTTTGTCTTTTGGTGTTTTTGCCACCACAAGAACACGAACTGTTTTCCCGGTACCATGTGGTAATGCAACAGTTCCCCGAACCAGCTGATCGGCCTTCCGTGGGTCTACACCCAGGTACATCGAGACTTCGAAGGACTCGTCAAACTTGGCAGTAGCATTTTTCTTTACCAGCTCAACAGCGCTCTTGTAATCAAACACCTGCTTGCGGTCGTAGCTCTTAACTAACTTTTCGTATCGTTTGTTTGTTGCCATAGTAGTCCTTACCCTTCCACCGTAATGCCCATTGAACGGGCTGTTCCGGCAATCATTGATACTGCATGCTCAAGGTCGTTGGCATTAAGATCGTTCATTTTAACCTGGGCAATTTCCTCTAATTGCTTCCGGGTAACCTTCCCAACCTTGGTCTTGTTAGGCTCTGAAGAACCTTTCGGAATTCCTGCTGCTTTCACAAGCAGAACAGGAGCTGGAGGCGACTTTACCTCGAATGTAAAACTCTTGTCGCTGTAGTACGTAACTACAACCGGAAGAATTGTTCCCTGCTGCTTGGATGTTTTTGCGTTGAATTGCTTTACGAATTCCATCCCGGCAAGGGAGCGCTGCCCGAAGGCAGGCCCTACAGGAGGAGCCATGGTGGCTTCCCCGGCTTTTATCTGGAGCTTAAAGCTCCCCATGACTTTCTTTGCCATGTATCCCTTTCGTGGTCAGCGGTATGGTTGTCCATACCTCCCACATAAATTAAGTTAATGTTGTTCCATCTCAACCTGATGGAAGTCAAGCTCAATTGGCGTTTTACGTCCAAGAATGCCTACTTCCACCTTGAGTTTTTGTTTTTCGTGGTTAACTTCTTTTACCGTGCCGCTAAAGTTGGCAAACGGTCCGTCAATTACCTTTACCGGATCTCCGTCGCGGAAGGCAATCTCGACAGTTGCAATGTCCTTGCGCTCCTCTACGCGCCCCATGATCCTGTCAACCTCATCCTTCTGGAGTGCCTGCGGTTCCGTCTTGGTACCAACAAAGCTCACGATTGACGGAAGAGACAGAATAATTTCCTTCAGCCGCTTGTCAAGCGTACATTCTATGAGGATGTAACCGGGCAGGAAGTTCCTCACCTTTGTACGCCGTTTCCCATTGCGGACTTCGTAAACAGTTTCCTGAGGAATAACGATACTATGAACCCTATTCTCCATTCCCAGCCGCACCATCTCCTGCTCAATACCTGCCTTCACCTTGGATTCATGGCCGGTGAAGGTACGCAGTGCGAACCATTTAAGCTCAAGCGGTTGTATTGGAGTGGCTGTCATTTGTCTCTTCTCTTTTTATCAGAACAGGAAATTCATTACTTGAGTCATGGCTTGGTCAATCACAAACACAATTGCTGTGATGATCAACGATGTTACAATTACAACCATGGTACTCTCGCGCAGCTGATCCCGGGTAGGCCATGAAACCTTCTTCATTTCCTTGTTTACCTCGGTAAAAAACTGTTTTGTTTTGCTTAGCATCATTTATCCTTAACGTGTCAACTTCTTTGTGCAGGGGCGGCAGGATTCGAACCCGCGGCCTGCGGTTTTGGAGACCGCTGCTCTACCAGCTGAGCTACACCCCTCTGCAAACATGGAGCTGATGACCGGGATTGAACCGGTGACCTCCACCTTACCAAGGTGGTGCTCTACCAGCTGAGCTACATCAGCAATTATCTGGGAGCGGGAGACGAGACTCGAACTCGCGACCAACAGCTTGGAAGGCTGTGACTCTACCAACTGAGTTACTCCCGCAACTCAAACGTGCTTACCACGTGCGTGTGGGCAGGGAAGGATTCGAACCTCCGTAGGCGTATGCCAGCAGATTTACAGTCTGCCCTCGTTGGCCACTTGAGTACCTGCCCGGTACGTCAGAGCCGACAAACTTACGACATGTAGGTGTTAATAACAAAAACGGGGGTCAGTACGAATAAAAATGTCCAACGACTAATGGGCAGCAATCCTGGCTGCAAACTGCTCAAAAAGGTAATCCGAATCTCGGGGTCCTGGGCCTGCTTCAGGGTGGTACTGCACGGCAAAGGCGTTTTTTCCCATAATTTCAATACCAGCACAGGTATTGTCGTTAAGGTTGATGTGGGTTACCTCCACGCCTGCGGGCAGCGATTCCATGTTTACGGCAAATCCGTGGTTCTGCGAGGTTATCTCAACCTGTCCTGTACGGAGGTTCTTCACGGGATGGTTACCTCCGCGATGTCCGAACTTCAGCTTGTAGGTCTGCCCTCCAACTGCTAACGCCATGAGTTGGTGCCCTAAACAAACACCAAACATGGGAAGAGTCCCCAAAAGCCCGCGAACAAGCTCAATTCCATGGTGTACGGCTGCAGGATCACCGGGTCCGTTACTCAGGAACACGCCATCCGGCGATAGTGCCTTGATATCGTCAAGTGTTGTTGTCCACGGCACAACGGTTATCCGACATCCATGGTGGTACAGCCTGCGCATGATGTTGCGCTTTATGCCAAAATCAACGGCAACGATATGGTGCTGAGGTGCAGTATTGCCTTTTACGTCAAGGGGCTCGGGTTCAAACTCATATACTGCCTGCGTGGATACCATTGGCACAAGGTTGCACCCTTCCATACTTTCAACGGCCCTGGCCTTGGTAGTCAGTTCGTCCGGGTCCAGGTTGTTACCATGCTCGATCACGCATCGCATAGCCCCTTCCGTTCTTAACATCCGCACCAATGCCCGGGTGTCTATGCCTTCGATACCTGCAATCTGGTTTTTCTCCAGCAGAGCAGCCAGCGAGCCTGTGGCTTTGTTGTTGGAATATACTTTCGAGAGTTCACTCACAACGATGCCACGGGCATGAATACTGCTGCTTTCAATGTCGGTTTCGTTAACTCCGTAATTCCCAATGTGGGGGTAGGTGAAGGTTACGATCTGACCGTGGTACGAGGGGTCAGTGATAATCTCCTGGTACCCCGTCATAGCGGTGTTAAACACCAGCTCGCCTGCACTGCGGGCACCAATTGCCCCGATAGCCGTTCCTTCAAAAAAGCGTCCGTTTTCAAGTACCAGAAGTGCAGGGGTTTTCTTCATTTTTAAGGGTGATGTATACAACTTTTTAGTTTGGGCATTCGAAAATAGCGTCTGCAGACCTATTTTAGCGGCAAAGGAGAGAGTTTTCAGTTTTTCTGCATCACATTTTCATCCTATTCCTAACCGCTCACCGGCGGATGTGGTGTACTCTCTAAATGGTAAAGTACTGGTTCTGAATCAAAGCTACGAACCTATCAGTGTATGCAGTGCCCATAAGGCTCTTAGATTGCTGTTCCTGACAAAGGCCGAAATGGTGGAACAGAAATCCTCGCAGGCAATCCGGTCAGTTTATTTAACATATCCGTTCCCAAGCGTTATCCGATTAAGCACGTATTTGTGCGTCCCGTTTAAGAAAATTGAACTTAGCAGAAAGAATATTCTGCGACGTGATGGGTTTACATGCATGTACTGCGGTGATCGGCGGCTGCCGCTTACGATTGATCACGTGATTCCACGTTCCCGCGGTGGGGTGGAGCAGTGGGAAAACCTGGTATGCGCCTGCGTTAAATGCAACAATCGCAAGGGTTCCCGGACTCCGGAAGAGGCTGGGATGAAATTAGTCCGGCAGCCCAAGAAGCCTAACCACGTTGTATTCCTGAAGCACTATGTAGGAGTTGTTGATGATACGTGGCGTCCGTACCTATTCATGGACTAACAGGGTATTTTTCTCTCTGTTAAATTAATTTAGCGCACTATTGCAATTGGCGTTAGACCACGGGATTCACCAAGAGTCTGTACTACGTACCGTCCTGATGGCAACCTCTCAACAGGTATGGTTACCAGCCCATTCCCACTCCCACGGGCAACTTCTTCACCAATTATATTAAATATGCTTACGTCTAAATCGCCGGATCCGCGCACTGTAACTGCGTGGCTTGCGGGGTTGGGGTAAACAACTGACTGTACGACGGTGTCTTCACCAATCCCCACCGGTTTATCCGGATTCTCAATCCGATACCATGGTGTTTTGTGCTCGGTTGTGTTAATGCTTACGTTAAACTTTCCACCTGCCGACGCTGCAATTGTCCACGACCCGGTCATTTCTCTTCCATCAGCTCCCAACGGAACGATTCTGCAGGAGTCTCGGCCCGGCATGGTCAGAACTAAACGTATCGTACGGCCTTCCATCTGATAGGGCCCGTCACCCAATGAAATCATTTCGTTTTCTGCGTTCCACTCGGCACCTTCATTAGCTCCCCTACTACCAATAACAAGCAGGGAACTGTTACTTTCGGTAATTGGGTCGGCAGTAAGCGAGCTAATAACAACCGACGTGTGCACCCCCTTGCTTAGCTGCTCCACAATCATATTCTTTTCAATAACCAGCTGACCGTCCAGCTTGCCTGCTACACACCAATAGTTTGGAGTGAATACGCGAAGAATTCCCTTTGTGCCATCAAGGAACACCTGGTCGTTCTCAGCGTCAAACCGTGTGGGATCAATCTGTCCTGCCAGTGCACTAACTTCTCTGTGCGGCAATAAGCTTTCTTCTTCCTGGAATTCCTGCCTGGTTTCAGTGCGCCGGAACAGCAGCATTCTTCCGTCTGTATAAATGGATAGCGAATAGGGCTGCGTTATGTGAAAGGGTGGATAGTCCAAAGCTTCTCTACTTTGCGAAATGCTGATTACTTTTCTTGTTGAGTCAACATCAAATCTGCGCATCAATGCACTCATTGCAGGGATTTGCGTAAGGAGCGATGGTTTGTCGCCAAGCGTCCATTCACTGTTCTTTTCTACCGTGCTATTTCCGGCAGTGGCCGTTGACATAAATGTAGAAAAGATCATGCCGTCCCAGTTCTGAACGCCGCTATACACTGGATAAAATATCGTCAACTCATGGGCGTACGGCAAGGGATAGCGAACACTTGCATCGGTGACTACAACAGCCTTACCCTCGAATTTGTTCTGGCTGTGCATCATAAAGTCCCAGGTGGAGTTATCAGCCACATAGTCATTTTTCTGACTTCTGGATTCGGGCCAGCAGAAGAAGTCATACTGCATTGCAGCCTCCTGGTCGAGCCGGGAATATAGCCGCGAACTCGGCGTTAGCAGCGCCTTGCATTTCAGCGTATCCCGAATCAGTTTATAGTCGCGGTCAAGAATGTTGGTTAAATACAGACGATAAAAGTCCGCATTTGCCTTCATCCGCGCGGGACTGATGTTCCGATTGCTAAGCAAGTCCCGTGGAAGGGTTTTCCGCTCAATGCTTTCACCACGTTGTAATCCGTCAACGCCAACCTGCTTAAGCTGCAAGTCATCCAGATATACATCACCTGATTCATGACCCATGTACATCACAAACCGGCCGGCGGCTTCAGGTAATGACGAGGCGAAAAATGAAATTTCGTACCTGGCCCATTGGGATGAAATTCGAACCGAATCAACAACACCGTACGAATTGTACGGTACTCCGTCGCTAACCAGGTAAAGTATAATGCTTCTACTACCCTTTTCGGGTGTTGTTTTGGCAAAGAATGAAAGGGTGTATCTCCCCAGTCTCTCCATTTTGCCCACCGATTGCATTACATAAATGTTATTGAATCTGGGATTCGTTCCAAGGTTACCAATCCGTATTTGTGCACATTGCTGTCCCTGTGCTTTGTCAGACGTAATAAACTGCATCAAGGCCTGGGTGCCATTCTCAGCGCTCACACCAAGCGTCCAGGTCTGGTCAAAGGCATCTTCGAAATCACCATTTCTAAATAAGTTTTGGGTTTGTGTTGGTGTCACGGACCAGGCATCATTGAGAGCCTTGTCTGTTTTAAGCCCCTTTCCTTTTAAAAATCCGAAATACAGCGAATCGATCAGGGCATGGTGTTCGAGACCGATGGTTCGAGGCTGACCAACCGGGTTGGAGGCAACAATTTCACGGGTGTACAACCAGTAGAGGGAAATCGGAGAATTTTCTAACGGCATCACAAAGGCAAGCATGGGGTCGTCTTTATATGCGATGTTGGTAAATGAATTAACATGCGAAAGCAGGAGTCGGATCACGTCTCGGTGGATGCGCTGAATCAGGGGATCGAACAAAACAGTTAATCGGGCACCTACGCCGGCACTATCAGGCTGTCTGACACCGTCATCTTTACGCGGTACCCATGCATTTTGAAACGAGAATCCATATCGAATACCATGCTTGCGAAGATTATAAACAAACCAATCGAACTTTGCCATTTGTCCGGCATCCAATCCCTTACCGGTGGTGGTTGTGCCATCGGGAAAAATGCTAATAGGCCACCAAGGGGTATAATCAAATCCTGTAAACCGAACGATGTTTATTCCGAGAGCACGTAGCCGACGTGCAATCGCAATCGCATTGGAGCTGTCGGGGAAACATGCTCCATAGGCTATTGTAACGCCAACCATTCGGAAAGGACGGCCATCCTCGTAGGCGAAGTGTCCGTTATTCAGGACTATTCTGCTAAAGGTCGTATCCCATGGTCCTGCAACCAGCGATGAGTCAAGAGCTACGTCGGGTCCCATCGTAAATGTGTACGGGTTAACAAGGGGCTGTGCCTTCACGGGAAGGGTCCGGATGGAGTAAAAAAGCAGTAAAACTGACAGCAGTAGTAATGGTGTAGTTTTCATGGTGTGTAGAATGTTATTCGTCGCAATTACCGCTGAACCGAAAGCAAGCTGTGGGTTACTGCTCCTCCGCTGTATAGTCCGAGAATATAATTACCCGTGCTAAGACCTGACACGTTGAACTGTGCCACACCGCTCACGGGGTTCACTTCGGCACTCAGCATTTTTTTCCCGTGCATTGAGTGGACAACAACAGTTGCGTCGGCAACCAGGTTCATGTGCACTCGCACCGTTACCACGTCACTCGCCGGGTTTGGCGATACACTTCTGAATTGAATGGTACTACCTGCCGCAGCCCCTTCCAAAACCTTGCTGGCCCCCTTAAACAGTGGAACAGCCGTTTTCGAGAAATCATGATACAGAATGTTATTAACCACCGTTGAAGGCTGGGCAAACCACTGCAGGAGTACAGATGCGTAGATGTCACGGAAATCATAGTTCATTAACAGGTCACCCCGGTTGTCCAAGGTTTCCAAATCCGGGTCTGCACCAATCACGGAACCCAGAACATTTTCACCAAAAACAAACAGTGGTGCGGCTGTACCATGATCTGTTCCAAGCGAGCCATTTTCGGCAACACGTCTGCCGAACTCCGAGAACGTCATCCCTGCTACTCTGCCTGCATTGCCTGAGTTCTTCATGTCGGCCATAAAGGCTTCCACCGCACCACCAAGATCCGAGAGGAGGTTTGCGTGCGCTCCGGTCAGAGGGTCCGAGCCAACAACCTGGTTTGCGTGGGTATCAAAACTTGAGTTCTCCCAGCTTACCAGGAATACCTTACTCTGCAGGCCACCTGCAATAAGCTGGGCAACCACTCGAAGTTTAGCGGCGATATCGCTATTAGGATAGGTCACCGTTGACGTTGGTGCCGCATCGGCAGCAGTTTTAACAACCGTGGCATACACATCAGCCGAGCGCGCAACATTCCGAACAAACTCGACTTCGGCTGCTGCCTTGGTATCTCCAAGATCTGCTGCAGGGACCTCTTCGATTCCTCCACCTGTACTCACCAGCCTGGCAAACTCGTCAGGGTCACGGAATGTAATTCCCATGCTGCCTTTAGAGCCGGCAAATCCTAACGATTGAGTTCCACCAACCTGAACCGCCAGGGGGTGTTCAGGCAGCTCGGTGGGGAAGCCGGGAGCAAGGATATCCAGATACCTACCCACCCAGCCTGTGGAGCCGAACACCGAGGCATCTGTTGCCGTCAGCCAAATGTCGGTACCCCTAAAGTGCGATCTGTCAGGATTAGGGTAGGTAACACCTTGCACAATCGCGAGCTGACCCTCATCATATAATTTTTTAAAACCACTCAGGGAGGGGTGCAATCGCAACGTATCAGTCAGAGACAAGGCTTTATTCTTGGCGATGGCAAGCTTTGGCCGGTTATTATAATAAATATCGTTATCAACGGGAATAACTGTATTCAAACCGTCATTGCCGCCAGTTAGCTGAATGATAACAAATACGCGGTCAGAATCTTCCAGCAGTCGTCCCATGGCATCACCGCCGGCAAGGGCTTTTACGGTAAAGCCGTCAATCACCGAGGGCAGCGTTGCAACAGCAACAGATGTTGTGCCAACGTTCTTGATAAAGTTTCGTCTGTTCATAACGTTCTCCCTAATTCAGTTGGAATTCAGGCATTCGCACAATTGTCTGCATCAGCAGTTTTATCCTGTTTTCAGCTGTGCCGCTTTCGATATCCCACGAATACGCCGGAGCACCGGCCATCATGATGTCTAACAAAACTGTTTCCTGCTCGGGTGTTGTTTGGACTGGTAACAGCAGGAGAGCCAGGTTTTTAACAACCTGAGCGGCATCGTTGGCATCAGGGAACAACTTTACAAGCGATACCAGGTCGGGCTTCACGGGTTGCCCATTTTCATCCTTGAGCACAGAACTTGTACCGGCAAGCCGGCCATCCAACAACGATTCAGCAAATCGTTGGCGCAATGGAAATGTATTGCTTGTAATCCATTTATGATGTCCAACCCATCCTTGCACGGTTGGAGGGAAAAAGGGTGTCTGCATCAGCGCACTCATGGCACCAGAAATAAGGGTATTGCTCACGCGTGAAATCCCTGTGATATTGGCAAGTCCGATTGCAAACGACATTGGATCCTTAATGAGTGCACCACGAATGGATACATCATAAAAGCCGTTACTAATGAAAAGCGTCCGCAATACCGGTTGCAAATTGTAGTTATTGCTGCGAATGAGCTGAGCCACGCCTTCAACGGTGGCCTCATCTGGATTATGTTCAACAAATGCGTGCAGAATTTTGGTTGCAATAAAACTGGCACATGCATCCTGTTCCAGAGTAATTCGGATAACGTCCTTATACTCCCAGTTCCCTGTCTGACCCAGGATTGTTTTCTCACCAAGGTCAGCCAACTGCCGGTTATAGAGTGATTCCAGGCCATTAACACGCCAGCCGGTAAATGCGCGGGCGGCGTCGATAATATCATGCTCGGTATAGTTTCCAACGCCAAGAGAAAAGAGCTCGAACCACTCGCGACCAAAATTTTCGTTTGGATTGCCTTTAACACTCTGGTCACCGTTCAGGTAGCGTAACATGGCCGGATCGCCTACGATGCCCTCGCTGAGGGCACGGAAATTATATCTGTTTAGCCGAAGGTGGTTACTCTGGGTAACCATGAGCTGTGCATAGTACACCGTTACGTAGTCGCTGGTAAAGTGGTTGTGCCACATTGCCACAAGCTTTTCACGGAATGACGGGTGACGGAGACAGTGCGAAATCCACCAGCTCTGCAGTTCTCCCCACAAGCGGACAACTTCGTTTCTGTCTGCCGAAATGGGCTGCTGTGCCCACGGCGGTTGTTCAAGCGGAGGGTCAAGATTCATGACCAAGTCAAGCGCAGCTTCAGGCATTATGCCCTTCAGTTGGGCTGCCTGCTGCCATGTGGGTGCGAACGTTAGCCTGCGAAGCAGGTGGAATGCGTCCGCCATTGATAGGGGCGTCTGCCTGACAGATAGGTCCATACGGATACTCCCCGACTGATGGTTAAGTAAAGTTAGGATAACGCATATACAATATAGCCGATCAGATGTTACCACATACCAATTTCTACGTAATTTTTCTGGTATTCTGTACCGTAGCTTTGCGCTCATTCATTAACCGGATAGTTGTATGACAAATCATGTACGCGAGTGGCTGATTGCGTGTGCCGTTATTTTGGGGACACTCCTTGTGTTTTTTGGCGACGCGCTCTTTACCGGCAAAAACTTCCTATCGCAGGGCGATAATGTTGCCTTCTACTCTTTTATACCCTATCTGGACGCAGCCAATAAGAGCGGAGAATTCCCCCTGTGGATGCCCTACATCTTTAGCGGCATGCCGTCACTTGCGTCGTTCCTGGCAGCAGGTGAACGAACGTACGATATTGCCAGTATGGCGGTACTTGGAATACCCAGGTTGCTTGGAACCGGTACAGGGAACGATACCTGGCGGCTGGTTCTGTGGTACGGGATTTATGGTATTGGTGTGTTCTCACTGTTAAGAATAAAGAATCTTGGGCAGGGGGCTTCGGTTTTTGGTGCAGTATCGGCTGTGTTTTCTACGTTCGTGATGGTGTGGATTATGATCGGTCACAGCACGAAGCCTGTAAGCTTTGCCACCCTTCCATGGATTCTGCTTGCCCTTGAGCGGATCCGGGTAAAGTTTTCACTGGGGTCGTTGCTAATTCTAATCCTGGCCCTGACTGCGCTGGTAAGCGCTACCCACCCGCAGATGATGTTCTATCTTGGATGTGCTGCCGCACTGTACCTGCTAACGGAACTCATTGTACGGCTAATTCAAAAGGATAATCCCTTGCCGGTACTTACTGCGGGGGGCGCTCTGGTGGTAGCAACCATTTTGGCGCTGAGTACGCATGCCGATATGTTTTTATCAACCAGGGAATACACTCCGTACAGCACACGGGGCTCCGCTCCGCTGGTTCACGTGCAGGGATCACAACAGGAACAGGATGGCGGTAACGACTACGAGTACGCCACAAACTGGTCTTTTTCTCCCGGCGAAATGGCAACATTCGTTGTACCGAACTACTTTGGATTTGGGAATACAAAGGTGAAGATGTCCACCGGCGGGAAGGAGCAGGAAACAAATTTGTACTGGGGCCAGATGCCGTTTACCGACGCCGCCAACTACATGGGTATTGGAGTTCTTCTTTTAGGAATATTGGGAGCGTGGTATAAGCGGAAAGATCCGTTCGTAATCTTCCTTATTGTTTTATCACTGTTCTCTCTGCTACTGTCATTTGGAAAGAACTTCAGCGTTTTGTATGACTTCTTCTACAATTACGTACCGGCATTTAATAAATTCCGAGCCCCTTCAATGGCACTCTGCCTGTTGCAATTCACCATGCCGGTGCTGGCGGCATTCGGTCTGGCCAATGTTTTGGATGACTGGGCCGGGAATGTAAAACGCAGGAAAACCGGGATGTGGATTGCAGGAGCCACAGCAGCCTTCCTGCTGTTTGGTGTAGCCTATACAGGTATTAACGAAGAATCGTATAAGGACGATGTTGCCCACGCCATCATGGCTAAACAGCCCGATCGTGTAACGAGTGCTGATCAGATAAGCAAACAGTACCTGCAGGTTGTGTATGACCAAATGAAGTCTGACTGGATGCAAACCGGATTTCTGGCACTTGCTTTTGGTGTGCTGGTCCTTCTGGTGATTCGGGGGACGTTGAAGCCTTCGGTAGCCATCTATGTGGCTATTGCATTGTCAGTAACTGACTTGTGGCGGGTTGCGGCCCGACCGTACCACCCGCAGGAAGGGTCGCCCGAAAAGAACGTGTTCCGCGTGACCGATGTTGTAAACTATATTAAAAATGACAAAGGCACGTTTCGGATTGCGGATTTAAGCGGGCTACCGGCTAACTGGTGGGCTTACCATTTTGTCGAAAATGTTCATGGCTATTCATCAGCCAAAATCCGGATCTATCAGGATATGCTGGACGTAGCTGCCATGGGTACCGGATCAGAACCACGTCCGGGTAACAGCATCATCGTTAACCCGTTTCTGTGGAACATGCTGAACGTGAAATACATTGTGGCCAAACAGCAGGTGATGGCATCTGCACCCTCCTTTACGGGTTCCGATGGCACACTGGTGTACGCAAATCCGTCAGTGATGCCAAGAGCATGGTTTGTTGATACGGTAATCGTTGAATCCGACAGGCTGAAAACACTGCATCATTTGAGGGACGCAACCTTCAACCTGCAGACAACAGCGTACGTAGAGCAGTCACTGCCCGTAAAACCACAATCTCCTTCTGCCGGCAATGTGGTTACAATGACCCATAAAGAGAACCAGCGTATTGCGTTTAACACAAAAACTGATGCAGAGCGACTGATGGTTATTAGCGAAGTTTATTACCCTGAATGGCACTGTTATGTTGACGGGAAAGAGGTTCCGATCTATCGTACCAACTTCCTTGTCCGTGGCGTTGTTGTTCCGGCAGGCAGTCACACTGTTGAACTGAGGTTTAGCAGCCCAGCTTACAGCCTGGGGAAAACGATCAGCATTGCATCTAACGCCATCATTGCACTTGTGGCATTAGGGAGCCTGCTGTTATGGAGAAGATCACGATCAAAAGCAACAGTGGCATGACGAATGATGAATTAATCGCTCTTTGTAGAGCGTCGCTTCAGGAGCACTCTCATATCAGGCTTACAGCTGAGGTATTTGCTTCTCTCAGTAGTCAGCAGGTAAGTTTGCTTACGAATACCTTTGGTGCCAAAGAACTGCTGCACCTTCCCGATTACGAAGTAGATTTTTTTAACTGGCTTCAGACCGCCGATCCCAATGTGTGGGCCGACCTGTGGGATTCTGACTCGGCCACTCCTTATCTGGTCAGCATGGCGTTCCTGGAGTCGTTCTCGGGTACCGGGCAGGGGGTGTTCCATATTTGCGACCTGCAAAGTACCGACAATTACTACTTTGCTCCCGAGATGTTCGTTGAGCGCGAAAGCGATGCTTACAAATCTGCGGTGCACGATATGGTACTGTCGGGGAAGCCCCTTACCATAGCACAGCTACTGACTGCCGAAGCCTCGGCCGGCCCAGTTGATATATGGCATTTTGCATACCGGCGGGGTATCAACCTTGAAGCGGCAAAGCGTGCAGTGAGCGAGCTGGTAAACGATCGGGTACTGGTACACGTGACCAGTGCTGACCATCTGACCGGTTTGTTCAACGTGGAGTAGTTATGCTGATACTGAAGTTTGGGGGAACCTCCGTCCGCAATGCATCCGCTCTGCGTAACGTGGTGGCTATCGTCAGGAATTGTTATCCGGGTACTAATGGCCTGGTTGTAGTTTTATCTGCTACTGCCGGCACAACAAACGATTTACTGGAGTTATCCAGAATCAGTTGTTTTCGGGATACCGATGTGGCACATCGGTGCAGACTGTTGCATGACAAGCATCTGCAGATTGTAAATGAGCTGATTACCGATTCGCAACTGCGCGATAAGGCAAGTTTATATGTGCATGGTTTAGTGAACGAACTGCAAGAGCTTTGCTGTGCAATTCAAACACTCGAAGAATGTACTGCTATGTCAGCCGATGCAGTAGTATCGTTTGGCGAACGGTTTAGCACGGCAATTCTCACCTGTGCGTTGGTGGAGGCCGGTGTCCCGGTGACAGAGGTTCAGGCACCCATGCTGATAACAACAGACGATAATTTTACCCGGGCTGCCGTAAACATGGAGCAGACCACCTCACAATGCAGAGCACAAATACTGCCACTGGCCGGCCAGGGCATCGTGGTAGTTACCCAGGGATTTACCGGTGCAGACCGTCAGGGACGAGTTACAACTCTTGGCCGTGGGGGGTCTGATGCAAGTGCGGCCATTCTTGGCGCGGCAACAAGTGCCGAGAGGATTGAAATCTGGACAGATGTCAGCGGCATATTTACCGCCGATCCCCGGTTAGTGCCTGAGGCACAGCCTATCCCTGAACTATCGCTCGATGAGGTTCGTGAGCTTGCCCTGTACGGAGCCAAGGTTCTACATCCCGACACCTTGATTCCTGCAATACAAAACAATATCCCTGTGGTAATTCGCAACACCGAGAAGCCAACGGAACCGGGAACAATTGTCAGAAGCAAGGCATCAGTTTCTGCCGACATCAATGCAGTAAGCATGGTACCACGTTGCTTGTATGTGCGCGGTACTGCTACCGCAATCGCTGAACTCTGCAGTATGGAACAATACACCCGGATGCGGGTTGCAGATGCTCAGTCTGTTGAATATCGGGCTGTGGTCTTGCATGCACCTGCAGATCGGATCAATGTCAGAGAATCAATTTTGGCTCAATTTGGTGACGCTGCCGTTGACAACATCTGCATTATTGCCGTCACTGGTCCTGCTGCACAACGGGCAGACAGAGTTGCCGCCATTGCATCGCTTGCTGCACCCTTCAACCCATGCTTTCTTGTGGCCGGCGCTGGCAATTATTCGGTATTTATTGGAGTACCGGATGAGAACAGTGCCGATGCATTGCGGATGCTACATCGTCTGACCTACGGGCAAGCAGGCCGTTGAAACGTCTCTGACGTGTTGCTACTCTTCGTCTGTTTCTGCCTGAGCTGCACGCATCACTTCACGAATTGGCGCCAAGTGCCTAAAGAACAGCAGCAGACAGATTGCCGCATTTAGTATTCGAAGTTCAGTTGTATTCTGGAGTGCTACCGTACTCATTGCTCTAATAGCGCTCTCAGGCATGCTAAAGCCAATAAAAAAAGTTGCTATCGTGGCCGTCATGCTCCCCACATGGATATCACGCCGGATGGCGTAGTAGCCAACGATGTACATCACACCCCAGGTAATCACGATAGGCGGAAACAGTACAGCCCCAACTCCAAGTGCCGTTGCAAGCCCCCTGCCTCCCTTCCATCCAAGAAAGACATTGTAGTTATGTCCAGTTACAACACCTGCGCCCGCAGCCGCCACCACCGTATAGTCCGAGGGGGAAAGGATAAACGCTGTGATAACTGCTACGGCACCTTTTAGCACATCAAACATCCCAACCAGCAACGACGCCTTCATGCTTCCGGTTACATCATACAGATTCCGTGCACCAAGGTTATTGCTTCCCTGTTTTCGAAGATCACTCTGATTAACATACTTCTGGTACAGCCAGGCTGGATTAATAGTACCAATCAGGTAGGCCAATATGAACGAAACAAACGGCATTAGTCACGCACCCGTAACAGTCGTAGTTGAAGAGCCGAAATACCCGCAAGAAGAACAAACACCACCCAGGCAACCGCCGACGCATAGCCCATAAGATTGGTTTGTTCGAATGCGGAATTGTACACATTGTACACAAGTGTAGTTGTTGCGCCCAGAGGCCCCCCTTTCGTCATGACATACACTTCGACAAATATCTGAAAACTCTTTATCGTATTAATAACCACAACAAAAAGCAACGTTGGCTTTACAAGCGGAAGCGTTATCCGTACAAACTGCTGCCAGGGAGTAGCACCCTCAAGGCTTGCTGTTTCGTATAAATCGCGGGGGATTGTTTCCATTGCCGACAGGAATAATATCATGTAATAGCCAATACTAATCCAGACGTCCATGAACATGATTGCCGGCAGAGCAGTCTGTGTAGAAAGTAACCACCCATGCTCAGGCACCGGGAACCCGATCATGGAAACCAAGGCCGAGATGTATCCGTCGCGTGAATACAGATTGGTAAATATCAGTGCAATTACCACGAGCGACGTGACCGATGGCAGAAAATAGCTGGAGCGCAGAACGGTGGCATACTTTGCCGTCTGAGATCGTACTGCCGTAGCCAGAAGCAGCGCTGCCGCTGTTGTTACCGGTACTGTTCCGCCGGTAAATATTGCCGTATTACGAAAAGCCTGCCAGAAAGAGTCCGATGTGAAGACCGCCTTGTAGTTATCAAAACCAACAAACGTCATACTATTTGTTAATGTTTGATACTCTGTAAAACTTAACACCAGCGCATAGATCAACGGATAAATCCAAAATACCGCAAGTGTAATCACCCATGGTGCAAGAAGAACGGCTTTAACAGTCGTTGACTTCATATCGTTTCTTTCCTGACCATCTCCCGGAGCAGGGCATAAAGGAGCTCGACTGGTAATCCCACCACGGTATAGTAACACCCGTGAATTGACTCTACAAAAACAGCTCCAAAATCATCCTGTATGCCATAGCCCCCTGCCTTATCTAACGGAGAACCACCCTGAACATACATAGCTATCTCGTCTGCCAATAACGTCCGAAAGGTAACCTTGGTTGACCGATACCCTATGTACTCGGCATTCGTTTTGCCGTTAATTACAGCAAGTCCGGTGTACACGGTATGCGTTTTACCGCTCAGGGACATCAGCATTTGAGTGGCATCGGTAGCCGATGCAGGTTTGTTTAGTACCGTGTTATTTAGAACAACGGTTGTATCGGCTCCGATTACAATACTATCAGGTGCACAGAGCTCTAATCCGCGCCGTGCTTTCTGAACGGCAAGCGTTTGTACATACTCGTTAAAAGGCTGAACAGCGGGAACAGCTTCTTCATCAACGGATGGTGTTACGGTTGTGAATTCAAACCCCAAACCGGTGAGTAGTTGTCTGCGTCGCGGAGACTGCGACGCAAGCACCAGCGGTGTTGGTATATTCAGAAATTCATTAAGGGTATGTTTCATCGCGGCACAATACTACCGCAGAATGGTAAATTCAACACGTCTGTTTTCCTGCCTGCCCTCCTCGGTAGCGTTCGTGGCAACCGGCTTAGAGCGACCATATCCTTTGGCTACCATTCTGGAATCTGCAATTCCAGCCGCTACCAGGTACGTTTTCACAGCACGTGCACGGTCAGTACTCAGCGTGATATTGGCGCCATCGGTACCAATACTGTCAGTATGCCCCGAGATCTCTATCTTAACGGTTGGATTATCGGACATGAATTTAGCCAGACGATTGAGCTCGGCGTTTGATTCTGCACGAAGTGTTGCTTTGGCAAAATCAAAAAACACGTTATTCAAGCGTAGGGTTGTAAGTGCCCTGACAGGCGTAAGCAGCAGATCCTTCACGGTCTCGGTATAATGGTTTAGCGAGCTGGCATCAAAACTTTCACTAAGAGCATAATATCCCTTTGCCCTGGCATGCACTCCGTACTGTTTGCCCTGCTGAAGCACAATCCGATATTCGCCATTCACCGGTGAACTGTTTGCAACCCCAACCGTTGTTGCGGTACCCAGATCTTCGTAAACAACTTCAGCACCAACCGGCTCCTTTGAAATTGCATCCAGAACCTTGCCACGTAGCACTACAAGGGGTTTGGGGCGAGCACCTGTTGGTAAGGCAATTTGAAAAATGTCACCGTCACCGATCGAGTTTTTTGTACTGCTATAATAGGCAACATCGCCCTTGCCGGTAGTTTGCAAAAATGTATCGTGCTCGTCGGTGTTGATAGACGGACCAAGGTTTTCGGGCTCAGACCATTTCAGCCATGTATCATCAAGCCTGCGCGAAACAAATACATCCCTGCCACCATAGCCGGGATGACCGCTCGAGCTAAAGAATAGAGTCGTATTATCGGCAGCGATGAAGGGGCTAACCTCCATCCCGACGGTATTAATCGTCTTCCCAAGACTTTGGGGCTTGGTCCACCCCTTACCATCCGGTTTTCGGAAGCATACGTATAAATCGTTTGCACCAAAAGTGTCATCAGACTCCAGAGAAACAATAAGCACCGATCCGTCGGGTGTGATATGAGAGTTTAATACAACTCCATTATTTACAATACTGTCAACAGGCAGAGCCTCGGGGAAGCTCCAGCCTGTGGCCGTACGATGGCTTACCGAAATACCGTCACCGTTCCGCGATGTTCCGTCCTGTGAATACACTCCCTGAACATAAATGCTGTTATTGTCTTGAGATAAAGCAAGAGCGTAATTCGACGTAGCTGTGTTTAGTGGTTTCCCAAGGTTTATGGCAGTTGTCCATTCTCCGTCAGCTCCTTTCTCGGACCACCAGATATCCCGGTCGTTCGAGTCTCCCATGTTACCAGGGTGCTGTCCTCTGCTAAACACCAGCACCGAGCCGTCAGCCGAAATGCAGTCCAGCAAATCATCGGCCGTCGTGTTAATTGTTTCGGGCAGGTGAGTGGGTTTCGACGCAACATCGGCACCGGCAACAATCCTGATGTTGTCAGGTGCTGATGTGGTAGCAACAAGGTAATCGGCTTCTACTGTACATGGTTCTGATATGTAAAACCCCAGCTCGTTGCCTAATACCAGGTAGTACGAATATGTATATTCCGCAACGCACTCATCGTTTATAAATAGCCCGACGGCATCGTTGTGCTTTACGATTTTAAATGTGTTCCACTCACCAATTTGCCTTGGTTTTGACAGCGTACGTGACCCAATCTTTTTATACTTGTCGTCTTTATAGCGTGCTAAGGTGGCGTCACCCGAGGCCGTGACCATGGCGATATACACGTTATTGGTTGACTCTGCATTAAATATCAGCCCGCACTCTGCATTCTTAACAGCCTCTGTAAAGCGAAGCCTCGAGGTTATGATCCAATTTCTCTCTTTTGGTAATGCTACTGTCTGATGTAATATGTTAAATGTTTTTTCAGAAGAATATGTTAGACTATACACGCCATCCTTAACGGTGGCATGAAGTGAATTGCTTGAGTTATTACCTGTAAACCACTCCCGCTGATTTGAGGTAAACTGCTCATCCATTAGTGTTTCAGACGTCTGTGCTTCGGAAAGTTGTCCAACCAGAATAATCAAAACAGGAAACAAAACAATACGCAGCAATGTGTACTTCATTCAACTCCTTCATCGTTATCATAATTTCACAAACAAGAAATCGGGACCGGTACATATCTGAACAATGCACGGTCACCGATGTTTACACACGGCAAACACAATTGGAGCCATTCCTTGCTGATTCACAAACCAGGATTCAGTAACCGTAAACTCCGTTTGCGGCAGGCCTGAAAAAAGGTCACGAACTGCAGCGAGCTCGCGCATGCCTTCCGGATGGCTGTAAACCACAACAGTAATCACGCCGCCTAATTTAAGCAATTGCATAGCTTGCTGGAGGGCAGCTACAGTCTTCCCGGCCGTTGTAGTAATCTGTTTATCGCCGCCCGGACGATAACCAAGGTTAAACATGACTGCTGTTATGTGCCCGTGATGCTCCGTTGGAATTGAAGCCAACATGTCTTCATGTCCAATGGTAAACAAGCGTACTATCGAAGCATATTGTTCAGTTTTTCCCCTTGTTACCCGGATGGAATCCTCCTGAATATCAAAACCAAGAACAAGGCCGGCAGGCGCAACGCGTTCTGCCAGGAAGAGTGTATCAAATCCGTTTCCAACGGTTGCGTCAACAACCACATCGCCGGGCATTACAACACCGCGCAGCAATGTGTGTACGTACGACACTGCATTATTGAAGCTCATTCCCGCCACCAACGCATTGTAGAGATTTCGGGATCAACGGCAATGTTGTTTAGAATCAGATTAGCACACTGCTTTGCTGTCCACGGGGCCCAAAGAATTCCTTTAAGGCCAAGACCGTTGACGATGTAATGGCGTGCATACCTGGGATGTTTACCAATTACTGGCCGTTTATTCTGCAGTGCCGGCCGGACTGCTGCTCTATGGTCAACAACCGTCAGCCTGCGGTTCAGCAGCTTTTCTGCAGCCGTGAGTAAGTTCTCACCAGCTTCCCTGTCCGGTTGTGTATCGTCAAAATCCCACACGTAGGTCGAGCCAATACGCAGGTATTGCACGTTCGGCTCATTGGGTGAGTGCTGACGCGGAACCACGCCAATTCCCTGTGTATAGATGGCGGTAAGGGGTTCTGCAGTTTGTACAGCATCCAGGATGTCTCCCTTTACAGGCTGAAACGGCAGCCAATTCCATAGTGTTGATTTTGAAGCTCTCCACCCCGTACACCAAACCACCAACTCGTTATCAGCCGGCGTATAAGCATCTACCTCTTCAGCATTGTATTCAGCCGGTGTAACGGATTCAAGGGCAGTAAGTGTAGCCTGGGCATCCACAACATAGCCATCGTATTCTACTCCACCGAGTACGGCTGGCACCGAGTTTACAATCCCCGGCTCGATACGTGCCCACGGTGCTTTTAGCCCCCTGTCAACTGCAGTCATCCAAAACTGGCGATCTTTTTCGGAAGCAAAAATCCTGCGAATCGTAGAACTGTGCAGAAGCGAAACACCTGTTCTTTCTTCAAGTTGCCGGTAAGCGTTCAGCGAGTATGGGATAATCTCGTCTGCGCGCCATTGCAGCTGCGGACGTGACCCTGTGATTGGATTGATAACACCGGCGGCAACATTCGACGCACGGTTCCTGTCGGGAACATCAAAGAATCGTACACTGCATCCATGGTGAAACAGTTCGTAGCCAAGCCATGAGCCGGCAAGACCTTTGCCTATGATGGTGATGCGCAGTGGCATGGCGGTTTACAACCCATGGAGCGAACCGGTATTTTAATGGTTGAAAACCGACTCGTAATTATGCTCTATTTGTGTACACAGGTCCTGCACAGTACAACCTCTAAGCTGTGCAACACGTTCATAAAGCTGTTTAACAGATACACTGGCATCGTCGCCCGTGGCAAGAAACAGTCTGTCGGCCGGGATTGCTACAACAGAATCAGTTGCAGCACCATCCTGCATGATTGCCGAACCAAATGCAACATAAATCCCCGCCTCAACAAGGCGTTCCAGCGTATCAGGTCCCTTAATAAAATTTAGCACCACCCACGGCTGTACAGTTTGTAGTTCTCTGTTCAAAGTAACAACATCAGCATGGGCACGCACACAGTGAACCAGCAGTGGTTTGCAAACGAGCTCACTGAATGAGACCATGTCTTCGAACGCATGAATCTGTTCCGCCCATCCGGTTCTTGACGATCTGTCCAGGCCACAGGGTCCAATCGCCACAACGGTCTCGGTATGTGCCAAATCACGGGCGGTAAACAGCACGTCTTCAATATCATCGGCAATATCCCGCGGGTGGACTCCAACGCTGCTGGGTTCATCATCGTCCAGGCTGTCAGTTTCGGCATTTACGTAAATAGCAAGGATTGACTTCACATCCGGATCGTCCGAACGTTTGGTAGTCATAATGTCGTAAAAAGTCATGCAGCTTCTAGTTTGCTCCGGAATTTCCCAAAAATAATACTGTTCCAGTACACTTTCATACAAAACGGCAATTGCTGATTTCGTTATACTTCGTGCTAATAATCCAGTATCCAAATTATGGATACGGACCCCAAATAATAAAAAAAAGCCGGGACACCATTTGGGTCCCGGCACCTACCGTCATTCCAATCATTCCTGCTTCGCACCGCTCGTTTGCTCCTCATTCTGTTCACGAGAACATCGGGAATAAACGTGTGCGCTTCAGGCTCAACGGAATTAATACATATCCATTCCACCGCCCGGATGCGGAGCCGGTGCAGCATCTTTTTCCGGATTCTCAACAATCGTAGCTTCGGTCGTGATCAGGAGTGACGCAACCGACGCAGCATTTTCGAGAGCTACGCGTGACACCTTGGTTGGATCGATAACACCGGCTTCAAACAGGTCTTCGTACTGTTCGGAATAAGCATTAAAGCCAAAAGCCCCTTTCCCTTCCTTGATCTTGTTCACAACAACCGACGGTTCGATGCCGGCATTAACAAGGATCTGGCGGATTGGTTCTTCGATTGCTTTGCGGATGATGTTTACGCCGGTGCGCTGATCGTCGTTCTCTACCTTTACGTTATCCAAACGGTCGATCGTGCGCAGATATGCAACACCACCACCGGGTACGATGCCTTCTTCAACGGCAGCGCGTGTGGCAGCAAGGGCATCATCAACGCGGGCCTTCTTTTCCTTCATCTCAACTTCGGTAGCAGCACCGATTTTCAGAACGGCTACGCCACCGCTAAGCTTGGCCAGACGCTCTTGCAGTTTTTCGCGGTCGTAATCACTTGTCGTCTTCTCAATTTGAGCCTTGATTTCATTAACGCGCTTCTTGATTTCTTCACTGGAGCCGGCGCCTTCAACGATGGTTGTGTTGTCTTTGTCAATCGTAACACGCTTTGCTGTACCAAGCTGTGTAATCGTGGCTGCGTCGAGCTTAAATCCTTTCTCTTCGCTGATAACCATGCCGCCGGTTACAATGGCTACATCTTCGAGCATTGCCTTGCGACGATCTCCGAATCCTGGTGCCTTAACGGCTGCTACCTTCAGTGTGCCGCGCAGACGGTTCACAACCAAGGTTGCCAGGGCTTCGCCTTCGATATCTTCGGCAATAATGAGCAGGGCCCGGCCAGCTTGTGCTGTTTTCTCAAGAATTGGGAGCAGATCCTTAATTGCACCAACCTTCTTGTCGTGAATAAGAATGTACGGGTTCTCAAGAACACATTCCATTGTGTCGGGGTCAGTTACAAAGTAGGGCGACAGATAGCCACGGTCAAACTGCATACCTTCTACAACTTCAACACTTGTATCAGTACCCTTGGCTTCTTCAACGGTAATTACACCGTCCTTGCCAACCTTATCCATTGCATCGGCAATAAGGGTACCGATTGTTGCATCGTTGTTTGCCGAAATCGTTCCTACCTGTGCAATTTCTTTCTTTCCGGTTACGGTACGGCTTAATTCGGCCAGACCCGAATACACTTCCTTTACCGCTGCGTCGATACCACGCTTGAGATCCATCGGATTTGCACCGGCAGTAACGTTCTTCAGACCTTCACGCACGATAGCCTGGGCAAGAACAGTGGCTGTTGTTGTACCGTCTCCTGCACTGTCGCTTGTTTTTGATGCTACTTCACGTACCATTGCTGCACCAAGATTCTCCATTGAATCCTGAAGCTCAATTTCTTTAGCAACCGATACACCGTCCTTGGTAACGGTTGGCGGACCAAATTTCTTATCGATTACCACGTTACGACCTTTCGGCCCAAGAGTAACCTTTACTGCGTCTGCCAGTTGATCAACGCCACGCTTCAGAGCGGACCGCGCGTCAACATCAAATGAAATTTTCTTACTTGCCATGATAAACCTTTCGTTGTTTCTTTAGTAAATGATAAGGGGCTTTGAATTACTTAATCACAGCGAATACATCGGATTCGCGCATTATGAGCAGGTCGTCTCCATCAAGTGAAATTTCGGTTCCGCTGTACTTGCCGTACAACACCTTGTCGCCTACCTTTAACTGCATTGGAACTACCTTCCCGTCATCTCCAATTTTGCCACCGCCAACGGCCATGATTTCGCCTTGCATCGGCTTTTCCTTGGCTGTATCCGGTATTATAATTCCACCCTTTGTTGTTTCCTCGGGTGTTGCAGGTTTTACGATCACGCGATCGTGCAAGGGAGACAAATTCATCGCTAACTCCATGAAATGATATGTGAATATTGACGTGAGTTATTAGCACTCGCCGTAACTGAGTGCTAATAGGACGGCAAAAATAGAGTATTATTGATGTTCCGGCAAGAGGTTTGGGGTAGAAGCAGGAACTTGCAAGGAATTGGGCAGGTGGATTCCCTGGCGATGTTAAAACACGATGCCAAACAGGGCATCAATAACAAGAATTCCGGCTGCCGAAATGGTAAAGGCACGTACGGTGCTCTGCCCTACGCCTTCGGCACCACCCTTGGTGTGGAAGCCTACGTGAATACCAATAAGTGCCGTAAAGCCTCCAAAAACCAGTGACTTAAAGATACCGATGAAAATCTCACCAGGCTGAAAGAACTGCTGAATTGAGGTAAAAAAGGTCACTGCGCTAAAGTTAAATTTCACAGCCGTCAGGATATAAGCGCCTGCCAGGGCTACCACGTTCGAAAACACTGCCAGAAGGGGCATCATGGTAAGCGCAGCAATAGCCCTGGGCATTGCCAGGTACCGGTTCTTGTCAATTGCCATCATCTCCAGAGCATCGATCTGCTCACTCACCTGCATGGTTCCAATTTGGGCAGCAATCGCGCCTCCAACGCGTCCAGCAATGACAAGGGCTGTTAGTACCGGTGTTAATTCGGTAAAAACCACAGTTGCAATGGAGCCACCAATAAACGGTCGGGCAATTCCAATTAGATTAAACTTTGCAAAAAGGTTTGTAGCCTGCAACGCTGCGATTGCTCCGGTAAACGAGCCAACAAGAATAACAAGTGGCAATGAGTCTGCGCCTACAATCCGCATCTGATCAAGAACCAGCACCCTGTCCTTAACCACTCTTCGGGAATACCAGAGCGTTGCGGTCAGCAGTTGCATGATCTGTCCAACTTCCGCAATGGCATTCAGAACCATGCGACCAAATTTTTGCACCATTCCCGTCATAAACGTGCAATCTACACAAACAAAAGTGCCTGTGATGATCTCACAGGCACTGGTTTTCGGTGGTTATCTGGCTTACAACTGGGCTGCTATCCGCGCTTGCCCGGTCCTGGACCGCGTCCGGGACCATCGGAGTTGCGGTGGTCAAGGTATTTCTTAAGGATTTCCTTCTGTTCGGGGGTCAGCACACTGTCTAGCGATGCCAGAAATTCATCTTCACAGTTTTTTACCATTTCGCGAACCCGTTTGGCAACATCAGAGTTGCGGAGAGCTTCGCGGGCATCCTTGTTAATGGCACGGATTTTTTCAAGTGCTTCTTTCCGTGTAATTTCACCTGCACGTACCTGGGCAATAACGTCAGCACGTGCTTGATTGGCCCTCTGGATAATCTCCAACTGGTGGTCCTTCATGATGTTACGGGCTTCATCTGTGCAGGAACTGAATTTGGCAAGTAGATCCTTTACAGAGGCTTGCTGCTCAGGCGTAAGCTTGAGGGCATTGATCAAGCGCTGCCACGGATGGAACGCAGGCCTGTCTGGACGCCCGCCCTTATTCGGATCAGGCCGCTCACGCATTTCATTTTCGATCGAGCAGTCAGTGACATCAATCGAGGTCTGCATGTTTTCAAACACATCTGCATCCCATTCCGAAGAACCAAACTGATCCTGCCAGGTAGTGCCTACCAGCCTGTCATACTCAGGATCAGGCTCGTTGGTATTATTTCCGCATCCAACGGCTAACAGCATCATCACCGTAAGGCCGACGCCGATACCTAACCAGTTTTTTTTCATAAAAATCTTCCTGATTATAGTGAAACTCTTGTTGCTTTTCAATGTCTTGTTTGTACTAGAGCAATATTACGTCATTAAAAACCACCATGGCTAAAGTTCGTTACAACTCTCAGCTTTTTTTTATCAGTGCGGCATTCCTGTTAATTACCGGCATGCCGTTACCTCTTTTATCACAGTCACCACGCAGTGCCTGTATACTAACGGATGTTGAGACTGTAAACGATACAACGGTTCGCATTTCGTGGATGCCTCCTGAAAAACATACACCTGCAGCGGTTTTTGTTCGGCGTCACCAAAATGCAGACTGGACGCCGTTGAAAACAGTTGATAATGCACCGTTCTCTGCCGAGATTGGCGATACGACGGTAACAGAAGTTCAAATAATACAACAGTGGACGGTTGATTCAATCCCGTTTGTTGCCACCGGCTATGTTGGACTAAACCGTAGGTCACTCACCGGGAACCCGATTCCGTCACAACGTATTCTCATCCTGGTAGAAGCAGCCCTTTCAGATGCTCTTGCCAATGACATTACAATACTGACCACCGACTTACTCGAGGAAGGATGGATGGTTGACGTTGAGTTTGTTCCCGGCAATATGCAACCGGCTGAAATTAAAAAAACATACATAGTTCCAACATTTTTCAAAAGACCTGAGCCCCTTACCCACCTGTACCTTATCGGACATATCCCGTACGCAACCAGCGGAGGCTTTAATACACGCGGCGCTGTGCCCAATCCTGACTATCACCCGGAACACGGTGGCGCCTGGGCGTCGGATTTGTATTACGCTGATGTTCGCACATCAGCCGGTGTGCCAGCCGATTATCAGTGGACCGATAGCGAGGTTAACATTCAGGCAGATACGGTTGCAAACCGGACCGAAAACAAAAACGTGCCGGGAGACGGGAAGTTTGATGCTTCGCTAATTCCTACTGATATCGAACTCTGTGTTGGCAGAGTAGATATGTGGGACCTGCCTGCGATGGGAAGCATTCCGGGCGAAAACCGATCAGCAGAAATTAAATTACTCAAACATTATCTAAATAAAGTTCACAACTACCGGATTCAGAATTCTGTGCCGGTACGAATGGGAGTTATTGATGACAATTTCGGACTCTTTACCCGCGTCCAGCAGGGCCTGCGCATCACCGAAGCCTTTTCGGCTTCCGCCTGGCGTTCGTTCTCGGCGATCGTTGGCTCACACAACGTAATCGAAGGCGACTGGATACCTGATCAGCGGCGCCCACGGCCGTCGCTCGATACACTGTCGGTGCTGCTGGCTTATGGTTGCGGCGGTGGTGGCTACGAACACTGCGACGGTGTTGGGAATACTGCCGAAATTGCATCTGCTGCAATCAATGCCACGTTTACGTTGCTGTTTGGAAGCTACTTTGGCGACGTAAACAGTACCGACAACATAATGCGGACGGTGCTTGCCACCAAGGGTACTGCCCTTACCTGCGGGTGGTCTGGCCGCCCTCACTGGTTTATGCATGGTCTTGCTTCAGGCGAAACCATCGGGGAATGCATGAAAACGTCGGCTTGCAATACGGATTCATACATTGGAGCCACAATTATGGACGAAGCCAGCGGCGACTTTGCCCCGTACTACTTGGGCAGTCGGGGCATACACATCATGCTGCTGGGCGACCCCACGCTACGACTTCAGGGACCAGCCTTAACAGAGCCCCCTTCAATCAGCACACTTGGTAACACGATGATTTCACTGCATATACCAAGGGTGTCGGCTGCTCCCGGCGAAATGGCGGGCAACACCCTGTGTCTGATTGAATCAGCTCCAACCCGGAACGACCAGTTCGTGCCGATTACCTGGGTAACAATACTTTCGGAATCCGACACAACTGTTTCGATTCCAATCCCTACCGGCCACACCGTTTTACGAATACGTCCTGTTACAACGTCAGAAAACCTCCCCGGACCTCTTTGGGGGAAGGGGGCTTTGATACCGCTCATCCCAAGTAGCGTTTCTGAACTCACCGCCAATCCAGCCGGGCTGGTACGCTACTTTAACCTAATGGGCTGCGAGTTGTATCCTGCCGGTGAACAAACAGGGTCAGGCTGCCGGCTGGACATTGTCACCCCAAATGGTGATTCAATGCAGTTAGTTTTGCACTGACGCTGTATCCTTTGACGGCTTCAAACGTCTGTACACCATTGCTTCACCTTACACAGATAGCTTCATGAAACGTAGGTTGACATTTTGTCTGCTCCTGTTATGCATTGTTATTACACTCCCTTACCACCTCCAATCACAGGTTCAGCCCGGCAACGGCTCGTACTCGGTTTACCTGCCGCAACGAAGTTTTGCTAACGGAACCACGGTGCTCCCTTCTGTACACACGCTTTCGCGGATGAAGGCCGGAACATATGTGCCTGGGGTTGTTATTGTAAAAACTCGTGCCACCCATGGCGTTTTACACAACTCCTCTACAATCGAAGGCAGCCTGGCCAACATCGTTCTGGCATCGGTTGGCTCCAGAAGCGTATCGAGTACGTTTCAAAACATTACATCCGACGGAATTGCAGGTGCTATCGGCCTGGACAGAGTGTACACCGTTCGGTACTCTGAATCGGTTGATCCGTTTGACGTATGCATGAAACTGATGGAAGCGCCCGACGTTGAATACGCCATTCCCATGGAAATCCATCAACCTGGTTTTGTACCGAACGACCCTGATTATGCCACCAAACAGCCGTGGATGAAAACCATGAAGCTCGAGGCGGCATGGGATATCTCGCAAGGGGCATCAAATGTTGTAATCGCTATTATTGACAGCGGAACAGATATCGAGCACTCTGACCTTGCAGGACAGGTGTTTATTAACAAAGGTGAAATTCCCGGTAATGGAATCGATGATGACAAGAACGGCTTTGTGGACGACGTTAACGGCTGGGACTTTGTTGGTAACATTACCATGCAGGAAGCGCAGGCAGGTGTACTCCGACCCGATGGCGACCCGAAGGTACGATTTGGAACGATTAATCAAACCAACGGACACGGTACTGCCGTAGCGGGATGTGCCGCAGCCCAAACAAACAACAACCGCGGTATTGCATCAACCGGTTTTAAGTGCACGCTACTCCCTATCAAGGCAGCCTCCGATAACCCGCAGATTGGCGGCATTCTTGCAGGATACCCGGGAATCGTTTACGCAGCCGATATGGGGGCAGCCGTCATCAACTGCTCCTGGGGTGGTACACAGAACAATCCCCTGGGCAAGGATGTAATCAACTATGCACTTGGAAAAGGCTCACTTGTAGTTACTGCCAGCGGAAACAACAGCTTGTTTACCGATAAAACGCAGTTCTACCCGGGAGGGTATGAGGGCGTGCTCAATGTTGGTGCATCAAGCCTTTCCGACAGGCCTTCAAGCTTTACCAACTACGGATCAGATGTTACCGTTTATGCTCCGGGTGACGACATCTACTCCACTTTCCCTAACAATCGTTACCAAACATTTAGTGGTACCTCTTTTTCAGCCCCACTGGTTGCCGGTATCTGCGGTTTAATTAAGGCAAAGCATCCTGACTGGACACCGCAGATGATTACGCATCAAATCAGATCAACTGCTGACCTCTTAAACGGTGTCAGCAGTTCGGACCGCCAGTACTATTACGGCCGTGTTAATGCCGAGCGCGCACTAAAGTTTAACGCCTCTTTCACCTCCGGAGACCGTTTGCCGGGTATTGGAGTAAACAGTGTGCAAGCCGGTGGTTCAGGTATCATTACCAATTACGATCCTACTCCTGTTACACTGGAACTTAAAAACTATCTGGCATCAGCATCTAACGTAAAGGTAACCATAACACCGCGTTCCAATAATGCAGTCATCAGCGGCAGTAACACGATCACGGTTCCTAATTTTAATCACGATCAGACCGAATCACTCAATATCACGGTTCAGCTTAAGCCAACGTTTCCCTGGTACGAAGCGAACCTGAACTTTATCGTTACAATCCAGGCCGGATCGTACGTTAACTATGCGGTTGTAAATGTCCCCGTACTCCTGTCCACTACAAACAAGCACACGCTGTCGCCACCAAGTGAATTTGTTAGCTACGGGATTCTCGACCTGGCATCTGATGGCCAATTATATGCATCGATAACACTGTTCAACCAGGCGGCGCTGGCCTATGGCTCTCTGAAGGGCTCCAGTGCAATCGCCGGTGTTCCGTTTAGTCCAACAGCAATCCATGGGATTGCAGGCTCCGGCGTTGTTATTGGCGGTTTGGAGGCTGGCAAGCCCACCATTGCGCGCTCAACTGACATGAGCCAGTGGTCAAAGAAAGATGTGAGTTCCTTTATGGGCTCCGTTGCCGGTATTCACATGTTCAACAGCACCACAGGCGTAGCATTTGGGGATCCCGTAGGTGGTAAGCTGGGTCTTGCCAGAACAACCGATGGCGGGTATAGTTGGCAGCGCCTGAATAATGCACCCGTTGCGAATACCAAGGAATCAACACTAACAGGAATAGTGTATGGCAACGAAACCGGAGCCTGGTTTGGGACCACATCACAACGAATTATCATTACAAAAGATGGTGGATTAACGTGGACGACGTCTCTGCTACCCGTTAGTGGTGCTGTTATTAAATCTGTGGCATTTACGGATTCAAAAAACGGAGTACTCCTGTACGAAGCATCCGGTAAAACATGGCTGGCAAACACAACCAACGGCGGAACATGGAATGCACAGGTATTTGATCCGGCAACCCTTGGCATCAGTGCTGTGGCAGTAGCTAGCCCCGGACCTCACCACTTACTGATAGGAAGCAATGGCGAGGTATTTGCCAGCGACGATACTGGTGAGACCTGGAATGTTGTACTAAGCAAGGCAGCAGGTCCAACAAAGTACGCTGTTGCACGCATGGCGCCTACACCACTGTTGATAACCGCCGGAGAGACAGTTGCTATGCTGGAATACAGGTTCTCAGGTCCAAACGGTACGCGCATATTCAGTGTTGAATCAGAGTTTGTAAACTACGATACCTTGGAAGCAGGACAGAACAGACTTCGAAGCATCCGGATAAGTAATACCGGCACCAGCGACATCACCATCGACTCAATCGTTATTTCTCCGCAAGTGGCTACACCAGCCGATGCATTCCGGATTACAAGTGAGCCACCGACCGTGATAATTGCCGACAGCTCCATTCGCCTGCCTGTACGCATGTATGCTACCACTACAGGCAGCTATTCTGCTACGGTAACAGTTTTTGCCAACGCGCAGAACGGTCCTCTGACATTACAGCTGAACGGCTATGTTAAACGACCCACATCGGTTTCGGAATCGATTGCTGGCAAACTTCACGCGTATCCAAACCCTGCCTCAAGCAGTATAACGCTGCATCTGCCAGCCCAGGCTACTGTAAATATTGTTGATATTCAAGGTCTAACAATTCAGTCCTCCGGCGAGCTGCAGCCAGGCGCCCATGTTCTTCAGGTGGGAAATCTTGCTGTAGGACACTACGCAATATGCGTAACAACTCCTCACGCAATCCGGTACATTCCTCTGACTGTGGTTCGGTAATCACCCGAAGGAAGAACGCGACATATCAACGCCGCCGTGTATTGCACGGCGGCGCTTGTTTTTTAGCCATACGTAAATAATAAAACCAAGTCCGCCAACTAAAAGCAGGACAAAGAATAGTTCACCCCACTGGAATGTACCAGGATACACACTTACCGAACCATCGGTATTTTTAACGGTGTAAGGGGCTGAGTAATAAAAGGCAGGGTGAAATGGCATACTGTAATACCAGGGGATACTGCCAAGAAAATACCCCATCATAAATCTGTCGCCCATCCCGCCATAGTACTGAAACTGATAATTCCCGGCCCCCTGTGTCCCCGTCACCTGGCGCGTTTCCGTCTTCCTTGGCAGACCGTAGCGCGACGTGTACTGTTGACTGTTCGAGAGGCGTGTGCCGCCAAATGCACCATTACCGTACGATGGCATTCCCGCCGGCTGCTGTCCTCCGGGTGTTGCTCTTGGTGCAGAATACCGGCGCGGTGTTGTACCATTCGAATATGGCTGTGAAGGTGCTGCCGACGGGGAGCGGCGTGATCCGCCAAATGACCCGCCGCCCGACGGCACTGACCGGGGCATAGATCTGGGCGCACCAAAAGAGCCCCCTCCGCCACGGCTGCCGCCAAACGATCCGCCTCCACGTGACCGCTGTGCATAAGCCTCACTGGCTAATCCTGCCACTATCATCAGGATCATAGTTACAATGGCAACAAGATTTCTACACGACTTCATCACCAAATTCCTTCCTTGGTAAGCTGTCCGTCAGCTTCCCGATACGTTATTTCACCAAGAAGCTTGATGTCGGGCGGACCCGAGATCTGAACATATAAACTAACGATGCCCTCCTGCCGAACGCCATCCAGTGCTACCACCGTTCCTTCCAGCGTTCCGTCACTGTCCAATGTTAGCAGCCGAAGTGACCTGGCTTCTTCTTCCGTAAACGAGGGCTCAGTAGTTACAATAAGGTCGGGGTAGTCCTGCAGGATATTTCGGGTGTACAGCTCACCATCGGTACCCTTGTACTGCATGATGGCATCAAATGTGCCGTTTTCGTCCAGATTCAGCAGAATCTCACGAACCCCCCGCAGTTGTGTCCCATTGTAATAGATGGCCGTTGTTTCCAGCAGCCCGTTGCTTTCGATACTTAATTCAGCCATAATACCAAACTACAACAATCAAAGTTTTTTAAATGGGTACAACATGAACGTTCCGCATACTATCTTGTTGCATTATTTTTTTGAAGAGGAGTACTATGTCGGCAGAAGACACCGGTATTATGTTCGACCCAGGCAACCCGTACGAGCGTCCGTCGTTCACTCTTGGCGTGGAAGAAGAATACATGGCACTTGATCCGGAAACGTATAATCTTCGGTCCCACGTGAATCTGGAGCTTATCAGCAAGGGACGTCTGCTGCTTCACGAGCATATTAAACCCGAGATGCATGGCTCAATGTTGGAAATTGGCACAGCTGTTTGCAAGAATGTACAGGAGGTCCAGTTCGAGGTAACCAAGATTCGGAGTATTGTTAACCATCTTGCCAAACAGAATGGTTTGCTAATAGGCGCCGCCTCTACACACCCGTTTGCATTGTGGGAAGATCAGGAGATCTATCCAGACGATCGTTACAAGGTTATTATCGAAGACATGCAACTGCTGGCTCGCTCGTTACTGATTTTTGGCATGCACATTCATATTGGCATCGAAAACAGAGAGCTGCAGGTTCAGATTATGAACGAGATGCGTTACTTTATGCCGCACGTTCTGGCTATTTCTACCAACAGCCCGTTCTGGGAAGGCGATAATACCGGCCTGAAAAGCTATCGCTCAAAGATCTTCGAGCGCTTTCCGCGTACCGCTCTTCCCGACCTGTTTTCTGACTGGAGTGAATACCAGCACTATGTTAACTTATTGGTCAAAACGGGCTCGATTGACAACGCAAAGAAAATTTGGTGGGACATCAGACCACACCCCTTCTTCCCTACTCTTGAAATTCGCATCTGTGATATTCCTATGCGTATCGAGGAAACAGTTGCCATTGCAGCACTCTGTCAGGCAATTGCGGCAAAGCTCTATTCACTGTACCAGCGCAACCTTTCGTTCCGCCAGTACCGCCGATCACTGCTCATGGAAAATAAATGGCGTGCCGTACGATACGGGCTGGATGGTAAACTTATTGACTGGGGACGTCAGATTGAGCTGCCTGCCCGTGAACTAATCCGCGAGCTGTTGGATTTTGTAGATGATGTGGTTGATGACTTAGGATCCAGGAAAGAAATTGAATATATCAACACGATATTAGAAAACGGTTCAGGTGCCGACAGACAGTTGCGGGTATTTAACGAAACGGGTAGCCTGAGTGCGGTTGCGGAATACATTCAAAAAGAAACTGTGTCAGGTTTGTTTGCCGATGTTGCTCCCTTCCTTGAAAGCGTACAGCAGCCTTCACCGGATGCAATAGCCGCAAAACAAACGTCGCTGCGAAGTGAGGCCGACCCTAATTGATGTACCAGTAACACCATGTTGTAGACTAAATGTTGAAGACTATTTTAAGGATGAAACTTGTACCATAGATTAACTCTCTGCCAGCCCTGGATGAGCATACTGGTTGCGTTTTTTTGTATGCTTGGTTTTTCTCATGCTGCAAATGATACCACAACGGTTAACGTACACCCAAGTCCTACCAGTACAAAGGCATCGGTTACGATTAACGGTACAGTTGTTGACTATACGGTTACTACCGGACAGTTACAGCTTACCAAGGAAGATGGAACGGTAAAAGCAAACGTGTTCTACATTGCATACACCCGTAACAATGTCAAGGATGCGGCCAAGCGTCCGGTGACCTTCTCATTCAACGGAGGGCCCGGCTCGTCGAGTGTGTGGCTGCATCTCGGCGTCCTTGGCCCTCGCAGAGTAAACATGGCCACTGACGGAAGCCCCCTCCCACCTCCCTGCGAACTTGTTGATAACGAGTATTCCTGGCTTGACCTTACTGACCTGGTGTTTATCGATCCCGTGAGCACAGGATATTCACGGGCAACCGACGAGAAGACTGCCGGCCAGGACTTCCATGGTTACAGGCAGGATATCGAATCAGTTGGCGAATTTATCCGGCGGTATATCAACGACAACCAGCGGTGGGGTTCTCCAAAATATCTAATTGGCGAATCATACGGGACTACACGCGCCTCGGGCTTGAGCGAGCATCTGCAGGCACGCTACGGGATGTATCTTAACGGCGTAATTCTGGTGAGTGCTGTATTAAATTTTCAGACGATTAGTTTCGACGAAGGGAATGACCTTCCGTTTATTTCATTCCTGCCTACGTATGCAGCTACTGCTTGGTATCACAAAAAGCTGTCGGCAGACCTACAGCAGAAATCGGTACAAGATGTTGTGCGTGAGGTTACTGAATTTGCCCGCAACGAATACGCCATTGCTTTAATGGCAGGCTCTGCGCTGCAGGGTGCAGACCGTACAAAACTTGTTCAGCGCATCAGCCGGTACACCGGGTTATCAGCAGAGTTCATTGAGCGCTCCGATCTACGAATTAACATTTTCAGGTTCTGTGCTGAGCTGCTGCGCAGTACCGGACAGCAGGTTGGCAGATTTGATGGACGCTATACAGGTCCGCTTGTTAATCAGCTTTCTGAATTCATGGAGCAGGACCCCAGCTACCACCCGGCAGCCGGAGGCGCTTTTTCTACCTGTATCAATGACTACCTGTCCCGCGAATTAAAGGTCACAACACTGCTCCCATACGAAGTACTTACCGGGCGTGTATGGCCGTGGGATTACGGGAACGTTAAGAACGAATATCTGAATGTTGCCCCGGCGCTTCGCAACGCCATCGTCACCAACCCCGCACTGCGCGTTTGGGTTCTATGCGGATATTACGATCTTGCAACACCAGTGTATGGAGCCGAATACACCATACAACACCTGGGGCTGCCTGAATCGCTTCGGGGCAATATCTCGCTTACGTATTACGATGCAGGCCACATGATGTATCTGCTGCGTTCAGAGCTTGAACGTATGCGGCAAGGGGCTCTGGAATTTTACGGGAAGTAGCGTCCGATTGCATACTTGAGCAATCCCTGCTATACTATTCAGTAAATGGCAATAATGCCTGAGGTCGAAGTTCCTAAAAGGAGCGTACGGCGCGGACGTAAGGAATAGCATCATATTTGGCGGCGTTGGGAATCCAAATATTCTTATAGTTTACTGCAAAAGCCTGATTCTCGGCATATTCTGTACTACTCCAGTATGGATACTGAGCAATGAGCTCTGCGGGTGCACCATAATTAGCAAGAGCATTTTGAACTGCCGTCCAGTTATTCCAGATGTGAATAAGCTGACCTCTGCTCGGAAGATACCAGTCACTATAAACACCGGTACCATAGTCACCGTTTGTATAATCGTCACAGATTTTTGCCGCACTATTCGTATGGCCTGCCTGGGCAAGAATTCCTGTCGTATTAGCGGCACCATTCCAGTCATTGGTGCCAACAATCGCATTAGTCACATTACTCCACGCTGCACCGGCACTGATATTTACCATGCTTACAATAAGACCGTGATTTCCGGTTTCGTCAACCCAGAACACAATACCGCCGCCATATCGCTCACCCACGTAATGAGTTCCACCGCCGCCCACATTAGCCCATGACAGTGCAACCGTATCGCCAGCAACATGGGTAACTTTTAACGCTTGATTGCCCTGTGGTTTTAATGAAGGTAGTACGTAAACAATATCAGTTGCCTGAGCCTTTGCCTTAAATCCCGTATAATGTGAACCGTCTGCAGCAGGTTCAGCAAACCGCAGCTCACCACCGTTGGTTACAGTTATCGCATTGGCTGACGACGATAATTCAAGGCGACGATTAGTAGGTGCCGTTTCACCGACACAGAATATCACATTGTTGTTTGAAGTTGATCCAAGCCGATTATCCGCCGGCCCCGAAAGATCGTTCCCGCCCAGCAGCCATGCATCCGAAGCCCCCGACCCTTTGTCAACAAGTAGAGTACCGTCTCCACTCGGAAGAGTAATTGTAACCACCTGAGTTGAATTTGAAGGGACGAGAAATGTTTGATAACTGGTTCCGGGTTCAAAAAACTGAACCGACCTCCCAATCAGCGTTTGTGATACCGCAACTGTAAGTCCCGCCATCAGTATGACTGCGATACTCAGCAGCAGCCGTGATGAGGCACTCATCAGGCTTCGTACGGAATTTACATTCGCACTACAATGTACTTTGTTAAAACTGCACATGCTCAGCAGAGTCGGTTTCCGGCGATATTTTGTACGTTGCATAACGACATTGGCAATTAGAATTAATAACGTGAAGGGTGACGTAAAAGAAGTGTTTTTCAAAAGGAGCGAATTGCCCTGACATTGCAACGAGTAGCCTTGTAATAGGGGAGAAAATGGCAGGTAACAAAGTTTAAAGCAATTGTCTGGGTAGCGCTGTTCTCCGTGCTTGTCCAGTAAGGTTTATTATCGATTTGAGTGGCAGGTGCTCCATAATTGGTAATTCCCTTGCTTATTTCATACAAAGAAGACCAAATCTTCTTCATTTCATTCATGCTCGGCAAATACCAGTCATTAAACTGGCCGGTGCCATAGTCGTCATTATAGTAGTCATCGCATCGTTTAGCAGCACTGTTGGTGTGGCCTGCCTGCGCAATAATGCTTGCTGTATTATTCTTCCCGTCGTCATCATTAGTATTTCCGCACCAGTCATTGTACAGATTACTCCAGGTAACATTCACTCCAACATCCACCATACTGATAATCAAACCGTGATTACCGGTTTCGTCAACCCAGAACACCACACCGCCACCATACTGTTCGCCTACATAGTGATTTACTCCACCTGCAGCTACTTCCCACGACAGAGTAACCTCGGTTCCATTGATACCGGTTGCTTTCAGGTACCGGCCTACAACCGGCTTTGTGACCGGAAGTACGTAGCTAACGCTGCTTGTTTGTGCAGCTGCCTTAAAAGAACTGTAATTTGACCCGCTCGCCGATGGTTCTAAAAAACGAATCTCGCCACCATCGGTCGTGGACGTAACGTTCTCTGTCGAGTTCAGAATCAGGCGGTGGTTTGATGCACTTGTTCCGCCTGCAATCAGTACTACGTTGTTATTGGTTGCCGAGCCAAACTCAACAGATGATGAGCCAGATAAATTGTTGCCGCCAAGAAGCCATGCGCCGGACTCACCCTGGGCACTCCGTATCAGCAGCGTACCGGTGGAATCGGGCAGCGTCAGAGTCGTGGTTTGAGAAACAGTCCCCGGGGTGACAACAGTCAATTTCCCGGGTTGAGATGTAAAGAATTGCAAACCACTGCCAATAAGAGTTTGCGACTTGGCAACAGCCCCACATAACAACATGCAGCAGACGGCAATTAACCTGCAGTATCGAATCATATCACCTCGTAAATAACCGTTTAGTTGATCCAGGTAGTACATCCTGCTAGAACGAGCGTATAGCCCGTACATAATGGGTTGTGTTTTTTCGGACGCTTACAAATGAATATGTGTCAAATGAATACGCTATTGAATTCTTGTTGTCTGTTTCCGTGCTGGTCCAGTAAACGTTTACGTCAAAAAGCGTTGCTGGTGCCCCATAAACCGATAATGCATTTTCCACCTCCACATTGCTATTCTTGAGCAGTTCAAATTCATCCCTGCTGGGCAGGTACCAATCATTAAACCGTCCCGTACCATAGTCAACATTGAAATAGTCATCACACAGCTTAGCAGCACTGCTCGTGTGATCAGTTTGTGCAATGATGTTCGCTGTATTTACTTTCCCGTCATCACTGGTTGTATTTCCACATGCAACGCTGTCAACATTACTCCATGCTTCATTAGCATCAAGGTCAATCATGCTGACAATCAGGCCGTGGTTCCCTAACGAATCAACCCAGAATACAATTCCTCCGGCATGGTGTTCTCCTACATAGTGCGACCCACTACCACTTACAACGGCCCAACCAAGGGTGACGTTACTGCCAGCTACCTCGGTAGCCTTTAAAAACTGATTTAAGGCAGGTGCTGACTTTGGCAATGTATAAACGATATTTTCTGGTTGTGCCGCCGGAATAAAAGCTGTAAAATTCCCACCATCAGCAACAGGCTCGGCAAACCGAAATCCCCCACCATCACTGGTAGAAATCGTATTAGACGAAGCGGAGAGTATCAGGCGTTGATTGGCTGAGGCCGTACCCCCGGCAATCAGAATAACATCATGAGCTGATGTGGAGCCAACGGTATTGTTCGCCGGTGCCGTCAGGTCATTCCTGCCAACCAGCCATGCTGCCGATACCCTGGATGTATCACCAGCGAGTAGTTTACCACTGGTTGCCGGCAACATGAGTGTATCCGTGCCAGATGAAAGTCCTGGCTGAACAACAGTCTTATTCCCTGATACAGGATCAAATAATTGCAGTTTGCCACCAATTAATGTTTGGGCGTTTACGACTGCATTGACACACAGTAAAACTAAGACCACCCTAACGAAATGCCGACAGATATTCACCTGCACCTCTCCGGTAAATAAAACCTCTTGATTGTTTGGCCGGATGTCTGCGTGACAGTGGCTCCCTGCCACGCAGGCATAATTCGACTCACAATAAACTCCGGTTGGCCCGGTTGGTAAACTTACAACGGTACATGATTGCTATTTTATAACTTACTTTATTATTGGTAAAAATACCCTGATTCGGGTATTCGTCGTCAACCCGCGTTAGATGAGTGTGCACCTATCTACACGGGGTAACAAGCCATACCCGACAACCCAGACCGGGTGACTCCAATCGCAGGTCTCTGTGCGGTGCAACTCAATGATCATTCCCAACCGACTGACATACGGTGTATGGTAACGTACCCAAGAGGTACTCCCGGCTAACATGACGATTTTGAGATTTGTAAAATCCACGATTCAAACCGCAACTCACCGTATTGGCGTGCCAGAGCAGGTAATGCTCTGTGTTCATCCTGCGTTAGCACTCATCATTTAAATTAGATTGCTCTATTTGGACGGTAACATGGTGAATACCAAAGTGATCATGAAGGAACTGCTGCACCGCACGCAACATCTCGTCATTTGGCTGCTGCGTAACTACGTGCAGTGTTGCGGCGGATTCTTTACGGCTTAGCTGCCATACATGTATATCGTGGACATCAAGAATTCCGGGGATGCTCCTTACGCCTGCTTCAAGGTCAGCAATACTAAGCCGGTAAGGAGCTGTTTCCATGAGAATGATTAAAGCCTCTCTGATAATTCGAATTGCGCCCACCGAAATCACAACGGCAATTGCGATTCCGATAGCTGAATCAATCAGCGGCCAGTTAGTAAGCTTTACTGCGATTGCAGCTATAACAACACCAATACTCGACATTAAGTCTGTGACCACGTGCAAATAGGCACTACGTGTGGTAATGTGGGTTGACTTATGCAAATACCAGGCACTAAACGAATTCGCCACAAACGCAGTAATTGCAACCCACAGCATCTCATCGGCATGGACGTGCATCGGATGTGACAGTCTGCCAATAGCTTCCAGGACAATGAATACGCAAATTCCAATCAATACAAAACCGTTGGTAAGCGCAGCCAGTATCTCAAGTCGTCGCAGTCCAAAGGTAAAGCGTGTACCCCGGCGCGACTGCATTCGGGCTCCCAGCGTTAAGCCAATGTAGGCAATCAGGAGTGACGAAACATCAACGAATACGTGAGCGGCATAACTTGCCAAAACCACACTGTTTGTAAGAAGACCGCCAACTAATTGTACAGCAAGCACAAGCCCTGTTAGGAGTAGCGCAATGCGCAGCGGACGTATGTCGCGAAATTCATGGATATGGTGGTGTCCGCCATGCGTGCCTTCTTCTTCGTGACGATGCGGGCTCATCTCAGAACGGTCCCATCAGAATAGCCGCCACTGTAAGAAGGATTAAAATAGCAGGAGCAACAAACAGCATCGAATCAAACCGATCCAGTACACCACCGTGCCCGGGGATTAACTGTGAGCTATCCTTAACAACGGCATCTCTTTTTAGCAGCGATTCCACTAAGTCGCCAATCAGTCCAATGCTGCCAACCACAGCTCCGCTAACTATTCCCAGCCATACAGGGTACTGAGGCATCAGCCAGTTACTCAGCAGGATAAAACCAATAACCGAGGCTGCAAAGCCTGCCAAAGCCCCTTCCCAGCTTTTCTTGGGGCTTACCCGGGGGAACAGTTTGTGTTTGCCAAAACTCATGCCGGCAAAGTACGCAGCCGAATCGCATATCCAGACGGTGGCAAACAGCACCAAAACCAGCGATGCACCCTTCTCGCCTACGGTTCCATTGGTAAATGACATCATGCCGGTGCGAAGCACCAGCAGGGCACTCATGCCAAGAGTAATGTAAAGCACACCCATTGCGGTAACGGCGATATTCTGAATTGGATTTTCGCGGTTACGGAACAACTCGGCTACAAGAGTTATCAGGATTCCAGCCACAAACAACACAACACTATGGGCAAACCATAATAAGCCCTGGAAGCCTCCTCCGCCGGCTGCAATCGAAATAAAAACCTGGACAGCAATACTCCACACCAGGCCCACATATCTGTTTACAGCTATACCCTTCGTAGCTGCAAGCGAATAAAACTCATTTAGTGCAAGCGTTGTCACGGCAATAATGGCAACGTTATACCACCATCCTCCGGCAACAATTACAAGTACTGCCAGGGGGATTCCAACGGCAGCAGCAAGGATTCGAATTAGCATGTTACTCATAGAACAACAAATCTACTCCCGTATGTTCGTAAAATATGAAGGTGTACTCGTTACCAAATTCATCCAGTCAAAGTGTTCTGCTCCTGGGCGATGTGGACTTTGTAACTGACTTTGCCGAAAAGCTTCAGGCTGCCTCGGTGAGTTTCTATATTCTGCCGGCTATAGGGATTGACGAAGATTTCGACGACGATTTCAGCGAGGGCATTCCGGAACGCAGCATCACGGGTTCTGATCCCGCGGAGTTTGGCAAATTTGCACCCTATGTTGTGCGCGAGCCCGGTTCTCTGACCATTGCATTCTCGCACATTGTAATGCTATCAGTGGCTCCCCTCAATGAAAGAATACCGATTCTGGAAATTGCATGCAGCCTTAATCCCCAGGCTACAATTATAACGTCAGTGCATAGCAATACGGCAACGGAGATTGGCCTGCTTGCAAACCAGCCTGAGCGGATTACCGGCGTAACACTGGGACCCGGCATTACACATCACGCATCGTCAGCCGATATCTGCGCCGGACTAAACACCAATCCCCAACACCTTGAAAGCGCTGCTGGTCTGCTTCGCACCCTGGGGTACGTTCCAAACATTGTAGAGGATAGAGTGGCACTGGTTCAGTTGCGCGTTCTGGTGATGCTGATTAATGAAGCCGCCTTTGCCGTAATGGAAGGTGTGGCCCACCCTGCAGATATTGACAATGCAATGAAGCTGGGCGTTAACTACCCAAGAGGACTGCTTGCATGGGCAGATAAAATCGGACTCGATGTTGTACTCATTGTTCTTGAGGCACTGCATCGTGAATACCAACAGGAACGGTATCGTCCGTGCGTTCTGCTTAAACAGTACGTCCGCGCTGGATGGCTGGGAATACGTTCGGGAAGGGGCTTTTACACGTACTGATGCTTATAGCTGTTGATTTTGATGGTACGATTTCGTGCCGGGATACGTCGGACGATCTTTTTGCTGAATTCGGTAGCGTTACCGAGATTACCGCTTTGCTGGTAGCCGGACGCATAACTGTTGCCGAGTATTACGATATGGCCCTGGCCTCCCTCGCAGATACGTGTACACCGGAAGTACTTGCACAGTGGCTTAACAGCAGAGAAATTGATAGTACGTTTATTTCATTTCTTGAATGGCTACGTTCTACTGATTGCCGGCTTGCCGTAGTAAGCGATGGTTTTGATGCTTACATTTATCCGATTCTGCATAATGCAGGCATTACGATTGCCGACGTTGCATGCAACACCATGCGCTATACACCGCAGGGGTGGAGAGGGGGCTACCCCGGTGCTTCGGAAAGCTGCAGTTGTTTTTGTGCCGGATGTAAGCGGAATGCACTGTTGCAGCGGCTTGCCGACGATGAGGTTCTGGTGTATATCGGCGACGGGATGTCGGACACGTGTGCAGTTCAGTTTGCCGATGTTGTTTTTGCAAAAGGCTATCTTGCTTCGTGGTGCACCGAGCACCGGATACCTCACCATCCGTGGCGACGGTTTTCTGACATACAGCGGATACTGGCAACAAAGTATGCAACCGGAGCAATCCGCAGACGCCGGCAGGCACACCTTGCCCGAAAAGCCGCATTCATCAATGAGTGAGTGCTAAACGTTAACCTGGATACCTCTGCGCTGAATCAGCGAATACACAGCTTCGATGTCAGAAGAGATGACCCTATCCTCCGCAGCAAATGGCACAACGCTCCGAATAGTTTCCTGTACGCCGCACAAAAACCTCCCGGTCTTCAGTGGTGCAAGCAGGTCAATACCCTGGGCAGCACAGAGCAATTCTATCGCAATCACATATTGTACATTGTTAACAACCTGCAGCAGTTTCCTGGCTGCAATGCTACCCATGCTATTGTGATCTTCTTGATTGGCACTCGTAGGAATACTGTCCACACTTGCAGGATGCGCCAACACCTTATTCTCACTTACAAGCGCTGCAGCCGTGTACTGAGCAATCATCATACCACTGTGTAGTCCACCATTGGGTGTTAAAAAACGAGGCAATCCGCCAAGCGTGTGGTTTACTAATCGTTCTGTTCGCCGTTCGCTGATGTTGGCTAATTCCGCAGCTGCAATCGCCAGCGTATCCAAAGGGATGGCCAGAGGCTGACCATGGAAGTTACCGCCTTCGATGGCAGTATCATCATCAGCAAAAATCAAGGGGTTATCGGTAACGCTGTTTATCTCACGCTCCACCACACCACGTGCGTATGCGATTGCGTCGCGTGATGCTCCATGCACCTGTGGCATACACCGAATTGAGTATGCATCTTGCACCTTATGGTTACTGTGTCGGTGCGACTCCCGAATTTCACTGTCGGACAGCAGCGCAAACAGTCGGGAGGCAACCAGTTGCTGCCCGGGGTGCGGGCGCAACGAGTGGAGGCGTGCATCAAAGGCGTTATCGGTACTGCGCAAAGCATCAGCCGAGAGCGCACCCGCTACATCAGCAAGTTCGGCAAGGTATTCAAGTTTAGCAATGCACAGGCATGCAATTGCTGCCATCATCTGTGTGCCGTTGATAAGGGCAAGACCCTCCTTTGCGGCAAGCTTAACCGGCCGAATCCCATGTGCCGTAAGCGCTGTGGCAGCATCGGCACCGCCAATGGTTCCCTCACCAATCAGGGCCAGCGCCAGATGAGCAAGTGGGGCAAGATCGCCACTTGATCCAACAGAGCCCTGACTCGGAATGTCGGGTACAAGATTTGCGTTAAGCATCGCCACCAGGGCTTCCAGGGTTTCGGGTCGGATTCCGGAATACCCGCGCGACAGTGAGTTAGCCCGGAGCAGCATCATTGCGCGAACGATCTCTGCGGGCAGCAGATCACCAACCCCGGCGCTATGCGAACGAATTAAATTCACTTGGAGCTCGGCAACCTGATCAGCCGGTATCACAACGTTGGCAAATTCACCAAAGCCGGTTGTTAATCCATACACCACTCTTCCCTCGGCAATCCAGCGCTCAACGGCATTACGTGACTTGCTAACTTCTTTTAATGCCTGATCGGATAGTACAACCGGAGTCACCGTTTCGCGCATTCCAACGGCAACCACGTCATCGATTGTTAGGTGCACCCCGTCAAGCACCAGCTGCTGTGCCACTGTTCTGCTCCTGTTATTTCTTACGGATTTTCTTCTTTGCCGGCTCTGTGCCGATGAACGAACTCCATTTGTATTCTTCAGGAACCTTTCGGCCTTCGAGGGCTAACTCTATCAGGAACGATGCCGTTGTTTGCAGAACCCACTGGAAGTTATCATCCTGAACGCTGGTGCGCTCGGCGTCGGGCGCCGGGTTCATGTAGTCAATAGCATACGGAATTCCGTCGCGCACGGCAAACTCTACGGTATTAAAGTCGTACCCAAGCATGGTACAAATCTGAATGCACAACTTGGTTAACAGTGCCGTCATATCAGCAGAGGGAGCAAACCCTGCCTTATAGCGCAGATGGTGCGGATTTCGTGGCTCATAGGGCATGATATGCACGTGTTTACGACCAATGCAGTAGCAACGGTAGTACTCTGTAAACTCAATTCCTTCCTGAAGTATCATAACGATATCTTCGGTCTCGGCATACCTGCTGAAAAACTCCTCGACCGATTCAATTTTATAAACGTGCTTCCAGCCCCCTCCATCATATGGCTTCATCCATGACGGGAAGCCAACGTAATCAAAAATCTCCTGCCAGTTAAGGGGATACATAAGGTTACGGAAGCTGTCGCCCGTAGTGTCCGGCGGGTGCTGCTTACTTGGCAGCAGTACGGTACGCGGCACCGGGATCCCAGCCTTCTGCGCAACTGCATAGTTGAAAAATTTATCGTCTGCTGTCCACCAGAACGGATTATTCACTACCCGAACCCCATTGAGCGCAGCCACCTTAAGCATTGCTCTGTAAAACGGTACGTCCTGCGAAATCCTGTCAAGGATCACGTCGTACTCAAACAACTCGTCAAGCGTAATGCCGCCAACTTTTACAAACTCGGCAGAAACGCCGGCGTCGCGGTTATTGATTTCTTCAACAAGTGCCGGTGGAAAGCTTTGTTCCATACCGAACAGTAGTCCAATTCGTTTCATGGCATTCAAACATGGATGGTGGTTTTAGCGAAGATAGGAAGGGGGCTTTGTTTTTTGGTTAGGTTCCTGACAATGACGTTGGGATATCATTGCTGTGCAGGATGATTCCGGCCTCAGGGGTCCACTCTGCATACGGACTATCGGTACCAAGCCAGTCGCCAAGATTAACGTAGGTTCCCGAGGCAATGCGCCGGACTTCTGCCTTGTGGCGATGTCCCATCACCACGCAGGAATACCCTTCGCTCACGATTTTCTGTTCTGCAAAGGCACGCAGTCCGTCAGGACCATACTCTTTCTTATCGGTATATGCCCTGCTGCCATGCGACGTCCGTGATGCCAGCCAGATCCCTACCGATGGATGAATCATGCGGTAGAGTGACTGAATGCAGCGGTTGCGGAGAATGGCACGAAGAATCAGATAACCGGTGTCGTTGGCAGCCTTACCATCGCCATGACAAACGTAAATCCGGGTGTCGTTCAGGTGCAGGTCAATATCGGCCTGTTCCACCGGTATATTAAGTTCCTGCCTAAAGTAGCGGTAGTGCCCAAAATCATGATTCCCCATCAGATAGGTAATCTGTACGCCACTCCGCGCCAAATGATGTAGTGCGGCAAGAGTTCGTACAAAGGCCGACGGGATCACAAAACGGTAGTCAAACCAGTAGTCAAAAAGGTCGCCGACAATAACCAGGTGTACGCAACTATCAAGGTTGGCAAGGAGTTGCAACAAACGATCCTCACGCTTGTCATTCTGTGCCTTGCTACCAAAGCCCAAGTGTACATCGGAGATAAATACAACACGATGCCCGGGCGGAACAGTAAGATTCACCGTTTTAACATGAGCAACTTGGCGAAACATATTTCGAAAGATAACGTTGTGATAACCCGTTACGGCTATTTTTGCGGTTTCAACCTGAACATTTTACAATGTCGCACATTTCAGCAAGCCGGAAACGGGTTACTACACTAAGCCTGATCGAAATGAAACAGGCAGGAACTCCTATTGCATGTTTGACGGCATACGATGCAATAAGTGCCGGGATCATGGATGCTGCCGGCATTGATGTTTTGCTTGTGGGTGATAGCGTTGGGAATGTGGTGCAGGGACATGAAACCACTATCCCAGTTACTCTGGAGCAGATGATATACCACACGCAGGCCGTAGTTCGTGGTGCGGAGCACGCCATGGTGGTTACCGACATGCCGTTTATGAGCTATCAGGCTTCGCCAAGAGAAGCCTTTCGTAATGCCGGACGTTTAATGAAGGAAGCCGGATGTGGTGCCGTTAAGCTGGAAGGGGGCTCAAGGGTTGCCGATGCTGTCAGACTCATGACCGATAATGGTATCCCCGTGATGGGGCACCTGGGCCTTACCCCGCAGAGCATTCATCAGTTTGGCTCGTACCGCAAGCGTGGCGCAAACCAAGATGAGGCCGATCAGATTCGTGCCGATGCAAAAGCATTGGAAGAAGCCGGCATTTTTGCCCTGGTGCTTGAGAAAATTCCTACTGCCCTTGCACAGGAAATTACCGAGATGATTTCTGTTCCAACCATCGGCATTGGTGCAGGCCCACACTGCAGCGGACAAATCCTGGTGTGGACCGATATGGTTGGGATGACAACCTCGTTCCGTCCCCGGTTTGTACGTCGGTATGCGGAACTTCACTCTACGATTTCAGAAGCCGTTGGCAAGTACGTTGCTGATGTGCGCTCAAAAGGGTTCCCGTCTTCCGAGGAGAGCTACTGATGATCAGGCCAGTACTTGCAATTGGTGGCCTGACGCTTACCCTTCTTCTTGGAGGATGTCCGTCCAACATGATCAGCAATCCCGATAATCTCGTTTTCCCCGACTCCGCCGTAAGCTACTCACAACATGTGCAGCCCTTCTTTACGTTACGCTGCTTCCCATGTCACGACAGCTATAACGCCAGCGGCGATATCAAGCTTACTGACTATTCATCGGTCATGTTCAGTCGCGCCAACATGGTGGTCCCGGGCAATCCTGACCAGAGTTTGCTCATGCTTGTCCTGAACGGAAGCATCCAGCATATCAGCGGACAAATCAACGAAATCCCAGCTCATCAGATTTATGGTATTCGCACCTGGATTCAGGAAGGCGCACTACCCAATTAGATACAAACCACTACGATGGAGCATAGTACTCATGATTCGCATTACAACTTTTCTGCTTCTTGCACTCCTGGTCGTTATCGGGTGCGAACGTCACGCCGCACCGGTACCAATTGAAGAACTTGAACTTATCAAGGACGATGTTCGGAAGTTCGAAGTAAAGGTGCCGAAAAATTGGACGCATCAGATTTTGAAGGGTGAACTGATTCTTGCCTCGGCAAACCCCAAAACAACAAAGCGCTTTCTGGACTTCAGCAAGGGTGAAGGCGGAGCCAAGGTTGAATTACGGGCTGTGCAGATCACCGATAGCACCCGAGTAATGGATTCATTGATAAAAAACTCCAAGGTTACGTTCGAAGATGGTCTTGACAGGTACGAAATCGAGAATGCAACCCTGGGTGGGAAACCTGCAAAAAAACTGTGGGTTGCCTTTGACCAGGAGGACGGACAGTTTAGATCGGAAGCATACTTTGCCGAAAACGATTCGGTGGTAACCATCCTAACTCTGGCGGCCTTCGGCGCTACATTTGACGACTATAAAGACGAGTTTGCTCAAATCATTTCGTCGGTTAAACTTGCCCGACGTCCGGATGCCCCCAAGGGCCCGGATACCCTTGCTCCAACAGGACCTCAGCCCCCTTCCGACACGTTACGCAGGTTCAGCTCACCACAGTTTGTAATTCAAATCCCGCAGAACTTCGACGGCAAACGTTTATCCGGAGCAGGAATTGAATCCGTAAACTTTGTTGGTTCCCGTCGGGACTGTAATATTCAGGTTGATGTTTTTGATGCATCGAAACAAAAGGCATTAGATAAAATCCTACTGCAAAATAAGCCGAACTACGGTGGCAAGGATCCGTTCTCCACAAATATTGGCGGACAGAAAGGCGCATATTTTGAATACGCACCTACATCCAAGATTAACTCGCGGGCATACTTCGTGCTGAATAATAAAAAACTGTACCGTATCACCATGAACTGGTATAAGCCGGATGAAAAACTGTACCTGCCGGTCTTTGAAAAGTGCATAAAATCGTTTGGTTTTCAGTAACCCATAAAACGCTCATTTTTTATACGGACGCATTCGCATGTTGTGGAAAGTACTCATTGGCTTTGCAGCAATTATCATGATTGCCGGCGGCATAGTGTGGATTGGCCAGGGTATGGAGATTTTTACAAAGGATAGAGAGAAGGTTGTAACTACCGTTACTGACGAAGTCTTTGGGACCACGACTGAGCATATTGAGTGGAAACCCGTTTTCAAGTATGGTCTTCTTCCCGACGATCTGTCACTTGGAGTTTTACACCGTGGGTATTCGTTTGTGCTTGGTTTAGGAACAATCACAATCTTCATTAGTGCAATGCGCCTCAGAGTCAACAGTAAAAAAGTACGCGATTGATATCCCGTAACCGTCACACCAAGGGATTAGCAAGTCACACGGTTGTTTCCCGTGATGAGTTTTATGATGCATGGATTCGTGTTACCCGCAAAGGACACCACGTATCACTTGCCTTAAAGCATTTATTCAGAGCCGATACACCGGGTAGCAGCAGGGCCGCCGCAATTCGGCACCGCATGTTTCAGGCATTACGGTATAACAACTGGAAAAGTGCGTGGGATGGGGAGCTGGATGCTGTCTGTAATCCTGCCAACGCATACGTCCCCGAATGGCTTGCACAACAACTTAGCGTTACTACTGTATCACAGCGGGATGCCATTATCGCTTCATGGCTCACCGATGCCCCCACCTTTGTCCGTGTTAATACAATCCGGTGCACAGCAGAACAGTGCACGCATGCCTTGGCCCCCTTCAAGCCTGAACAGGTTTCTGACACCTGTATTCGTATTGACGCGCCCTATGGTTTGTTTTCGTCAGATGCGTTTCGCCACGGATGGTTTGAACAGCAGGACGTGAACTCGCAGCGGGTTTGTACCGAGATTGTACGTGCTGTACCAATATCATCAATTAGCTTATGGACTGATCTCTGTGCGGGTGCCGGCGGGAAGACGCTTCATGCATCTGCACTGATGAACAATCAGGGCAGGATATTGGCTATGGACGTCCACCAGGACAAGCTGACCGAGCTACGGCGGCGCGCAACCAGGGCAGGCGTTACTAATGTGGAGACCCGGTTAATTACATCGGGGAAGATACTGAAGCGCATCTACGGAAAATCCGACGTCGTCCTTGTTGATGCACCGTGCAGCGGGACCGGGGTTCTGCGCCGCAATCCCGATATTCTGTACCACCATACTGCTGACACCATCGATGAACTGAGGTCAGTTCAGACTGAATTACTGAATCGCGCTGTTTCGTTATGCACGCCCGGCGGTCTTGTGGCCTACACCACCTGCAGCACCCTCCCTGCAGAAGGGCCTGACCAGGTGGGCACCCTGACCACAGGCAACCGTATTTCCGTTGTCAATGAATGGAGTACATATCAAGGTCAGGACGGTGGCGATGGTTTTTACAGCGCATTAATGCGGGTTCCCTGAAACGTCGGTGATCCATCCTATTAGTATCGTCGCACACTCTACGCCGCAGTGTTTTCCCCTTCTCCCGGTCTTTAAAAAAACTGACGGAGGCGTACGCTTCAGTGGAAAGTGGACAAGCATTCCAATTTAATATTCCCGCATGGAATAGATATTTGTATGCAGTATTGCAGCAACGATTTGTTTTTGTGCAGAGTACCGGATGAATATTCTCATAAGGGATAAGCGGATTCAGTTATTGGCCGGTCTTCTTTTGGCATCGGGCATTATCGTCGTAAAAGGGATTTCCGGACCTGATATCCTCATGTGGCGCACTGTAGCCCTAACGGTGTTGATGGTGTATTTATGGCTTCGGGAAGTCATTCCGATTTATGTTACTGCACTACTCCCCCTGGCTATGTCGTCAGTTCTGGGAATTCTAACGCCCAAAGATCTTGCATTAGCCTACGGTGATACCAATATTTATCTGTTCCTGGGTGGCTTTATACTAGCACTGGGGCTGGAGAAGCACCGGATTCACCTGCAGATTTCACAGCGGATTATCCGTATTGTTGGCAACACCAAGAGCAGGCTACTGTTGGCAGTGATACTGAGTACCGGCATTATAAGCATGTGGATCTCCAACACTGCCACAGCCCTTATGATGCTTCCCATTGGTATGGCAATACTGAAAGCTCGGCCGGAGCACGAGCGTCAGTCAAGATTTGGCGTATTGCTTGTCCTGTCGATAGCCTACGCCGCAAGTATTGGCGGTGCAGGCACGCTTATCGGGTCGCCGCCCAATCTTATCATGGCTGCGCTGGTTAATCAGGCCCCCTACCATGCCAACATTGATTTCGTTAGCTGGGCAATCGTTGGAATTCCCTTCAGCCTGATATTTCTGTTCATCTTATTCATGGTATTTCGGTTGCGGCTGGGGAAGGAAGGCACAGAAAAGATCGAGCTTGATAACCTTACAGTCGAACCCTGGTCTGCAAACCAGCTCCGGGTTGTAACGATTTTTAGTGTCGTTGTTCTTCTCTGGCTTACCAAGGATATCAGCGCTGCGTTATTCCATTTCTCCTATACCGATGTGTTCCCCTCCATGTTAGGTGCCGTATTGCTTTTTATCATACCGCGGGCTAACAAGCGAAAGCCGCTGCTCAGTTGGAAGTCCGTACGCAACATCCCCTGGGGCATCCTACTGTTATTTGGAGGTGGGATTGCAGTAGCTTCGGCATTGCAAAAGCATGGCGTCATCGCACTGATAGCAGACTCGTTCTCGTTATTTACCACATTACCGATTGTTGTTATTCTTCTGATCGTAGTGACAATCTCCGTATTCACCACTGAGCTGGTATCAAACACAGCGCTTACCAATATTCTGGTTCCGATTGTTGCAGCATTTGCGTTAGCCTCACACCTGTCCGTTGCTCAACTCTCGATTGCCGTTACCCTTGGTGCAAGCTGGGCATTCATGTTGCCGGTAGGCACACCGCCCAACGCCATTGCGTTTGCTTCGGGCGCGGTAACCATGAAGGACATGATCCGCAACGGGCTTATTTTGAACATTATTAGCGTCATCCTCATCACCGTGCTGACATCACTGTTTCTGTGATTAAACAGGATACAACCTAATTGAACAGGATATAATCGCTACGACACCAGCAATCTCATCAGCTTGCGCTTTGCAATCGGAAGGATGGTTTCTTCGAACGGGAAATCAAGATCGGTAGCCAGGTAGTATGTTGCCGGATTGGGCATCTCTCGGTGCTCATTGACCAGGGCAAGTTTAATATCTTCGGGAGCATCCTTACCAACCACCATTTCTCTGGGCTCCAGTTCATACGTTTTTAACGCACGGTAGTTGTCACCCTCACTCGTGTACAGGCTCATCTCATACCGAAGCACATGAATCAGGTTTGACCGTTGATCCGGTATCAGAGCGTATCCTTCGTCGCGGTACACCGGCAGGATGCCTACGATATCTGCTGTAAGGTTCTGGATAATAAAATCGAACATTGCGATGCCTTCATCCGTTGCAGTTTTAATCAGCGGAAGCAATTGTTCGATAAGCAGAAACAGCTGCTCCACCATCTCGGGCGAGGCCGGTACCGACTCGAATGTGAGCGTTTTCTTCTCTAAATCAACACCGGTCAATTTTCTTGGCAGGCGTGAAGTGTACATATTCCTATTATTTAGGATGGCCTCTAGTGTAGTAGCAATTTCCACCAGCTCGGCCAAGCCCGGATACAGCCGGTTTTTTCTGAAGTTAGCAGTAATGGTATTCAGTGCCGCACGAACTTCGAAATTCGTTCCTTCGGGGTCAGTAGCACCGTTTGTGAACATGCCCAGGTCTAATGCTGCCATATCTACCTCCTTTACCACAAATAAGGTTTGTTGTATCGTTACAATAGATAACAAAAGTTTTGGCAATTTTGTTACCGTGAATCAGGATTCTTCTCCACACGAACCTCCTGTTGTGCTCTTCGACGGCGTTTGTACTCTTTGTAACGGAACTGTGGACTTCCTAATACGAAACGACAGAACCGAAACCCTATTGTTTGCACCGCTGCAGAGTGTGGCCGGTACACGTATCCTGCAGTCCTTCGGGGTAAACAGTATGCCCGAGTCCGTCTGCGTTGTGTTTAACAGCACGATGTATACCCAAAGCAACGCCGTTATCTTCCTCCTGCGATACTGCAGACGATGGCACCTGACTCTGGCAGGCATCCTGTTGGGCTGTTTTCCGCCGCTGCTTCGCGACCCTGCGTACCGTTATGTAGCCGCCCGCCGATACCGCTGGTTTGGTCGTAAAGAGTCGTGCAGACTGCCTACTCCTGCTGAACGGAAGCGATTTCTTGGGTAAAGCCACCCAAAACAGGACAATTTTGCGTACTTTTGCGGTTCGGTTTTCAATTACGGAGTAACATGAGTACCTACATCGTCAATCCCGTCGAAGTACGGATGGAAGAGAGCGCCAAAGGCTCTATCTACGAAAGCATTGTAGCAATGGGGATGCGTGCACGTCAAATTAACGATCAAATCAAGGTTCAGATCAAGGAACGCCTGCACGATGTGATTGTAGATATGGACGAAGCCGAAGGCCCCAACCCGGACCAGATTGCTATCAGCAAGGAGTTTGATAAAATTCCGAAGCCTACCTTTCTTGCCATGAACGAGAAAGTTTCCGGGCAAATTCATACTAAACGAGATTCAGAGGAATAACATCTCGAAAGCAGGTATTAAGCCATCCGGGATTTTCCCAGATGGCTTTTTTTGTTTGTCAGTATCGTTGCAACTTTACCAATGCCTTCACGTTTACACTCTACCTCATGAACATTATCCTTGGAATTACCGGGTCAGTAGCGGCCTATAAAACACCATGGCTGGTACGTGACCTTGCAAAAGCAGGTCATAGCGTGCGTGTGGCGCTTACAGCATCAGCCCGCATGTTTGTTGCTCCGCTCGCCCTGCAGGCAGTAAGTAAATTTACTGTTGTTTCCGATCTGTTTGACCCGGCCATTCAGGAAGGGGGCTCATGGCACGTGCACTGGTGTAAGTGGGCTGATGCCTATCTGATTGCACCGTGCAGTGCCACCACAATAGCCAAAATCGTTACCGGAATCTCCGATTCTGCCGTTACTCTGCTTGCGTCGTGTCTGCCGCACAACATACCACTGATTATTGCACCGGCAATGGATGTTGATATGTGGACGAATACGGTTACTCAGAAAAACATACAGTCACTCAAAGCAATGGGTATCCACGTTATTTCACCGGAATCGGGCGAGCTGGCATCCGGTATTGTTGGCGCTGGAAGGCTACCCGAGCTGCAATCCATCGTTAGCACCGTGAACAGCCATGTTTACCATGCTGATATTACCCCGCCTGTGGCATCGGCTACCCCTGAGGGCTTCAGTACAAGCACGCGCACCGGCTTACCAGAGGACGGCAGTACAGAAACACAACGGCCAATATCGGTACTGGTGACGGCAGGTCCAACACACGAGCCGATAGATGCGGTACGGAGCATCGTTAATCACAGTACCGGAACTATGGGATATGCGCTGGCACAAGCATCAGCCGATAAAGGGTTCCTGGTCACGCTTATCAGCGGTCCAACAACCTTGCCAACACCAAGAGGCGTTCACAGGATTAACGTGACAACGGCCGCAGAAATGCACTCAGAGGTCATGAAGCACAGCAACGCTGACATCATCATCATGGCAGCTGCCGTTGCCGATTTTACGCCTGAAGAACCAGCTGCCCATAAAATCAAAAAAGATAGTACTGAAGGCAACGGACTTACAATTGCACTGAAGCCCACTGCGGATATTCTGGCCGAGTTGGGTTCACAACACATCGAAGGCAGGGTTCTGATAGGATTTGCGCTTGAAACAACCAACCTTCTGGAATATGCAATCGCTAAACTCAAGAAGAAGAACGCTCACATGATTGTTGCTAATCAGGCAGGACCCTCTGACAGTGGCTTTGGTACAGGCATGAATACTATCACCCTTGTCACGAAGGATGAAATACAACCGTATCCTCCCATGTCAAAACAGGCATGTGCCGAAGTCATCGTACACGCTGCGGTCACCCAGTTGTTACAAGGCAGTCCGACATCATGATTTCTGTTCAGAACCTGGAAGTCGATTTAGGAACGCGTTTGTTATTCAGTAACGTGAACTTCCTGTTACAGCATGGTGACAGGGTTGGGCTTGTTGGCAGGAACGGCTCCGGGAAGAGTACTATGCTGTCGATAATTCACGGTGACAACAGGCCTACTGCCGGTGGAGTCCATCGCCAAAACAATGTACGGGTTGGCTTGCTGAGTCAGAACCTTACCGTTGATACAGGCAACACGCTGCGCGAAACTGCAGCTACGGCGTTTGCCGACGTGCTGGCAATTCAGGATCGGATTGATAACCTTCAACACACGATTGGCGAACGTACAGACTACGAGAGTACTGCCTATCTTCAGCTGATTCAGCAGCTCACCGATGCCCATGAACAGTTTGAGCGCCGTGGCGGACTTACCATGCATGCCTCCATCGAACGTGTGCTCACCGGACTCGGCTTTGATGCTGCCGAACTCGACAAGCCCCTTACTGCCTTTTCGGGAGGCTGGCAAATGCGTGCGGAGCTGGCCAAGCTTCTGCTGAGTAAACCTGATGTTTTGCTGTTGGACGAGCCCACAAACCATCTTGATATTGAGTCAGTACAGTGGCTGGAGCAGTTCCTGAGTGAGTACGATGGTGTAGTGGTACTTGTCTCGCACGACAGAACATTTCTTGACAATGTAACCAATCGTACTATCGAAATTACACAAGCCCGCATTCACGACCTGCCCGTATCGTACAGTGACTATGAAGAAATTCGCGAGGAACGAATGGAGCAACAACGTAGCGCTGCATTGAAACAGGCCCGTGAAAAAGCTCACATTCAAAAGTTTATCGACAGGTTCCGGTACAAGGCAAGCCTGGCCACACGCGTCCAAAGCCGCATCAAGCACCTTCAGAAAATGGAAGACATCGAAATCGACAATCCCGACGTCAGCTCGATGCGCTTTAAATTCCCGCCTGCACCTCGCCCCGGTAAACTAGTGGTTGAGTGCGTAGAAGTTCACAAGCACTACGGCCCAAAACACGTGCTGCGAGGAATAAATTTCACACTGGAACGTGGCGAGAAAGTCGCCTTCATGGGTAAGAACGGCGAAGGCAAGAGTACGCTCAGCAAAATCATCATTCAACAGGAGCAACCTACCGGAGGCGATGTGCGACTGGGCTATGGCGTGGTGTTCGGTTACTACGCTCAGCAGCAGGCCGATTTGTTATCCGGACAGAATACCGTGCTTGAGTCAGTTGAACAGGTAGCACCACCGGAAATGCGCTCACGTGTGCGCACTCTGCTCGGCGCCTTCCTGTTTAGCGGCGACGACGTTAATAAAAAAGTGAGCGTTCTCTCGGGTGGCGAGAAAAGCAGATTGGCACTGGCCCGGCTCCTTCTCAGACCTACAAATCTGCTCCTTCTGGACGAACCGACTAACCACCTGGACATGCTTTCGAAAGAGGTGCTGAAGCAGGCTCTGATCGATTACGACGGCGCAATGATTGTAGTAAGTCATGACCGTGATTTTCTTGACGGTCTGACCGACAAAGTGGTCATTTTTAAAAATGGTGTCACCAGAGAAGTGATCGGTGACTACGAAGACGCATACGGCTCAGTCATCCACGTACCACAGCAACCTCCGTCGGGTCAACCAGACAGCCCGGCGGGTCAGAGCGCTAAACAAAACCGACAGCAGTCCGATGCTCATACGCGAGAAGAACAGAAAGCCAGAAACCGTGAGCGCAAACGATTAGAGCAACGAATCAACGATATCGAACGTCAGGTAACCGTACAGGAAAAAACAATCGCCGAGTGCGAGACAACACTGGCTGATCCTGAATTGTACAAAGATCCCGTGCTGCAACACAAAACAACACAGCGCTACGAAACCGCACGAATGTTGCTTGCCTCCCTGCTGCAGGAATGGGAATCAACAACCACAATTTTAGAGGAGATGCAACTATGAACAGACTCATCATCATTGCCGTATTACTGGCCTCGGGCTGCACCATGGCATTTTCGCAATACGTAGATACCAGACGCTTGATTACTGTTAGCGGCGAGGCCAGAACAGACCTACCGCCCGACATTGCCTACGTTACCATCGGAGTGGAGATAGACGGGCTTGATATTCATAAAATTCGAACCGAAAATGATGCAAAGGTTCGTGCTATCATAGGCAACGTAAAGTCTGCGGGTATTCCCGGAAAAGACATTCAGACGTCAGCGCTGAGTACTCAGCCGGTTTACAACTACAGCACTGGCCGGCAGGAGCTTGTAACCTACAGAATGCGAAACTCCGTAACCATCACAATTCGTGACTTACAAAAAGTTGAGCAAGTGCTCAGTGCCGGCTTGTCTGGTGGCAGCAACATTCTGAACAGCCTGGTGTTTGCCTCCACACGAGCAGATGCCGTGCGTGACAGCCTTCGTGTTGAAGCCACTAAGAATGCCCGAAACCGAGCAATGGCAATCGCAACCGCTGCCGGTGCCTCGTTAGGTCACGTGGTAACCATTCACGCAGCCAGTTCGGGCGACGTACCTGTCCGCGAATACATGAGGTCGACTGCGCAGGCACTCATGGCCAAAGCAGATACCGAAACCCCCGTCGAAGCCGGTGAACTTGCAATGCGCGTCTCCGTTGAGGCGGTCTTCGAAATGCAATAACCACGCTTTGCAACCCTGGGCAACTGTAAAAAGACGTAATCTCATACATTTGCACATGATTTTATCCGATGCCGAGATCCTATCCTGTATCAAAAACGGAACAATTGTAATTGAGCCGTTTAACCCTGAGTGTCTGGGAAGCAATTCGTACGATGTACATCTGGGCAGTACCCTTGCTACGTACAACCAACCTGAACTCGACGCAAGGAAGCACAACACCATCACTACCTTTGAAATCCCCGAATCCGGTTTTGTTCTGCTTCCTGATTTCCTGTATCTTGGCGTTACCCAGGAATACACCGAAACACATAACCATGTACCCTTTCTCGAAGGCAAGAGCAGTGTAGGTAGGCTGGGCATTGACATTCATGCTACGGCAGGGAAAGGAGACGTAGGGTTTTGCAATTACTGGACGCTTGAGATTAGCGTGAAGATACCCGTTCGGGTATATGCTGGTATGCCTATCGGCCAACTGATTTATTTTGAAGTACAGGGTTCGGTAATTAATCCGTATAATCGAAAAGAATCGGCGAAATATACCGAGCGGAAGCCCATTCCCGTTGAATCTATGATGTTCAGGAATAAATTCTAATGGCACTTATCATCCTCTTCCTGGTACTTGTTGGCTGTAATGCCGAACAGTCAATGGCATACGACGTTAATTCAATAACAAAGTTTAGAGCTGACAAGAACCAGGCATTTATCGAGGAAGTATGGAGCCCAATCCCCGTTGAGGAGAGACTTGACTTTAAGGGGCTCAACTACTTCCCTGTCAGCCCCACGTGGGCAGTACCTGCTAGGTATATCCCCGAAACTCATGTTGATACTGTTCAGATGACAACATCAAAGGATGAGCTTCGAACTGCACTTCGTATTGGAAAGTTCGTGTTCACAATTCAGGGTACTGAGTACACTCTGTGGTCTTTCAAGTTTTTAGAACCTGTTGCCGGAGAGGTTTTCTTTATTCCGTTCAAGGATGCTACGTGCGGTACCGACGCATACGAACTTGGCAGATATGTTGAAGTTCCTGTATCTGCCAGCGGACAATATGTGATTGATTTCAACATGGCTTATAATCCATACTGTGCCTATAGCAGTAATTATTCATGTCCGCTAGTCCCATTTTACAACACCCTATCCGTACCTGTCACAGCCGGCGAAAAAGCGTGGCACTAAAACATTCCTTTGTTCTCAGTTTTTTTATCGTCCTACTGCACGGATGTCTGTTTGTTAAGGCTCCCGATAAAAAGCAGACTTCCGTTGAGCATGCAAAACCAAGCCCCCTACCACTTCTTGCTATGAGTGATCTGATGGTGCGGAGCAGTACCGGCGATATGGTTGCGTTGCTCCCGGAGGGCTGGCAGCTTCTTAATCCGGATGGGTTGGATGGAACGCTCGCTCTGGCCGTAAACAACAACTACACCGTTGCCGCGGTTTTCCGAACCATACCACCGGCAGAAGCAATACTCACGGGCGTTCGTGCAAATGGACTACACGCACTGGCAGAAAGTGTGTTCGAAATCCGTAACCGACATGCCGGGCGGCAAGCCGTTATGGCAGGCACGGTTCACATTGATACAGTTGGTACTCGTGTTTTTGGCAGAGTTGACTACAGCGTGGTGAATCGCGGAGTTATACGGTGCGCAGTTTTTCAGAGTACCGAACAACAACTGTATGAATTTGCCCTGGCACCGCTAACCTTTACTGCCCGGCAGATGCCAACCGACCTGGAACTTGACCAGGCATTTCGATCGATCCTCTCAACAATTCAGTATTAAGTTTGTTTATACTCATCATTCATACTTCATTGATGTGCTATGCTGTTGTCGGCAGATACAGAAGCAGTTCTTGGCTATCTTGACCAGGCAGTGAAAGGGGGCTTTCGCAAGCGCTCAGATATCGGAGTCCTGCTCGAAGTTGCAGCGCAGCGAGACGCTCCGGGCGAGTTTAACGCTATCACGATAACCGGAGCAACGGTGTGGCAGATCTACTCCGAACTTCGCAGGCTCCGGCAGGGAGATGCCGGATTCCGTCATCTCGAAGACGAGTTTATGCTGAACGTTAACAAACTGCGGTTTGAAATGGCTGAACTGCTGTCAACTGCCGATGAAGTTACGTTTTCACGGTTCGACACGGTTTATTTTGGTACAACACAAGGCGTTGTACGCAACGTTGTAGATGTGGCGCATGACCTGTCCAAGATCAGAGAGTTGCAGGGCAACATAACCGATGCCGACGATGCCAGGCCGGATGTATAGACAGTGCCAAGGCACATTCATTCGCGCGGTTTAAACCGTTTGCGTGCCCATTTCAGTGCCCGTTCATGACGTTTTCGGATACAGACATCACTAACGCCTTCGGCACTGGCTATCAGCCCGAAATCTTCACCCTCAAGGTAATGCCGGCGCAATACCGTAGCATAATGCCTGGGTACCTCGCGCAACACACTGGCAACGTCGATTTCATCTTCGCAGTTCCCACTGCCAGCGTCGGCAGTTAGCGTATCCAGAACCGTCCAGCCTTCAGAGTCATCAAGCGGGTCAGCCTCTGCCGATACATATCGGCGTTTCTGTCTGGCATAAACACTTGCCCTGCGTTTGGCAACGGTACAGGAGTATGCATGGACGTTCAGAATTACCTTCCCGGCTGACTGGGCCGTGAAAATCGCACTGCGAACTTCGGCAAGTACGTCTTCGATGTCATCGGCACTGAGTTGCCGGAAGGCGGACTGAATGATGCGTGACAGGTGGCGTTCACTGATTTCCATAACTACTCCTTGGTTGGGTGAAAAAACAGTTTCGGTCACGAACCACGCTAAAAGATCGTCATCAGGCAACCTGTTTTCCACGAACCTGCCGTTATTTTTGATGAATCCGTTGTTTTAGTCCACGAAAATTGTGCATGCATTATGAGTCCACATGCCAAAATTGACACCACCCTGTTGTCGCCCAAACTGTCGTTCTTGCAAAATCTCGCAACCGTTGAATACGTAACCATGTCGCGCGGCTCAATTTTCTATGCCGAGAATTCAGGCTGTATTCGAGTTGGTTTTTTAGTCCAGGGAAGCGTGCGGGTGTTTAAGGAACACGACAGCGGACGTTCCATCACGCTATATCGCCTGGGGCCGGGAGACGGTTGTATTCTTTCTATGAGTTGTGCATTAAGCAATCCCATTCACACGGCATCGGCGGTAGTGGACGAAGACGCCGTTATTGCTACAATGAGCGTGGAGGCGTTTAACAACCTGGTCCATCAGAACCGCGCAGCACGCGATTATGTGTTTGCAGAGTTTGCCTCAAGGCTGGCAGATGCCATGTTGCTCGTAGAAGAAGTTACGTTTTCAAAAATGGATGAGCGCATTGCCGATATTCTGCTGGAATATGGTATAAGGCACCAAAGTAATGTAATAAAGATAACTCACGAGCAACTTGCCGACGAGGCAGGAACAGCCCGTGAAGTAGTCACCCGACTGTTGCACGATTTTAATCAGAAGGGCTTTGTTAAGCTCTCTCGTGGCAATATCGAGATTTTGGACAGACACGGATTAGCACGTATTGGGAATTAATCATTTATAGCAATTATGACTAATTTGATATCAACAGATGTTCTTAAACGACGGATTGAAAACAGCGAAGAACTCATCATCCTGGATGTACGGACCAACGAAGAATGGGATGAATTCCACCTTCCGGGAGCAATCCATATCCCCCTTCACGAACTTGAATCAAGGCTAAGTGAGATTGAGTGCCATAAAGACTGCGAAATCATCGTGTACTGTAGGTCGGGCGGTCGGTCAGGCCAGGCATGCATGTTTCTTGAACTGAGCGGATTCTGCAAGCCCGTGAATCTCAAGGGCGGAATCTCGGCCTGGTAGAGACCAGGGAAATGATTTGCCAAGCCTGACTGGTGTCGGAATTAGGTGTTTCCTGTAATAGTCTCCCTACATTCCTTTATTCACGATCTTTATTTTTCTTTCGAAAGACGAAGGAAATTGGCACTCCGGTATAATCGTATAGTTGCCGAAGCTGCCGCTCGATATATCGCTTGTACGAGTCGGGAAGCAGGTCGGGATAGTTTAGGAAGAAAGCAAATACCGGAGGTCCGGATTTTACCTGGGTAACGTAGTTGATTCGGAGGTCCCTGCCGCGGATAGCCGGTGGCGGTGTGCGTTCCAGAATTTCGATCAGCCTTTCATTTACCTCGTGCGTGGCTATACGCATCATCCGGCGCTGTTGGATTGCTTCAGCCATTTCTAACAGCTTGGTGATTCTCTGCTTGGTTAACGCACTGATAAACACTACCGGCACGTAGTCCATCGTTCGCAGTTCTTCCTTTATTTTTCTGGTGAAGGCATCGGCAGTATGCGTGTCTTTCTCAACAAGGTCCCATTTGTTAACAACAATTATCATCCCCCTGCGTGCCTGTTCTACTTCCGAGAGGATGCGCTTGTCTTGCTGTTCCAGACCCTGTGTAGCATCAATCATTACAATTACCACATCAGCCCGGTCAATGGCCCTGGAGGTACGCATGGTTGAATACACTTCAACGCTTTCTTTAATCTGACTTCGCCTGCGCAACCCGGCAGTATCAATGAGCACAATCTCTCTGCCATAATACGTAACTACGCTGTCGATAGCATCCCGGGTTGTTCCGGCGATTGGCGTAACCACCATCCTGTCCTTACCCAGAAGCGCATTGGTCAGTGAGCTTTTCCCAACGTTAGGTCTTCCCACGATTGCAATCTTCAGCCTTGTATCAGTTTCTTCGGACTTATCCGAGAAATCGTCGACCACGTGATCTAAAAAGTCACCCGTACTGCGTCCATTTAGGGCGCTGATGGGAAACGGATCACCCAGACCCAATTCATAAAATTCGGCAGCAGCGAGGTCACTATTGGGAGCATCGCATTTATTAACAACCAGGGTCACCGGCTTGGAGCTCTGCCTGAGAATATGGGCGATTTCCCTGTCAGTTGGTGTTATACCATCACGTGAGTCAACTACAAACACGATGTGATCCGCCTCATCAATTGCCATAAACGCCTGCTCGCGAATTGCTTTGTCAAACAGCTCATCGCTTTGCGGGACAATCCCCCCGGTGTCCACAAGCTGGAAGTGTTTTCCTGCCCACTCTGCCTTGGCATATAACCTGTCTCGAGTTACCCCAGGTTCACTTTCAACAATGGCGTGCCTCTCCTCAATAATCCGATTGAAGAGGGTGCTCTTACCTACATTTGGCCTGCCAACAATTGCTACCAATTCCATAACTGTTCTTTGCACAAATTCGGACTTGCGACCTAATAACACCATGCATCCCACGAAAGGATCACGCCCGATATCAAGGTCCGGTTGATTTACTTCCTACGTCTGAAAGACAAGCACGGATTACCGCGCCATACCTGCCACCAGCGATGAAATTATCGTGTCAACAGATACGCCTTCAGCTTCAGCATTAAAATTCGTTACTATACGATGACGGAGTACTGGCAATGTTACGGCAACAACATCGGCAATCTCGGGCGTCGGACGTCCGGTAATAGCGGCACGTGCTTTTGCCCCAAGCACAAGATATTGCGAGGCTCTGGGGCCGGCACCGTACGCAACAAAATCTCGTACCATTGCATTGTCAGAAGTGGCGGGTCTTGTTGCCTGCACCAGTTTCACTGCATATTCAACAACATTCTCGGCAATCGGAACTCTTCGAACCAAATTCTGCGAGGCAAGAATTTGATCGGCACCCATCACCGTGCTAACCTGGGTTAAACTTTCAAGCGTGGTTGACCGAACGATCTGCAGCTCCTCTGTAAACGAGGGGTAGTCCAGCAGCAGGTTAAACATAAAGCGGTCCAGCTGAGCTTCTGGCAACGGATAGGTACCTTCCTGCTCGATTGGATTCTGGGTTGCAAGAACAAAAAACGGCTCCGGCAGTTTATAGGTTGTGCCGGCAGCAGTTACATTGTGCTCCTGCATTGCTTCAAGCAAGGCCGCCTGTGTTTTGGGCGGAGTACGGTTTATTTCGTCAGCCAGCACTATGTTGGCAAATACAGGGCCCTTAACAAAACGGAAGCTTTTCTGTCCAGTGGTCCGGTTGTCTTCGATAACTTCTGTACCCGTAATGTCGCCCGGCATCAGGTCGGGTGTAAACTGTACTCGTGAGAACGATAAATCAAGAGAGTTGGCTAACGTTCGAATAAGCAGCGTTTTGGCCAGTCCGGGTACGCCTACCAGCAGACAGTGTCCGCGAGCGAACAACGATACCAGTAGCTGCTCAACAATGTCCGTTTGACCAATAATAACCTTACTGATTTCTTCCCGTACGGTCTGTATTCCTGCTGATAATTGTTTCAGTTGTTCTGTGTCTGTCATTGACTATTTGAAATTCGATGGTGTATGAAAAACTCACGGCGTGGCGTACGGCGCACTCTTCGTTACTTTGACGTCAGTGCTACAGCAATCAAGCGCTGAATTAACAACTGTACCTCACTGTCGGTGCTATAACGTCCAAATGAGAACCGTAGTGAGCATGATGCACTATAATCTGACAAGCCCATTGCTTTCAGTACATGGCTGGGTGTTGTTTTTGCCGAAGAGCAGGCGCTCCCTTTGCTGCAACAAACGTCATCCAGTATGTCCAGTAAAGCATCAGCCGTTACATCCTTAAACGTAATGTTCGAAACGTGGTAGCATCTTTCAGCCCCTTCACCGTTAACCGTGGCTCCAAGTTGTTTCATTGATTCCTCGAAGGTGTCACGGAGGGCTTTAATCCTCTTGCTTTCTTCGTCGAGCATCTGATAGGCAAGAGTTCCGGCTGCTGCCAGACCCACAATACCGGGTACATTCAGGGTACCGCTGCGAACTCCGTTTTCCTGTCCACCACCAAACTGAAGGGGCTGGAGCACCTTGCTCTCTGGCGTGACACAAATCAGTGCACCTGTTCCTTTGGGTCCGTATATCTTGTGTGCGGAAATACACAGCAAGTCAGCACCCAGATCTGTTACGTTCAGGGGGAGTTTCCCAAATGCCTGGGTGGCATCCGTCATAAACAGTGCACCAACGTCATGGGCAGCCGATGCAATGGATTTGACATCCTGGATAACACCGGTCTCGTTGTTAACTGCCATAACCGATACCATGAGTACCGTTTCATCGAGTGCATTCCTGAGGCTTTCAGGTATCACTACTCCGTCAGCATCAACATCAACGATCCGTACAGTATAGCCTTCTTTTTGCAGCTGCTTGGCGGTATCCAGCATGGCAGCATGCTCGGTGGCGCACGTCACAAAGGTATTTGGTTGTCCTGGACGGCGCTGCGCGGAATTGCGGAAATGCCCGAGAACAGCCAGAGAAATGGCTTCGGTGGAGCCGCTGGTAAACAATACACTCCCCATTGTTGTTCCCAAACAACGGGCAATGTCCATCCGGGCCTTCATAACAGCGCGTTGTGTAGCTATACCACCGGCATGGTTGCTTGATGTGTTAAAGAACACCTCGGTAAAAAACGGCTGCATTTCACGGAGTACTGCCGGATCCACCGGCGTTGTAGATGCATAATCGGCGTATATCATGGGATTGGTAAAAATAGCTCTTTACAGGCTGACAGCAGATATCCGGATGGTTATTCCTCTGTATCCGATACATCCGGCTCCCATAGCCTAACCCCTCCGGAGTGCCGGCCTACTGCGTCCATGAGCTGCGAGGGGTTACCGCTAACGCCTATGGACCATTGGTCGGGCGTGAGGTAGGTATGCTGGACCGATAGCAGATCTTCAGGCGTTGCGTTTTGTAAGTGCTGCAAGCTGTCCGCAAAAAAACTCCAGGGCAGTTCGTGAATAACACCTGTTTGAATCAGATCTGCAAGCTGACCGGCAGTCTCGGTCCTCCGCAGGAATTCGCCAAGCAGGAATTGCTTTGCATTGTGCAGTTCCTCCGCAGGAATGGGTGCCGCTGCTAACTCGTGAACAATGTCAGCAATACTATCCAGCGCGTCAGCCGAGTATTCGGATCCAACGGCAGTGGTGATGATGGTAATTGCAGAATACCGGCGAACAATCAGCTCGGAATATGCGCCGTAGGTATACGCTTTCCGCTCGCGAAGCTCCATGAACAGTCGTGCAAGCGAATAACCTCCCAGCACTGTTGTTACAAGCAGCAGCCGTGCATAATCGGGATGATGGTACCCAACGGCAGGCATAGCAATCGAATACACTGTCTGCAACGCATCGGGTATGCCTGCCACTACTGCTGTATGCGGTACTTCTCTGACATCATCCGGCAAACCTGAGGGGCGTGGCGTTGGGAAATCGTGTAAGAGGTTACGCACTGTAGCTGCGACATCATCAGATGATAGGGGTCCGGTAACTACAATATCGCGTTGCGCAGATACCATGGTACGATATGCTTCCCATTGACCCTGGATGGTATGCTCTTCCATGTTAACTACATTCCCTCGAACCGGAGTTCCGTACCGATGGTTCCCGTAGCAGGCAATATGCATTGCCCTGCCGGCCAGCCATTCCGGATCGCTGTGGTTGATGTGCGCCTCGGTAATCCACTGCAACTTCAGACGTTCCAGTTCAATCTCGTTTAATCCGGGCTGACCTAAACATTCGCCTAAAGCGTCAACCAGGAAAGAAAAATGTTCGGCTAAGCCGGTACCGGTAAACACCACATTGCTGTGCGAGGTAGTTGCCGCAATGGTACAACCACGCTGTTCAATATAGGTGTTCCACTGCACGGCATCCTTGCACTTCGTTCTCCGTGTTAACAGTTCCGCCATAAACGCAATGGCACCCGGTACGGTACCATTCACATTACCGGTGTGAAAAATCACCTTTATCGTAACTAAACCGGCAGTGGGCTTTTCTATGATGTTTACCCGGGTTCCATCGTACAGCGTAATCGTCTGAAGTTCAGGAAGTATGATCTGAAACCGAGAATTCGAAAGCGGAGGGGTTGAATACATTCGATAAATTTACCCTCATGAAGAACAAAGTTGTACTCGTAACCGGAGCATCTTCGGGAATTGGCAGGGCATGCATGCTGACGTTTTTGCAGGCAGGTGCAACAGTGATAGGCTGGGCCCGACGTCCGATAGAGGTGGTAGAACAGCTTGCGGACGGAAGACTATACACACACCGTGTTGATGTTAGAGACCGGGAAGCCGTTCGCACGTGTTATGCGTCACTGCCACAAACTTTGCAGCACATTGATGTTCTGGTCAACAATGCCGGACTGTCGCGTGGCCTTAGCCCCCTTCACCAGGGTTCCGACACAGACTGGGATGAGATGATTGACACCAATATTAAAGGTTTGCTGTGGGTGACCAAGTGTGTGTTGCCGGGCATGATACAGCGCGGATCCGGTACGATCATAAACGTCGCATCTATCGCGGGCCGACAGCCGTATCCAGGCGGGAATGTGTATTCGGCAACCAAGGCTGCCGTAAAGATGATAAGTGACAGTTTGCAAATCGATATTAACGGAACCGGTGTACGGGTATGTTCCATTGACCCTGGCATGGTTGACACGGAATTCAGCCTTGTTCGCTTTCATGGCGATGCTCAGCGGGCCCAATCGGTATATCAGGGACTAACCCCGCTCGCTGCCGAGGATGTTGCCGATGCCGCACTGTGGGTGGCAACCCGACCGCCGCATGTAAGCGTACATGATATGCTCCTGATGCCAACAGCGCAGGCAACAGCTACAATTGTTTCAAGAAAGGTATAACATGGCAAGTGTTCACTATTTAATTTCAGGGAAGGTACAGGGAGTTGGATACCGGCGCTTTGCACTTTACCATGCAAACAGGCTGGACTTGACTGGCTTTATTACAAATCTTGAAGATAAAACTGTAGAGTGTATCGCACAGGGAAGTACCGGCAATCTGTCGGAATTCGAGATGCTTCTACGACAGGGCCCGGCACACAGTCGCGTTGAATCGGTGCAATGTACTGACCTCGAAACTGAACCCAGAGTTTATTCCGGCTTTCGAATACTATGAATATCATCATTACCGGTGCAACCTCAGGCATCGGCCTTGCACTTGCCTCCATGCTGGGTACTGCCGGATCCCGGCTTGTTCTGGCAGGCCGGCGCACCAACAGACTGCAGAACGCAGTGCGGACCATTCATGAGCTGGGCGGACAAGCCTTGGGAGTAACCACAGACCTGGAATCAGAGACGTCGTGCATCGATCTGGCACGGCAGGCTGAAGAGTATCTGGGGATGGTTGACGTTGTAATACATAATGCGGGACGAGGGAACTGCGCTGCTGTTCAGGACACCGGAACCGATATATGGCGTACGATGTTTGCTCTAAACGTGGATGCTCCGTTTTATCTTACACGGGCACTGCTGCCGGCCATGATCAGGAGCAACAATGGTCATCATATTTATGTTAGCAGCATGGCCGGTAAAATTGGTTATCCCTTTAACGCAGCCTACGTTGCTGCCAAGCATGCACTGGTGGGCTTTGTGGCTGCATTGCGGGCAGAGCTGATCACCACCAGCATCAATGCAACCGTAATTTGTCCCTCCGGAGTGAGCACCGAGTGGAGTCATGTTACCGAACAGCGGTCGATTCATGATTTATACTCCAGGGCAATTCCGGCATCGCGCACGATATGCAAGGAGATGGGGCTGCCATTAGCCCCTTTAAAGAAGATGATGTCGGCGGATGAGGTTGCTGCAATTATCGTGAATGTGCTGAGAACCGGGCGAAGTTCTGATGTTTATACTCATGAAGGTACGGCGGAGCTTGCCTACCTTGCATGTTCCAACCGAATTGCTTTAGAAGATCAGCATCGTGGACTATGGACAGCAATGAACACTGTGTATTATCAGCAGGATCCACTGTAAGAAACCACAGCTCACGGTACATCGGCTTAAGAAATCCCATTGTCACGCACACTATTACTGTTCCAGGTAAGTTTCATGTTCGCATTTCGCACCCTGTGTCTTGTCATGTACTTCATAGTTGCAGTGACAAAGGCATGTCCATCACCCCGACCAACAATTGCGCTTGTTCTTACCGGTGGCGGTGCACGCGGTCTTGCCCAGGCTGGCGTTCTTAAACAACTTGAGCATGCCGGCATCGCTCCTGACATTGTTGTTGGAACCAGCATTGGTGCTGTAGTAGGTGGGTTGTACGCGGCCGGATATTCGGGGTCTGAAATCGACAGTATTCTTAGAAATGCACACTGGGATAAGGTCTTGTCGCTCCAGGACAATACCAGGCGTGAAACCATGTTTTATGCTCAGAAAACCGAAGAAGATCGGAGCATCCTTAAACTTCGATTCCGTGACTTTACATTTCTGCCCCCCCAGGCTCTGAGCAGCAGCTCGAAGTTTGCCAGCGTGATCCAGGAGTATTTATGGAGGAGTCCGTACAATACCGTCACCAATTTCGACAGCCTTCGCTGCAGATTTCGAGCCGTGGCTACCAACCTTTCAGACGGTAGGTGGGTTGCCCTCAGCAATGGTAACCTTGCTACGGCAATACAGGCCAGCGCCACCTTTCCGTTACGGTATGCTCCCGTGCGGTTAGACACGTCGGTATTGGTTGACGGGGGTCTGGTTGCCAACATCCCCACTGAGGCGGCAAAGGAGCTCCGTCCGGATATTATCATTGTTGTTAACACTGTCAGCGGTTACATGCCGCAAACAGACCTTGTTGATGCACTCGACCTTGCTACGCAGTCACTTACTGCTGCCATGAAGCAAAGTGACAGCATCAACCTTGGTGCTGCTGACTTTGTGATCACGCCGGACATACCGGATTATTCAACATTTGATTTTTCAAACGCCGCAGCGATTATTGATTCGGGTGCCAAAGCCGGACAGCAGGCAATTCCCAAGATTCAAACTCTGATACGGAAGGCGCAGATACGATTCAATTCAGACTCTACAATCCGGCGTACACCAGAACAGCAGGACAGTATCATGATGAGCACCATGATCTTGAGTGTTGTTCTGAACGCCTCGCCGGACCTTACCGGTATTTCTGCTGTTGACTCTGTTCTTCAGGAAATGCATGGCAGAAGTTGGAGCAGCAACTTTGTTCATCACTATCAGTGGCAGTTACAAAGAGCACTCCACACCTCGGGATGGCCATTTGCATTTGTACGATCAATGACGTACGACTCTGTAGCAAAACGGGTTACTGTGTGGCTGGACGGTGGCATGCTGAACTCCGTTCAGGTAAGCTCACTGCGACCAGTTGATCATCAAGATATCATCAAGGAATTTACTATTAACTCAGGCTCCCACTTTTCTATCGATGATCTTCGGAACACGAGCGAACGCCTCCGGTCAAGTGAACTGTTTGCCGACGTAGAAATGTCTGTTGTTCCTGCCAGCGGTACCGGGGTGAATATTGTGGTTGGGGCAACAGACAGAGGCAACCAGCTGCTCAAAATCGGTGCCCGAACAGATAACGAGCGCTATGCCCAGGCAAGCTTTGACTTCATCCATCAAAGCTTGTTTTCAAGTGGCGTCAGGCTGGGCCTTCACGGACTAATCTCTTCACGTATCGGAGAAGCTGCCCTCAATGCGGAACTGCCAAGAATCCTGGGAACCCTGTGGACAGCCGGCCTTAAGCTGTATGCCGGCTTCAAAGAGGTATGGACGTACGAAAGATCGCCCCGTTCAACCAGAACCAAGGTGATTACCGACCGTACCGGAAACTTTTCCGAAGACAGATACGGGTTGCGCCTTAGTGCCGGGCGCCAGTTGGAACGAAATGGCATAATCCTGGCCGAGTTCAGATACGAATATCAGCGGTACCAGAATATGTCAGCCAAGCCCTCGGATCCATACCAGCCAATCACAACGGTACGGGGAGTAATTCGCTGGGATGACAGGGCAACGGTTGCCTTCCCACAGAGCGGACGTATGATCAATCTGTCACTGGAATCAGGCTTCCTGACGCCTCAAACCGGTATCTCCTTTACCAAGGTCTTTGCCCTGTTGTCGCCAGTCCTTAATCTGGAACCGTTCGCTCTTCTGCCATCGGTGCAGATTGGCGCTGCAGACAACAGCCTCCCAGCGGCAGAGCTGTTTTCGCTGGGCGGACAAGACATGTTTCTGGGTATGCGTGAAGACCAGGAGCGTGGCAGGCAACTGGTACTGGGAAACATTGAAGTCAGATACCGGCTTCCCATCGACATACTGTTCCCTACCTACGTGAGTGTGCAGTATAATCTTGGCGCTGTCTGGGCGTATCCGGAGCAAATAAAACTGTCGGTTCTTAAACACGGTGTTGGCACCACATTTGGCCTTGACACACCGATCGGCCCGGTAAAGCTAAGCCTGGGGAAACGCTTCTGGTTCCTCAACAATCCTGCAAATGTTGCATCCGAGCCACTGCTGGGATATTTCTCCTTTGGCGTACGATTGTACTAAAGCTCATTTCTGTACGTTATCCGCGATACGAACATGGGACAAATTTTGAACAGAATTGCATCGTTGCTCCAATCTGAATTTGGCAGCCAAACACCATCCCCAGATTACGGATTTGACAACACTGTGGTTCCTGACGCCGATACGGAACTTCGTCGGGCCATTGACGAAGCAGTCCTACACCACAAGAACACAATTCCAACAGAAGTCCATGAGGCCCTCAGCGTTTTTGGTTTTTCACGCCTCCCCACATTGGCTGAATTGCAAACTGAATATCGCAGACAGCTAAAGAAGTGGCATCCTGACGTGGTAAAGGCCGACAGACCCGCCGAAAAAGAAAGTGCGGAGCACCAGGTCCGAACCGTTATCGCCGCACAACTTGTAATTCTCGAATATATTAAACAGACTGCCATACCGTAGTATGGTCACCAAAGCCGGAGACAACCCATGACCATTTTTGAACGCATTATTGCCAGGGAGATCCCTGCCACCATTGAATATGAAGATGATGATGTTATTGCCATTCGTGATATTGCGCCCGTAGCTCCGGTCCACATCCTAATCATTCCCAAGCAACCCATCCCAAGCATCGCATTTCTCAACGATGAGCATCGGATTTTAGTTGGCAAGGTCTTCATTGTTGCAAAAAACCTTGCAGCCAAATTTGATATCCAGGACGGTGGATATCGGGTAGTAACAAATGTTAACAGCGATGCCGGACAGACTGTTTTTCACCTCCATTTCCATTTGCTTGGTGGTGAGCCACTAGGAGCCATGGCACAGTCGCACCAGGCATCTGAATCTTCTCGCACGCCTGGCCCAGCCCCTTTGTCTCCATCACCAGCCAGGAGCATCTTTCGAAACACTCTTGTGCGGGAGACAGCAATTTTCGTCCTGGCAGCAGCCGGACTTGCCGTAGGCTTTAACCAGCTGAACAGTAAGCGTATTGCCTGGTTAAAACCACAATTTGAGCGCATTCAGGCAACAGACTCACTGTTGTTTGGAAACACTCAACCCAACGTATCTGTAAATGACACAACGCAGTTAAGTTCTTCCGAAACAAAACTGGCAGACACGGCTGACAAAATGAATGAGCAACCAAATTCAATTTCTGTTGTTAATAGTGAAAAGGCCGGTCAGCCGCAAAGCAAAACTCAGACTCATGAGTTTGTTCCTCAGCCTGGAAAGGTTCTCGAGATCTCGCTTTCGCAGTTTGAACGGCTTTTATCCGATGATCATTACTTAATCGATGCCCGTACCCCCGAAACGTACGCCAAGGGCAGGATACGGGATGCGGTTAACGTATATGGTGGAGAAGTAGAAAGCAGGATACAGGATTTATTGGCAATGGTACCTCGGGACAAACCAATTCTGGTGTACTGTGACGGAGGTGAATGCGAACTGAGTCACCTTGTCGCAAATACGCTTACCCAATTCGGGTACGGTCCCATATACATCTTCACCGGTGGATGGGCAGAATGGAGCAAACGCAGGTAGCAAACTTTTAGGATTGGCAGTAGTTGTGGTATGAGCATAATAAGTCAGGAAATCGTTCAACAGTTAGAACAACGCTTTGGCATTGTGGGCGACAGCATCCCCATGCTACAAGCCATGAGCAGACTGGTGCAGGTTGCGCCAACAGATCTTACTGCATTAATCACCGGAGAAACCGGAACCGGAAAAGAAATCTTTGCGCAAGCGCTTCATGCTCTCAGCGCCCGAAAACGATTCCCGTTTGTAAGCGTTAACTGCGGAGCTATCCCGGAAACCCTTCTGGAAAGCGAGCTCTTTGGGGCCGAGAAAGGGGCTTATACAGGCGCCGATGAGAAGAGAAAAGGGTTTTTCGAGGCTGCAGACCGTGGGACGATTTTCCTGGACGAAATTGGAGAAATGCCGATTGGCACCCAGGTGAAGTTGCTGCGCATCCTTGAAAGCGGTGAGTTCTCGCGCCTTGGATCTTCGTCGGTCCAGCGCGTTGACACACGAATTATTGCCGCAACAAATCGTGACCTGCTCTTTGAGGTAAAGCAGGGTCGGTTCCGGCAGGACCTGTATTTCAGGCTAAACTCGGTAAACATTCATTTGCCTCCGCTGCGTCAGCATCCAACCGATATCCCCCTGCTGGTTGAATACTTTGCAACAAAAACAGCCGATAAAAACGGATTTGTGTATCAAGGGATTGACGAACAGGCACTCTCTCAGCTGGAAGCCCTCCCGTGGCACGGGAATGTGCGTGAATTGCGCAATATGATTGAAACAATCGTCACACTGGAACGAGGTGCCAGAATCACAACCAGAACTATTGCACCATATATTTTACCCGAAAGCGTAACCGAACCGCACCCTCAGGCGTTAATGAGATTAACAGACGTTTACCCACCTTTTGATCCGAACGAGACGACCATGCTTTACAGATCAGTTTTACAGCTTACCGCCGAAGTGTATGAAATGAAAAATGCAATCCATCATCTGTTAAACGTTAACAACAGGATGCAGGATCAGGTGATTACCAATGGCGACGCCAAGCTGATTACCGGTGACAGTGATCAGGTGATGGAGTTTGACGAGCTGAACCTTGCGAAAATCGAACGCCTGGCCATTGAAGCCGCCCTACGGAAAACTCACGGCCGCCGCAGAGAAGCAGCCCAACTCCTTGGAATTAGCGAACGCACGCTCTACAGAAAAATCGACGAATATAGCCTTAGCTAAAATCACGGAAAACACCACCGCGGTCCAACTGCTTTTTATACCTCCTGAAAGCCTCACACCCAGTATTGAGTGCTATTGATTTTTCTTGCGTTTGTCACATTTTTTTGCATTTCTGACACTGAATAGTACCAATTCAGCGATGTCATAAGTATATTAGGCATCGGATCAGTAATGCAAGTTGACATAACAGGAGGTCTAACATCATGTCACGCACATTAAACAAAGTGATGTTGATTGGAAATGTTGGGAAAGATCCCGACGTAAATTTTACATCAACCGGTATTAAGGTGGCCCAGTTCAGAATGGCAACCACCGAAACCTGGCGGGACAAGGAAGGTGCTGTTCAGGAACAAACAGAGTGGCATACCATCATCGCATGGCGAGGACTTGCAGATGTTGTTGAGCGCCTTGTCCACCGCGCTTCTCGAGTATATGTTGAAGGGAAACTGCAATACCGTACGTTTGATGATCGCGATGGTAACAAACGATACGTGACCGAAGTTGTTGCCGATAACATTCTGATGCTCGATAGTAAAAAGCCCGACGCTCCCACCGTGAACGGAGAAATGGAGAAGCCCGAAACCTCCATTGGGTTAGATGATTATATCGGCGGGTCACACACGGAATAAGACTTCCAAGGTTAACAATACTATTTTTGCCGACGTATGGAACAAACACGCCGGACTGAAATTGTTGTTGGCATCGTTAGCATTGTAGGTGTTGCTCTCCTCATAGCTGGTATCCTGATTGGAAAAGGTTTCAACCTACAGACCGGTCATACCACTCTTACCGTTCGACTGTCTGCCAGCGGCGGGATCGACGACAGCGCCCCTGTTGTTGTAAATGGCGTAAAGCGCGGAAGAGTAACCAGCGTTCAGTCAGATAATGGCTCCGTTCTGCTTACCTGCGATATTGACCACATTAAGGACCTCCATCCGGACGCACACGCTGTTGTAACCATCCTTGAAATTACCGGCGGTAAAAAACTCGAAATTATTCCTGGTACAGCAAGCGGACGTTTTAATCCCAAAAACGAATTGCCCGGGCGGGCGGCTTCCGATATCGGAGGGCTGGTGACAGCAGTAGGCGATATTAGCGGTGAACTTGTTATCCTCCTCCGCCGGCTAGACACGTTATCGGCAATGGCAACAGGTTTGCTCGCCGATGGCACACTGGCCGCCAACCTTAAGTCAGCCGCTGCCGATGGCGCGGTTCTGGTACGCGATGCAAGAATCTGGATGGAAGAAAACCGTACCGATCTTACCGTATCCGTCAGAGACATGAAGGCAACAATATCGGATGTTCGGAGGGCCATTCAGAATAATGAACCCAGACTTTCAAGAACCCTCGACAAACTGGATGGCCGGCTTACCGAGCTGGAAGCGGTTATTGCAAAAGGTGACAGAACAATTGTGGGCGTTGACTCGCTGATCTCAAACGTCAATGGCGTAATAACCGATATTAAAACCAACAAAGGACTTGTTCATACCCTATTGTACGATCAGAATTTTAAAAAGCAGGTAGATACTCTGTCACTGCAGCTAAAACGGTTTGTAGAGCATTCCCGTGTGAACGGCGTTAATGTAAACGTTGGCATCGGCCATCGCTAATACTTCCTGACGTAGCACTGCACGGCTTTTACTGTACGATCGGCAAGGGGCTATGGCACTAATCATTCCTGTCATGCGTTCATCAGTACCACATACATTCCAACCTGTTCGTTCCCTTGTGCATCCTTTTTACTACTCACTCTGTTTTAATGACTATCCAACGAACATCATCACATCAGCATCACATGAACAACACCACAAGGTGTAGTGTGCTACTGAAGTAAAACGCGATGCAGTCTCCTTCTACAACACTCCCGATGTGGTTGCTGGCAATTACTGCTACTCTATTACTGATCAGCGGGTGCAAGAGCTCTCATACATTGGGTCAGATTCTTGATCTCCGCGAAGATGGGGAACGTACAACACAGTTTCGTTTTACTGGAACCCGGCATATTGATTCAGTAGATGTTGGTGCCCTGATTACCGATGTATGGAAGATTGAACACTACTCGTTTCCAGATAGTATTCGCCTTTTTGTTCGGGTACTCGACACAAACGGCTATGTTGTAACGCACATGGCAGAGCCCTATAAATCTGCCACCGCCCCTAATTACTTTTCATCGGTCATTGAACGGGTTGGCGCTACAAAACGCTACGAAAAAACCTATAATGTAAGCCCCTTTACCGTTCGGGAATTTGGTGAGCAGGACAGCATACCCACCTCAATTGCTCTGGCACTGGACCAAAGTGGCAGCATGAAGGGCATCAAAAGCGTACTTGACTACGGAACCGAACTGTTCATCGGCATGAAACGGCCGTGCGACTACATTTCCCTGCATGGCTTTCACAAGGATGTACGTGAAGTATTCCCACTCACGTCTGACACTGCGCTTGCACTATCGGCCTTCCGTGAGTACCGTAAAAACTCCCTCGGACTATTCTCAAAGGTGTACGACGGCATAATGGCAGCTTTAACATCGCTGAGCAAGGTTCCGCTGCACCAGCCCAAAGTTTGTGTTGTTTTTGCTGATGGAGAGGAAAACACATCACAAGCGAAAAGTTCCGATATCTATGAGTATGCTACCAAACACAACATCAGCATTTACTGTGTTGGGTTTGCCTACGCCAATGACGAAGAACTTCAGGCACTCGCACTCTACACCGGAGGCAAATACTACAGGGCATATACGAAGTCCGATCTGCTTTCAATCTTTATGGACATCTATCGTTCACTGCAGAACTACTACCTGATAACGTATGTGCCCCCCGACATTCCTTCGGTTCACAACGTCAACGTCTCAATTTCAGTCCCGCATCGCGACACCCTTGTTGCGCATGGGATGTACGACAAAAGCTCACTTCGCACTCTCGATGACGTAGGGTCGCAGTTTACCAAGTACATCGCCTTTGCCTATAATAGCTCGGTGATTGACTCGGCCAGCTATCCAACACTGGATCAGCTTGCCGCAGACCTGGATCGATTTCAACGCGTAGTACTCGAAGTTCAGGGTCATACCGACAATATTGGCGGCGAAGAATTCAACCAGCGGTTATCAGAGGCCCGTGCCAATGCCGTGCGGGATTATCTGATTTCAAAAGGTGTCGATCCCTCCAGATTACGACCTCGTGGCTTTGCGTTTTTTGTACCGGTTGCCTCGAACGATACTGAGGCCGGCCGGGCTCTGAACCGCAGAACTGTCTTTAAGATCTTACGGAAATAACAGTAGCAGCCTTCCCAGTAGTGCGGTTGCAAACAATGCTTGCAACCTGTGCAGCCAAATGCATTATTGGTCCACACCGTTACCTGCTATTGCTTGTTGGCTACCGACTCCGGAATCCATAAACATTGTTCCAAATCGACATATTCACCGTTAAACGATACACCTTCTGACTCAAGGCGCTCCCGCATTGCATAAGGTGTTTCAAAGTGCATCCGCCCCGTTAAGGCACCGAAACGATTTACAACACGATGTGCAGGAATATCTGCATTCTCCGAACCGGAAATGCAGTTTAAAGCCCATCCTACCAGGCGGGCTCCCGACCGTACCCCGATTGCCGCAGCGATATGCCCGTATGTGGTTACCTTCCCAAACGGGATGCAACGTACAATGTCGTAAACCAGACCATATCTGTCCGAAACCTGCTTTGCCAAGAAAACCCTACTCCCTGCGTATTGGTAAACCCTTGATTCTTACACTACGAAAAAACAGTAAAAACAGCGTCAAAATCTCCGTATCTTTGAGATTCTAATTCATTGTACGACCCATTAGAAGGTTCTATGCGTTACACTTTTATCCTTACAATCGTTGCAGTCTTAACAGTGGCCTGCAACGCTCAGCCCAACCCGGCAGACACACAAATTATGAACAAGAAAGACACCATGTCGTATGCCTTGGGAGCCAATATTGGTAAAAATATGGCCCAGCAAAAACTCCCCGTGAACATTGATCTTGTTGCCGCAGGCATTCGCGATGCATTTAACGGCAGCAGCAAACTTGCCGACGCCGATATGCAGGCAGCCCTTCAGTCTCTGCAAGAGGAAGTAAGCAAGGCTATGGAAGCCGAACAAGGCAAGGCCAAGGTTGAGAACCTGGCAAAGAGCAATAAGTTTTTGGAAGAAAACAAGACCAAGACCGGCGTAATGACCACTCCATCAGGTTTGCAGTACCGTGTTATTAAGGAAGGTACCGGCAAGAAGCCAAATGCTAACAACACCGTGCGCGTTCATTACACCGGTACACTGATTGACGGCACCAAGTTCGACAGTTCAGTTGACCGTGGGCAGCCCGCTGAGTTTGCACTTAATGGTGTTATTGCCGGATGGACGGAAGGATTACAACTCATGCCGGTAGGAAGCAAATACGTCTTCTACCTCCCGCCAAACCTTGCCTATGGCGAAAATGGTGCCGGAGCATCAATTGGTCCTAACCAGGCACTGATTTTTGAAGTTGAACTGCTTGAAATTGTAAAGTAAGCACGCTGGCAACAGGCGGTAATTCCGTACATCTACATCAGAAAAACCGAAGAACCCCGCCTTACGCGTTGTAATGGCGGGGTTGTTTTTTGTGCATAGGAAATACTGCAAGGCTGGCAGGCCGCACCGCATCCAAATATCACAAATCATCGCTGACCTAAAAGGAAAGCAAAATACATTGGCGATTAATAGTACTATTTAACATCTCTGAATTCATTGTGAAAAATCCCGAAATCATTATACTGATTGCAGTTCCATTCCTGGCCGCCTGTGTCGGAGTTTACCTCGCAGCTTCCGGACTCGTGTCCGTTTTCGACCTTTCAATGTGTGTTGCCGGTGTAGTATTAACACAGTTTGGTGTTACATTCGGCTATCACCGGCTGGTTGTTCATAAATCATATCAAGCCCATCCAACCGTGAAAGCTACTGCACTTGCCTTAGGCTCAATGGCTCTTCAGGGTCCGGTAGTAAACTGGGCAAGTGTGCACACCGCACATCATGCTCACAGCGATCACGAAGGCGACCCACACTCTCCCACTTTAGGTGGGTTTATTCATGCACACTTTGAGTGGCTGTTAAGTATGCGTAATGACGAGCTGAACCAGATAAAAGATAAGTGGGCTGACCGATATATGAAGGACCCGTATGTGCGCTTTTTTAGCAGAACATTTGTGTTCTGGACAATTGTTGGCTTACTGGTTCCCGCAATTCTTGGTTACGCTGTCAACGGGATCACTGGTGCTGCAACTGGCTTTTTATGGGGTGGTCTGATTCGCGTTTTCATCACTGCTCATGTTACCTGGAGTGTAAATAGCGTCTGCCATTTTGCCGGAAAAAAGATGTTTAAGACCAGAGATGACAGTAGAAACAATTTTCTAATTGGCCTGCTTGCTCTGGGCGAAGGATGGCACAACAACCATCATGCATTCCCTGCCAGTGCCTTTCACGGAATGCGTTGGTGGCAAATCGATGTTACCGGATGGGTTGTATGGCTCCTTGAAAAAGTTGGTCTCGTAAGAAATGTTATTAGAATCCCCCGATCTGTGCAAGCAAAACAACTTGCTGACGTTTCGTAAACTTTGTTTCAACCAATTACCATAGGTATTAGTTCTGCGATGACACATAATCTGTCGATGATAACCCGCTTCTACAATGAACTGTCGGCAAAGATTTCTACGATTCGTGCCGCTCTGAACCGGCCACTCACCCTGACCGAAAAAATCCTGTATGCTCACCTGCACTCGGCTACAATTGCGGAACAGCAGCGTGGAAAGGATTATGTTGATTTCAACCCGGACCGGGTTGCCATGCAGGATGCTACTGCTCAGATGGCCTTGCTCCAGTTTATGAGTGCCGGTATCCCTACCGTAGCCGTACCAAGCACTGTCCACTGCGACCACCTCATCCGGGCTGATGTAGGGGCTTCGACTGACCTACAGAACAGCTTGATAGAGAACAGCGAAGTGTTCGAATTTCTGGCCTCTGTAAGCAAGAAGTACGGTATCGGCTTCTGGAAGCCGGGTGCCGGTATCATTCATCAGGTGGTACTCGAAAACTATGCCTTCCCCGGAGGCATGATGATTGGTACCGATTCTCATACACCAAATGCAGGGGGCTTGGGTATGATTGCCATCGGCGTTGGTGGTGCCGACGCTGTTGACGTCATGGCTGGAATGCCGTGGGAACTGCTCATGCCCAAGGTAATCGGTATTAAACTAACCGGCAAAATGAGTGGTTGGACAAGCCCTAAGGATGTAATCCTCAAGGTTGCGGGTATCCTAACCGTAAAGGGCGGTACCGGTGCAATCGTGGAATACTTTGGGCAAGGTACTACATCGTTCAGCGCAACCGGTAAGGGCACAATCTGCAACATGGGTGCTGAAATCGGTGCAACGACCTCGGTCTTCCCGTACGACAGCTCAATGGAACGCTACCTTCGTGCTACAGGACGCCATGATGTGGCTGACATGGCCAATGGTGTGGCACAGCATCTGACGGCAGACCCCGAAGTTGAACTACACCCGCATGACTACTACGACCAGGTTATTGAAATCGACCTGTCAAAGCTGGAACCGCATATTAATGGACCATACACCCCCGACAGAGCACTGGAACTAAGTGAATTTGTTGCCGCCGTAAAACAAAACGGCTGGCCTGAAGAATTAAAAGTAGGCCTGATTGGATCCTGTACAAATTCATCGTACGAAGACATGAGCCGGGTTGCCGCCATTGCGTCGTACGCAGCCGACAACGGCTTAACAGCCAAGAGTGAATTCACCATAACTCCAGGATCTGAACAAGTCCGCGCAACCATCGAACGCGACGGTATCCTTCAGCAGCTGGAACGAATCGGCGGGACAGTGCTTGCCAATGCCTGCGGACCTTGTATCGGACAGTGGAAGAGACACGACGTTCAGCCGGGCGAACGAAACAGCATCATCACATCATTCAACCGAAATTTCACCGGCCGGAATGACGGCATGAAGGAAACACATGCATTTGTTGCCTCACCGGAGACCGTAACCGGCTTTGTCCTTGCAGGGAAGCTTACCCACAACTTCATTACTGAACCTATCAACGGAGTGTTGCTTCAACCACCTGCAGGCAGCGAATTGCCCGATAACGGATTTGTTCCCGATCCACATGGCTACGTAGAACCAGCAGCCGACGGAAGCACCATAAAGGTTGTTATAAATCATGATAGCAGCCGTCTGCAGGAACTCCGGGCATTTGCTGCTCCGCAGCCTTCCGAATTTGTTAACATGCCCTTGCTGATTAAAGTTAAAGGCAAATGCACAACTGACCACATTTCGGCAGCCGGACCATGGCTACGTTTTAGAGGTCACCTGGATAACATATCAAACAATATGTTTATTGGTGCAATAAATTATGTTAATGATAAAGCGAACAGTATAAAGAATATCTTTACCGGTGAGTACGGCCAAGTACCCCAGGTTGCGCGTGACTACAAGGCTCGCAATACATTTTGGGTTGTTGTTGGCGATGAGAATTATGGTGAAGGATCTTCTCGCGAACATGCAGCCATGGAACCGCGCTTTCTGGGTGGCAAGGCAATCATCGTAAAAAGCTTTGCAAGAATTCACGAAACCAACCTGAAAAAGCAGGGCATGCTGCCCTTAACATTTGCAAATCCTGCCGATTACGAAGTAATTCGCGAGGATGACCGTTTTTCGATCAACATTACAGCGTTGGAAGTTGGGAAGCCTCTTCCTGCAGAAATTTCCCATGCAGATGGTACATCCAACACGATACAGTTGCTGCACACCATGAACAAGCACCAAATTGAATGGTTTCGTGCGGGGAGTGCACTTAATATGATTGCCAAACAATAATTCCTTCGGATAGCGTGTTAAAAACGGTATAACTGCCGACGCTCGAATGTGGTAAGGCCCAAATTGAACAGTCTCATCAGATGGATGCTTACTCCTCTGCACGTATGTGTAGCCGTGGCTCTGTTTCCTGGCGTCGGCATGATGGCACAGGAACCTGAAAGCAACGCTATTGCTACGTATTGCGGTATTTCTGGTGGTTTGCAGCGTGTTTCACTTGGTCCAATCTCGGAGGGGCCAGGCGGATTTATTGATCCGCCCGTTGACTTCCCAACAACATTTGGTTTTTCCGGACATATCGATGCCGGTGCGCTTATTCCGGTTTCGCCGGGCGTTGGCATCAGTGCAGATGTGGGTTTTGGCATTTCGTCGGCTTCACTCGGAACCTCAATCCGGGGAATTGTTTCGCCCAAAGGCATCCCAACTCCCGTAACGTTGCAGGAGGGTCTGGAATTAAGCTGGTACGAGCTTATGATGTCTACCCGGCTGAACCTACGGGTAACTCCATTTCTGGAAGCAGAGCTTGGCGGTGGATTTGTATTCCCTGCATCAATATTGGCGCATACAACAGAGAAAATTATCGATCCTCCAACGGCAACGTATGACGAAAGGACGCGCGAGCGTGTGCGCTTCTCCGGTGCGTTAGTCGGTGTTGCCACCTACTTTGCCGAAGCCAGATTATTAGGGAAAATCGCACTGGCACAAGACATTGACATGTTGCCGTACCTGCAGGCCACCATCGTGCCTTCTTCACTAGGTCTGCAGGTTGACTTAACAACTGCCAAGATAAGTGCAGGAATTCAGCTGCGCGTTTCAACCAATTTGTTCATTCCCAAAGAAATCCCCCAGGTAATACTAACAGCACCCCAGATTCCCGATGAACTCCTGATAAATAAAGATAGGAAGTTTGAGACACCCCTTCCCGAAGTAAGCATCATACGACGTCCGTACCTTGCCACTGCAACACAGGTACAGCTTACCGATATGTCAAACCAGACAAAATCAAAAGCTGATGTAGTAGTCCGGGTACTTAACTGCCTGCGATTACGCTTGATCGAAACCAACGTTGATGCCGGTTCTACAATCTGGGACGCTACAAAGTTCGAACTCATTCATAAAGACTCTATTTTGGATGCCACCCCGCCAACAGCAGTGATCCGTGTGCGGTCAACGGCCGAAGCAGGTGTACAGAGCGGTGTTGTGCGAGCCATGAGCGGCGGTAACCTTGCCTTTGAAGATACGTGGACTTCGAGTACGGACACCGTGTTCTCATGGCCGTTGCGTGATCTGCCTGTAACGGCACTCGCCGGAGATACAACAACCATTTCCATACAAAGCACTGTTGTTGACTACTTTGGCGATGAGTCTGTGTCACCACCTCAAAACATCGTCGTCATCAGGAGCCGACCAAACAAGAAATCGGCACTGGTGCCTGATCTGGTCTCGGCGGACTTTCCACCTGCAACATTCATTCACGGAACTAATGAACTCTCAAAGGCAGGAAGGGGCTTGGTAGCCGCCCTAACAGACCACGCACGAGAAGCACGGAAAATACTCTTCAGAGGATCTGCCGAGAAATGCAATCGCATTATTTCTGAACTGGGACTTACCGGTAACGTAAATGTAGAAGTTCAGCCCTCACAAGAAAATACACAACCTGAACTGGAAACAATAACAATTCAAATCGAGCGATAACCCATCCCAGGGCCCTTACTTCTGGTATTTCTGTATAAGCGATTTTATATCAGCTTTTAGCCCGGTTGAAGCTTCTGGAACAAACTTCAGCGCCTCATTTGCCGCCCACTGCACCTGCTCTGTCCGGTCATGAAGCTCCAATGTACGCGCTAACTCGTAATACGCACGGGCAGCAGCCTCGGAATCATTGCGACCGGATGCTGCGTTGGCAACGGCCACATAATCCTGAATCAGCTTATCAACTTCTTCTGTATTAGGTTGTACCTGAAACTTAATTGGTTCTGTACGACCTTGTTTTACGGTCCTGGCTTCCGATATCCTATTGGTCTCATCCGGCAGAAGCACAACATCCGGTGCCTCTACCCCCTCGATGGCTGTTACATCCGTATCGGCCTCGACGTTGTGTGCAATTGCCTGAACACGTACCACCTGCGGAGCAGTATTAAGAACCAAAAACAGCGTAACGACAAGAGCAGCAAGCACTCCGACACCTATCCACATAAAGGATGGTTGTTTTTGTTTCATCTGGTCAAGAACCATTGTCCTAGCATCGTCATAGGTAGGCTGAACCGAGGCTTCAACCTGCTCCATATACGATTTAATGATGTCGTCTACACTTTTCATAAGTCCTCTTCTACCAAATGTCGCAAATATTTTGCTAATCGATTTCTTGCCCTAAACAATCGAATTTTCACCAATTCCTGTCCAATTCCCTCAGCAATTGCTATTTCACCCACAGAAAGACCACCGAAGTATTTAAGCATGATAACAGATCTGAATTCCTGCGGTAATTTTTCAATGGCCTTCCGTACAAATTCTGCTTCGTCTGCCTCCTCAAAACTCGATGCTGTTTCATCAGCAACATCATCGGTTATCGGTTCTGCCTGCCTGCGCTGCGAAGATCTGTACAATGAACGTGATGAGTTACGAACAATGGTAAAGATCCAGGCTTCAAAATTACCACCGATAAAACCGGCTCTCCCCTCGTACATCTTTGCAATTGACAGGCTGAATAAGTCTTTCGCGTCGTCTACCGTTCTCGTTAAAACCAAACAATACGCCATCAGTGGCCTTCGAATTATCTCATACAACTCCGAAAACGCATTCTGGTTACCATCTTGAACTTTTTTAAACAACTCAACCAATAGTTCATTTTGATCCGATTGTCCGGGCTGCTCAGGATAACTACCTTCATTCGGTGGTTGTACGTTGCTCATTCAACACCGCGAATTGATTCTGGTTACACTCTAAATGGATAAAAATTCACCCCCGCCCTGTTATGACAAATAACGTAACAATACGTTACATACTCACTTATAACTGTTGCAAAGGGCTTGGTAAGGGAAATGTACTGTTTACTTTTTGGATTTGACCTTCATGGTCTGAATGCAAATTAGCGAAAAAAGCGGCATGCGCCTGAGTCTGACGAACAACCAAACCACCCGAACCCTAGGTAGAAAGCCATTAGAATACGCTATTTGACCGTGAATTGCACCTTGTGTAAATAGAATCGTGCAACTCCAATATTTTCATGAACTTCCATTCATTATTTTTTTTCAAAAAAACTTTGGATAGCGTCGATATGGGGGCTATATTGAATCCTGTTCACCAGTACAAACCCAGGAATTTCATGATTATTTCGCTCCGATCCTGTTGCTTTGTGTTATTCTTTGCCATGGTTTCCGTATCCATGGCAACGGTATCGAGTACATCGATTGCCGGAGCCGACAGTTCAGGATCGACGTTCAAGGATGAGTTTAGCGAGCTTGATGGTTCAAAGCGGCAAATCCCAAAACTTGAGTTTAACACCAGGGTTACTGAGGCGATCTCAAAGGCTAAATCTGCCTATGATGCCGGAGTAACTGCTATTCTAAAGGCCGACACAGCTGCAGCCATCAGGCAGCTTGAACGTGCTTTGAGTGCTTTGCAAAAGCTGGGTAACGAGCCCAATATCGAGTTAAACAGAGATTATACCCGGCTGCTCTCGGTAGTTCGGGAAGATTATGAATTTTATACACAATCGTTGTCTGACCTCTCGGATCAGTCTCCGGAACCGTACGTTAGTCATCGGGTAGCTGATGAGTCGGTGCGCACACACCATACCGATGCTGTTACAGGGTCTGCTACAAGACCTTTGTTAAAGCCCCTTTCAAAGCTCACAATTGACATGACGGTAAACGAAGAGGTTGAGAAGAGCATCGCATTTCTGACGGTGGACGCTGGACGGCCGTTTATGAAGCGCTGGTTAGAGCGGAGTGGCCGATGGTTCCCTACGTTGCGCCGGATAGCTCGGGAAGAAGGAATGCCGGAAGAGATTATTTACCTGGCAATGATGGAAAGCGGTCTGAATCCTAATGCACAGTCATGGGCAAAAGCTGTAGGAATGTGGCAGTTTATTGCCAGCACCGGCGATATGTACGGTCTGCAAATCACGCCTTGGATAGACGAACGCCGTGACGTTGAAAAATCAACGCGTGCAGCAATGAGGTTTTTAAAAGATCTGTACAACGACTTTGGAGACTGGCATCTTGCTCTCGCAGCCTACAACTGCGGGCCCGGATGCGTCCGCCGCGCCAAACGAAAAGCCGGACTTCCTGATGGTAACTTTTGGGAGATCCGCGACGAGTTACCCCGCGAAACCCGTAACTACGTTCCGCGGTACATTGCAACCAGCTTAACCACCATGAGTCCGGAGCAGTACCGATTTCCGTTTGATTCTCTGACGTTCCACCTGCCGTATCAGTACGATGTTTTTGCTGTTACCGAGCCCACAAACCTGTCAGCACTGGCTAAATGTGCCGGTATATCCGTTGACTCACTGAAAGCACTTAACCCGGAACTCCTCCGTTCGTGCACACCACCTAACATGACGTACAAGCTGAAAATTCCCCTTGGTTTGCGCGATACGGTTACACACGCTTTTGCTCTGCTTACCCCGGAAGAAAAACAGCCGTGGGTGAATCACCTGGTTAAACGTAAAGAAACCCTTGCTTCAATAGCAGATGCCTACGGTGTCCCGCTTAAGGATCTGGCCAATATCAATGGAATAACCGGTTATAAAAGCAGATTAAGGGCAGGAACAAGCCTAAGGATCCCAATAATTTCTGGTACAGCTGCTCCGGAAACTGTTCCTGTAACTCCTTCAGCCCCGTCTGCCGCCATTGCGTCAAATCCACAGTCGGTAACCCCAAAGGCTAAGTCCGAAACTGCCACAGTAAAAAGTACGCCTGTAACACAGTTCCACGTAGTTCAGGCGGGTGAGTCGCTCAGCCGAATAGCCACTGCTTACAGTACCACCGTGGCAGACCTTCGAAACTGGAATAATATGTCGGACCGGCACGAAACAATTCTGCCCGGCGATACAATACTGGTTTTAAAACCACTTGCGAACCAAACCATCAGGGTGGAGCAAATCCCGGAATCAAAGGTAATCCGCCATAAGGTAGGTAGGGGTGAGACTCTAACCTCAATTGCTGATAAGTACGCCACAACGATCGATAAACTGAGAAGCCGGAATAAACTATCCGAGAGATCGGTACTCAAGCACGGTTCTGTTTTATTTGTGGAAACCAACGTTATCACGTCGCGCGCGAAAACTCAGGCAAGCGAAAAACCCCGGGCACGGGCATCGTATACGGTACTTCGTGGTGATACGTTGGATGAGATCTCTGAAAAGACCGGAATTTCGATTTCAGCCCTGAGGAAACTGAACCCTTCCATCAAAAGATCTGATATAATTCGCGTCGGACAGCGTTTGCGACTGCAATAAGCTCCGTATTTTTGCTGTTCATGCATGCAATTATTCCAGTAGCCGGTATTGGTACCCGGCTTAGGCCTCACACGCATACCCTGCCCAAGGTGCTTGTTAATGTTGCAGGCAAACCAATTCTTGGCCATATCCTCGATGCCTTGGTACGGCAAAATATCGAGAGTGCAACCATAATCACCGGATATAAAGGTGATTTGGTTGAGCAGTACGTCCAAAACAATTACAGCCTACCGTGCCGGTTTGTTGTTCAGGATGAAATGATGGGGCTTGGGCATGCCATCTGGACAGCGAGGGAATCGCTGAATACCACCCCGGTACTCATTATTCTGGGCGATACGGTTTTTGAGGTTGACTTAAGCATTCTGAAAACCAGTCAGTTTTCGTCACTTGGCGTTAAAACCGTTGACGATCCGAGACGGTTTGGCGTGGTTATCACCAATGGTGCCTTTGTAACACGCTTGGTTGAAAAGCCACAGACTCCCGTCAGCAACAACGCCATTGTAGGCTTGTACTACATCGCCCACCCTAAGGTGCTGCGTGAATCGCTTGACTATATCATTCACAATGATCTTCGTACGAAGGGAGAGTTCCAGCTCACCGATGCACTTCAAATGATGGTTGACAAGGGTGAAAAATTCACAACGTTCACGGTTGACGGCTGGCATGATTGCGGTCAGCCGGATACGTTGCTCGAAACCAACCGGTATCTGCTGAATTCTATGTCGGCCCGATTTGCGCCGGAGGGATGCGTTGTAGTTCCACCGGTTCATATCGATCCCACGGCAGTTGTGGAACACAGTGTTATTGGTCCGTTTGCCTCAATTTCAGCAGGCGCCGTTGTCCGCAACTCGATCGTTCGTGACTCCATTATCTGTGACCAGGCTACGGTGAACGATGTGTCGCTCGACCGCAGCATTATCGGCGAAAATGCTACCGTAACAGGGCGGTTTGCCAGTATCAATATTGGCGATGCCTCAATTGTAAAACTTACTAATTAACGTTGATCATGGTTTTTACTTCTGAATCAGTATCCGAAGGGCATCCCGATAAAATCTGCGACCAGGTTTCAGATGCGGTGCTTGACAAAGTTCTTGAATCCGATCCTATGGGTAGGGTTGCCTGCGAGTGCTTTGCCACCACAGGTATGATTGTTGTTGGTGGCGAAATTGGCACCAATACCTATATCGATTTACCAAGACTTGTCAGACAGGTTATCGAGGATATTGGATATACAGACCCCGCTCTGCATTTCGAAGCCAGCTCCGTTGCCGTGATCAACGTTATTAACGGCCAGTCCTCCGATATCGATATGGGCGTAAGCATCGGAGGCGCAGGTGACCAAGGCATGATGTTCGGATATGCATGTCGGGAGACTGATGAATATATGCCCACTCCGATTTATTATGCGCATAAGCTGGTAAAACGGCTTGCTGATATCCGGAAGAATGAGCCATCGCTTATCCCTTACCTTCGCCCCGATTCAAAGGCGCAGGTTAGCGTACAGTACGAAAACGGGAAACCGGTAAGTATCCCAGCCGTTGTCGTGTCAACACAACATGCCGAAGTTGACCTTAATGGCCGTCCGGTTACCAACGATAGAATAAAAGCTGATATTATCGAAAAAGTTATTAAAACTGTAATCCCTGAGCATCTGCTAAGCCCTGATATTATCTATCACATCAATCCTACAGGCCGATTTGTGATTGGCGGTCCCCATAGCGATACCGGATTAACTGGACGGAAGATTATCGTTGATACATACGGAGGGCGGGCACCCCATGGTGGCGGAGCATTCTCCGGTAAAGACCCCACCAAGGTTGACCGGTCAGCTGCTTATGCAGCACGGTTCATTGCGAAGAACCTGGTAGCTGCCGGCGTTGCCGATGAGTGCACCATACAGCTTGCCTATGCAATCGGTGTTAAAGAGCCCGTTTCTGTTCATGTTCACACCAATGGCACCGGCAAGGTCAGCAACACCGAAATAGCCAACTACCTAATAAAGAATGTTGATCTTACGCCCGAGGGAATAATCACTCAACTCAATTTGCGCTCACCTATCTACAGGGAAACGGCTGCCTACGGGCACTTTGGCCGGCATCATTTTCCGTGGGAACGCCTTGACCTAACAGAACAATTCACTTCAGCTCTTTTGTAATTATGTCTAAAAATCAGAAAAGTTCAAAAACCGATTCTCCGACCACAGCAACCAACGGTAAGCCTGCCGTGAGCTCCATTGCGTTAACTCCTCCACATCATACTCCTAACACAATTGCTCCGGTTGTAAAGGTTGAGTCCAAGCGGCGTAAAACTCCTGCCAGGGTGTCGTCGGGTAAACTCGCATATAAAATGCAGAGCTACTGCGTAAAAGATCTTTCACTTGCCGAATGGGGCAGAAGAGAAATCGAACTGGCAGAGGCAGAAATGCCCGGCCTGATGGCACTGCGCGAGGAATACAAAGGGAAGAAACCTTTGAAGGGGGCTCGGATTGCCGGTTGCCTGCACATGACAATTCAGACTGCTGTGCTGATCGAAACACTAACCGATCTGGGGGCCAAGGTACAGTGGTCAAGCTGCAACATTTTCTCAACCCAGGATCACGCTGCCGCTGCTATCGCCAAATCAGGTGTCCCCGTATTCGCCTGGAAAGGCATGTCTGCCGAGGAATTTGACTGGTGTATTGAGCAAACCCTCTTTTTTGGCGATGATAAGCAGCCCCTTAACCTGATTCTGGATGATGGTGGTGATTTAACCAACATGGTAATCGACGAGTATCCGCACATGCTTCCTTCTATCAAGGGCCTTAGTGAAGAAACTACGACCGGTGTTTACCGCTTGTATGAACGGGTTAAAAACGGTACCCTGCCAGTACCGGCAATCAACGTGAATGACAGCGTAACCAAAAGCAAATTCGATAATAAATACGGCTGCAAGGAATCGCTGGTTGATGCAATTCGGCGGGCAACCGATATTATGATGGCGGGCAAGGTTGCCGTTGTAGCAGGCTATGGCGACGTAGGCAAGGGGTCTGCTGCCTCACTTAGCGGGGCTGGCGTACGCGTCATCGTAACCGAAATCGATCCGATTTGCGCGCTTCAGGCGGCCATGGATGGCTTCGAAGTTAAAAAGATGCGAGATGCCGTTCGTGAAGCAGATATCGTCGTAACCGCCACCGGCAACAAGGATGTCGTTACTGCAGAACATTTTAAAAAGATGAAGGACAAGGCAATTGTATGCAATATCGGTCACTTTGATAACGAAATTGACGTTGCTTGGCTGAATAAGAACTACGGAAAAACCAAGGTCGAGATTAAACCCCAGGTGGATAGATACACTGTTGACGGTAATGACATTATCCTGCTTGCCGAAGGACGCCTGGTAAATCTGGGCTGCGCTATGGGCCACCCAAGTTTTGTTATGAGTAACAGCTTCACTAATCAGGTGCTGGCTCAAATCGAACTGTGGACAAATAATCATGCGTACACTAACAAGGTGTACGTTCTGCCTAAACACCTCGACGAAAAAGTTGCCCGGCTGCATTTAAAGAAAATTGGTGTCAGCTTGGACCGCCTCACCGATGAGCAGGCGGCGTATATCGGTGTTGACTCAAAGGGGCCGTTCAAACCCGATTGGTACCGATACTAAGCTGTATTCTCTTTTGCATATACAACAATGCCCCGTTGCTCAATCGCACGGGGCATTTTTATATGCGTGTTTAAGCTAAAGTTCAGTTGTTACACTAAATGTCCAGATTCCTGACGTACTGAGCATTCCGTTCGATAAAGGCGCGGCGTGGCTCTACTGCCTCGCCCATCAGCGTCTCAAACACAAGGTTTGCCTCGGCCGCATTATCAATATTCACCTGCAGCAACGTGCGGGTTTCTGGGTTCATGGTGGTTGACCACAGTTGTTCCGGATTCATCTCGCCAAGTCCCTTAAACCTGCTGATGGTAATACCATCGGCAGTTGCCCCTTCTTCAGGGATTTCCGCCATTTCTTCCTCCTCTACCTTCTTGCCGCCCTTTGCTGCCTTGCGCTCAGCCTTTTCCCTACGGATACGCTCAATAATTTCATCACGTTCGTTTTCGTCGAACGCATACTTCTCGGTTTTACCTTTCTTTACCTTGTACAGCGGAGGTTGAGCAATGTAAAGCTTCCCGTCGTTAATCAGATCGGGCATGTGCTTATAAAACAAGGTTAGCAGCAGCGTTCGGATGTGCGATCCGTCAACATCAGCATCTGCCATAAGGATAATCTTACCGTACCGTGTTTTGCTCGAATCAAAATCATCACCAAAACCGGCACCAATTGCCGTAAGAATCGTGCGAACTTCGTCGTTCTCCAACACCTTTGTTAACCGTGCCTTGTGAACGTTCAGGATCTTCCCTTTCAACGGAAGGATTGCCTGAAACCGTCGGTCACGTCCCTGCTTTGCAGATCCACCGGCCGAATCACCTTCCACCAGGAACAGCTCGGTGTCTTCCGGTGACTTCAGGGAACAGTCTGCCAGTTTACCTGGCAGCATTCCGCCGTCAAGTGCATTTTTACGCCTGATTAAGTCCTTTGCTTTTCTGGCAGCCGCTCGAGCCTCGGCTGCCTGCACAGCCTTCTCGATGATGTGCTTGGCAGCAGACGGGTTCTCGTCGAGGCGCTTGGCAAGCTCTTCATTCACGATCTGACGGACAATACCATCAACCTCGCCATTGCCGAGCTTGGTTTTCGTCTGCCCCTCAAACTGCGGTTCTGCAATTTTAACGCTGATAACGGCGGTTAATCCCTCACGAAAATCATCACCGGACAGGTTTGTATCTTTTTTCAGCATGTTATTGCCCGATGCATAGGCGTTCAGCGTGCGTGTTAGTGCAGACCGAAACCCCGAAACGTGCGTACCACCTTCAACCGTATTGATGTTGTTTACATACGATAAAAGGAGTTCACTGTATCCGCTATTGTACTGCAGACAGATATCAACCTGCGTCTCGACTCCGGCGTCATTCGTAAAGGATCCCTTTATGGCAAGAGGCTTTGTGATAGAGGTGTTTGAAGCATCAAGATGGCGAACGAAGTCCACCAGACCTCCACGATAGGCAAAGGTCTCTTTCTGTCCGTCCCGCTCGTCATACAAATGAATTGTGACGTCCGGATTCAGAAAAGCAAGTTCGCGCAAGCGCTCAGCCACCTTCTCGTACCGGAATACCAACGTCTTAAAAATCGTTCCATCAGGCCAGAATCGGACCGTAGTACCAGTATTCTTTGTTTCTCCAATTACCTGAACGGGTGCTTCGGGCTTGCCCTGGTGATAAATTTGCTTATGAATCTTGCCACCAATTTCAATAACAGCTTCCAGCGTGGAGCTTAATGCATTAACGCAGCTTACGCCTACGCCGTGGAGTCCGCCGGACACCTTATACGTGTTTTTATCAAACTTGCCGCCGGCATGAAGAGTACACATTACAACTTCTAAGGTGCTAATCTTTTTTACAGGGTGAATCCCTACAGGAATACCGCGGCCATCATCCTTTACGCTGCACGAGCCATCGCTGTACAGCGTCACGAAGATATTCCGTGCGTACCCGGCAAGTGCTTCGTCGATACTATTGTCCACTACCTCCTGGATAAGGTGATGCAGACCCCTCTCGCCAATATCGCCGATGTACATGGCCGGACGTTTTCGAACAGCTTCGAGACCTTCAAGGACCTTGATACTGTCTTCGGTGTAATTTACATTTTGTTCACTCACGAAAGTCTCCTTTTACTTCACATGTAGTTCACGTATAGCCTCAGTACCTATACATGCATTAAGTTTTGTTCTAATTTCTTCGCGTCGCAGATGCAGCTCTGCCCTCCACGAGGCAGACTGAACCTGAACCGTTAACACGCCATTCTCAAAGCTGTGTACCGTACTCAGTTCAGCCGGTCGTTTACCCACAACGTCCTGCCAGTATTCCGGCATTCTTTGCCGAAGCATTGCCTGTTCAAGACCGTACTGACGAACAAAGCCACTGAGTAGTTCTGAAAGGGGCTTTGTCATACCGCCACCGTTATGTTTTCGGATACGGGCAGCATTAGACCTTCTGGAATATGAACTGTTAGAATGCCTCCGGAGTCAGCCTTCATGCCGGCCCGAACATTTTGCTCCACTACACTACCGTCTGTTGTTGTTATCAGCATTTGCAGTCCCAAACCAGCAATGATTGCAAGAACCTGCCGGGCTCTTTTACTGTCCAGTTCGCTAAAAATATCGTCGAGCAGTAACACCGGACGCTCCGTACGCCTATCCAGCAGGACAACTGCCTCGGCAAGCTTTAACGCCACCAGCAGCGACTTATGTTGTCCTTGCGATGCCGAGTCCCGTACCAGTCTGCCATCAAGCCGTAAAACCACGTCATCCTTATGGGGACCAAACAAGGTGGTTTCGCGTTGTAGTTCAGCAATCCGGAGTCTGTCAGCAGCACCGTAAAACTGTGAAAGGAGCGGAACATCATCCTGCACCCTCGCACAGTTCGGCTCATACTCGATACTAACAACCTCCGACCCACCGGCAATACTGTCATACATCTGCTGCACAACCGGCGTCAGCCGGCTGATAAACGCCGCTCTGAGCTCAACAAGTTGCGCACTCACCCTGATGTATGCATCCGTAAACGAATCCAGTACGGAAGAGTCAGAGCCCCCTGCCAAACATGCATTGCGTTGCTTCAGCAGTCGCCGGTGCTCGAACAGCACATCGGTTGCCCGCTGTGATGTCTGAGCCATTATTGCATCTACAAAACTACGTCTCTCGGCCGGACCTCCCAATGTAATTGCCTTGTGATCTGGTGATAATGCTACCGTTGGCAGTTGTCCAAGAAGCTGGCGGACACTCAAACCATCGGCATAGCTGGTACAAATCACCTTCCGCTGTCCGGGCCGAATCTGAACCTGGGCACTATACTTGTTCCCGGCATCAGTTTTGGCGACAACAGACACCGTTGCCTGTGTGCTGGATTCGCGAATAATGGAGGCATCAGGAACCGGAACAAATGTTTTACCAACAGAGCAAACACTCACAGCTTCCAGGAGCGACGTTTTTCCTGAACCGTTGGGACCAGACAAGATGGTAACCCGTTCTGCACACTGTAACCTGACGTGTTCATGGCACCTCACGTTTGTTGCAGTGATCTGCTCTAACAGCATTAACAACCCACCTAAATCTTTACCGGCATCACCAGCATCAGCAATCCGCTGCCGTCAGCGCCCGGTGCAATCAGTACGGCACGTACTGCCGTTGAAAACGTCATCTTTACGTTCAGCTCCGGATCGTCGTCGGTACCAATGTTTTTTATTGCTTCTTCTAAAAACCGGTAGTTAAATCCAACTTCAAAATCACCATTCGAAAACTCGCATGGGATTGTTTCTGTTCCCTTACCGCCGGACTCTTCGTCTTCGCTATGGACATCAAGACTATGTTCCGACATTTTAAACCGAACATGCCGGGTATTTGCATTTGCAAACAGACTTACGCGTTTTATCGCATTCAGCACTTCCCGCTGATGCACCACCAGTGTTTTATCGTTATCGGTTGGAATTACGTTTTGATACGGCGGGTACTTCTCGTCGATCACACGTGTGGTGATGCTCATTCTGCCAATTGTAAATCGTGCATGTGTTCTTGACACATCCATCGTGACGTCTGAATCAACTTTCTTTAACAGTTCCACGGTACGTGCCGGCACAATCACCTCCAGGCCTGCCGGGAAAGGCTTATCCTCGGTTGCGGCAATCGTCACTCTCGACAATCTGAACCCGTCGGTAGCCACAGCCGTTGCCTGTTCACCGCTAAACTGGAAGAACACCCCGGTCATACTCGGTCGGTACTCTTCAGTACTGACGGCGAATACAGTTTTATTAGCCATGCGGCTAAGGTTTTCTTTTGAGAGCAGAGCCGATTGCGACTCCGGGAACGGAGGAATGAGCGGGAATTCCCTGGCATCAAGTGCCTTCATTTGAAACGTTCCTGTTGGCGTTCGGATATCAACCATCTGGCTATCGGAAACATGAATCGTTACTGTACCGGCATTACCCAATTCTTTTATTAAGTCGGTAAACTGGCGTGCCGGAATCAGGACCTCGCCATCAGCCTCACCTGACACCGTTGTTGTAAGTGCAATTGTGATCTCCTGATCGGTAGCCATAAACGTTAAATCCGAACCCTGTAACTTCGTATGAAGATGCTCCAGAACTGGGATTGTAGATTTTGCCGGAATAGCCGGAAGAACCTTCTGTAAGGCCTTCTGAAGTTCTGCCAGCGCAACAGTAAACTGCATACAATATTGTGAAGTAGTGACCGGAGATAGCTAATTTGAATGCCGAAACTACGAAACCGATTATGACCGAACAACGATTTACTCGCGATCAATGATAACAAACTACGGTCGGGACAACGCTTTTTTACTGTTAGGCATCGGTGTATGCCTTATTCTCCTTGCCTTTACGCCGATTCCGCTCGTGCTGTCGGTTGTAGGAATTTTCCTGGGACTGTTACTTATTTTTTTCACGCTCTGGTTTTTTCGCGATCCGGAACGCGAACTCTTGCCCGAGGCCAGGCACAACCCGGCGGTCATTGTTGCTCCTGCCGACGGGCAGGTTACCGAGATAACGAACATCGGCACGCATTCCGATATCGGTACGGACTCGGTGCAGATCAGCATCTTTTTGTCGCCCCTTAACCTGCATGTAAACCGGTATCCGGCCACAGGAAGGATACGTGCGGTACGATACTTTCCGGGGAAGTACCTGGTAGCATACCACCCCAAGGCAAGCACCGAGAACGAGCGCTCTGAATTTGTTCTGGAAATGCCAACGGCAACCATTGTTTTCCGACAGATCACCGGTTTCCTTGCCCGCCGTGTGGTGTACGATACCACTGAAAATATTTCGGTGCATGCAGGTGACCGATTTGGAATGATGAAGTTTGGTTCCAGGATGGACGTCATTGTACCGGCCACGGCACAAATTCCTGTTAAGGTTGGCGATACAGTTCGGAGCGCCCATACCATTATCGCCCGAGTGGATACAGCGGAGTCAACGTGAGAGTAACCCGATCGGTTATACCCAACCTGTTTACGCTTGCCAACCTTTTCTGTGGCTTTACGGCGATCATTACCACCTTTAGCGGCAAACTGGAGCATGCTGCCCTGTTCATCCTTATGGCGGGCATTTTTGATGCGTTGGACGGAGTGATTGCACGTTTGGTTCACAGCACCAGCGAGTTCGGCGTAGAACTCGATTCACTCTGCGATACCGTCAGCTTTGGCGTTGCTCCAGCAGTCATGCTCTGGGTAGTATTCTTTCATGAGTGGCTGAACTGGGGACTGCTCCTGGCATCGGCACCGGCACTGGCAGCGGTGCTGCGGCTTGCCCGTTTCAACATTCAGCTTACCAGCAGGGAAGATAAACTGTACTTTCGGGGAATGCCCGTTCCGGCAGCGGCTTTTACCATTGTGTCGTACATCATTTTCTCTCACCCGGCAGAGGTTGTGCCCGAGCAATTCAAGCCGGCAGCATTGGTACTGGTTACCTGTGCTGTGTCACTGGCAATGGTAAGTACAATTAAGTTTGACAATCTGCCGCGTCCAAGTATTCAGCAATTTCGAAAGAGACCTGCGTTTTTTGTGGTATTTTTCCTGATTGTTATCGTTGCGTTCATCACAAAGGGTGTTTCCATCTTCCCAAGTATGCTGGCATACCTGGCATGGGGAACAATCCGGCATATCATAACCAGATTTAAACGTGCTGACGATGACGACAACGATACTATCGAAGAACCCGATCCCAATCCATTTACCCTGTAGCCATGAAATTCTATAAAGCATACGTTACAATTCGTCTTAGAAGCTCGATACTCGACGTTCAGGGCAAAACCATCGAACACGCCCTCCAGGCACTGCGTATGCCTTCCCTCTCCAACGTCCGACTGGGAAAGCATATCGAGCTTGACGTGCATGCTCCCGATGCCGAAACCGCGCGTACGCAGGTTCAGGATGCATGCAACAAACTTCTGGCTAACCCGGTGATGGAGGACTACGAAATCACACTAACGGAAACAACTCACCAGGTGCCGGCATGAATGTAGGCGTAATTACATTCCCGGGCTCCAACTGCGATGCCGATGCCCGGTATGCTGCCACACTGATGCTGCAGAACAACGGACTGGACGGTGTGGTGTACCAACTGTGGCATAAGGATGCCGAACTGCCTGATGCTATTGACCTGATCATCATCCCCGGCGGTTTTTCATATGGCGACTATCTGCGTACCGGCGCCATTGCCCGGTTCTCCCCCATTATGGAAGCCGTTGCTGGGTTTGCCGCCAGTGGCGGACATGTTCTGGGAATCTGTAACGGATTCCAGATTTTATGCGAAGCCGGATTACTGCCAGGTGCACTGGTTCGGAATGCCAACCTCCGGTTTGTTTGTAAAGATGTGTTCCTGGAAACCACCAGCCACAAGAGCATTTTCATCAGGGGAATACCCCAAAATCAAAGCCCCCTTCGAATTCCTGTTGCCCACGGCGAAGGGCGGTTTATTGCGTCGGACGAAGAACTGGATACCATGGAAGCAAACGGACAAATTGCATTCAGGTACGTAACTCAGACCGGAGAACCAACACCAGATGCCAATCCTAATGGCAGTATGCGTAACATTGCAGGGATAACCAACGAACAAGGCAATGTGCTGGGCATGATGCCTCACCCCGAACGGGCAGCAGATCCTAAACTTGGTTATTTTGATGGACTGCTTATTTTTAACAGTTTTGCTTCACTGCTACCATCAAATACTTTATTAACGAAATCTCAAGAACAGTACGCGGAGTAATGCTATGCCATTTGGAATTGGAGCACCCGAACTTATCCTGATTATTTTGCTGGTTGTTGTGCTCTTCGGCGCACGCAAAATTCCTGAGCTTATGCGCGGGCTTGGCTCCGGCATCAAGGAGTTTAAGAAGGCAGCCAGCGGCCAGGACGAGACCGAAGAAAAAGCACCTAACAAGTAAGGTCCCGTCATGTTCGATGTTGGCGGCGGCGAGCTGATTTTAATCATCCTCGTTATTCTGCTTCTCTTTGGTCCCAAAAGCCTGCCCGATCTTGCACGCACCGTTGGAAAGGGGATCAGACAGGTAAAGAAAGCTCAGGAAGATCTTACCCAGCAAATACGGGACATCAGTGCCGACGTTGAAAAGCCGGTTGAACAACTACGTGCTGATCTTGATAAAGCAACTTCGATTACACCGGCATCCCACACCACGCCTCGGAAGCAACAAACTGACGATACAAATCCCTGAATGACGTATATCATTGACAGACGCCTGTTCCAGGCCGGTACACTTACCGTACAGCAACGCGTTTCCGAATTCCTGCAGGCCATCAGCGACGGAGCAGACCTCAACGCCTTTATCACCGTGATGGCTGAGTCCGCCATGGTGGCTGCTGCCGAGTCAGACCGGCGTTTTGCAGCAGGGTTGGCCCGGCCCCTTGAAGGATGTGTTGTGGCCGTGAAAGACAACATTTCCGTTCGTGACATCCGCCTTACCTGTGCCTCCCGCATGCTGGAGAACTTTTCACCGGTTTACAACGCCACTGTTATTGACAGGCTTACCGATGCAGGAGCTGTAATCATTGGTAAAACCAACATGGATGAGTTTGCCATGGGGTCCAGCAATGAAACCAGCGCCTTTGGTCCCGTGAAAAACCCGCATGACACAAGTCGGGTTCCCGGCGGCTCCAGTGGTGGCTCTGCGGTTGCCGTGGCCGCCTCCATGTGCCATGTTGCCCTGGGAAGCGATACCGGAGGATCAGTTCGGCAACCGGCCTCATTTTGCGGTGTGTACGGGTACAAACCCACGTATGGATTTGTGAGCCGGTATGGTCTTGTGGCATTTGCATCGTCGCTCGATCAGATAGGAGTGTTTGCCGGATGTACCGCGGATATCGGTCTGATCATGCAGTTCATAAGCGGCAAGGACCCTATGGATGCAACCTCGGTTGAGTGCAGTGCTTTCCGGGATTTTGATCCAGAGGCAGAGTCGGCCGGTCAATCACGGATCATTGGACGTGTGTCCGATACTCTGCTCAAAGACTGCAGTCCGGAGGTTGTAAATGTTTATAACAATTTCTTGCAGAAGGCCGAAGCCGCCGGTAATCGTATCGTTCTGATAGACCTGCCTGCATCCGACCTGTGGATCCCCACCTACTTTATTCTTGCAGCAGCCGAAGCCTCGAGCAACTTATCCCGCTTTGACGGCGTTCGTTATGGTTTGCGGATATCTGATTCACAGGATACCGACATGATCACCGCCACCAGGACAGCCGGATTTGGAACCGAGGTAAAACGCAGAATTATGCTGGGAACCTTTGTGCTCTCCAGCGGCTACGCCGATCAGTACTATGCCAAGGCGCAAAAAGCCCGGCATCATATTGCAGATAGTTATGCAAAGGCATTCAGCAGTGTTGACGTGTTGGCTTTACCTACCACGCCGGATATAGCGTTTCCTCTAGGCCGGCAGGCTTCGCCCGTTCAGATGTGGCTGAGTGACCTGTTCACCGTAAGTGCCAACATTGCCGGAATCCCGTCTATCAGCATCCCCGCAGGATTTGCATCTAACGGAATGCCCATCGGCGTGCAGTTACAGGCAGCTCACGGAGCCGATGCCCTGCTTCTGGGTGAGTACGCAGCCATTTTGTAAGCAGGGGTACTATCCCTCTGCAGGCCCCTGGTGAAAGTGCACAGGCACCTCGATCATGTCGGAAATCGAAAGCCGCACCGGACACGACGTCACCGAATTTGCCAGAATTTTCATTTCGCGGTCATCATACACTCTGTTCAGCGTTATGGTAACCGTTATCCTGCCGATACGGCGCAGCGGGTCAGCCACCATCTCCTTTTGTACCCGTACCGTTGTGCCTGCCAGGTCCCAGCCCTGACGTCGGGCAGCCATCCCCATATAGGTTAACATACAGGTTCCTAAAGCAGTAGCAACCAGGTCAGTTGGAGAAAAACATTCGCCCCTGCCCTGGTTATCAACCGGGGCGTCCGTCTCGATCACCACGCCCGACGGACCATGCGTTGCGCTGGTGTGAAGATCTCCGCTATACGTAATTGTGATGTCAACCATCTGTTTCTCCGGGTGTGGTTCCGTAAATTTGTAGTTCTAACCTAAAGGGAATACTTTTTATGAGCGTTTTAGTCAACAAAAATTCAAAAATTCTGGTACAAGGCATCACCGGTGGTGAAGGTACCTTCCATACCTCCCAGATGCTGGAATATGGATCGAATGTGGTTGCCGGTGTAACCCCCGGCAAGGGCGGCAGTATGTACTCGGGCAAGGGTGACGATACCTTTGTGCGTCCGCTGCCCGTATATAACACGGTTCGCGAAGCAGTGACAGCCACGGGTGCCAACGTATCCATCATCTTTGTACCAGCTGCTTTTGCTGCCGATGCAATTCTGGAAGCCATTGACTCTGAGATTGGCGTTATCATCTGCATTACCGAAGGAATTCCAACAGGTGACATGATTGCGGTAAAAGCCGCACTGCAAAAATCCAATTCGGTTCTTATCGGACCGAACTGTCCGGGTGTTATTACTCCCGGCGAAACTAAAATCGGAATAATGCCGGGATATATCTTCTCACCAGGAAATGTCGGCCTGGTGTCACGTTCCGGAACACTAACCTACGAGGCTGTGAAGCAGCTTACTGACGAAGGCCTGGGACAAAGCACCTGTATTGGCATCGGAGGCGATCCCATCATTGGAACCCAGTTCATTGATGCTATCAAGTTTTTTAACAACGATCCGGCAACCAAGGCCATCGTGATGATCGGCGAAATAGGCGGCTCGGCCGAAGAAGAAGCGTCGGAATACATCCGTGACCATGTTAAAAAGCCAGTCGTAGGGTTTATTGCCGGACGTACTGCGCCTCCCGGACGCCGGATGGGCCATGCCGGTGCTATCATCTCGGGCGGCAAGGGCACAGCTGCCGATAAAATCGCAACAATGGAAGCCTGCGGCATCGTTGTTGCTCCCAGCCCCGCACTGATTGGCGCAACGATGAAAAAGGTCCTTGGCGGAACGTCGGGTAGCACGGCAGCAAGTCAGACACCCGCTAAGAAAAAAGCTGCATCGCGGCCAGCCAGCAAGGGAAGCAAGACCGTCAGGAAATCTGCAAGGAAATAAATCTCCGGTACACACCACTTTCAGGCACACACCGCATAACTGATTCCTTTTTTCACTTCAAATTTTACTGATACCGTATGGAACGCACACTGTGCATAATTAAACCCGACGCTGTTCGCAATAACAATGCCGGCAACATCATTGCAATGATCCAGAAAGCAGGATTTAAAATCCTTGGGATGAAACAGATCACCATCCCCAATGCTGTGGCAGGCAAATTTTACGACGTTCACAAAGAGCGCCCTTTTTACAGTGAACTGGTCTCGTTCATGAGCAGCGGTCCAATCATCCCGATTGTACTCGAAAAAGAGAATGCTGTGGCAGACTGGCGTACGCTTATTGGCGCCACAGACCCCGCTGAGGCCGTCGAAGGCACGGTACGCCGTCTGTATGCTACCAGCAAGGGTGAAAACGCCGTACACGGCTCAGATTCAGTTGAAAACGGCAAAATCGAAGTAGCTTTCTTCTTTGCCGATTCAGAACTGGCCTAGCCCCTTACACGATGAAACGTGCGATATCGTTAACTGTACACCGAGGGCTTCCGGCCCTCGTGCTGTTTTACCCATTGTAGCTACTTTTTTGGTTCAGTGATGAAAATGTCTTCTTTTGTTCTGTGCTGCTTCGTTTTTGCGGTTGGACTGTTACTTCCAGGTCATGGATTCGCTCAGCAACAACAATCTCAGCCAAAACCAAAGGCACCGGGCCGTGAGTACCGGCTGGAAGTAAAATATACCAGTGGTATCGCTCAGAATTATGAGTTCACTGAAACAAGCTCAATAAAGCGGATCCACTCTGACAGCTCTACCAAGACATTTAACCGAAATGTTAAGTACTTTGTGACGGTGCGATGCATTGAGAGTTTGGACGGAATCAGCAAGGTGGTGGTTACGGTTGATTCAATGACGTATGCCTATGAGTCAAATGGCACGATGGTGGTGTACGACTCACAAGTTGATAATACTCCCAAAAACTTCAGCGACCTGCATCATTACGTTGCCCTACTGAACCGTCCGGTTACATTCACCATGAATTCGTACGGTGAGGTTACCAAAATCGAGGGCGACCAAATTGAATTCTGGCGCGATTACATCGCCGAAAATGCCGCCGATCTGGACTCGCTTACTCTCCTGCTCTGGAATGTTTCTCTGTCAGACGAGAATATTAAGTTTGTTTGCGATCTTCAGAAGGGGGCTATACCAGGCCTGAAGGTTGCGGTAGATTCGTCGTGGACACATTCCTACCTGCTGTGCCAGAACGGGTTAACGGTAAACCATCCGGTGAAAAGCGTATTCTCTGAGAATAACGGCGGCTACTATACAATTACTACGTCAGATTCGCTGAATATCCCCCCACAGCCCTACCGCCCCTTCGGCATCTCCCAGGTGGCGCAGGTAAACAATGGAACTGTATCATTTACGGCCGAGACAATCCTGAAGAATACGGGTGTTATTGACGAGCTTCATCTAAAGTCACTGGCCCGGTACAAGGTGTCAATAATGAACGAACTGTACACAGAAGTGGTAAATTCGGATTATTTGTGGAAACTTACCGGACAATTCCAGTGGTAAAACAGCTACTCCTTGCATGTTTTTTTACTTCTCTGATCTTTCTTACTGCCTGCTCTACAAATGAGTCCGACTCCCCCAAGGAGATCGAACCACATGCAGGTGGAACGATTACAGCAAGCGATACTTCACAGGGCGTGACGCTATCGCTTGACTCGATAAAGGTCGCAGACCTCCGCCTAAACCTACAACCTCACCAAACAGTACGGTACCGAATTACGTCCGATGCGAACCTCCGCCAGGACAAAATGACGATGGATCGCAATGAAGATCTGATAACTGAATTTACTGTTGACAATGTGGACAATTCCGGCAACACAACAGTTCGCCTGAAATTCAAGAAGATTGCAACAGATACCAAGATCAATGATGAAGCAAATCCATCCCCGCTACCTCAGGTGCGGTTCAACTCCGATGATTCAACACAACGCTCCGATCCTAAGTTCCTGCAGTTCGCGTCACTGCTCGATACACCCATTGGCATCACCGTAAACAAACGCAACAGGGTTATACGTGTTACCGGTGCCGGAGCTATTGTAGATCGTGTAACGTCAGGCCTTGCAGCCGATAAGGCAATGGGACAAAATCCTAACGAATTAGACAAACAACGTCTGCAGCAGGCTATCGAAGGTACTGTCATCACGCCCAAAGCACAAATGTTATTCCCGTCGCTCCCGGATTCGGCGATTACCGAAGGACTGGAGTGGACCCGAACCGAACGGGCCTTTCTGAATGAACTCCTTGCGGTAAAAACTACTGATACGTTTCGTATCACGTCAATTCGGATGGTAAAAGGTAAAAAGCTTGCAACGATCGAGGCTAAACTCGGCGGTGTTCTGAGCCTACGTCCGGTACCCGACCATGTTAATCCCAAACCAACACTTAAGCTAAAGTCATATAATCTGAGCGGGACTGCACGCATAATTGTTGACCTGGAGACCGGTCTGACCATTCACAACAAAACAACGGTGAAGAACGGAGCAACAATCGAATTGTCGGCACCAGGACAGCCGGCGAAGACGCTTGTGCAAAACCAAAATCAAACATTTACCGTAGAATTGTTACCTTAACACATGCAAAAGCGTAAGGTAAACTACCGCAATGTATTTCAACCCAGTGATACCATTGCATTTGTGGTTATCATTATAGGGTTGTTTATTGCTCTGTTCCTTGACGAGATGGCGGTTCGGCTTATTGGTGTATGCATTACCATCCTTGGTGGTGTTGCCCTTTTCATGATGGTATCACCACGTCTGTCGGATATGTCGATGCCTCGTCCGCCCAAGCCTACAGAAAACCTGTCGTTCATGTCGCAAACCACGCGGGATGGTGGGCGCACCAGACAAGTCTTTGACAGTACAGCATATCGTGCCACCTTTGGTGCCGAAGATTCAGGAACAAAGCCGCCGGATGAACGCCAGATCGGACTGTTTCCCGAGTTGATGGAGGTGCCCGAGCCGCTAACAGCGGTTCCTACCGTACCGGCCGATAATACCCCGTCAACAGCATTACTGGATGTTGAATTTGCCGATGGTCAGAGTTCGGTACGGGTGGTGGGCGTACGATCGGCACGAAGCATGGCTTCGGCACCACAGCTTGCAATCAATGCACGAATAGGACGAAACAAGCCGGCTGCTGAATCCGAGGTTGTAGCCGCAGCAACGTCCCAGGCACCGCCCCATGACGAGCCCGTAACCGAGGAACTGCGCATCTCCGAGGAACTGGTAGTACGGCCCAAAATCAAGGTGCCGGTTGAAGAACCCGTGCCGGTGCAGGTCCGGCAGGATACGCCGGAAAGCGATGTCCCGGAAATACCGCATGCAGATACTGCAGCGACAGCGCCTGAAATCGAAACTGCCGGTATGTTGCATCAAGACGATTCCGAATCCGATTCATCGGAACCGGCCAGCCGGGCAATCAAGGAAGAGATCCGGGTTTCTTCGTTCATGGATGATGACGATGATGAACTCGAAGACTCTGCTGAGCCCCGAAAAGAATTCGATTACCTGCTTAACCGAGTGCTAATGGTAATCAGGTCGGCAACGAACGCACGGACTGCTGCCTTTTTTTGGTTTAACAGAGATCGCAATCAACTTGTCCTTCAGGCCAGAATAAGCAATGCTGAACAGCAGTTTACTGACCAACGTAAAATACCGATCGGCCAGGATGTTGTCAGCCAGATTGCATTAGAGGGCCGACCCGAAATCGTGACCGATATCGTGCCATCAGCAGAGCTGGAGCTGCTTCCTTACTACAAGTATAGAGCCGGTACGTTAAGCTTTGTTGGCGTTCCGGTGTACTTCAGAGGGAATGTTGTGGGTGTTCTGTGCGCCGACTCAATGGAAGAGAATGCATACACCGATGTTACGGTTGGCTTTTTCGGCCACTTTACAAAACTTATCAGTGCATTGGTATTAAACTACACGTCCAAGTTCGACCTTCAGCAGCATTCGCGTTTACTCCAGGCCGTTCTTGAGTTTCGGAGTACCGTGGCTGATGCCGAACCGTCTCTTAACAACATCGTGTCGGCACTGTTTGGCGTTATCATCCGCAATATTGAGGTTAGCACAGTTGGATCATGCATGTATGACAGAGAGCAAAAGATCTGGACGTTGTGCGATGTAAAAAGCGTCCTTACCGAATATGGTCCCCTGGTTGGCACAGGTGTTGACCTGGAAGGCTCTCTGGCTGGTGAGTGTATCCGTAATGGTGAAACAATTGCCGTGAGTGTAGAAGATGGTACAACCAGAATCACACCGTCCGAGCCGCCTATCGCATTGTGCCAGTTTGTAGCTGTACCCATGCGGTCGCTTCTGCATACCCACGGGGCTCTGGTAATGGAAAACCATAAGGGCACAATTACAAGTCATGACGTTACGATGGCAGAACTCCTGGCAGATATTGCTGGTGAAATGATTGCCGGTTTACGCGATGCTCCTCTGCCCCATCATATTCAGGCTGCGGAGATAGCCGAAGAGGCAGACGAGACGATTGCGTTTAATTCCAGAGCACAGCAGGAGGTGTTGAGGGCTGCCGATTACCAGTCGGATTTAACCTTGTGCTTCATCGAAATTGATCCTCCGGTTGGTATCAGGACGGGTGAAATTTCATCAACCCGCACGATTGCTCGCGATAGGGTAGGCCAACAGATCTCTAAACAAATCCGGGATTACGATGCTGTGTTTAAAATTTCCGGACATACACTGGCTGTACTGTTGATTGGTTCTAACGCCTCCGAGGCAATGGTGTGGGCCGAAAGCCTGCGACGCGATGTTGCCAGTTCACAAATACCGTTCGGCGATGTACAGGCATCTGTAACAATCAGTGTTGGCATTGCTGAACACAGCTCGTCCGATTCATGGCTTACATTTGCCGAGCATGCACAAACGGCCTTGGATGTTTCTACTCGTCAAAACAACATGGTAACGGTTTACTCGTAGCTAATTACGCTACTGGCCAGGCGTCATACACTCCGATTTTTTACTATTCTTAGTGCTGGTCAACATCAGACGTTGACACCTCAAACTGAGCTACGACGGCACAGTGATCACTCACCATCGCAGATGCTTCATCGTCGAGATAGGCACGATGGTTTTCTACTCTGACAGTGCTTGTGTTTACGCGCTCAGTCATTTTTGCTGACGCGGCCACGTGATCTATCACTGTCCATTTTGGGTTTGCACAACTTGTCAGGCCGGCCGTTACAAACGTAACGTGTCCATTTTCGAGAGCGGTTAAGGTTGGGTTCTGTCTGCGCCCGGGATAATCGTTAAAGTCACCGCAGAGAAGGATGTCATGCTCGTTCCCGGCTTCAAGCACCGAGTCTACATAATTGTGGAGCACTTGTGCCTGCTGACCTCTCAGCTCCCGGCTTAGCTGCCTGAGCTCGTTGGTACTATCATATCGTGATGTGCTTTTCAGATGCACACTCATCATCAGGCATGTGAGAGCCCCCTTAGAGCACATAGCGGCAAAACCGGGTCGCAACCGGTCCGGACGGTCAAGCTGAAGTGGCATGTAATCGCCAATCGGTGTAAACTCCACAGTGTTTCTGACTACGAAACCAACACGCTGTTTATCACCGCCCTGACTAAGAAAATACTTGTAGCCCGACATATACCGAACCACTTTGTGGAGCGCCTGATTATTCTCAACTTCCTGAACAGCAATAACATCGGCATCTGTCTTTAGCATAATGTCGGCTATTGCTAAATAATCCGCATCAGACCTCCGCATCTTGTCGTCAACCCCGTCGCCCAGCCATTCCAGGTTAAATGTTGCGACTGTTAAGTACCCAAAACCGTTATAATGAGCCGTCCCGCAGCCACACAGCAGCACTGCAAGAGCCATCGCGATAAAAACATAAAACTTCATCATACAGTCGGATCCTTTAGAAAACGGCTCGTTTTCGGGACACGAAATGAAATGCCTACTTTCCCGTAAACAGAGCCTTGGCAACATATCCCGCTATCTGCGGATTCTCTTTCAGTCGTCTTGTAGAGTACCCATACCAGTCATCACCAAACGGTACATAGATACCCATGGGATGGCCTGCCTTTATCAGCGTATCCCGGCGGTCTTCTCGTACGCCAAGCAGCATCTGAAACTGGTAATCTTGGGGGAGGATATTCTGTTCATGAATCAGAGTCACCGCATCCTGAATAAGCGGTTCATCGTGAGTTGCAATCCTAACCATCGCACCGTTGGTTATCAGCAGGCGCAATAACTTCTTATAATTAGACCGAATTTCTTCCCGATTCTTAAAGGCAACAGTTTCAGACTCAACATAAATACCTTTACAAAGTCGTACGTCCGGCCGGAATTCCAGTAAGCTTCGGATGTCGGCTTCCGATCGGTGCAGGTAGGCCTGTATCACAACGCCAACGTTGGTGAACCCTTCTGCACGAAGTCTGCGATAAAAGTCAAGCGTGATATCGGTGTATGGTGTATTCTCCATATCCATTCGAACAAACACACCGGCGGCACGAGCACGGGTAACGATTGTGCGTACGTTCTCGAAAGCAAACTCTTTGTCGATATCCAGACCTAACGACGTCAGCTTGATACTAAGGTAGGCATTCAGCTTATGTGACCGTATTGCATCCACAACCGATGCCGATGTAGCGGTTTCATGTACAGCCCGATCTTTCGACGAAACAAATTCGCCAAGTACGTCGATGGTTGCGGTAGCACCAATCGAGTTAAGGTGCCGGGTAACGCAAACAGCGTCATCCAGCAATGCACCGGCAATATACTTTTGCGAGATGCGCTTAATAATCCCTTTCGGGATAAGCGGCATCGATGCAACAACAAGCTTATCAAACCATCCCATTTGTGGCAAGCCCCTTACCGAACAATTCGAAGGGGGCTGGCGGTACGAGTAGTCTTCGATTCGATAACCAAGTTGTACGCACCGGCAGGAACTACAGCTAATGGAACGTTAACGTAGTTCTCGAGTTCATGAAGCTGTATGGCAGGAACAAGAACGTATTCGGTACCGGTTACAGACACTGCTTTAATTGTAGCCGTTGAAGCCGAAGGAACTGTAATCCTGACAAGTGCAGTGGTCTGAGCCGGATTTGGAGAAATATCAACAATCCGAGCAGCAGAACGATGGTCATCGTTAACCGAGGTTACTTGCGTACACGACACAATGTTCAGTTCATCACGGGTATCCAGTACTTCATCGGTACTGGCATCCTCTACCCGCAAACTAACCTTGGTACCTGCATCCAGAGAGGTCATACCAGCGTTTCGAGAGAATATCTGCCACTGAGCAGCAGCAACCGAAAGCGGCTGAATGGCGTTGCGCCATGTAACTCCGTCATCGGTTGAATATCTGATTCTGATTCTGTCGATAAAATCAGCCGACCAGTTAAACTGGTTGTCAAAATTATTACAAAGGTCAGATCCTTCCTTAGGCAGCAGCAACTTGAACCTGGGGGTTCCGATTGCAAAGACCGGGCTTACTGCTGTTATTGATGTATTGGCAGCTGCCTCAAGCCTGATCATGGCTTGTTCGGTTTCTATGTCAGGCACCGTCCAGTCATAAGCACTTGCCGAAACTTTCGAGGCAACGGTTTCCCAATTTTGGCCTGCATCGGACGAGAACAACACATTCACCGTTGTAATCGAGGGATCCTTCGTCCACCTCACCTGAAACTTAGCACCTTTTGCCAATCGTTCGCCACCCACCGGATTAGAAATCACGAGTGGAACACGAATTGAATATGCGGCTGGTGCAATATTGAACACGTCTGCGTTTGTCGCGTCGCTGATTCGAATCCAGAGCGTATTTGTTGCCTGCGCCGGTAAGGTCCACACATACTTCCCGTCAATCGCATTCAGATTTGACGCTATGGATAACCATTGCCCGTTGTCTGACATGCGGTAATCAAGGTTAACATTATTTACCATTGCCGAAGCCCAGAGGATCGTAAGCTTGTCGCCGCCGCCCCAGCCGTCGGGCCCGCGTGGCGAGGTAATCCTGACCAGCGGCTCGGTAACAGCCTGCATGCACGAGGCATCAATCCATGTGCGCATCCGTTCCGAAGCGCGTGTACCAAATTCAAGCGGGGTACTGGAGCCGTTCACCAGGTGACAGTAGCTCATGATGGTACCGGGACGAACACGGCGTAACGCCGGGTTGTTGTAGCATGCATCAGTGCCATCGCTCTGCAGCTGACAGGTGTCCAGAGGCGGGCTCCAGTAGCAGCTATGCCCGTGCGGTGCGCCTACATTATGTCCGATCTCGTGTGCCGCCACAAACACATCCCACACAAAGGCATTTCTGTTAGCGGCTGCTCCAGGGATGGTTTCATTAGCCCGGAGGTCAAGAGTGCTAACACCGTATCCGCCACGGTGATCTTTAACGCATAAGCGCGAACCTGCCTGACCGCCGTAGGCAATGCCACCAACGTACATGCCCTGAACAGGCTTCTTAATTGTGTACAAATGGGCTACGACGCGATCGATGCTCGAGTAGGCACCCGACCATAATTCACTGAACTCATCAAGGAGTTTTCCCGGATCCTTGCCGTCATACAAGAACCCTGACGGTGCTTCAGTGGTGTAAACTTCCATGTAACCTATGTACATGTGTGCCCCAAGCTCCTGCTCGTAAGCCTGCGACATAGCGGCAACAATCTTGGCAAAATGTTGTACGATTTGCTCGTCATTCAGGCCCTGACGTTTCAGGGCACTATCAACATCTTCACGAAGTACCAGAGCAAGCGTTAGCTGTTTAAGGACCATTGCCTGCACCGATTCACCTTTTTGCGATGTTGGCATATCCATGTGCTCAAGTGCCTCTTTAGCATCAAAAGGCAACTCATCCGAACCGCAAATAAAATTGTCGAGTACCGGACTTAGGGCGCCAGCAGACTCAGCCTGAAACACATGGGGAATTTCGTTGGTTCCAGCACGGTATTCCGGAGCTTTCCCAACTACCGTGCGCTCACCGTTTGCATGAGTGATGAAGCCGGTAATGTCGCCATCGGTGCTGTAATGCAGCGAAACACTCGACCCGGGCTCCCCCACGATTTGTCCTTTATACGAATAAACCGGACGTACTTTTAACGGCACCTTACCGTTTTTTGTGGCAATCAGAATTGTGGACCGTGCATCAAAAACCGGTCGAGTAGCCTCGAGTGCAAGCGTTGCCGTTCCGTACGGTGGAACAGGAACGTTATGAACCAGCAGGTGCTGGTACGAGGCAGCAAAAACGCTGTTTGCAGCATCAATCTGCACGTAATATGGCTGTGCAAAGTGGTTATCCTGCACCATGTCATCCATATACGCAGTGCGAATGGGACGCAGCACGGAATTAATATCTACTTCGTGAGTTGTTCCTGCTGTCGAACACAGTGTGGTTACAGCCAGAGCGATAATACCAACAAAAAAAAGCTTCATCATGTGATATTGAATATGTGACAGAGCCTGTAATTTACGGAACTTAAACCGGCTTCTTGATGTTTTGCAGATACGGTTTTAGGTGCTGAATAATTTCATGATGGATTTGAGTTCGTTCCAGCATCCCGTTAATCAGCACAAACCGCTTGGGTTCCTGTCGGGCTAACTCCAGATACCCGGTCCGCACCCGCTCGAAAAACGCAGCACCGCTTCGCTCCATTCTATCGGGTTCACCGGCATCGGCATGAAACTGCATCCGGGTTTGGGCTTCGGCATAGGGGACGTCAATAAAGTAGGTTATTTCTGGCTTGACTCCGCGAGTGGCTACTCTGTTACAGACGTCCACATCGGTTAAACTCAACTGCCTGCCGTAACCCTGGTAGGCTGTTGTGGAGTCTGCAAAGCGGTCACACAGCACAAACGAGCCAGCCTCTAATTCAGGGACGATGACCCTTTCTACAAGCTGGGCACGGGCCGCAGAGAATAAAAGAAGCTCTGCGGTGTTCGTGATTTGGCGGGCATTGCTCAGCAGTATGGCTCTGATATCTTCGGACAGGGCGGTAGCACCCGGTTCACGCACTGAAACCACTTTGTACCCACGTTCCTGCAGCCATTCCCGTAACAGGATTAGCTGCGTGCTTTTACCGCTTCCGTCAATTCCTTCAAATGATATAAACATCGTTGCTGTACGTGGTTAAAATCAAAGCCCGTTTATCAATCCGGTGTCCCTGCTCCCTGGAGCACCACTACACATTCGCCTTTTAACGAATTCCGACTGCGAACAGTAGCAAGAACTTCCGAAACCATACCACGAATATATTCCTCATGAACCTTACTCAGTTCACGAGCAATTACGATTTGCCTGTCAGCCGAGCCACATTCTGCAATTTCGATCAGGAGTTTTTCAATCCGATGCGGGCTTTCGTAAAGAATACAGGTTTCTTCCCGACATAGCATCTTCTGCAACACTGACATCCTCCCCTTTTTCTGTGGCAGAAACCCGGCAAAAAAGAACCTGTCAGTTGGTAATCCCGAGGCTGCAAGTGCTGTTATTGCTGCCGATGGTCCGGGAAGGGCAACAACACTGCATCTGGCCGAAATACAGGCCTGAACCGCCCGGAAACCGGGATCACTGATACCCGGCATCCCGGCGTCCGACACCAGGCCTACCGTAATCCCGTTGCGAACCCAATCAACAATCTCCTGCGCACGTGCCTTCTCGTTTTGTTCAAAGTTGCTCACCAGTCGTGCTCCGCCAATGCCGTACGAACGGAGCAGATTGCCGGTTCTCCGAGTGTCTTCGCATAGAATAATTTTACAGGACGAGAGGGTGTCTAAAGCCCGCCTGGTAATGTCGGCCAGATTACCAATTGGCGTCGGAATCAACACAAGCATTCCGGTTTCAGCCGGTGTAATCCTACCATCCCCGGTACTCACGGCTGCGGTTGCCTGGTCGGCGCGACGCTGCTCAAAGAACGTCGTCAGCAATGCCGAGCTCTCGCTGGCAAGCACGCCGCTTCGAACGATGCACTGATGGTTAGCTTCTGGACTGTCCAGTAATTCATACACCGACCTCACAGCACCGGTCTTGGGGTCATGTGCCGCATACACAACGGTTTCGACCTTGGCAAGCACAAGGGCACCGGCACACATTACGCACGGTTCAAGGGTTACGTATGCCGTAGCCCCTTTCAAAACTTTTTCCCCTACGGTGCTGCATGCCTGGTTAAGAGCTTCGATTTCGGCGTGATGCGTTGGATTTGCCAACTGCTGAACCCGGTTAAATCCGGATCCCAATATCGTACCGTCACGGACGATCACACAACCAACCGGTACTTCGCCGGCTTCAAATGCTTCGCGAGCCAGCTCCAGTGCCATGCGCATGTAATGCTCGTGTGTGCGTTGCGTATGGCTCATGCACCCTACCGTCCGCTCCGGGCACTTTCGTATAGCTGCGTATTGCTGGGATCGAGCGACATCAGCACTTGCCAGACAGGTGAATTTTTTATCCCCTTAAACATCTCTGCCAACTCACCTGCTTTTGCATTGAAGAACGACTGAAGTAGAACAGATCTGTTTGAAATTGAATTGCGCCTGAAATCGTCAATATCATTAATAGCCTGCACCATGAGCGTTCGGCCCTTTTCAGGTGTCACAGCAAATTCGTCAACCGCCAGATGGTAGTCGTAAAAGTAACGCCGTAACTGCTGGTATCGCGGATCCGTTAATTCCGAAATAAGTGCCATTCGGGTAAAGTGGCCGGGTTCGTAGGTTGACGAGAACTGGCTAATGCCCTTGGCATTGCCCAGCTGTGCAATCTGCTTTGCATCAATAAAGCAATTGTCTCCTCCAAGATCGCTGTACGTGTCCATATCCAGCCCAATGGCTATCAGCATGTAAAAGTCCAGCAGACTTGTAAACTCGTCATATCGCATAGACTGAAACGATAAGGCCGGACTAAAGCTGTACTGGAACTGCCAGTCAGCATCGTACACCCGCAGTAACGGTGTACCTCGCGAAGAGTCGTCAGCCAACAGCCGCGTGCTCACTATCGTCAGCCGCGCCGTATATACGTTGGCCTGCTTGCCTGTAAGAAAGATCCCAACCGATACCGGAATGCGCGGACCCTCCCAGTCCTGCCGCGAATACCGCTGATTGTTCAGGTACTCGCGCACGTCGGCTTCCATGGTGCGGACATCAACCTTATCATCCATCTGCAGCTGCGATATATCCACGGTAACCGTGGCCGCCAGTTCCTGAGCATACGTCACGTCGGTCAGGGTAATGGCTACTACCATACATACAATGCTGATTAAACTTTTCATACCTCGTCCTTATGTTCTTCGGTACTAACTTACGCAGAGTACTACCGCTGTTCTGCAGCTTTTTGCACTGCTCCTCATCAATCGCACAGGTGCAACCAGTATTGTATGACTGCACGGGGGCAACATCTGTCAGCATTTTCGATATTCAGGGCTGTTATACTCTGCCTGCGACAGCAGCAGGATTTCAGGCAGTACCGGCTCCGTTCGGTGTTGCCAACCTGTCGTATGGCGGAGTCTTATTACCCTGGGCTGATTATACATTTATTTTGGAAGGGGGCTCAGGCGGCGGGTGGACGGATATCGCGGCGTATGGAATTCGTTTGATTCCCGTTACACACCGCTTCACGCTTGCAGTACGTACACGTTTTTCGGTACAGGGCGCCACGGGCTTCACTGCAATTCAGCAGACGGATGTAGGGATACAATCCCGAATTGATCTGGACTCGGTTTTCTTCCTGTCAGTACAGGCAGCCGGCTTATTGTCATACTCATCTGCCGGACGCTCCCAGCCACGTATTCTAACAACGGGCATTGGTATGTCTGACGATGTTTCAGCCGCCATTAACCTTTGTATCTCGCCGGCTCAGCCCCCTTCGCTTGTACTTGCCGTACTAACACCGCTCCCCGATGCAGCTTCGGTGCGGCTTGCACTTCAAACAGAGCCCCTTGCGTTTAGCATTGGGGTCAGACTGTCCGTCATTGAATCTCCGGTCATGGCGTTCCAGCTTACCCGATACCTTCATTCAGGCTTTGTGTCTCAGCTTGTGGTAGAGCTATGATACGGTTACTACCGCTAGCAGTTTTCTTGTGTTCCCAAGTGGTATCAGTGCTGGCACAGCTTGATGATCTTGCGGGGGACGACTGGGCTGCACCGGTTATCGATGTTGTAGAGCAGTTACGCAGCCAACCCTTATGCCTGCCGTGTGCTACGGCGGTCAGCCTTACCATCATCCCGGGTATCAACCGGTCCACTGCATCGCGGATCACTCAATCCGTAAAAAACGGTATAATCGATCTTGACGAACTTTGTAACCAGGCATGTCTGTCCGAAGATCAACGAACGCTGCTCTTTTTATGTACTACGTTTGACTGTAGCTGTGAGCCATTCATTACCGGTATTCACCATACCACACGAGCACTGCGCACCACTGGCAGCGACGCCGACGCACTGACGCGGATTAACGTAGCTTCGGCGTATGGCCGTGCTGGCGGTATTATCCGCCAACAGCAGACCAGCACACTCTCTTCTGGTTGGGTTGTTGCCGATATCGGAGCCGTCAGTATTGGTGCAGGCCGCCTGGCTGTTGCCGGCGGACTTGGGTTAGTATTGGGATCGGGAAGCACCTTTGGCAGATCCGTGGTTTCGAAAGCCTCAGGCTACAGTATTCAGCCGCGCATCCGTCCATGGTCAAGCAGCATCACCGATGGAGCGCTTACCGGTGTTGCCATGAAAGGCACAATTGAGGCTGGCGCGGTGGGGTTCCATGCTGTTGCAGCGTATTCTCGGCAAACACTGGGTGGCAGAACTGAAAGTATTCTTGCCTCGGGCATAGTATCGAATTTTATGAATAACGCATTGGGAGTATTTGTGCAACATGCTCGGTACAACGCGCCCTCTACATCCACCTCAATGCGCATCATACCACAAGGTCAGCGTATCATTGCCTCGGCAGTGATGAGCGTTACCGACTCCCGCTATACCATTGCTGCCGAGCTTGCGGCTGACGATAGTCTGCGGTTGGCGATGATGGTTATTGCCGGAATCCCCATAAAATCTGGTGAAGTAATGCTGTGCGCCCGTTATGCGCACCCTGATATTCGCAACCCGTATGCCTCGCCGGTTAGTACACTCTCTGCACTCGGCAACGAGGCAGGGATTGCCCTTGGCTACCGTTATTCAAGCGGGAAGGGGCTGGCGGCAGAAACAATGGTTGACGTTTACCGCATACTTGCACCATCCTATTCCCGCCCCATGCCCTCAGCAGGAGTCACTCTGCTTACGGATATTACGTACCGGCTTGGGAAGGGCTTTCAGGCATCGGCACGAATCCGTTATAACGGAAGCGACGAAGGATGGCGCCCTGACTTCACATCACGACGTATGATGCACACAGCACGACGTTTTACCACACGATGGCAGCTTGGTGCTAACCTTACGGAGCAGCTGCGGTTCATTGTCCGTTGTGAGTATCAGCATTTATCGTTTTCAGGCGGACGTTATCCGCAGACAGGTTTGGCCGGCTTTGCTGAGACTGTTTACCAGCCTGCTGAACGTTTACGTATGAGTCTTCGAACCACGGTATTCCGCTCCCAAACGATCGGTGTGGCACCCTATATGCTGGAGTATCCGCTGCCCGGCTTGCCACGGATAGTGGCTGCCACGGGTAGTGGGAGCAGAGTACTACTGTCGTTGCGTTACGGTATGCTTCCATGGCTTACACTTAGCGCTGCATTCTGGGATACTTACAAGCTTGGTCAGCCAACCACGTTCACAACTGGTTTACAGGCCGAGGTGTTCTATCTGAACAAAAGGTGAAACGCCTGAACTTCATTTGTAAAGTGTTTGGCAATGGGCATACTAAACACCGAGTTGTAGTCCATACGCTCGGGATGCCACTGAACTGCCAGTAGAAACGGCTTACCTCCCAGCGTGGCATCACCCCATTCGATTGCTTCAACAATACCATCCGGGGATATAGCAGATGCCGTAAACAAATTTGCTATCGCATCGATAGCCTGGTGATGGGCGCTGTTTACTACTCCGTCCATAGTTCCAGCCAACCTGCGAATTATCGATCCAGGCTGAACCTCGATATGATGCGTACTGTCTGCATCCATAATTCTGCGGTGTTCTACCGGATTGGCAACTGCCGGTGCATGCTGTGTAGGAATGTCTGCTATCAGTGTTCCTCCAAACGCGGTATTCAGAACTTGCAGTCCTCTGCAAATGCCAAGTATCGGAAGCTGCAGTTCTACCGCTTTATGAACAAGAGCCAGTTCAAGTTCATCTCTTTCGGCATTAATTTCAGCACACATACTTTCAAACTCGGGCTTACCATAATGCCCGGGGTGCACGTCGGGCCCGCCGGTGAGAAGTAATCCCGACATAGTTTCGAGAGTTTCCGCTGCCTGTTCGGGTGTTTTCCCATTCAGGTCAACAAGTTCTACATCCTGATTAGCGGTTTTCAGCCACGTACCGTAGAGTGAATATTTTTCGGACCCCGAGCCTTTACTGATTGCAATTTTCATGTTGGGTGTAATTGTTGAAATGTGAGGCAATTAGGTTTTTCAGTTCACGTTGTTTTTCGATTCTGGCTACCACAGGCAAGACCAGATATTCAATCCCGGAATCCCTGAACATCTTTTCGGCTTTTGCAAGCTTTACTGCGTCCTTATGAGTAGTTACAATTGCGGCCTTGTGAAAAACTGCATACTTTAGGAGGGTATCTGCTTCTCCCTTGTTATACCAGTGGTGGTCCGGGTATCTAACTATTTTTATAATCTCTGCTCCATTATTAGCAACGCTGTTCTCGAACCGCTCCGGATTGGCAATTCCACTTACGCAGATTACTCTCTTGCCATGCAGTTCACTGAGTTGTGCAATAAAATCAACTGTAGATATCAGTGTATCCGGAGTACAGTGTTCACGAACTACGTCAGCACCCACGCCGTTGGAACAAAGCACAACGTTTGCACGTGCAATATTCCGTATTGGTTCCCGAAGGTGTCCTGCCGGGAGAAGTGTGTCATGAAGTGTATTCGCATCTACAAGTACGATGTTCACATTGCGATATAGATGCCTGTGCTGAAATCCATCGTCAACCACCATACAATCGCACGGTAACTCGGCCGCTGCATATCGGGCAGCTTCTGCTTTATCGTTACACACAACAACAGGAACGCTTAGTTCCGTAGCGTGCATCCACGCCTCATCGCCGCTTTCCATCACCGTTCCCCGTATGCCGGTTCCATCATGAACAACTCTAAGGCCTTTCGATGCTCTGTTATACCCGCGCATAACCACTGCAGGAGCATGACCTAATGACTGTATCATCCGCACTACTTCCTGTACCACCGGCGTCTTGCCAGTCCCCCCCGTAGTAAGGTTCCCCACTGATATCACCGGAACCGACACTCGGATCAGTGCATGCGTTCCCGTATCAAAAGCACGATTTCTGCGCTCCACAATCCAGCCATACAACTTACTCAATTGGTTTAGCATGTGCCCAATTCTTGTGAAAGGTGTTGAATGATCATGTTGATTGAGGCATGGTTAGCATCCGCCGGAATTTCTATCGGATCCCCCACCTCGACCGTAACAACGGCAAACGGCAAGGGAAGTACAAACCTATCCCATGACCGTTTAAACGTCCACTTCCACCCTACCAGCGTCCGCACCGGAAACAGCGGTGTACCCGATCTCTGTGCAGCTATCGCAGCGCCCGCCTTTGCCGTGCAGCGCGGACCCCGTGGACCGTCCGGCGTTACAAGCACCAGAGACTCTGATGCCAGCCGTACCATTGCGTCGAGTGCTTCATTACCACCTTTCGACGACGAGCCACGCACCACGGTATATCCCCATCGCTCCAGAAGGCTCGTCAGCAGTTGTCCGTCACGGCTCATACTCACAAGAGCACTCGGGTTACTGTTCCTGAATACCCACCATACCGGCAGCATGGTGCCGTGCCAGAATGCTACTACGCCGTTGGGGCCTGGAAGGGGCTTGGGCAGGCGTATGCGCCACGTTGATGCAACAGCCGTAAGGAGGAAGACGCCCATGGCAGTAGTCAGCGACTTCATCATAGCACCCGCCTTGTTGCCAGCAGCTCGGCTACCGCATCGGCAGCCCGCTGAGCGGGGTTACGCTCGTGGCTTCCACCAAGTAAACGTCGTACTTCTGCAAACGCATTTTGTAATTCTCGACGACGTTCATGATTATGAAGCAAATCCTCCAGCTCACGTATCAGAGCTTTTACCGTTGCTTTGTGTTGCAGGAATTCGTGAACCACGTTTCGTTGCAGTAAATGGTTAGCCATGGTAACAGTAGAAATATTTATAAAATGCTTTCCAATCTGATACGATGCCCATGAGGTTTTATAGAACGTGGCAAACGGAAGTCCCATTACCGCCGCCTCCAGTGTTGATGTGCCGGCTTTAATCAAGCCTGCAGCACTCGAACGGAGAGCTGCGTGCGAATCAGCAACAATGGTTGCCCCTGCATCAGCGAGTGGCAGGAGAAGTTCGGACTGAATACCCGGGGCAGCCGGCACTGTAACCAGCTTTGCAATTCCCTGTGAAAGAACTTCACCGGCAACCATCGCGAGCAATGGAACGTGATGTGCCAGTTCGTTTCTGCGCGAGCCAGGTAACACTACAACGCTGTTGGGAACATACTGGTCGCTGCCATCAATTACATCCTTTAACGGATGACCAACAAACCGGGTGGAAATGCCATACTGCTCAAAAAACTCTACCTCGAACGGAAATACTACCAGAAGGCGGTTCACCACACGTGCCAACTGAGGAGCTCTTTTCTTCCCCCAGGCCCACAATTGTGGCGCGATATACCAACAGACCGGTATCTGCCGGCGTCTGGCAACGGCAGCCAGCCGCAGATTAAAGCCCGGATAATCTACCGGGATGAACACGCTGTACTTTCTGGCAGCCAAAGCATCTGAACACCGGTGCATAAGCCCCCTAAAAAACCCAAGGTGCTTGATCACCTCCCAGTAGCCGGAAACGGCAAGGTTCTTGATAGGTGCCAGGGTGTGCAATCCCTGCATTTCCATTGCCGGGCCGCCAAATCCATCAAAAGCAACATCCGGGAAATGCTCCCGTATCGCTGCCATCAGGTTTGCAGCGTGGATGTCTGCCGATGGGTCGCCTGCAGTAATGAAGATGCGCATTAGTGCAAATCTGCCTATATTGGTATAACTATTCGAACAAAAAATCTCTACGGAGTATTATTATGAGCAAAACTTTGATTTCTGCGTTGTTAATGATTGGTATGGTTATGCCGATAGTTGCTGCACCGACCATCAGGGTATTGCCACGCCAGCATCAGGTTAGTGTAGACGGGCAAGCCGAACTTGCCACGAAGAGGATACCAATGGGGGCACTGTTCATTCTTACCGTGAATAAGGGACAAGACGTTCGGTTTTATGATATCCAGTGGTTTAAAGATGGCATTGCCTTACCGGGAGAAACCAGCCAGGAGCTCCGCTATCCGATTGCAACACAAGAGCTCGAAGGCGTTTATACCGTCCAAATGTCCAGTCCTTGCGCTACGGTAATGAGCAAACCAATTCAGGTATTTGTACAGGAACGCTCATTCCAGTTAAACTCCGAAACCGGCAATCCGCAGGATGGTGTTGCAGGGCACCGGATTAACGAAACCAGCACGGCATCGTTTGTGTTAAATGACTGTAAGCCTAACCCTGTAACCGACAGAACTTCAATTACGTTTAGCACCTCAGAAACAGCGGCTGTTACCCTAAAAGTGGTTGACTTAAACGGCAACGTTGTTGCTACACTCGTAAACGATGTGATCGGTGCCGGTGAACATACGGTTGAATTTAATACTCGCGAACAGAATATGTCCAGCGAGTTATACTACTTTGTTCTCACCGCTCCTGGTTTTACGTCAACCAAACCGCTCATGCTGGTTAAATAATAACCGTTTGTACAGACAATCCTAGTAAACAAAATGCGTAGTTGGCTCCTCCTCTGCGTTGGAGCGGTTATTGTGTGCGCCGGGTGTTCGCGCGAACCGGAAACCCCGCCTGCAGATCCTGCACCAGAGCTTTCTTTTAAAGACAGTACTGTTGTTGTTCGTGCCCACGGCTGTAACGGCCTAGTTGAAGATTGTGGCGGCGTGGAAGTCCATTTCCCCGTATTTAACGGGAATGGGTCACGTGCTTCGGATTATCTTAACTACGCTGTTAGAGCTTTTTTTGTAAGTCAGCTTGGCGGATCGCTTCCCAACCAGCCCGACACTGCTTCGGCTGTTACGTTCCCTGATATCATCAAGGAATCAAAGCTTCTCATGGCAGATTACACCGAAGAAAAGGCTGCATTTCCGATGATGGCTGTTGTGTGGACGGTACAGGGCTCCGGCTCGGTTATCTGTAATGATTCAATTGTATGTGTCCAGCTTGAAGCTACCACCTTCCTTGGCGGCGCACATCCGAATTCAGTAACTGACTTCGTCATGGTTCATGTTCCTACAGGAAAACCGGTCCAGCTATCCGGATTGGTCCGAAATATGAAAGCGTTCCTGAATGTCGCCGAACAGACGTTTAAAAAACAGGTAGGCATCAAGGGGAATGACTATGCTGAGAAAGGATACATGATGCAGGATGGCAAGTTTACGCTACCATTGGCATCGGGTATTACTACTGATAGCGTTATTCTGTATTACAACCCGTACGAAATTGCACCGTATGTGGTCGGACCAACCCGCATTAGTTTACCAAGGACGGTACTAGAGGCTAACTAACAGGTTTTTGAACAATCCAAAGGTCCTGTGGCAGATAATCACCTTCTGGCTCACGGGTGATGTGCTCAAGGATTGTTGCATTTTTAAACAGACGCCTCATAAATCCGGCAGGATGAAATGCCGAATAGGTCCGGTGTCCTTCCTTGACCTTACCACGTACAACAAGCTTACCCTGCACGTAGGTTTCAAGCTCGTTTTTCGTAAGCTTACCGGTAAAGTTATCACCTTGAGACGAGAGTATCAGAATCCCTCCGGGCCTGAGTACACGGTACAGTTCGGTGTACCATCCGTAGTGCATTGCCTCAGACAGATGGGTAATGATCGACAGCCCGTAGATGACATCAAAATAGTTGGCTTTAAATGCGAGCGCGGGGCTGAGCGTGTTTACTGAAAACTGTATGCCAGGCAGATTTTGTGAACACCACCTGATAGATTCCTGATTATAGTCGGTCCCGTACAACTCAGAGCTTTGCCCCGCTATAGCGGGCATGTGACGGATTACACGCCCCGGGCCACACCCCCAGTCCAGGATCCGTTTGTTCTCCAGCGGACAATAGCGCTCAATTATACCTGCCAGCCATTGCGCGGTCTGCTTTCCGCCATCATAGTACAACCGATAGTTCAACCTGAAAGCTTCATACATCAGGTAGTCAGGTGGTAACCTCACCTCAGGGTTTTGTTGGAGGAATTCGTTGTTGGAAGCCGAATTCTTCAGTCTATAAATCCAAAAGCGTACCGTATCTGCGACATAGAGTATCCGCAAAGATCGTAATATATTTGATATTGCTCCCTTGGTCATTCAGTATCAGGTAAAAACAAAACTATGCAGAGGAACTCGAAAAGCACCTGTGCACAGTTGTTATTGGGATTATTCACCGGAACCCAGGGTTGACAACGTTTTTATTCCTTCTGTTTACCGGCACCATTCAAACGGACAAAATCAATCTTTATACGGCGCTGAGCGGCATAATCCGTACCTGTTGTATTTACACCACCACCAACTGTGCGGAAGCGTACCTTACCATTGTCTGCAAGCTTACTGTATGCTTCGGAATGAGTAGCCTCTGAGCGTGACCGAATCATTTGCTCAATTTGCTTAACCGAATAATAGGCACGCAAACCGGACAATGTAAGATTAGTTAACTTATCGTTATCCTTTACCGAATGTACCACACCCGATGCATCTTCGAACGTTACTTCTTCAGATTCGACATAACGACCAAGAATTGGTTTGGGATCTGCATAACCATACACCACAATTTCAATAACGTCACCAGGGGCGGATGTTTCAAGAAAACGAGGGAATACTGTGTCAACAGCCGTAGCAACTACATTGTTGAACAATGTTTCCACAACTTCTGAATAGCGCTGATATCGCTGATGTTTTTCCGAGTTTTCCTCAAAGGCTTCGATGTAGGTTGCATCTTTAAGGTCAGTTTTTCGCTTCTGGAAGAGCTCTACCAAATTATTACTGGTATTCGGTCGATAATAGCCGGTCACAAAAAACGGTATCTGATAATTGCTAAAGTCAAATCCAATTGTACCAAACATGATTTTGGCCGTTTGCGAGGTATTCGCTGCAACTGAGGGGATATCAACACTGCGTGCCGGATAACCTTGAACACGAGCTTCCACACGATATGCACGGCGCGCAGGCAGTGCAATCTGCGTAGCCACATCGTCGGGATTTGTGTTTATTGTAGCAATCGGAATGTTGGCAGCCACGTCAAAAATGAGAATAATGGCGGGTAGTGGCCGGCCCGAGAGTGAATCAACAACACTCACGTTCAGCTTCATTGTTCCTACACCAAGCAAGTTGGGGGTACCCTGGTAAATGTCAAGAGCATTTTCCGGATTCCTTGAGGATGCCAGGTAAAAGTTATCTGATGTTGAAGAGGCATAGTAAAACATCTCGTCATTATCGCTGTTAACAATACCACCAAGGTTTGTGGGAGCCGACCATGATCCACCGTCTGCCAGTGAATAGAACAGATCAAATCCGCCAAAACCGGGGTGACCCTTGCTGGCAAAAATCAGGGTGCCGTTGTCCGTGGTGATAAATGGCGACACTTCGTCCTTACTCGTATTAATGGTTTGGTCCATACACCGGGCTTCGCCCCAGCGACCCTGGTCGTCCTGAACCGTAACCCATACATCAGTACCTCCGATGCCGCCGGGTCTGTTTGAAGCAAAATATACTTTCTTACCATCGCTGCTGATTGATGGCTGCGAATCCCAGTACTTTGTATTCACAGCTGCAGCCATATTCCGTATGTTTACTATTCCATCATTTGTCACGTTGGCGATATAGATATCAGCATCGCCATAGCCCCCTTCCCTCTCAGCGGCAAAAACTACTGTGGCACCGTCGGACGTAAACGAAAGTGACCCCTCATGCTGCGGAGTATTCAGTGTTAGGAATTGTACGGGCAACGCCCATGCATTTCCTTGCTTCAGCGACGTGTACACGTCGGCCTTACCGGTACCGCCATCACGGGTTGAGGTAAAATATAGTAACGACTTCGAGGATGACACCGTGGGTGCATAATCATTTGCCTTACTGTTAATACCACTCATTGGTGTAAGCGAAATGGGATAATTACTCATATCCTGCGACAGTGCAGGCGCAAGGCATACAAGGAGTGCAATCACCAATATCAGGATATTCTTCATTCTTTTCTCCCTTCTGCAGTTATAGAGTAATTAAAAAGCCGAGTGTTGGGAGCAGTATGGAACTCTTCCACGTTGCATTATTCGCATCAGCGTATGCCAACATCGGCAGGTGGTACAGTACTTCCGGATTCAGTGCGATGCCATCCGTTAGCGGCAAGAGCGCTCCTACACCAAACCGCACTCCAATCTGCACTGAATTAAAGTCGGCAACCGACGCGGTTGCAATTACTCTTGATCTGCTCGTCGTACCGGCATAGGTAATATCGGTGGGGGCGATGATATTTTCTGACTGGGTATAGTCAGTGCTCATGACGTAGCCAACCGATGCCCCGCCTGCAAGATATAAGCCAATATCCGGTACCAGTACGTAACATGCCAGTAAGTCCAGATTCAAGGTTGGAAGCGACACTTCGAAGTCATTCCTGAATGTAGCCGGTTCAATCTTGTTAAAAGCACCACGGATATTGTCCTGATACTGATTTCCGTTAAGCGTACCTCCCCTTCCCTCGAGTGCAAGCCTTGGCGAATAGTAAAGATTTTCAATTACTGAAAAGAACCCTTTAACGCCACCAACAAAACCAAGTCCGTCACCGTCCGTAAAGGTGCAACACACGGTATTGCCATCTGTTAGCGAAAAAGTGCCTGAATGATAATTCATTGCCAGGCCGCCGTAAACGCCAATGTACTGCGGCATCTCAGTTGATGCCGGTGCAAGAATTACATCTCTTGAAAGTTTCAGTCCGGCAGTTGCCGTATCGGGAAGTACCAAGCCGCCTACGCACAATGCAACAGCACACAACCGAAGTAAAATTCTGTTCATGATATTATCTTTCTGTTGATTGTTACGGGATAAAGTTAATAGCCATACAGTCAGCACCGGACGTTGTTGTTATGCACACAAAGTACACGCCCTGGCGGAGTCCGTTAGACGCAACGGTGATTGTATGTTCTCCCTGTTCAAAATACCCTGATTGGGTTTGTGCAACTCGCCGTCCCAGCTGATCGTAGATAGCAAGCTGGACATCTGAGACATGATCCTGGGTAAACATAACATTGGCTGCCGATCCTGTGCGATCAAGCACCACCTTCAGTATGTGTGCGTCAAACCGCCGTGCAGAAGCATCGATTAGCCTTTGGGGCAGAAAGCAAACCGTATCAATGTTCACACGAGAACTTCCCTTGATGCCCACCCGTGGATTACCGTCAGCAAATCGCGCACTTATGAGCTTAACATCCGAGAATGTTGCAGAGCCGCGCAAAGCCTCAAACTCCAGGACCGACATTAGTGTTGCTGGCACATCATTGACTAAGGTGCCTCCATGGAAGACAGATGTAGAACGGGCTACATCAGGGAAAAAGTTGTCGGAAGTAACTTGCGATACAAACGTTTTTGTCAGGAAACTCTCGGTTGGGTTTGGTCCCAGCCCGTTCAAGACTGTTGGATCATACTCAACGGTAAACTCAAGCGAATCAATTCCGTAGTGAGCGGGAACCGTCTCCTCCAGAATAATCGGTACTCTCACGGTATCACCGACCTTAGCAACATTTATCGGGTTATCAATCACCAAGGTCACGCTATCGTAGCCGATTCCGTGTGGTTTTAGGTCAATCTGTTGCCGGCACGTATTATAATCCAGCTCAACCAAGGCTTGCTGACTGCGCAGAGCCGTGGGAGTGAAACACATCTGGAAGGTTACGCCGGCAGTTCCGGGCTGCAGAGCCGCAACAGGAAGATTGCGCACTGTAAACTGAGACCCCATTCCAGCAAACACCGCGTCATTAAACACCAGTGGTGCAGTGCCCTCATTAATGATTGTTACATTCACGCACTTTTCTTCGCCTACCTTCACCGAATCAAATTCTATCGTCTCGGGTACAATCTTCAACAATGGTGCAACTGATACCCCTTTTAGCGGTATACGAACCGTGATATTCTGGCTCAGTTGTTTAGAAATTTCAATAAAGGCGTTTGTCAGCTCCTCCCTTGTTCTAACAAACGTAGCTATTCCACTACCGGCAGCTGCCATACTCCGCAACGTATCAGCAAATCCTGGTTCAGGCTCAATGCCAATAACAAACATTCTAACCATGCTGCTCTGGATTGCACTAACAACCTCCGGCAGCCAGCGCTTTACATCACAACCTCCGTCAGCACCGTCTGACAAAAGTACTAACACAGGATTTGGCTCATCCTTAATTGCATTAACCGCACTGATCACCGACTGATACAGGCAGGTAGCATTTTTATGTATAAGATTATTAATTGCCTGTTTTGACGCTGCACGATTTGTTGTAAACGGACTGATAATAGTAAATGAGGAAGCCGGGCTGGTAAACGACATAATCTGAGCACGGTCAACAACATTCCGCTGCGGGTCATTAATGAGCTGATCTATGAATATGACACCGGCATCCTGGGCTGCCCGCATACGCGATGGACTGCCGCTGATTCGCTGGCTCATGCTACCGCTAACATCAAATAAAACCCCAACGCTTAATGACTGTCGGGTGTCGGCCCTAATCACAACATCCTGTGCATCAGCCTTTGGTACTTCCATTGGTTGGTAGCAGAGGTTAAATTCTCTGGTTTCTCCCACGGGAATTGCACCAACAGGAATAGTACCCTTAAACGGGGCTGCCGGAGGCGTCTCCACAGAACGGATTGTGACCAAGTCACTTCCAATATTCCGGAATTCAACATGAATACATTTCTCTTTCCCGCACATTGCCGTATCAAACGCTATTTCCTTCGGAGTGATCTGAAGCACACCGCCAACGGTTGGCGCAGGCGGTTTAATTGCAGTTCCGGTTAATGAAACCATCACGTTGGTCTGACACTGTAATCCGGTAAATACAGCAGTTGCGTTTTGAGTACCTTCCGTTGTTGCCACGTACAGAAAATTGAGCGTATCAGTCTGCCCGGGTTGCACAGTATTGCCCGCACCACCCACGAGGAAAAATGGTGCTGCTAGTCCAGAAGCATCCGGAATGGTGAGCGGTGCGTCACCCTGATTTGTTACAACCACCGACATGAGCTTTGACGTGCCAATGAAAATGCTGCCAAAATCAACCGTCGGCTGACTAATTGTTAAACGGGATGCCGTAACCTGTCCCGTGAGCATAACTACTTGTGGCATCGGGCTGTCAGCTGTTGTTATCTGAATGTTTTCAGATACCGAACCTGCTGCTGAAGGGGTAAAGCAAAAGTCAATGCCAATGGTCTCACCTACAGGAACTACGTGTGGCGGCGTAAACAACGGATCTTCGAGCGAAAACAATGGCCCCACAACCGTCACTGCCACAATGGTTATCGGTGCCGCAGTTTCATTCTTCAGCTGGACTGTCTGACATTTTTTCACGCCACAGAGCACCGCACCAAAGTTTGTCTGTGTAACAACAAGGTCTTGAGCCACTACTGTTATACAGGCCGTCAGTAGCAGGCTAATTAGTAAACTACAATACTTCATTTCAGTATTCCCTCAAGTAAACAACAAGGTTTTGCAATATCACGATGAGATCAGTTGTCTCCGCACACAACTAACTCACATTACGTTGCACCCCCAAGTCCAAAATTAGTAAGAAAAGAAGTTGTTCTGTGCTACTACTGTTAAAAATGTATGGTTTACAATAACACTTGCAGCTTGTAGCATGGTTGATTAATTGGCTTATCGTACCTTTCACAATGCAGCCCACGGCAATGTGCCATATACATCAGAGAGGCACCCAGATCCAGGATCTTACCGGAACTGCTACTGAGTTGAGGAGTTTGGAGTGATCCTTATACAAGCTTACACTGCTGCTTGTTTTTTTTAGATCGTGAATATCTGCGTTTTATCATATCAACAGTGGTTGAACAGCCGAGTGGTATTGCCAAGTTCACAAGCCACCCACGTCATCGCGCACCCCTTGACTACCATGTTCACGGTGTGAGGTTTGCACTCTTCATAAAACCCAAGGCGCGTTTTTTACTGCAGTCTCCGGACGGTATTATGGTATTTACTCCTGGTTCTCAGAGTCCGCATTTTCAGAATCCGATCACTCGAGAATTGGGAATAGAGTCAGGCACATCCGAACGCGTAAGCTGCGCTCTGAATCCGCCTTGTAGTCGGGTACCCGGGTGGGGGAGGCTGAGGGGAGAAACACAAAAGCCTGTGCAACGCACAGGCTTTTCTTGCTCCGCAGCAGGGACTTGAACCCCGGACCCTCTGATTAACAGTCAGATGCTCTAACCAGCTGAGCTACTGCGGAAAGTGAACTACAAAAATACACAAGGTTTTGATTTCACCAACTTCCGGGTTTGGTTTTTTGTAGTCCGCCGCGGATGGTACAGAAGAACTCGGTGCAGGCCCCACCCCGGTGTGCTTTACAAACTATGGCCACCAAGGTGATGAGCAAAATACCTGCTCAGGAAACCATCAACCTCGGTTTGGACTGAAGCCGGGACCTGACCCGACGTCCACGAGTCCGCCGTTAGGAGTTGCAGTGAATCAATGGTGAGGGGGTACCCACTGCTGCCAACTATCCTGCCATCAGCAACATCAACATAAACCCAAGCCCCTTTAATCAACTTCTCATCCCGTTGTAGTAACTCGGGGTGTAAACCAAAACCGAGCAGATGAGTGAGATGTACTCGTACGCGTACAGAATGCGGATACGCCTCTTCAGGTAGCACCGTATCTAACTGCTGGAGTGACACCTTGAAGTGCTCATAGATTTCAGGAGCAGATACTTCTGCCGGCAGCGTCCGCAATGCCTGTCGGCAGATTATCATCCCAGCCTGCAAATGTTCAAACGATGTATGGTTGCGCTTCCAAACCGACGTCAGTTCAGCCATCCCAAGCGTGTGAAGTTCACGGTTCTTGCGGTGATAAATACTAACCCGACAAAGCGAGAGAGGCTCAAGTGCCCCGCCAACCTTGCTCTTGGGAGTACGCGACCCCTTGGCTACTACACTAACCTTACCCAAGGTTTCTGTTAGCAGCACCACAATACGTGATGTATCGGCATACCTGCGCGAATGAAGCACAATAGCGTTGTCAGTAACCATGCTATACAAAAATGCAGCATAGAGGGTTAGGGGGCTTGGGTACTCGCAAAGTGTATTGCTTACTCAGATCGTATTCTGCTGATGACCAATTACGCTGTAAATTGAGGCATGATTGGTAGCATTGCATTAACGGGATTCTTTGTTTTACTCAATGCCTTCTTTGTGGCAGCTGAATTTGCCATTGTAAAAGTCCGTGCTTCCCAAATTGATCTCAAGGTGCGCAATGGCGATGTGTTCGCCAAAATTGCACGGCATATCCTGGATCACATTGACGCATATCTGAGTGCGTGCCAGTTGGGAATTACTCTGGCATCACTTGCGCTGGGATGGATAGGCGAGCCTGTTGTTGCAGGCATGATTCATCAGATAGCAGGGTGGCTTGGCATTGAAGTTGAAGCTTCCTTGCTGCATACGATAAGCGTAATCATAGCTTTTAGTATTATCACCGTTCTTCATATCGTTATTGGTGAGCTTGCGCCAAAAACCCTTGCCATAAGCCGACCAGAAACGGTTTCCCTGGCAGTTGCACTCCCTCTGCATGGTTTTTACCTGTTGTTCCGTCCGTTTATTGCCAGTCTCAACTGGATGGGATTAACCCTGCTCAAGGTGATGGGATTCCAGGCTGCTCCGCATTCTGAGACCCACTCACCCGATGAACTGCGATACCTGATTGCTCAAACGGGAGAGCAGGGTGGACTGGAACAAACAGAACGCGAGATCATCGAAAACGTATTTGAGTTTACTGAGACAACGGTAAGTCAGGTAATGGTTCCCCGTTCGAAGGTTGTTGCCGTTGAAATTTCGCAGAACCTTTCTGAAATCCTGGATACAATGATGGACGAGGGTTACTCGAGGCTTCCGGTTTATAGCGAGACGATTAATGATATCCAGGGTATCGTGTACTCAAAGGATATGCTTACTTTGCTGCATCACAAAAACCTTATTGTCCTTCAGGATATCCTACACCCTGTTTTCTACGTGCAGGAGGATACAAAACTTGAAAAACTTTTGCGCGATATGCAAAAACAGAAGGTTCACATGGCGGTAGTTCTGGATGAGTTTGGCGGAACTGCAGGGCTTCTGACGCTGGAGGATGTTTTGGAGGAATTAGTCGGGAATATTCAGGATGAGTATGACGATGAGGCGCCACTGGCATCAGAGCATTCAACAAATGTGTGGGAGTTCGACGCCAGCATCCATATTGATGAGGCAAACGAAGTACTGCCGGTACCTTTGCCGGAATCCGATGACTACGAAACAATCGGTGGAATTATCAACGCAGCTGCAGGCAGAATCTCACGCATTGGGGATACTGTAGAACTTGCACCGTATTGCGTAACCATCCTTGCAGCATCGCCCAGAAAGGTCGAGCGCGTCCAGTTCACCTGGCAGGTACCGGAAACTGCGGATGAAAATTCATCTCCCACCACATAAACGCATATTTATCGGCTAGGTTGGATATTGATTTCTGACGATTTATCGCTCCATGGCCCGACCTGCGCTCAACTCTTAACAGCATGGGGCGTTCTCCGGCATACGTATGCTGTAGCTCGGCCGCAAACTTGAACGAGTGGGCTGGTACCACCCGGTCATCATGGTCACTTGTCATTACCATTGTGCTGGGATACTCAATGCCTGACTTTAGATTATGCACAGGCGAATAGGCATAAAGCGCTCTGAACTCCGTACTGTCGGCTACTGAGCCATAATCAGTAATCCAGTACCGGCCTATTGTAAACAAATGGTAACGAAGCATATCAAGAACGCCTACTTCGGGAACAGCAACCTTGAAAAGATCTGGTCGCTGTATCATGACAGCACCCACCAACAGTCCTCCGTTGGATCTCCCGTTTAAGGCCAGTTTGTCTTTCGACGTATAGTTGTTGCTTATTAGCCATTCGGCTGCTGCTATGCAGTCATCAAATACATTCTGCTTTTTTAATTTCCTGCCGGCGTCATGCCACTTCTCGCCAAATTCACCTCCGCCACGGAGATTAGCAATTGCGATAATGCCTCCCTGCTCCAGCCAGGGTACGTACGACGAGATAAACCTTGGCCCTTGCGAAATACCAAATCCACCATAGCCATACAGCATTGTGGGTGCCTGACCATTCAGGGTGAGTCCCTTCTTACTCACGATGAACATAGGAATACGGGTACCGTCGGCACTGGTGTACCAAATCTGTTCTTCCTGAAAGTTATCAGGGTTAAAAGGGGGCTTTGTCTGATAGTAAACTTCCGAGGTGTTTGTGCGAACGTTGTATGCGTAAATGGTCGGCGGTGTTACGAAACTGCTGTACACATAGTACAAGGTTGAATCATCCGGTTCGCCGCCAAACCCACCAACGTTACCCAAGCCCGGAAGCCGGACAACGCCGAGTTCGTTCCCGTTTGTATTGTAAATGGACACGTGCTCCCTAACGTCCTTCATTCGTGTTACAAAAATCCGGCTACCACCCCATGACATTGCACTGATCGGTTCCGTTGATTCAGGTACGACTGTTTCCAGTTGCGGACGCGTTTTGATGTTAGTTAAACGAACGACACGTTCGTTGGGCGCATCCAATGTAGTAGTGCCGTATAGTGAGCCATTATGGAAGAATGCAGGCCAGAACCCGTGATCGTCATTTTTGTACACCAACACAAAATCACCGGGCGAATCCCATGAGCCATCATTACCAATATCCTTAACAAATATCCGGTTGCCCTTTAAACCTTCATCGCTCTCCCACCGAATCAGGTATGGTGAGTACCGCAGGACGTACATATAGGCCGAGGTTGAAGGGTGTTCCGGTGTAAACGCTACCTGGTCAGCGGCCTGCTCCGAACCAACCTTGTGGTAGTATACACGCTGCCCTTCGTTACGAGCCGTCAGCGATAGATCAGATTCGGACGTTATACCGTAGCCATTGTAAAAGAAGCCTTGCTTGTGCCAGCTAACGCCGCTATTCTTAACACCAACGATTTTGTCCGTAAACTTTTTGCCGGTTGCAATATCCATAACGTAAATCGTGCGCCAGTCAGAACCTGCCTGGGTAATACCATAGGCAAGGAGGGTACCTTCTTCGTTCGAACTGGCAAAGGCAAGGCCAGCGGTACCATCGGCGGAGAATGAATTGGGATTCAGCAGCACCCGCTCGATACCATCTTCCTGCACGTACAGGATATCGTGATTTTGTTTCCCGTCGTTCTTATAATAAAATAATTTATTTCTAACACGCCACGGTGTACTAACCGATTCAAATTCTGTTACCTCATGAAGGCGCTGTTCCAGTTGGGTCCGGAAAGGAATCGAACTCAGGTACTGTTCCGTAAATTCCTGCTGTCGATTGGCCCAGGCCTCCACATCGGGACTTACGTCGTTTTCTAACCAGCGGTAAGGATCACTGACTTCTATTCCGAAAAAAGTATCCTTATCTGATCCACGACTTGTTTGTGGATAGTGTAGTTGTTGCGACATTAACGTATGCGAACAGAAAACAAAGACAATAATGACTGCCTGCCTGAACATTCTCATCCAACGAACAGTGTAAAAGAAGTATGGGCGACAAGAAGCCGCCCATCGTAGTCATTGCTCTTATCCAACGAAGTAGGAGTCGTCGGAGCCTGCATCATCAGGCCTGTTGCCGGACTCATTTTGGCGTCCGCCGTGGTCAGCGCCATGGTCGTTGTCGTGCCGTGGATGGCGTCTGCCGTGTCCGTCACCGGAATCACTGCCCCGGTGATCTCCTCTGCTTCCGCGGCCCTCGTACGGCCGTCTGTCATCGCGCCCTCGTCCGCGTTCCCGGTCGGGTCGGCCTCCGCGTCCGCGGTCACGGTCGCGGTCGCGTCCACCACCACCGGTGCGGGGTCCTCTCCGTTCATCCAGACGCGCTTCCATTCCTTCCGGAAGTGGAATCAGTGCTTTCCGAGACAACCGAAGTTTCCCGCCGGGTTGGACCTCGATAAGCTTAACATCAAGGACATCGCCTACTTTAAGAATCTCTGCAACCGTTTCTACGCGATGATGGTCGAGTTGCGAGATATGCAACAGTCCCTGTTTCTTTGGAGCAATCTCAATAAAAGCTCCCAGGCCTTCACGAATTTCTTTCACGGTACCGGTATAAATTTCACCTTCCTCAATTGGGCGTGTGATCTCTCGGATCCGGGCAATTGCAGCATCGGCACTTGCCTGATTTACGGCTGCAATGGTAACCGTACCATCATCATCAATATTAATCTCGGCACCGGTTTCCTTAACAATACCACGAATTGTTTCGCCTCCCGAGCCGATAACTGCACCAATCATTTCAACCGGAACCGTAATGGTTGTAAGCTTTGGTGCATACTCCGAAAGCTCAGGATTTGGAGTTGCAATGGTAGAGTTCATAATACCCAGGATATGCAAACGACCAATGCGGGCTTGTTCAAGTGCCGTACGCATGATTTCAACACTCAGCCCCTCGATTTTAATATCCATCTGGCAGGCCGTAATACCCTCTGTGGTACCTGTCACCTTGAAGTCCATATCTCCAAGGAAGTCTTCATCGCCAAGAATATCGCTAAGAACAGCAACGCGTTCGCCTTCCATAATCAATCCCATAGCAATACCGGCAACTGCTTTTTTCATTGGAACACCAGCATGAAAAAGTGCAAGACTTCCGGCGCAGACTGTGGCCATTGAACTGGAGCCATTACTTTCAAGAATATCGCTGACAACACGGATAGTGTAGGGGAAATCTTCTTCCGATGGGATAAATGGTTCTAATGCACGCTCTGCAAGATCGCCATGCCCCGTTTCGCGCCGGCTGGTAAAACCAAACCGCCCGGTTTCACCCGTTGAAAACGGTGGAAAGTTATAGTGCAGCATGTATCTGCGTTCGTACGTAGGCAGCAAACCATCAATAAGTTGATTATCTGTCTTTGTCCCCAAGGTAACAGTGGTTAGCGACTGTGTTTCACCGCGCGTGAACAACGCACTGCCGTGCGGACGTGGCAGGATACCCAACTCACATGTAATCGGGCGTATGTTGGTAGTTCCTCTGCCATCCAGCCGCTTGCCTTCCGACAAAATCATCTCACGCATTTCGCGTGCTTCGATACTTTTAACGATGGCCGAGAGTACCTTGTCGGTGTTGATTCCCTGGTATGCTTCTTCGTTTGCCGCAACAACAGCGGCAACGGCCTCTTGCGCAAGAGTTTTAATCTCTGACCGGAAAGCTGAGCGTTCTTCCTTGGTGGAGCTATTCCGAATCTGACTTGCGATTTTCGCTGTTATTGCCCCTTCGATAGCCGTTACAAGTTCTGCAGGGGGCTCGGCATTCGGTACATCGCGTTTAACAGGTTGTACCAAGGCCATCAGCTCGCGCTGCATAGCAACCAACTCTTTAATCCAGCCGTGAGCAAACTCCATTGCAGCAACAAAATCATCTTCCGAAATTTCACTGCTGGCGCCTTCAACCATGACGATGGAATTCTCGGTACCCGCCACCATGATTTCCAGATCACTTTCCTTAAGCTGGTCAATGGTAGGGTTCACGATAAATTCTCCGTTGGTACGGCCAACGCGGACACCGGCTATCGGACCATTAAAGGGTATATCACTTGTCATAAGTGCCGCCGATGCACCAAGCATAGCCAGCACATCAGGTTCATTCTGCATGTCAAATGAATATACTGTCGCAATCACCTGTGTGTCGTTACGCCATCCCTTTGGGAACATCGGTCGGCACGGGCGATCAATGAGTCGCGATGACAGGATTTCTTTGTTGGTGGGTCTGCCTTCACGGCGAAAGAATCCGCCGGGAATTTTACCTGACGAAGCGTGCTTTTCTCTGTATTCGCAGGTAAGTGGCAGGAAATCAATATCGGGCTTGGCATCAGCAGAAGCAACTGCTGTAACCAGTACCATGGTATCGGCATACCGTACCATCACCGAACCCGATGCAAGCTTGGCAAAGCGGCCTGTTTCTAATGACAGTTCTTTACCGTTTATGGTCCGTTTGACCGTATGCATAGTTATCTCGATTCATAAATGTTAATAGTATCCGGCATTACTTACGCAAGCCAAGTGTAGCTATCAGCGAACGGTAGCGGGTAATGTCGCGTCCCGCCAGGTATGCAAGCAATGTTTTACGTTTACTTACAAGCATAATCAGGCCACGTCTGCTGTGGTGATCTTTTTTATTTGCCTCGCAGTGCTTCGACAGGTCGGCAATATGCTCGGTGAGTAAAGCGATTTGCACTTCCGGCTTACCGGTATCGTTTGGACCGCTGCCGAATTGCTTCACGATCTCGGCTTTACGCTCCTTTGTGATCATAATGATATCCTTACATTGTGAGTTTGAAAATAGGTTTGTGTCTGTTTAATATCTGTTTGAATTTGTGCAACCAGGCTGTTAACCGAATCAAATTTCACTTCAGGCCGCAGCCTTTGTAAAAACTGAATCGTGATTTCCCTGTCATACAGATTCTCGGTGATGTCCAGAAGATGGACTTCAATTGCATGATGTCCGTTATCGCCAAACGTAGGGCGGAACCCCAGGTTTGCCACTGCCTTGAATTGCATGGAGTCCACCTGTGCAGTTACAGCATAAACCCCACTATTCGGCACTAACTTGTTTGAGTGGTTAACCTGAATATTCGCGGTCGGGAATCCGATACCACTTCCACGGCCATCGCCATGAACTACTGTACCCGAAAGCGAATAGGGTCGGCCAAGCCAAATCTCAGCTTCAGTAACATTACCCTGGGCCAGAGCATTTCGAATTTTCGTACTGCTAACTACCACCCCGTCTAACTCGAAAGCCGGCACTGGTTCTACGTCAAAATTCAGCTCAGCACCAAGTTTTTCCAGAAGTTCCTCGTTTCCCTGTCTGTCCTTGCCGAACATGTGGTCGTGTCCAACAAACATGCGGCTAACCCCAATACCGTTCACCAAAACATTTTGAACAAACTCCATTGGTGGTGTAGCTGCAAACTGGATGCTAAACGGTATTACGATAACGGTGTGTACTTGGTACTGTTCAAGCAAGCGGAGTCTCTCCGACAGTGTAGTCAGAAGCTGAACCGGGGCTTTACCAGGCTTCTGCAACACGATTTGCGGATGCGGCTCGAAGGTAACTACAACGAGTCGGCCATTCTTATCGGCTGCCCAGCGATGCATTCGGCTAATGATGCTTTGATGCCCCAGGTGTACTCCGTCGAATGTACCAACGGTTACAGCGCTATTACTGTTAAATGGCAGCATATCCGTACCAAGCGTTACAACGTTCATGAGTACACCTCCGACGTCGTTACCAGGGTGTTATAGGTTTGCATTGTAATTGTCTGTCTCTCATAAACCTCACCAACACGCGTACGGCGCAGCTGCCATACATAGCCACCTACACCCAGTTTTGCTCCAAGGTCACGGATGACCGATCGAACGTAGGTACCGGAACTACATTCCATGGTAAGGCTAACAAAGGGAAGCGATACCGTTACATCAGTAATGCTATAAATACTGATTATCCGCGGACGTACCACGAATTCCCTACCGTTGCGAGCAAGAGTGTATTGCGGCTTTCCCGAATGTTTAATTGCCGAGTAGGTTGGCGGGATTTGCACCTGCTCGCCGACAAATTCCTGCAGAGCATCTGCAATCTCCGGGGCAGATATTTCCTGCATTCGTATGGTGGCCTGGGGATTCACTTCTTCGGCACTCCCCCGGTCATCGGTAGGGGTGGTGGCACCAAGCTTTCCAACTACCGTATAGGTTTTTGTTGTTTCCTGGTACTGTCGGACTGCCTTTGTGGCTTTGCCCAGGCAAATCACCAGTACACCTGTAGCCAGCGGATCCAGGGTACCTGCATGGCCTACACGACGTTGCTTTAGTGTTGACCGAAGTCGGGCAACACAATCAAAACTCGTCCAGCCCTCCGGCTTATCAAGATAAGCAACGGCACCATCGGTCCGGGCACGGGAAGCCCATTCCGCAAAGGCATCCTGATGTGCGCACAGCTGCGCGCACAAAACCGGCCACTCAGTGTTCGCTGTTATCATCGTTTTTTGGCTTAACACTATCCAGGATTGCGTGAATTCGTATTGCACGATCCAGCGAGTCATCGATATAAAATTTCAACTGCGGTACATAGCGCAGTCGAACCGTTCGCGCCAGATGATGCCGCAAACGTCCGGCTTCTTCACGTTCAATAAAGTCAACAGCTTCGCCGGCACTCGCAGTTCCGCCATACACGCTAAGAAAGACGCGTGCAAGCTGGAGGTCAGGACTCATCCGGATTTCAGTTACGGTAATGAATCCGGCATGTATCTCGTGGGCAATATCCTGCAGCGGGCCCGACAGAGCCTTTTGAATTTCCGCTGCTACTCTTTGTGTGCGAATCGACATGGTGGTTAATGGTTACTCACGTCAGTTTTCGCTTAATCTCAACAGTCTTATAGGCTTCAATAATATCGCCTTCGGTAAGATCGTTGAATCCCTGGATATTGATACCGCATTCATAACCGGTAACTACTTCGCGTACGTCTTCTTTCACGCGTCGTAACGAGGCAAGGGTACCTTTAAAGATTTCAAAACCGTCACGCAATACCCGTACCCTGTCATTTCTGTTTATAGTACCGTTTTGTACATAGCATCCGGCAATGGTACCAAGCTTTGAAATCTTGAACAGCTGGCGTACCTCGACTGTTGCGGTAATTTCTTCCTTGATATCGGGTGTAAGCAGGCCTTCGAGTGCAAGTTGAATTTCGTTAATGCAGTCGTAGATAATAGAGTACAACCGAACATCAACGTTTTCGGCTTCTGCAAGTTTTCGAATACTGCCCGACACCGTAACCTGGAAGCCTACGATAACGGCATCCGATGCGGCTGCCAGCATCACATCGCTCTCCGTTACTGCACCAACACTGCGGTATAGAATACGAACTTTCACTTCGGGGGTACTTAGCTTAAGCAGTGAGTCAGAAAGTGCTTCAAGTGATCCGCTCACATCAGCCTTTACAACCAGACGCAGCTCTTTAACGCCGCCTTGCTGAATTTGTGCAGAGATATCATCCAACGTCATGTGCCTCATGCCACGGAACTGCTGTTCTCTGCGCAATTGCTGCCGGCGGCTTGCCACTTCACGGGCTTCGGAGTCTGTTTCCATTTCCATGAGCACATCACCGGCGTTCGGCAGACCGTCAAAGCCTGTAACCTGTACCGGCATACTGGGTGTAGCATCATCAACCTTGTTGCCACGTTCATCAGTCATGGCACGAACGCGCCCTGCAAACTGTCCGCATACAAAGATGTCGCCTACCGAGAGTGTCCCTTTTTGAACAATGACCGTAACCACGTTACCGCGTCCCTTGTCTACGTGGGCTTCGATAACCGTAGCACGTGCCGCCCGATCGGGATTTGCTTTTAGGTCCAGCAGGTCTGCTTCAAGAAGGATCTTTTCAAGGAGGTTATCAACATTTAGACCACTGCGGGCTGACAATGCAACAGATTGGTATTTGCCACCCCACTCTTCTACAAGCACATTATGATCGGCAAGTTGTTGTTTAATCTTTTCAGGGTTTGCATCGGGTTTATCAATTTTGTTAATTGCAATGACCATTGGGACGTTGGCTGCCTGAGCGTGTGAGATAGCTTCAATAGTTTGTGGCATCACACTATCATCGGCGGCAACAACAAGCACCACAATGTCTGTAACCTGTGCGCCACGGGCACGCATGGCTGTAAAAGCTTCGTGGCCCGGTGTATCTAAAAACGTGATGTGACGTCCACCGGCAACATTGACGCGATAGGCGCCGATATGCTGGGTAATGCCTCCCGCTTCGCCGGCAACCACGTTGGCATGCCGGATGTAATCCAGCAACGAAGTTTTCCCGTGGTCTACGTGACCCATGATGGTAACAATTGGGGAGCGCGGTTTAAGATCTTCGGGAGCATCAGCATCTTCAACAACTTCAACCTCGGCCTGGTCGTCGAGAAACTCAACGGTAAAACCATAATCGGAGGCTATAAGTTCGATAGTTTCTTTATCAAGGCGCTGGTTGATAGACACCATCAGTCCCAGCCCCATACATTTCATAATGATATCGGCAGCGGTAACCCTCATCAGATTGGCAAGGTCGCCGGTGGTCACGAATTCTGAAAGTTGCAGTATTGTACTTTCGCGGGCAGCTTCTTCCTGCCGGATTGCTTCGCGCTCTTCGCGAACGGCACGTTTCTTTTGTTTGATTCGGGATCTTCCAACGGACGTACTTCTGTCCTCCATGCCCGACAGTGTTTGCCGGATTGCGCGTGCTACGTCGCCTTCGCTGAATTGCTCCTTGGTGCCGCGCCCCTTCTTCTTCCGATCGTCCTGTCTGCCTCCCGGTTTACTGGAACTTCCTGCAGGTGGCGATGCGGGCTGAATAACAAAGTTGGAGCCCTGCGTGTTTTGTGGTCGCTGGCGTTGCTGTGATCCCGGAGTATGCTGACGTTGTCCGTCGGACTGCTGCTTTTTCCCGCCGCGTCCGGAACCGGGTCCGGTTTTCTCTCTGGCCGCTCGTGCTTCTTCCTTGGTTCGTTTTGGGCGTTCCTCTTTCTTCTGAACGTCAATCTTGCCAAGCACGGTCAGGCCCCGCAATTTGGGAGCAGTACCCGGCTTGTAATCAACTTCGATAACACCCTTACGCTTACGCTTACGCTTTTCATCCGGCTCTGATGTCGGTGCGGCATCAGCCGGAGCAGCCGTTTCAGCATCCTGTTTCAGTGTTTCGGGAGTGCCTTCATCCGGTTGCTTCGGTTCAGATACCTGAGTTTCAGGCACGGCAGCAGTCTCCGAAGTGGTACCGGTTTGCTGTGCGGGTTGTTCATCGGTAACTGCTTCGGCTGCCGGTTCCGGTTCTGCCGGTGCCGGTGCTTTTCCAATCGAATCCAGATCGATTACCTCACCAACAGCAGGCCCTTTGGCTTTTTTCGTTTTGGCTGGTACTAACTGATCTTCGGTTTCGACATCTGCAACCGGTGTTGTATCGTTGTTATCCTTTGCTTCGTAACCTTCTTGAGGATCAGCGATCTCGGCCGGTGCTTGCGGCCCGGGCTCCGGTTGTAGATCAGCCTCTGTCTGCGATTTCGAAACCTTCTGCGTTACCGTGTCTTCAGCGGGATGATGGACGGCATGGTCCGTCTGCTCGGCTATACCACGGCTTTCCGCCGGTGCAGCAGGTTGCGGCAGATGTTGTTCGGTTTCGGAAAGGGCATCAATGGAAACAGTTCCGCCCCCTTCTAACAAGGTTTTCCTGACGGCTTGCTGCCGTTGTACCTTGGCACGTTGCTTTTCGGCAACTTTAAGCTCTTTGGCAAACTTGTCAACAACCAGATCAAACATCTCGTCAGTAAGGATAGCCGTTGGCTTATTCTGAATTTCGAAACCCTTCGAAACCAGATAATCAACAATAGCATCCTTACTGATATTAATCTGTGCTGCTACTTTAAATAATTTGTTGCCTGAGGGGGCCATAGTTTCCTTTAATTATTCCTCTGTGGTGTTGTCCGTATCATCCTGAACAGGTTCTTCATTCCCGTCCTCGTCAGCTTCATTATCCATGCTATCATCAATTAACGGGGTATCTTCTGCATATGCCTCACTGATATCATCATCTGTTTCAGTCGTTGTGGTCTCGTCAGCAGAACCTGGATTTTCTGCTTCATCCAGCATACGCAGCCAGCGTGGGTCTTCACGCTCGTCAAACTCCTCGTGAATCACCGACCTCAGCTCAAGAATACGTTCCTTGGGCAACAGCCGCAACAGTACAACCGGATCTGCCTCAAGAAATTCGCGTGCAGTATCAATGCCTTCGTGGATCAGAAGATCGTACAGGTCGGCTCCAATCTCATCACGGAATTCAAAAAGCTCTATATCTTCGGCACCCTCTTTAACCAGCGATAGCGAGTAACCGGTAAGCTTAGAGGCAAGGCGGACATTTACGCCGTTCCGGCCAATGGCAAGCGATACCTGATCGTCGGGCACTACAACAGTAGCCTGCCGGTTTTCGGCATCAATCTGAACATCACGCACTTTTGCGGGTGATAGTGATCTTGCAATATAGAGCCTCGTGTCGTCGGTATACTCAATAATGTCGATATTCTCATTGCTTAATTCACGCACAATAGCATGAATCCGGATTCCCTTCATTCCCACGCATGCGCCTACGGGATCCACCCTCTCATCAAAGCTGGTCACGGCCACCTTTGCACGCTCACCCGGTTCGCGGGCAATAGACTTGATTTCAATGATGCCATCATAAATCTCCGGAATTTCCTGTTCGAATAGGCGAGCCATAAACGAGTCGTCACTTCTCGAAAGGATCAGATCAGGAAGACCTGTTGCACCACCGGAGCGCCGTACTTCTTTCAGGATAGCCTTGATTTGCTGGTTTTTCTTTAACCGCTCGGTTGGAATCTGTTCTTCGCGGGGCAAACGCATCTCGATCTTATTATGCATTACCAGAATGTTGTTCGGGCGTACCTGATAAATTTCACCAATAATAACTTCGCCGACGCGCTTACTGTATTCTTCGTAAATATTGTCCTTTTCAACATCCCGAATTCGCTGATTCAGATTTTGAATTGCCTGCGATACAAGGCGACGTCCGAAGGAGTCAGAAATATTTTCAAGCGTGATTTCCTGAATAAACTCATCACCAATGTCCAGAGTATCACCCGTTTCCTCCTTCACCAGTTCCTGCGAAATTTGAGTTTCGGGATCTTCAACAACCTCAACAACTTCCTTCATTAGGTAGATTTCTATATCACCCTTATCCATGTTTACGATACAGTCGAAGTTTGCATTCTCGCCGTACTTTTTGCGAACCATTACTTTGAGCGTTTCTTCCACGATACCTTGAAGCAAGTCGCGGTCGATGCTTTTTTCGCGCGCCATCTCGGCAAAAGCATCTATAATGAGCTTTTTATTGTCGACCTTTTGTTTGACTTTACGCTTTGCCATTGGAGTATTTTTAGATGAATTGAAATTTTAACTCATACTGTTGCGATACACTGATGCTAGCTTTTCCTACAGCTTCCCCGGAAGAAAAAGAATAGGTTTAATACCCTTACAATGTGAGCACTGTCCTGGCTTCAAGAATATTGTCGGCAGGTATGCTTTCAACCTTCTTTTCAGCGTTCTTCTTCGTTCCGGTTTGCACACTAACATCCACGCCGCTGTCATCAGCTCTGAGCAAGATTCCCTCTGCCACAGATGAGTCAGTGCGTACAATACGCACCGTACGGCCTACATGTTTACTGAGCTGCCAGAGGAATCGTACCGGAGTCTCGGCTCCGGGAGAAGACACGTCAACCGCCTGCAGGCGATCGTAGAATTCGTCTTCTTTCAGCCGTTCTTCGAGTAAACGGCTAACAGCACGGCAATGCTCATGGGTTATCCCATCGGTAGAGTCAATGCTGATCTCTAACCTCATCTGCCGGTGCATACCCCGAACCCCGAGATCAATTAGCGAAACCTCAGCCCCTTTACAGGCAGCTTCTATTGCCTGGCGTATATGCACCGGCACTATTAAGGTATCGTTCAATCGAACTCCAGTCCGTTTCAACAAAAAATGGGCTTTATATGCCCATCCTTGGTTAAGCAGGTTCAAATATACTGAAAAACCGTCGTATAGCGAGTTTTCCACACCAACTGTTTCGGAGGTGGACCGGTTTTGTGCAATACGACAATGGTTCTTCAGCAAAACCGAACCTGCGGTCAGGTAAGCAAACCTGCCTATTTTTGCAGTTTCTTTAACTATTTACCTGGTGCCATGCTGGACTACTACAATATCAACGAATTGCTGTCAGACGAAGAAAAGCTGGTTCGCGATACCGTACGCGATTTCGTCCGTGCCGAGGTTCTGCCCATTATCGAACGGCATGCGCGCGAGGGGTCGTTCCCAATGCACCTGGTTGAGAAAATCGGTGAGCTTGGGCTGTTTGGTATCACACTCCCGCAAGAATACGGGTGCGCAGCACTGAACAATATCTGCTACGGACTTGCCATGCAGGAACTTGAGTACGGCGACAGCGGCATCCGCAGCTTTGCGTCGGTACAAAGTTCGCTGGTCATGTACCCCATCTTCACGTACGGCTCCGATGAACAGAAGTCCCGATGGCTTCCAAAATTGGCAACCGGTGAAGCTATTGGTTGCTTTGGACTTACCGAGCCTGACTATGGGTCGAATCCGGGTGGCATGATAACAACAGCCCGAAGGTCGGAAGGGGGCTTTGTATTAAATGGCGCCAAGATGTGGATTACAAATGGTACGCTTGCCGATGTAGCCGTGGTGTGGGCCAAATTAGATGGCGTGGTACGCGGCTTTCTTGTAGAAAAAGGAACAAAGGGGTTCACGGCTCCCGAAATGAAGGGCAAGCATTCATTACGTGCGTCTGTCACAAGTGAATTGGTTTTCCAGGATGCCGAAATTCCTGCCGAAAATATACTGCCCGGGGTTGAAGGTCTGCGCGGACCTCTGTCATGTCTTACTCAAGCCCGCTATGGCATTGCATGGGGAGTTATTGGCGCGGCTACGGCTTGCTATGAGTCGTCACTGAACTACACAAAAAGCAGGATTACATTTGGTAAGCCGATTGCCGGATATCAGTTGATTCAGGACAAGCTTGCTTACATGGTAACTGAAATTACTAAAGCACAGCTTCTCGCGGTGCAACTCGGAAAACTGAAAGATCAGGGTACAATGCGTCCGCAGCAAGTCTCGCTGGCAAAACGCAATAACTGTGAGGTGGCCCTGAATATCGCTCGAATTGCCCGGGAGCTTCATGGCGCTAATGGTATTCTTGATGAGTACCCGATTATGAGGCATGCCGCAAACCTTGAAAGCGTGAAAACGTACGAGGGAACACATGAAATGCATACGCTGATTCTTGGACACGATGTAACAGGACTTGCCGCATTCTCGGGTTAATACTGGTTTGACAAACTCTACTACCAAACAGAAATCATGGCCATTAGTTATTGCAGCTCTTGGCGTGGTTTTCGGCGATATCGGAACAAGCCCGCTCTACTCTGTTAAAGAGTGCTTCTCACCACACTACTCGCTTTCGGCCGGTCTAAATGGCGTGTACGGCGTGCTGTCCATGATCTTTTGGTCACTCACAATCGTGGTTGCTATCAAATACATTGGCGTGATCTCACGGTTTGATAACCACGGTGAGGGCGGACAAATGGCGCTGATGGAGCTGGTACTTCCTTTTGTTAAAAATCGATACATATTGCTCCTGGTGTCGTACATAGGCTTGTTTGGTGCAGCTTTGTTGTACGGTGACGGGATGATCACGCCGGCCATTTCCGTTTTGTCGGCAGTAGAAGGCGTAAAAGTTGCAATCCCGTCACTCAGCCAGTCAACAATAGTCATTGCCACGATTTTAATACTGTTCGGACTTTTCTCGGTTCAACGGTTTGGAAGCAGGGGTGTTGGTCGGATTTTTGGTCCGGTAATGATTGCCTGGTTCCTGGTGATTGGTACTATTGGTGCAATTTCAATTGTGCAAACGCCCGGCATCCTGGCGGCTGTTAACCCGTTGTACGCGATTGAGTTTTTTTCCAACCACGGCCTTGAAGGCGCATTGGTCCTTGGCTCTGTTTTCCTTGTGATGACCGGTGGCGAGACTGTGTATGCCGATCTGGGACACTTCGGTGCAAAGCCAATTCGGAAGGGTTGGTTTATGCTGGTTTTCCCGTGCCTGCTGCTCAATTATTTTGGTCAGGGGGCTTTGTTACTGCGCGAAGGACACATCGCGTCCACCGTTGCCAATCCGTTCTTCCATCTTGTACCCTCCTGGGGCGTGATTCCGCTGGTAATTTTTTCCACGGCTACAACCAGCATCGCATCGCAAGCCGTAATCTCCGGTGCGTTTTCACTTACATGGCAGGCTCTGCAGTTAGGCTATCTGCCCAGGCTGACAACTGTTCATACGTCCGATACCGAAAGAGGGCAGATTTACATACCCTTTGTAAACTGGGCCCTTTTTGCCTGCACGGTGTACCTAGTCCTTCAGTTCCAGTCTTCCGGTGCACTTGCTGCCATGTACGGTATAGCCGTTAGTACAACCATGGTGCTGACAACTCTGGTTGCCTGGCATGCCATGCGACATATTGCAAAGTGGAGTGTAACAACATCACTCATTGTAACGGCAATTTTCTTTGGCGTTGATATTTCATTCTTCCTTGCCAATGCTACCAAGATTCCGGATGGTGGGTACGTCCCGTTAATTATTGCCGGTTCGGTGTTCTTCCTGATGGTCACCTGGAAGCGCGGTCGCTCAATCCTGCGGGCAGCAATTCAAAAGCGAACGCCGGTACTGGAGGAGATTATTGATGATATCGACTCGTACACAACGGTACCCGGCACTGCAATTTATCTAAGTGGCTATCGCGATATTGCACCACCTGCCCTGGTCTCGAACGTACGGTACAATCGGTGCAGGCATGAGGTGATTATTCTGCTTACCGTCTCGGTAGGAACTGAGTCCCACATTACACGCGAGCGTAGGTATGAAATAAAGCCGTTACAAAAAAACTTCTACCAGGTGGTGCTACACTACGGCTTTATGGATCAGCTTGATATTGCGGGTGACATAGATTACCTGCCGGAGTTTGACATTCCTATCGACATCACAGACACAACGCTGGTGTTCGGTCACGAAACCATTACGGTAACAAACCGCAAGGGCATGGCTTGGTGGCGAAAACACATCTTCATGTTTGTTCACCGTAACTCCCGTATGCCGGTGAAATATTTCGGTGTTCCTTTTAAGCGCGTACTGGAAGTTGGCAGTAATATCGAAATTTAATGCTGTGTTTATGCAGTGGCGTCGCACTTTTCTTTACAGACTTACATAAAAAGAAACGCCAGCCCTTAGCCCCTTCCCAATTAACCATCCTGTGTTTTGCTCAACCTTTGGTTCCTGTGCCGTAGTTAGAATAGATGGACTTCGGAATGAGTATCCAAGATCAAAGATCAGCTTGTACGACACGATCGGCAGGGCAATGTAGGTTCCAATGTAGGCGCCAAAGCCCAGTTGCTGTGAGTAGTCGGTGCTAACAACGGGCGGTCCGTTGTAATTTTCAATTCGTGAATTATCGTCCACCTGATTTGCTGCAAAAACAAGATCCGACAGCAAACCAACGCTTATCCCCAGCGAGCCCCCGGAGGTATCCAAGCTGATGGCTGGCAGGTTAAGCAGAGCCATGAGTTCAACCGATGACGAGGTTATGGTGCTAAACTGATTTGGCATTTTCATACCGGGTTCGATTACCTGAATAAGACCGTCGGTCTGAACCTCCTGCCAGTGCGAAGCAAAGTAGCCGGCTTCTGAACGGTACCCCCCAACAAGGCGGATAGCCGTCTGCTGCGAGAGTGTCCATAATGCAGATGCTCCCACAAGATACCGGGTGGGAGCTGGCTGGCCGGCGGTTGAAGCCGGTACACTGGTAGAGGCAATGTACCAGGCTGACGGCCCCACGTACGTTTGGCTCATTGCCGGTAGCGTGAGGCCGATCAGTATCAGGAGAATGAAATGCCGCTGAATCTTCATCAACTTTTTTCTTCGGGTATCTCTATTGATACCGCTAACTTACTGCCTTCTTTGTCCTTTAGAACAAGCAGTACACCGTCACCCTTACTTTTTGATGAAAGAATTTTCTGTAAGTCCGAAGGTGATTTTACCGTTTTGCCATCGGCACGAATAATAACGTTATCGGCTGTCAGGCCTCTGCGTGCAACCATGCCACGCGGATCAACATTGGTAATTATTACGCCACCATCAACTCCGTAGTCTTCTTTCTGCCGTGCGGTAAGAGCCGATGCAGTAAAGCCAAGTGATTTAAAGGTAATTGGCTCTCTTGACGACTCATTGTTAGAACTGCCTGTAGAGGCATCCGTGAAATTATTGTTTTCATCCAGAGCCTTTAGCACCACGGCTTTCGTAATCTTTTTGCCATTCCTCCATACTGAAAGATTTACCTTGTCACCGGCACGGCGCAGAACAATTTGATTTTGTAAGTCATTTGAGGTGTTAACGGCCTTCCCGTCAACTTCAAGGATAACATCTCCAACTTCGATGCCGGCCTGGGCAGCAGCCCCGCCTTTAACCACCTTGTGGACGCTTACTCCCTGAACCTTATCAAGTCCGGTAGCTTTTGCAACAGTCTCATCAACCGTTGTGATTTCAATTCCGATATAGCCCCTTTCAATTTTTCCATCATCCATTAAGTCCAGAACAACACTTTTAACCATATCGATCGGTATAGCAAACCCATAGCCTGCATTTACTCCGCTCTGGCTAGCGATAGCCGTGTTGATGCCTACCAGTGAGCCGTTCAGATCAAACAACCCGCCGCCGCTGTTACCGGGATTAATCGCTGCGTCGGTCTGAATAAAGTTCTCAACGGCATACCGGTTACGTTCAAACGTCCGCTGGTTGGTACCCACGATTCCGATGCCACGGCCAAGTGCCGACACGATGCCGGCGGTTATTGTAGAGCGCAGGCCAAGCGGACTTCCAACAGCCATTACCCATTGTCCAACGCGAAGGTTGTTTATATCGGCAAAATGTGCCGGCGTAAAATTCCCGTCGATTTTAATAACAGCAAGGTCAGTCAGAGGGTCTCTGCCTATCAGTGTAGCCTTATGCTCTTTTTGGTCGGTTGTGGTTACTGTGATACCATCCTCTTTTGCATTCTCTACAACGTGATTATTCGTAACGATATATCCATCGGCAGTAACAAACACTCCAGAGCCTGCACCTTCGGGTGCGTACCCGGGATCCTGCTCCTCGAAGTCGGGTCCAAAAAACCGGAAAAATTCCTGAGGAAGTCGCTGACTGCTTTTTGCAGGTTTTCCCTTTACATTAATGTACACCACAGATCCTTTAACGGCTTCGGCAACTGCACTAAACTGATTGTCAAGTGCCTGAACCAACGGTGGCATGGTAACCGGTGGCTGGACTGCTCCAAGATTCGCATCAGCGGCAAATGCTTTCTGAAGAGCATTGGTTCCAAAGGTGGACATTAAAACAACGCCAAAAACAACGCCTATCCCAATCAGGGTAACGGCGGTAAGTAACGTGCGTTTGTGACTCATAACATGTGCTTTAAATGTGAGTAGACATGGTGCAGGTATCATCCTGCACGATACAGATTCAAAGTTCAGTTGACGAATGATGAAGGGGCTATATTTTTTTCATGTCATGCTTGAGAAGATAAAAACTGCTTCGCAATGGGCTGTACGCCGGTTTAAACAGCACCCCTCCCCATTGTACAGGCCGACGCGAAAAAAACCGTCTAACCGCTGCATGGCATTTATCCTACTACCCCGCTGTGTTCGGACAGATGCTGCTTTTTCAAACTGCTAAAGGTGCCTAAACATCCATTTCCGGTAACTACTTCTTAGCAACATTCAGAACAGATGCATACATTCTTATTGTTTAGAGTAATACAGTGCACTTCTTTACTTAAGTTAGTATCAATTAATGTTGTGTCAATTACTGCAATCCTGTTATGAAAACTCTCATTGGCATTTTCGTTTTATGTAGTTCACTTAATCTGAATTGCCGGGTGGAGATTACGGGGCGTTTGGTGGGACACAACGGAAAGCCAATGCAGCTGGCCCACGTGAGCACGCCTGATAGGACGGGAAGCCTTACCGTTGTTGCTGTGGCGGATGACAATGGTGTATTTCGTTTTACAACAGATAAACTCGGAAGACTCAGTATTGTCTTTTCCGGTACAAATCACCAGCCGCTCACAGCCAACCTGTTTATATCGGAATCTATCCATTCACCTCTTCCTATAGACGTTTCATTGGCAGCCAATGTGCGCCCGGAAACTATTGATTCAGTACTGATTATTGGTGATTTTAATCGGTTTAAGTTTGAAACCGGTACAAAGATGCAGCGTGGTTCGGATGGTAAGTATTTTGTTAATCTTGATACTCGCGACGACACTCTCAAATACCAGATACTTCTGTTTCATCCTGGTGTTGACCAGACAGAGCAGCACAGTATTAACGGCTCGATGTCAAACTCCTACGAATACGACCTTGGCGGCGACTACCGCTCAGTGCTGTATTCGCCGGGCCACACCGTGCGTGTAGTGTTCGATCCTGCATCGATGCCGGAATCCTCACCTCAGCCTTCCATCAATATTCATAACGAATGGGAACAGGCATACGTTCAGTACCGGGAGCGTAATGCTGACCGCTTTCGGTACATTTGGGATACACAACAAGCCATGGCAGCAAGCAATAGTGCCGAACAGATAATGGCAAGGGTTACTGACTCGGTACGACGTGAGATCCTCCATGAATTTTCGAACGAATCGGACAAGGACCTTCGCAGAATTCTACTAATGAGTTATCTCCAGATTCCCTGGTATACTTCGATTGACGAACGTAGCAAGAAATTGGCAGAAGAAATCCTTTCATCCGTTGCGCCTGACTCGTATCTGTGGTCCGATGCCTCAGTCATGCTGCAAACCGCATTCACCACCGGAGATATTACCCGATACGAGGATTACATCATGGCTGCTCACAAGGCAGAAAAGGACACCAACACGGTTCCGTGGGCACTGCTCCAGGTACTTGATCTTGCAACCGCAGTGAATCCAAACGCCGATATCATGCCGATACTCTCTCTCCTAAAGCGTAGATTCCCTGGGTCAAGTGCCATTGATATGGCCAATAAGCAGTACGACCCCGGTCGTGCAATCATGGTTGGAAAAACCGTACCCGATTTCAGCTTTGCTTCGCTCGAAGACTCGACCAAGTTCTTCTCAAGGGAAAGTTTTAAAGGCAAATACCTGCTAATTGACCTATGGGCAACCTGGTGCGGACCCTGCAGAGGCGAGATGCCGTTTTTGCATGCTGCATTCGATAAGTTTCATGATCATAACATTGACTTTCTGAGCATCTCACTTGATGGTAAGCCCGAAGATATTGCAAAGTACAGAAACGGCAAATGGAAGATGCCGTGGCATCATGTTTTCAGTAATGGCGTGTTCAAGAGCAAAGCGGCCGAAATATTTCAGACGCCATACATCCCGTTTACAATCCTTATTGCGCCTGATTCTAAGATTATTGCCATCAGCAACAAGCTACGAGGGGAATCACTTGAAAAAACCCTTAGCGAAACTCTTCACTAATATTCGGTTAAACCGCTATACCGGAGTACATTCAGTAAGCAAACTGTTTTTGTAATCAGCCGCAGGGGACCAGGAGGACTTCTCTTTTAAAGACCTCTTCCATAAGCCCCTTTCTGCGCTCCGCACTCCATACTTCGATATCTGATTTTTCGGAGCATTCAAGACTAAGCTCAATAGTCGAAACGGTAACAACGGCCCTAACATTCCTTACTATCGCCAGTTGTCTCCGATCTAATCCCTCGGCAATACGAAGTATTGAAGCCAATATCCTCACGATACGTTTCGAGGAGGCAGGCAGTCTGTTATAGTTTGGGTGCTTCTTTTTTGGATGGCTTTTGCGATGGTACCGAGCGATAGCAGCAATAAGATCGGCCTCATCATTGGTGAAGCCCGAAAGATCGCTGTTTGCAATAATATATTCGCTGTGCTTATGATGCTGTTCTGCCGAGATATGGTATCCCACATCATGAAGCAGCGAAGCGGCCTCCAGCAGCTCCCGCTCTCTGTCGGTAAGGTTGTGTACATTTTGCAGCGCATCAAAGATCTGCAGTGCTAAGATTTTAACGTGCTCGGCGTGGTCAAGGCGTACCTGGTACAGTTCACACAAATGCATGATGCTTTGGTAGCGCAGACTCGACAAGTGATGATATTGCTGAATATCATGCATTTTCTGTGCTGTGTCAAAGGCCAGCCCTTCGCACAGAGCAAACCGGGAAACAACAAGATCTGCAATATTCAATCCTACGAATGCCTGTTCCAGTATTAACGCTCCTGCAAGAATAACATCTGCACGCTTAGGGTCAAGTCCCGGCAACAACGCCACGGTTGAATCAGCGCTTGCAGAAATAACATTGTTTATGGTGGTCATCATGTCATCCCTTGAAACTCTCACGCCGTTTAACGACTCCGGCACGTGTTTCCCCTGCCGGGCCAGAGTCATCCCAACCAATGCCTTTATTGTCCCGCTTGTACCAACCACTTCGTTAAACCCGGCACGCATAAGATCCTGGAATGTTGGCGTCCATTCATTGCGTACAGCATTCCTGCATGCCTCGATTGTTTCAGGCGTTGCGATGCCGTCGGGAAAAAACCGTTTCGTCAGACGAATGTGCCCGAGTTTTACAGAGTGAACGGCAACAACATCGCCCTGACTTCCAATCACTGTTTCGGTGCTTCCGCCTCCAATATCAATAACTAACGTCTGCCTGGAGATCACGGGAAGCGAGTGCAACACACCAACGTAAATTAGCCGCCCCTCTTCAACCCCGCTCACAACTTCAACATCAATACCGGATGTTTTTAGCACTCTGTCCAAAAACACATCACGGTTATTTGCTTCGCGCACAGCACTCGTTGCTACGGCCTTAATCAGTGCCTTGTGTGATCCGGCTTCGACGGCAAAGCGCTGGAGAGCAGCCACACCCCGGTCCATCGCTTCAGCAGACAACTGTTTCATATCGGTTGCCGATGACCCCAACCTCACAACCTCCTTGTTACGCTCAAGAACGTGCAAGGTAGAGTGTGTGTTCACGGCAGCAATTACCATGTGGATTGAGTTTGTTCCAACATCTATCGCAGCAATCGTCTTGCTTCCGCTGTTCCGGGTGCCTGAAATCACTGCCGAAAATACTGTGATCAACTAAATTCGAGCAACTTTTTTTATGTGTATATGCAACGGTATGCGATTATTGTCATGGCTGTAGTGGTTGGGTCAATACTTATTTCAAAAGTTGTACTCGGATTTCTGCGACGCATTACAGGCAGAGGTCCGCAGTGACCGTTTCAACACCCACAACACAACGGTATACATTTCTGGATGTTCTCAGAGCACTGGCAATTCTGTGGATGATTCAGGTTCATATCACCAATGTGATTGCCGAACCCACTCTTCGGCATGGCTTCTGGGGCAATCTCCTCTTCCTGTCCAACGGTTTTGTTGCTCCAACATTCATCCTTTGTGCAGGTATTGGCTTGGCTATTGCGCTTTCGCGGAAAGGGGCTTTGTTTTTGCGTTCGGATCGGAGTTTATGGATATACCTGCGCCGCCTTTCGTTTATCCTATTTCTTGCATACCTGCTGCATATTCCCGCGTATTCACTTACTGCCTTCAAGTATGTGCAGCTTGAGCGGTTTATCACATGGATAAAGTTCGATGTCCTTCACACGATCGTACTTGGATCAGTGCTGGTACTTGGACTCTTCTTCATACTCCGCACCGTAAACCGTGTTGCCGTAGCAGCAGCAGTTATCACGGTGCTGATTTTCACGTTTACTGCACTGATATGGAAGTTTACGAACACTCTGAATCCGTTAAGTTTACCGTCTCTGGCATTCTCAAAATCATCAATATCAACCTTCCCTCTCATTCCGTGGGTTGGATACCTGTGTGCCGGTTTTGCAGGTGGTACGTTATTCTTTTCGGCAAGTAACAAGACCTTGCTTGCCAACTGGTTTATCGTTGCCGGAGTGGTAGTCCCGCCTGTTGTTTTTACGATAAAGAGCCTGCCATTTAGTACTCCATGGGATACGTTCTGGTGGAATTCAAGTCCGGGTGTTCATGCATTCCGGTTAAGCTGCATCTTATGCATGTTTGGGTTACTGTACAGAGCCAACAACGTGCTTGGCGGAAGTCGGACAGGAGTAATTCTGCAGCAGATTGGCAACGAATCACTCTTTATTTACGTAGCTCATCTGCTCGTTGTTTACAGCACTGTAACTCCGAATATCATACGCTCGCTGAATCTTGCCAACAGCAGCTTCCCAACGATTCTTGCGGCATGGGTGGCACTTACAATTCCCATGGTTGGATTGTCTCTGTTATGGCATCATTACAAGGTTCGATTCCCCAAATACGTCACCGGCACTATCGCAGGCTTTATGCTTTTAGTTTTTGCTGTTTTTTTAATTCGATAAGCTTCATAGGAAATTCACCCATGTCGGCACGACTACTATTACGCACAAATTTGACGTTGACTCCCTTTGCCAGGCATGTGTTAAGGATATTGGTTGTACTTTTCATGCTTGCTCCAAGTGTTTTATCTGCACATTCGGAGTGTTTCATGGCGGCTGCCATCAGTGTTGACTCAGCCGATAAAGCTATTGGTACACGAAAGGCCGAGGCAGCTCTGAATCTTGCACTGTCACTTGCAGGATACAAGTATTGTGATCTTTTTGCCCGCGACTCGATACTCAAGGGTAGCAGTCAACTGTCAGTTCGTGAAGCAGCATCCCGTGTCGGCTGCACATATTCAGTTTTTTTAAGGGTACGCCGTATAGAACACCTGGTTCGTGCCGACATGCAGGTTGTTTCTGCAGCAGATACCGGTTTTATTCGCAGCGGTGTTGGGTATGCAGCGATTGCGTACACCAGGGGCGACAATACGGTGGTTGCCGATCCCGCTGTACTTCTTGCAGTACAGCGTGCAGCACTGAGCGCTCTGCCGACAGAACCTCGGTACGATACGCTGGACGTAGGGTTGCGTGCAAGGAAGGCATCTGTACTGTCATTTGGCGGTATTACGTTCAAAGCCGATTCTTCATACCCGGAGTGGGCTGTATTCAGTGAGCAGCTTCTTGCCTCATACGATGTAACACAGGCAATGGTTGCAGCCGCTCAAGCCAACGATACGATCACCGTACTGGATATCGATACACATGACACACTGTTTGCCCGCGCCGGGTTCTATCTTGTGGAGAATAACCGGCATGCATCGAAAAGTGAGCTGAATATCCTGTATGGTGTTGGCGTGGACTATGTTGTTCTTGGTTCTGTTGAACGGACGTTGAAGGGGGCTGAGCTAACGCTGCGTCTGGCAAGAATAGAAAGTAACGGTACCTATTCTGTTATTCGCACTACAACGGGCGTTGTAGATTCTGATACCAAGGAAGCCCTTCGTACAACGGCTGAGACGGTCCTGCTTGAACTACTTAAACCGGCTTAGTACAGACCGCCTTATCTAACAACCGGCACCGGCAGCGTAAATACTCCGCCACGGTTGGACTGAATGTGCACAATGTACATCCCTGACGGCAACGAGTGAAGTGGTATTGCAAGGTTGGAAAGCCCCTTACCAACCTGGATATCCGGAATTGTAATTACGCGGTTAGACTGCATATCAATTACACTCACGGAAAGGTGTTCTGAATACGGTGCGTCTATTTGTATGTTTACACGATCTCCGACCGGCACTGGCGGTTGCACTGTTATCGTGGTGGGGTTTGCAAGCATAACGTAATTGCGAGGTCCGCATACATCCACGATTAAAACACCCGGACGATGCCGAACCTCAACTTGTTGGGCTGACCATACGCTATCATCCGCAAACGTAAATATGGTGCTGTCTGGCAACGCAGGCATGGCAGTTCCTTCTATCACGACTACCGAGCCTCCATTTCCAAATTCAGGTCCATCCTTGCGCATCTGCACAATGAGTTGGCCGTTATTGTATGAATGTTCAACCTGAGCATCAGGAATGGTTCCCTGATACACCGTGTCAACCAGGAGGTGAAGAGCCGAAAACGAAACACGAAACGCCATTGAGTCAGGTATCGCATCCTTCATTGAGCCCTCCAGATATACCGGCACTGCAATTCGGCTTCCGGCCGGCACGGTATAGTCGTTCACCACCAGCCGAACAGTATGTGAAGGCAGTATCCCTTTTTGAACCGCTTCACCATTCAAGGCCACATCAGTGATGGTGGTGCATCGTTCTGCCTGAGTAATCCGGAGCGTTGTATTAAATATCCCCTCGGTCAACGGGGCGAACACCACACGGATAATTACTGTGTCGGCAGGCTGCACTATGCTGTCTGTAACCGGTGTTTCAATACTCCAACTACTTTGCTGACCAACTACGTGAACATCAATAATTTTACGAGGTTGCCGAGTAGGATTTATCACCCTGACAGTTTGTGTTGTACTTGTTCCAACAGCAACCGAAATATTGATTTCAGCAGGTTCGGCAACCAAGGCACCGTCAGCAAGCAGAGCCAACACCTCAACTGTATCCAATTGCCTACATGTTTCGTCTGTCAGCACCAAACGGTACTGGTTATTACCAATTTGCAGCTGGCTGGTCAGGCATCGAACTGTAAGAAACTCACTGGCAAAAGGCGGGACATCAATGCGGGACGCCGGAATATCGAGCCATGTCGGCAAACCTGATGTATTTACGTTAACGGTGACGGCAACAGAATCATTATTACGAACTTCAATCTGACTAACCTGTACAGAATCACAGACACGAAGGTCACCAAAGTTAATGGCAGAGGGTGTACCTACCCAGTCAGACCAAGTTGCGGAACCTGAAAGCTGTACATCAAATCTGTCGGAACCATCGGCTGTTTCAAGCTCCAGTACAGCCACAGCGTTGCGTGAATTTGCTGGCCTGTACTGCACAACTACCCACTGCTCCTGATTTGCTGACACTGTAAATGGAACGGTTGGCATTACAAGGTTGAAAGCATTACCAGTCTGATTAATAGTAGGTGCCTTCATTGCAACCTGTCCCGACAAGCCGGATATCTTAATGCTATCAGTTTGAATTCTCAGGTCACATTCTGAACGGAACAGAATTTCCGTTGTTGAAACCGTAACACGATTGCTTATACTCCGAACATCAACCGGTATTGTAATCGTTCCCCTGCATATTCCATCAACGTCAACGAGCAATTTGCCGCTGTACCTGCGCACCACATCGGGCGTAAACTGAATTTCAACTTTTATACTATCACCACCGGCAAGGTCCAACGGCGTTAAGGCATTAACCACCAAATCAGAATCCGGAGGGATCAGCTGCACCGATGTTACTCGCACGGTTTGGGAGCCGTGGTTTACAACGGTGGCTGACCGGACAAGGGTCTTCCCTACTTCAATGCTCCCCGTTATGCTTTCTGTTACCGACGCAATGTTCAACTCGACGACGGTAGCACGAACAACAACAAAACACACTGAATCGCACGGACGTATCTTAATGGCAATTGTATCCAGGTACGAGCCTGCCGAGTCAGCACTCCACCGAAACGGAACGTTACGATGATCGTTGCGGGGTATAGATACCGAACCGCTGCCCAGGCCCATGAAGCGTGGTTGCAATCCGCTAAGTGTGTATGATAGTGCCGTCGGCCCCGTATTTGTAATTGTAAAAGCCGTGTCTTTCCACGTGCCCGTACATACCGTCCCCAGATCAATCATCTGTGGCGTTACACTTGCTTCAACCCGCATTGACTGCACACTAATCGTCACCTGCCTGGGTGTTTTCACACCTCGTGCCGTAGTAAGATCATCGTTATTCAGTTGAAGTACCACCTGATGAATATTCGACGTAGGTGTGACCACGATGGCAAGAGTATCTGTCTTGCCAACATCAATCTTCCATGGCGGATTTGTACCCGCCCTTTTCATACCAAGGATCGTGAATGCCTCTGTACCTAGTCCCAGCAGCTGTGCCGAAAAAACTGTAAGCGGTGCATTACCCGAGTTTGAAACTGGCAGATATAGTGTATCGGAGGCAGCACAGCCCGTATTGGCGGTCAGCACAGTATCAGAATCAATAATACCCGACTCTCCGTACACTCGAACAGTAATTGTTGTATCTCGGAGGCAGGGCTGCATCTGGACTAAAAACTTTGTTGCCACCCATCCGGTATCCCTCAGAGTCCCGGAAATTATCGTTTGCGCCGTAGGGGGTCCGACATTGATTTTAACCGGATAGGTGCCGGTAAGTGAAAGATCCGAACTGCCACTATCTCTGGCAATACCCCGAATCTCTTCGAGTGGCGGAGCCGTAGCAAACCATTCCAGCACCCTGTTAACAGGTTTTCCTACCGGATGCCGGAACTCGATCAGCGTGTCAGCCGGAACCGCATTAAACATCCGTTGCCTGCCCCGCAGCTGAACAACCAGCGTAGTGTCGGGATTCTGAATTCTAATGATCATGTCGGCGGAGTTAAGACCCGGTACCGTGGCTTTATACTCCACAATAACCATTGTTGGTTTGCAGGAGGGCAGCGGTGTTGGAACAACATTGGCAACCCTGTACATGTAGCTATGTGTACCAACCAGCTCGATCGTCCAATCGCTCGGAAAAAAGTTTTCGTTTGTAACCCATACTGTATCACGGAGTACAGAGTCCGGACACGCATCCAGGAACCATACAACAGAATCGGAAAGAGTACGCCGTGGAGGTGCTAGGCGATAGATACCCTGACCAACTACCCATCCCGTTGAATCATTTAAAAAGAGAATATCATCCATGTGTTTAGTAGGCAGACCACAGTTACGAAGAGCCCATAACGTTCCGCCATTCAGCGTCTGCCACACGTTGCCTGCATAGCCTGCTGCCCAGGCATGTTGAGCTGAAAGCAGGTACACGCCAAACATATCGGAGCCTGTATTGAACTCGTACCAGTTAGAGCCACCATCGTGGGTCCACCGCATACCGCCGGTTGTATAGTCACTTCCGCAGTTATTTCCGGCGCACGAAACCATAATGGTATTACCCAGCTTAGATATTTCCTCGTGCCATGGCGAGGTGGTGCCGGTGTACGAATCCGGCGACCACGTACTGCCGCTATTAGTTGACTTCCACAGAGTTCCGTTACCAACCGCGTACACGGTGCCCGCCGGCATATCGCCTTGCCACAGCGGATCGCTCATATTGGAACGTTTGACCGTAGTATCCCTAAACCGCTCCCATGACGTTCCGCCATCGGTTGTATGGTAAAAATTATTAACACCGCACGAGCCGCCTGTTGCCCATCCTTCATATTCATCCTTGAACCATCCTCCCCACACCATACTGTCAGGATATCCCAGGTTCAGTTCAAACCATGATGCTCCGCCATCTGTGCTTTTATACACCCCGCAAGGTCCAGTGCAGTATCCAACCTGAGTGTTAAGAAATTGTATGTACTCAAGGTGACAGAAGCCTGACTGCACCACTCTGCTGCCCATCCAGGTTTGTCCGCCATTGGTCGTGCGCACAACATAGCCGCTGTCCTGGCTGCATGCCCAGCCATATTGTGGCTGTGAAGGGAGGAAATAGATATCCAAATAATAGCCCGAATCGTACGGTGCTGAAAGCTGTACCTGCTCCCACCGTTGAGCGAAAAGCATGGAGGCAGAGATTGAAACCAGGAATGATATCGTTAAAAGCGCTCGCAATTACCCAACATAACTGTTTCCGGGCAAAGGTGTTACACTCATCGGAGAAAAATCTTCTACCGTTGAATCGTTTGCTCTCTGCCGGGACCGGTACTTACCCATGTAATGGGAACGCCCATAAGATCTTCGATGGCAGCAACATAATTCTGTGCGTTGGCGGGGAGTTCCGAAAAACTGGTGGCACTTCCGATATCCTGTTTCCACCCAGGGAAGGTTGTATAGTGGCATTCCACCCGGTCGAGCACCTCTGCGGAAGCAGGGAAGAATCGTTGCTGCTTACCGTCAACCGAGTAACCGGTGCAAATTTGAATTTCATCAAGCACGCCCAGCACGTCAAGTTTGGTGAGGGCAATTTCAGTAACACCGTTCACCATAAAACTGTACCGGAGGGCCGGTATATCAAGCCACCCGCACCGGCGCAACCGGCCTGTGGTGGCACCAAACTCATGGCCTTCCGTTCGTAGCAGCTCTCCTGTTTCATCCAGAAGTTCTGTTGGGAAGGGGCCATTGCCTACGCGGGTTGAATAAGCTTTTACAACGCCCACAACCGAGCCGATTTTTGTTGGAGGAATGCCCAGGCCTGTGCAGGCTCCGCCGCTGGTTGGGTTTGAGCTGGTTACAAACGGGTAGGTCCCGTGATCCAGGTCTAACAAAGCCCCTTGCGCTCCCTCGGCCAGTACTGTTTTGCCGCTGGCAATTGCCTGATTCAACAGGTGCGTGGTATCGGTAATAAACGGATCAATTCGAGAATCAAAATTCACGTACTCATCAACGATAGCATCAATATCCAGAGGCTCTGCATCGTACATTGCCTGGAGCATTCGGTTTTTTTCCCGGATGTTAACCCGCAGTTTGTCACGTAATGTATCGCGGTTTAGTAAATCAACGATCCGGATACCAATACGCAATGCCTTATCGAAGTATGCCGGACCAATACCGCGTCCGGTGGTGCCGATACTCCCGGCCCCCTTTTCCCGCATTGCGTCGAGCGCCTTGTGGTAGGGCATAATCAGGTGTGCCTTATGCGAGATATGCAAACGCCCGTTTACATCCACTCCCATGTCCTCCAGCATTCTGATTTCCTGCATCAGGGCTACCGGGTCAACAACGGTTCCGTTACCAATAACACAGTGGACACCCGGGTGGAGGATTCCACTGGGGATAAGGTGCAACACAACCTTGGTATCGCCCGACACGATGGTATGCCCGGCATTTGCGCCGCCCTGGTACCGGGCTACGATATTCACATTATGTGACAGTAAGTCTACAATCTTACCCTTGCCTTCATCACCCCACTGGGTGCCAACAACGATCTGAACATTCATGGCGGCGCAGACTTAGATTGTACAAACAAAATAGTAAACAGTTTTAAGAGCAAGTTGACGACTGTGCAGTTACCGGCAGCCGAACAACACTTAAAGCAGACAACCTCCGTACCGGAGATTAGCCCTTTGCGCCTGCAGCATGTGCTGCTCCAACTTCTTTACGCAGAACACGGTCTGTGTACCACAGCACAAACGACGAAGCGATATAAATCGACGAGTATGTACCGATAACGATACCAACGAACATTGTGAAGGCAAATCCTTCCAAAACATCGCCACCAAAAAAGATAAGCACAAGCAAGGCAGCCAGCACCGAAACACCAGTAATGATCGTTCGGCTCAGAGTTTCGTTAATGCTAAGGTTAATCAGGTCACTCAGGTTCATACCCTTATGCTTTTCGCGGTTTTCACGAATCCGGTCAAACACAACAACTTTGTCGTTAATAGAATAGCCAAGAATGGTAAGATATGCGGCTACCGAGTTGATGCTGAGTTCAAGGTTCAGAAGGCCGAGTTTGTTAAACAGTACCGAAATAACAAATGCGAGCACTACGTCATGCAGCAAGGCTACAATTGACCCGAGGCCATACACAAACTCAAACCTGAAGGCAATGTAGATAAGCATAATGATTACCGCCACCACCAGAGCCAGGATGGAATCAATGGCAAGCTCCGTAGAGACAGTCTTAGCTACGTTATCTGCACCTAACAGTTCAACATTCTCGGTTGGAAACGATTGCCGGAGGTTGTTTACAACCTTTTGCGAAACCTCCGAAGGATTTCCAACAGCACCAACGCGAATTAGGTATTCGCCCTTTGATCCAAAACTTTTCAGCTGGGCCCCGGGGTATCCCAGGTCAGAAATAACCTGGCGTATTTGTTCTGTTTCAACCTGTCCCTTGTTAAAGCGCACTGTCAGCTGGGTACCACCGGTAAAATCAATTCCGTAGTCAAGACCAACAATAAAACAAGCGATAATTCCAACCACGGCAACTATGGTTGACACCATAAAGAGACGACCGGCGGAAGAAACAAAGTCAAAATTGGTTTTCTTAATAAGATCCATGGTGTTTCCTTGTTCTAATTTTTCTTACGCTTGTTTCTTCTGGCCAAGGTTAATTGTAGTAGCACCGCTGGCAATGATCAGTTCAAACATTGCACGCGTCATCACCACAGCCGTAAACAGCGTCATGATTACACCAATAATGAGCGTAACAGCAAATCCCTTTACAGGTCCTGTACCAAGGAACAGCAGCACAACACCGGAGAGCATGTTGGTGATGTTCGAGTCAAAAATGGCTGACCATGCTTTTTCGTATCCCTGCTGGACTGCCGACCTCAGGTTTCTGCCGGCGGCAAACTCCTCTCGCATCCGTTCGAACACCAGAATGTTGGCGTCCACGGCCATCGCCGTAGAGAGAATAATACCCGCAATACCCGGAAGTGACAGTGTCCCGTTAAAGCCGATTAGCGCGGCCACAACAAGAAGAACGTTTACCAAAAGGGCAATATCTGCCAGTGCACCGCCAATGGCATAGTACAGAAGCATAAATACAATAACCAGGGCAAACGAGATAACCGATGAGGTGATGCCACGCCGGATTGAATCTTCACCCAGCGAGGGCCCAACCACACGTTCTTCGATAATCTTCACCGGTGCTTTCAGAGCTCCGGCTTTAAGTACAACGGCAAGTAATGTTGCTTCCTCGATGTTTCCTGAACCGGTGATCTGCGATGATCCATTTGGAATTTTGCCCAGAACGTTTGGTGCCGAATACACCCTGCCGTCAAGTACAATAGCAATTCGTTTCCCAACGTTCGCCCCGGTGATCTGAGCCCAGCGTTCGGCGCCGTTAGCGTCCATCTGCATCATAACCATCGGAGAGTTGTTCGTAGGGTCAAAGCTTGGATATGCTTCGGTGATAGCGTCACCGGTTAGCTCGGGTTCGGCAGCAACTGCGTACACATAATAAAACTTTTCGGATTCGGGAAGGTCTTTCGGACCCTCGGCAGTAGCGCCTACCAAAATCTTTAAGTCCACAGGCATTGCCTTCTTTACTTCCGGACGGTCAAGGAGTGCCAGCAGCTTTGGAACTTCGCGGGCACCAACATAGAAGTTATAAATCCCTGTCTTTGGGAAGCCATCAAGTTTTGCACCTGCAATTCCAAACTGCTGTGGCTGTGAACGCTCGTCAGCGGCATACGAACCGCTGATCATCCAGGTAAAGGGGTAGTCTGCCCGTACACGTCGTGCCCGTTCTTCTTCGGATAAACCGGCGTACGGATCTGCTGTGTCGGCATTACGTTTACCAGCCGAGTCAACCTTGGCACTGTCTGCCGTACTGTCGGCCTGAGCCAAGTTCTTGGCTGAGTCAGCAGCAGCGCCGGATGCGGTGTCGGCAACCGGCTCTTCGATCGACATACCTTTCAGGATTTTATCAATATTCAGAGCGGTTTCAATCAAACGGGGACCATTCAGCACCCGGGTAAATTCCAAACGTGCAGTGGTTTGCAGCAGCTTTCGAATTTCACCCTCGTCCTTAACGTCGGGAAGCTCAATCTGAATCCGGCGTGACCCAATCTTCTGAATCGAGACCTCGGATACTTCGAACTTGTTAATCCGTTGCTTGATAACCTGCAGTGCCTGGTCAATAGCATCAGAAACGTCCTTCTGAAGCTTCGTTACAACAGCTTCCTCGGTTACATCCAACTGATTGCTAACCGTGAAATACTCCAGGAGCGACCGCTTGGGATCCTTTCGGAAAATGTCCAGAAAGGTCTGAAGCACATCCTTGTCAGTATTGTCAGTGGCTTTGCGGGTTTGCTCCACAATGGCCAGGAACTGGTCATCCACGGCTTCCGGCAAGGCCGACTCTTCGATCAGCTTCAGTACGTCTACCTCCAGGGTAACATACATACCGCCACGAAGGTCCAGACCTAACTTTAACCGTCCGGCCTTAGCAGCGTCAAACGCTTTTTCGTTATTACGATCCCACTCGTCAAGCGCGGCACTGTCTGACTTCAGCGCAGAACGTTCATTATCGAGCTGGTAATACTCGTATGTGGGATAAAACAAATAGGCTGCTGCCACCAATGGCAGAACCAGAATCAACCAACGACTTAATACTTTCTGTTTCAATTATGCCTCCTGGACTGAACAGGAACCGACTCTCCAAAACTTTCGGAGAGTCGGGACAAGGACGGCAAATATACAGAGTCAGAGACTGTAGTTTTGCTATTATGCTTCAGCAATTTTTAATTGACTATCAAAAATACCCGATTCCACGGGTCAGGCATCACGTAAATCCACAGTCATATCTGGCTGCTGCAGACCAGCAAAAACTACCGTCGCTGTATCCGCCCGTAATAACGCAAGCCAAGTGGGAGCAATGGTTTACAGATATTCATCAGCCGCTGGTACTGGATATTGGTTCCGGCCGCGGGGGCTTTTTGCTGAACCATGCGTGGCACTTTCCTGAAAAGAATGTTTTAGGTGTCGAAATCCGAAATATTTTGGTGGAATGGACGATGCGGGTGATTTCAGGTGAGCAGTTTACCAATGCTCACGTTTTGTGGTACAGTGCTGCAAACGGATTTTCATGGATTCCCAACTCATCGGTTGAATATGCTACATATTTATTTGCCGATCCGTGGCCCAAAAAACGACATCATAAGCGGCGCGCATTTTCAAGCCCCTTTCTCACTGACCTACAGCGGGTTCTGGTACCACACGGAAAGTTGTACCTTGCTACCGATCGTGCCGATGTTGCCGAACAGCAAGCAGCAATGCTCGAAGAACACCAGGGGTTCCACCTTGCGGAGTTACACCCTGACGATTGGCCGTTCAGCTTTGAAACCGATCAGCAGAATTTCTGCCGACGCAAGAATATCCCGTACAGGCTGTTCTGCGCAACGGCAAATGCAAACAATGATTAGGATTGTACTCGCATGACGTCTTCTGCCAGCTCAGTTCCGGTTTTAGCCGATGTTCTGCTCCTTGCCTACAGCAAGGGATTCTTCCCAATGGCTAACGAAGATACCGGTGCCATAGAATGGCATCGCCCGGATCCCAGAGGAATCATCCCGTTGCAGTCGGTGCGTTTTGCACGTTCCCTACTGAAGACTGTTAAAAAACAAGTTTATAACGTCACGATAAACACGGCGTTTAGTGAAGTAATTGCCGGATGTGCTAACCGGAATGAAACATGGATTTCGCAGGAGATCATTGACGCATATACCCAGCTTCATTCGATGGGTTACGCATACAGTTTTGAGGCATGGAATGAAGGACGCCTGGCAGGGGGCTTGTACGGCGTAGCTATCGGACGTGCTTTTTTTGGCGAAAGTATGTTCTCGGTTCAGCGTGATGCGTCGAAAGTAGCGTTCTACCACCTGGTGCACTATCTGCGTGAGCATGGGTTTATGCTGCTTGATACCCAGTATGTAAATGACTTTACGCTGTCGTTGGGTGCCATTGAGATTCCAGATTCTGTTTATCAGCGTATTTTGCAAACAAGTCTGAAACCATCGTCAGACTCAGCCGATGAGGGCTGTACGTACTGTTGAGTTTTCGGAGGACTGTCCTGCACACTTCACCTTCCACATTGTTACGAAAATTCAGGGGTGTTGAAGCCTTACGATTTTCCACCTGTTTAACCTTCCTTTGCCTTGGTTTTACGGCAATATGGCTTGCCGGTTGTATGCCGGGAAGAACTGTACGGTCTGCCGCCTTTTGTCCGCCTCCGCCACCGCCTCCACAGTGTTTGCCAGAAACATTTAACGGCACCATCTACGATACGTCGATTGTTGTGAATAATAAGCAGTGGTTTATCCAGCGGGTTATCGGAGCCGCAACACGAACAAACGAGTGGGCACTGCAAACTCGTGGCTCCGCTGGTATTCTTATCAGGGGGAATACCCCTGCCCTTGCCGAGTATGTAACCGTGAACCGCCCTTCTGCAACATCGATAGCTGCATCGCCTCTGACTATTAGTCAATCCGTTTATATTACTGCAATTGCTGACACAATGATGAGCGGTGATGCTTCGGTACAACAGGCGGTGTTTACGAACGGTGTTTTGAGCAGGCAGCCACTACAGTCTGATTCTGTTAATTCATTTATTCATTGGGACGGACATCCCACCGTTAGCAGCAACGGGAAGATATTGGTGTTTGCTTCAGACCGACCCGGAAGCCTGGGTGGTACAGATCTGTGGTGGAGCGCTCTCATTAATCAGGCATGGTCAGCTCCACAACCGCTGGGTGAAGGTGTGAATACACCGTGCGACGAACTATGCCCTCAGTTTGCGGGTGATTCAGTGCTTCTCTTTTCATCTGCCGGACATTCCACGGTTGGCGGTTATGATTTGTTCGCAGCGCCAGTATCCGTTAACGGAAGTACTGTCACCATTGGTAAGCCTTATAATCTCGGAAAACCGGTTAACACACCGTTCGACGAGATGTTCCCGGTCTGGGCAGACGCTCAGACATTATACTACTCCAGCGATCAGCCTGTACGGGGTAGTACATCCCGAAAAGACTTCGACGTTTTTGTTCTCTCGATGAAAACGCAGGGCACACGGATCGAGCGCGAGGTGCACGTTGTAACTGAAGACGCAGAAGTGAACAATCAGAAACCGGCAGAACCGGCAAAAACAGTTGTTGTTGCAGGCACAGTAATCCGCAACGATACAAAGGAACCCGTTTCCGGTGCTGATGTAAAGGCTACAAAGCCCTGGTCGGAACAGGTGATATCACAGACCCAGACAGATACAGCCGGACGCTACGCACTGAACCTTCCCGAAGGCGAAACCGTGAATATTACTGCTCAGACGCCGGAACTGTTTTTTGATAAGATCAAGGTTACCGTGCCCAAGGCATCAAACAACGATACCGTAACGATATCAAAGCCCCTTTCAATCCCGGTGACAATGGTGCTTCGTATTAATTTCCCTACTGCCATTTTTGACGCACCATACCAGTACACTCTGGATACCAACGGAGTTGATACTGACGTTACATGGAATGCAGCTCTTCAGACATTAGTAAACAACATTAAATTATCAGGATCACGCCTTAAACGCTTAGTCCTGATTGGTCATACCGATGATGTTGGAACGGATGCCAGCAACATAACGTTGGGAAGGAACCGCGTAAACTTTATCATACAGCAGTTAGTAGCCAGTGGTGTGAACCCGGAAATCCTTGAAGGGCGGACTGCCGGCGAATCACTTCTCCCGGCCCGACGCCCCGGAGAGAGTATTGTTCTGTGGCGCAAACGAGCCCGTCGTGTAGAGCTCGTAAAGGTGCTTGAGCAATGAAACCATTCACTGCCTGGAGACTTGTTTTATATTCAATTGCTTTTGTTACAATCGCAGTTGCGGGCTATATTGCCTACTCACTTTCATCAGGCGTTCCTACTCTTCAGCAACTCGAAAATCCCCGCCAGGATCTGGCAACTCAGGTATTGAGTGCCGATGGCGTTGTCCTGGATCACTTTGCAACAACCAGGCGCACCTATGTTCCGTATGACAGTATTCCGGACCACTTTGTCCATGCCCTGATTGCAACCGAAGACAGAGCCTTTTACGATCACTGGGGCGTGCATGTAATGCGGATTATAAAAGCGGCTTTTAAAAATGTGCTTTCACTGCGCACAAAGGAAGGCGCAAGCACAATCACGCAGCAGCTTGCCCGAAACCTGTACTTCACCCAGGAACAAACACTGGCACGAAAAATCCGGGAAGCATGGACAGCACTACAGATCGAGCGCACCTACACCAAGGAAGAAATCATCGAGATGTACACCAATGCCGTCTATTACGGGAAAGGGGCTTACGGCTTGCGTGTAGCAGCAAACACGTACTTTAAACGAGAACCAATGCAGCTTACTGCAGCTCAGTGTGCGTATCTGGTTGGACTGTTTAAGGCACCGGAACGGTATAATAATGATGACAGTATTGGCGTACAACGACGCAACCTTATTCTTGAAATGATGAAGGAACAGGGCTTCCTTTCGGAAAGCAGCTATGCACAGGCAATCACCGAGCCGCTTGTTAAGGTCAGCTCTACCGACAGTTATCGTGGAATCGCACCACATTTTGTTGAGATGATTCGGCAGGAATTAACGCAGGACGAAACCTGGAAGCGCAGACTCGATGGATATGACCTTTACCGTGACGGTCTTGTAATCACGACTACCCTTAATGCCCGGATTCAGAATTACGCCAACGAATCCGTTGCAGAACACCTGATACAATTCCAGAAAATGTTTGATGATTCATGGTCGTGGAAGTCCAACAGAAATACTCTTCAGAGCATTGTCAGCAACAGCATTCGGCAACGGTCAGACTATATTTCGGCCGGTAAAGAAGACCGGTCGAAAATGATGAAACGATTATCGTCCAGCCGACGATATATTGACAGCATCAAACACCTGGCTCAGACAATTCAAACCGGTGTTGTAGTGCTGGACAGCCGCACCGGAGCCATTCTTGCTATGGTGGGTGCTTCGCCGCGGGCAATGAAGTTAAACCGTGCATCAAAATACTCGCTCAATCACGTTACTCAGATAAAACGTCAGCCCGGCTCTGCTTTTAAACCGTTTCTGTATGCCACTGCTCTGGAAGCAGGAATAAAACCCGACTCAACGATTGAAAGCGGTCCCTTCAGCATCCACCTTGGCAATGGCCAGGTGTGGGCTCCACGGGGCAGCAGTAAGGACGGAGGACCAATGACGCTACGCCAGGCATTAAAGATGTCGGTTAACTCCGTGGCAGCCCGACTCATAACACAAGTTACTACTCCGGCCGACGTTGTTGACATGTGCCGCAGGATGGGTATTACAAGCACACTTCGTGCCGTGCCATCAATTGCTCTGGGCGCTGTTGAAGTTAGTCCGCTGGAACTTACCGCAGCCTACATCCCGTTTGTTAACCAGGGTCTGGCCATTGAGCCCGGGTTTATTACAAAAATTGAAGATAAGCGCGGGAATGTACTTTGGGAAGGAAAACTGCCACTAAACGTTACTGATGCTATCTCGCCCCGGATAGCCCACACCATGACGAGCATGCTTCGTGGTGTAGTTGACGGCGGTACCGGCTCACGAGTTCGGCAGTTCTTTAAGCAGCAGGCTGCCGGTAAAACCGGTACAACCAACGATTTTGCCGATGCATGGTTTGTGGGCTACACGTCACAGCTTGTAGCCGGTGTTTGGGTAGGATTCGACGACCGACGCATTCACTTTACCACGAACGACGGACAGGGCGGCCGGGCCGCTGCGCCTATATGGGGTCGGCTTATGGCCCACATCTCCGCCGATCAGGTCCTTCCGTTCCAGCGAAGCGTTTTCTCGCTGCAGGCTGCCTCGGCCGATACGGTACTGCCCATAGATATTGTCAATCCACCAGAAGAAAAAAGCTCAACAAAACAGGAGGCCGACAGTGCAGAAGTCCTACACTAATTCTGGCAAACCGTCACCGACAAGTTTTAGCCGGTACCCAAGCCCCTTCCAGGCATCACGAACACACAGGACGGCTGTTTTGCTCATGATACTAAGCATAGGTCTGATAACGGCGTGTGGGTCCATTAACCGCGTTGAGCGCGACCGCTTTACACATACGATTATTGACACGCTTACGGCCAGCGAGGTAAAGAACCAGCCAAACTCCCGTCCCGAAGGTATCATCTACCCGTCATCACGGACGGTTACTACCGAGCGTGCCCTGCTTCAGTTTGACAGCGTTGTAACGCGTGAATACCCAGCCTTTATACGCCTTGCACTGTTCGAAGGCGTTGGCATGATAGGTACTCTACAAACGGGTAATAGCACCCTGCTGGGTTTGTTTGGCATTTTTCCCGAAGTAGATGATATCCTTTTTGGTGATCCCACCACAATCCCTGACCGTACGCTATTCACCGGTCAGCAGCTAAGGCTGGGTATCGGTGAATGGAAACTTGATCTGTTCAAGGATGATCCAAACTGGACGTACGGCCTAACTGCATTTGAGCAGATTTCTCCCGATGATGATGTTGAGAACACACTCACCGGCGTTGGTACTTTTTCAGTTAGAAAACGGTGGTATCTCAGAGATAGGATTCCCTATGTTGCCATTACTCCAGGACTGCACTTCACTGCTATGCCTTCGTCATACGTGCATGCCAACGTGAGTGCCGATGTTGGAAGCATTGCCGGGGTTAACCTTCGACTTCAGGCAGGATACGTATTTGGTCAGACTACCCTTATCGGCGGCGATGCCCGGCTGGTAAGCTTTCCGTATCTGGGTGTCGGCTTAGGAATGTTCGACTTTTTAAATCGCGAAGAAGAACTCGAGGTTGAATGGAAAAACCACGAACATAGCGGCTGGCAGCTTTCGGTTCTTGACTTTGCATTTCTTGGGTCAAGTGCTGATAGTTCGTTTTTCTCTCGAAAAGACCCTAAAACGCAGACCGAAAATCCAATAAACGGTTTTACTGTGTCTGCACTTACAGCCAAACTTGCCTTACCGTTTGCCGACTACAGGTTTTATGCGGGCACGTCACTTTTGAACTTTACGGTTGCGGGTATTCGTGAATACACTCTTGGTGTCCTGCCAATTCAGGTAGGCTACCGGTGGAATCCCGGCAGTGGTAAACTTGCCATTGACCCATTTGTGGAAACTGCCTTTGCTCCGTCACGTTACCTACAGGCCGGTGCCCGCGTCATGCTGCCAATTGCCGATCAAACATCGCTACAGGTTGTTTTCGGATATCTTAGCGGCAATACCGGATCAGAACTCTTAAAAAATCTTAGCGACAGAATACAAACCAGCAGCAGCTTCAGCGTGTTCTACATTGGTGTGGGGGCCAGACTGTTTGACAGGATATTCTCACGAGATGAGCTGCGGTATGGCAGGGGGCTTCCGCATGAGTAATACCATGCCTGCATCGGTTCGGCACATGCCTGCCGTTACATCCATCAAGACATCAAAACTGGTGCTGGGTGCCATCGTTACTGTGCTTCTGCTGAGTGGTTGTAACCGGCGTGTTTTTCAGCTGCAGTCTGAAGACTACACGCTGCTGGACGGACGAATCCTGAGCAATCCCGATTCGGTTTCACTGCCGGCTCTGAACCGTGTTGTTGTATCATGGCCTGCCAGGATTGCCATCCGGAACCCGCAGATTACCGATGGCGAGCTGAATACAGTTATGCGCTTTGTTCGGGGCAACAATGCCACAGTACGGTTACGGTCAACCCCATACGATGATAGTACCGGCTCAAACCCCAACCCAATTACTATCGATATTGATGGTTCGCTAACAACACTGCGTTACCGTGACAAGTCGGAAACCCGAACTACAAATACTGTAGCCCAGCCGTTTGCAATCAAGTACGCATCCTTAGGCAGGTGGACCGATATTGAGGTTGGTTGCACTCAATTCCCCCGCTTCCGGAATCACACTCCTTCCACTCAGTGGATCCTGGTTGCTCCGGGGATGGGTAGCAGCGTTGAAATAACAAATCTTAATATTGTCGGAGTTGAACCCGAAGAATAGCAATCATTAGTGTCAGGCTTACCACACCAGCCTGTCCAATGCCTTACTTGCACGTGCAAAAGCCTCATCCACTGTATTTGCCGTTACGGTAAGGTGTCCCATTTTACGTCCCATTCGCACCTCCTTCTTCCCATATAGGTGAAGAACCACATCATCAATTTTCAGAACATCCAGAATGTTGTCGGGAATACCGTTACCATTACGCTCACCAAGCATGTTAATCATAGCGGCTGCAGGTACCTGCATTGTTCCCGCTCCTAAAGGCAGATTCAGAACAGCACGAACATGGTTTTCGTACTGACTTACGTGGCATGCTTCAATCGTGTAGTGTCCGCTGTTATGCGGACGTGGCGCTATTTCGTTAAAAATGATTTTGTCATCTGGCGTTAAAAACATCTCCACACCAAACACCCCGATACCTCCAACGGCTTCTACGCAGGCTAAAGCAATTTCCTGAGCCTGTTTTTGCAGGTGTTCCTCGATTGGAGCGGGGGCTAAAACCGTAACGCAGATATGGCCTTGCTGAATTGTCTGCACACACGGATACACAGCAGTTTCGCCCCGCTTGTTTCGGGCAACCATGACTGCAAGTTCTTTTGCGGCCGTGACAAAACTTTCTGCGTACAAGGCCCTGGGCTTACCGCCACCCATGAACCTGTTCCAGGCGATGTCAATTTCCGATTCACGGTTTACGGTAGCATTACCGTGTCCGTCGTAACCGTGTGTTCTGGTTTTCACAACAAAAGGGTATCCGTACTGCTTTCCAAAGGCGATTAAGTCTTCACGATCAATAATTTTAGCAAAGTGCGGTGTGGGGATACCTATACCTGCAAATGTTTGTTTCTGTGTGAATTTATCGCGGACCAGACGCATTGTTTCAACGGTTGGGTACAGTAATCGTTTTTCTGCAAACTTTTCGAGCACCTCGGGCGGGATGAATTCGTTTTCAAGCGTAATCACGTCCGATGCTTCAATAAACTGCTGTACCGATTCTTCGCTGTCCCAGCCACCGGTAAACTCAAGCTTCGTAAGCATTCCTGCCGGCGAGTTGGAAGCATGCTCGATAATTGCAACCCTCAGCCCCATGCGCTGTGCAGCCTGTGCCGTCATTTTTGCCAACTGACCGCCTCCAAGTATTCCCAGTGTAAGTATTTCGGATGGGTTATAAATAGATGGTAACATATTTTATATTTATGATGATGAACGAATAGTATGAGCTCTGGTCCCTTACCAGATGATTATGATTCAATAACAACAACGGCCAGGCCTACGTTATCGGTATGTGAGAGTGTAACGTGAATCGTTTTGTTTGACCAGCGCTCATGCATTGCACCGAACAGCTCGATGATGGGCAGTCCTGATTCCAGATTTCGAATACCAACAAGTTTGAATGCCATTCCCCCGGTCATGCCGGTTCCAATAGCTTTCGAGAACGCTTCCTTGGCAGCGAATCTGGCGGCGTAATGCAGAAAGCGGGTTTCGCCAAAACGTTCGCAGTAGCTGATTTCAGTGTCGGTAAATATGCGTTTGCAGAACCGCTCCCCGTACTCGCTATAAGCGTGTTGTATTCGGGCAACTTCTACGATATCAGTACCAATTCCAATTATCATCAGATTCTCTTGGCCTCAGCGTGGTGGTGAATGTGTATTGCGTTTATTCAGAAACCGCTCTACTAACTCCGATACAGCCTTAACTGCTGTATGCCTGATGGACTGGTGAGCGTACGGCGTTAGGACTGTTTGGTTTGGGTTAATTTCTACAAGATACGCACCATGGTTTCGGGCATCGTACGGGAGCTGCGCGGCAGGATATACTTCGGCACTTGTGCCAATACAGATAAATACGTCGCATGTACGGGCTGCTTCGGTGGCTTGTTCAATCGCTTCAACCGGGAGCATCTCGCCAAACCACACAACGTTGGGACGCATCAGGTCACCACACCGTATGCAGATTTCAACATGCTTGTGTGCATCGGTAAGCCAGCCGCAGCCGTTACACCGGTTTTCAAGGAGGTTGCCATGCAGTTCTACTACATTGCGCGATCCGGCCTGCTGGTGCAGTCTGTCAACATTCTGTGTGATCAGCGTAAGCTTTGGAACATGCTGCTCCAGCGTTGCCAATGCCGTGTGTGCCCGGTTTGGCGTCACAGAGTCAATAACATGCAGACGGTATGTGTACCAGTCTCTCACACGCTCCGGGTTTGCCAGGAATCCGTCCATACTTGCCAGCTCCTGCGGCGAAAACTTTGCCCACAACCCATCGGGATCCCTGAATGTTGCTACGCCGCTCTCTGCACTAACTCCGGCGCCGGTAAGTACGCAAACATGCATTGCGTCACAGAGGTGTTGTATCGTTGTTTCTGACGGCATGCAGCCACACCTGCTTAATGCTGACTCTCAGCATTTTCCATTAACAGATACGCTTTTATCAGTTCGTCAAGGTCGCCGTCCATCACACTGTGAACATCAGTTATTTTAGTTTCTGTCCGATGGTCATTGACCATGGTGTACGGCTGAAACACGTAGCTGCGAATTTGAGAGCCCCATTCAATCTTTTTCTTTGTTCCTTCGATGGCCGCTTTTGCAGCTTCTTCTTCTTCGCGACGTTTCTGATACAAGCGCGACTTAAGCATTTTCATGGCACGTTCACGGTTTTGCAACTGTGAGCGCTCTTGCTGACAGCTTACAACGATGCCTGTGGGGACGTGTGTAAGCCGGACGGCAGTTTCAACTTTATTTACATTCTGTCCTCCCTTACCACCAGACCTAAACGTATCCATTTCAACATCTGCAGGGTTGACTTCGATTTCTACGTCGTCATCTACCTCGGGGTACACGAATACCGATGCAAACGAGGTATGGCGGCGTGCATTCGAGTCATACGGACTTATCCGTACCAGCCTGTGTACGCCATTCTCGGCCTTCAGGTAGCCGTACGCATAGGCTCCGCGTATTTCAAGGGTACCACTCTTGATGCCTGCCTGATCGCCTTCCAGCTCATCGGCAAGCAGCACCTGATATCCGTGCTGATCGGCCCACCGGGTGTACATACGCAGCAGCATTTCGGCCCAGTCCTGAGCTTCTGTTCCTCCGGCACCCGCATTGATGGTGAGGATGGCATTCCGGTTATCGTCCGGGCCCGACAGAATCTTTCGCAACTCCAGTTCATCAACAGCCTGCACGGCATTTTCAAGTTCGGTGTCGATGTCGGCCTCCATCGAAGCATCGGCGGCTTCCTCGGCAAGTTCTATCAGGGCCCGTACATCTTGAGTTGCGCTATTGGCGCGTTCCCAGGTTTCCACCCAGTCTTTTAAATCGGCCTGTTCTCTCATGAGTTTCTGGGCTCTCTCCTGGTCATCCCAGAAGTCGGGTGCCTGCGACAGCATGTCGCGCTCGGCAATCAGATCGCGCTTAGCATCAACGTCAAAGGAACCTCCGGAGTTGTTCCACGCGTTCCGAAAGCTCTTCCAGTTTTGATTTTTGAATATCGAACATGTTCAAAAATACAAATGGACCTTCGGGGGCAAGGTGAATCGTGCTACAGAGCCTGCCGGCAAGCACGTATGCTCCGTCATCATTGAATGTGAGGAGGCTTGACCAATATTCCGTTTTTTTCAGACTGCTTTAGTCCGCTACGCCAGTGCTTGATCGACAATCATCTTTTATAGTTCCTGATTTTCCATCCGAAGTCGTTGAGTCCCCGGATCGTCATTGCGAACATTGCCCGACGGTCCCGCTTCTCCCAATACCTAGCACTTCTTCTTCCAGTCATGAATCCGGATTGCCGATACACCTTGTTTTCGGCTTGTCTAGGCTATCCCGGATTGTTAAGCCGGGATAGCCAGTTTTATTTCTTTACTCCTGCGGCGGTAGCTTCCTATCTGATACTCAATGTTTGTGAGAAATCACGATTAGGAGTCCGGCTAAGGTGATTAGAGGACTAATAAGGAAGTGCATAGCCGTTATTTGCATCATCTGATTGGAGCAGGTGGAGTCACCCCCCCCACATAGCTGGGAGAGTATGGTTCATAAACAAGCCCTTAGTGTGCGACAATCATTTGCACGATGGATATTCCATTAGTGGTAGAGAGTCGAACTGAGTACGTACCGGTAGCAAGGTTTTGAACGCTGAATGGGATCTCGTGGTATCCAGGGGTATCGCTCACCACCGGAATATCAGCAACCGCGTTACCTACCATGTCAAAGACTGTGAGCGTAACTCGCTCGTTTGTCGTTTGACGGTAGCGGATTAGCACATCTCCAGCAGTTGGATTTGGAACAGTTTGATATAGTATTGGCTTGTAATGTTCAGCGTCGCCACCTCCACCAATGCCAGACACAACGGTTTCGAGTCTCACCCTACCGGTAGCCAATGGCTTTGAGCTTTCATTATAATAGATGATGTCTAAGAACACATCCTTCGCCTGTGGTCGGCGCGACTCAACAAGTAGTGATACATTGAACTCGGATGATTCTGTTGAATGGGGCGCAGCAAGGTCAAGGTATGCGGCTATGCTGCCGACACGAATGTTTTCGACAGATATTTCGTTCTGGTCAGCTCCTACAGATAATATGGAAACCAATCCAGAATCCTCTGTACGGACACGAAATCCTATTGATCGTACTTCACCGACATCAGGCCTCCTTGAGAGCGTTATAACATCTCCAAAGCGCCTAGTGCCGCTGTCCGGAGTTATTCCACCAATGTCGCCAAGGGTTGAAACATCACCAGGGAAGATATCTTGTGGGCAATCATGTAGATTTGGACGCGCACACCAATCTATGGTTTGTTCACATTCTCTGCCATCGCAGTGAATGATAGTGAACTTCACCTGACCACTCCAGTCATATTGATATTCGATGAATAAAGAGAAGTAAATTGGTGAGAAACTAAATGGTGCACCGGTGGGAATATTTAACGAGCCGGCCTGAGGACCAGGGCTTCCGGTAGCAAAGTCCCAAAATACCATCTGCGACATACTCGGAGTTCCACTATTATTCACAGTCCACGAGTGATTCTGCATAAAGCTATGTAGAGCAAATTGGGATGGTGGGATAGGAACGATAATATGATTGTTAATGATATCATTTGGAATATTGTTGGCAGGTACAAATGTACTAGTAATGAAATCTACTTTTACCGCACAAATTAGTGCCGGGGGCTGTATGTGATTCCATATCGTAAAGTCTAACCCAGATCCAAGTATATTCCCGGTATTACTATTCAGGTAGGGAGCAAAGGCGGAAGGATGAACTGAAATCGAGTCACACCGTGTTGCAACGGGGGGTTGGCAGTGGAAAGTTATCGTGTCCTCACAAACGGCACCATCAACATGTACTACCTCCAGTTCTATTGTCGTTGTTCCGGCAGAGGGGGAAACCTCCAGATTTAGCCAGAAGCCGGCAGCGTTGCAATCTGGCAAGAAGTCAATAGTGCCTTGGGATGCCGGAAATGCAGGCACTGCGCTAAACGAACTACACCACCCTAATACTGATGCACCATCAATACTTCCACCAATAACCCGGTAATTAATTTTATCTATATCACTGCCGTTAACTTTGTGTATATACACTCTTCCGGTACAGCAGAGTGAGTCGAACTCAACGGCTCCAATCTCATCGCCTTTACACAGTGCGGGTGCAGTAGTATCACCGTGTTCTGCTGCGATCCTCCACATCTGATTGCCAGTAGTGCTATCATCGTACCGCCAACCAACATATATGTTGTTACCGAGAACAAAAGTCCTTCCACTATTCAACTCTACAGGAAAGTTTAGTAGGTTATTTGACGGGAATGGAATCCAACTCCCCATGGCTTGCCCAATACTTGGTGGATCGAAGGCATAGAGCGTTTGCTGAGGTATATTCGGTGAATGACATTCAGTTCCCAATCCAATAAAACCAATAGCGTTCGAGATGCCAAGAACCGTCTGGCCCAGTACTGTACCTCCAGTTGCCCATGTCCTTGCTCTGTTTGTAGGGGACAATGGATAGTTAGCCATTGGGCTCCAAACACGCGATTGCAGATCAAAGCGCCAGAAGCCATTTGAGCAACTGCTGTTGATCCCACTCACTCCAACGTACAGGTAGCCCTGATTCCCACTCGTAGGGTCTTCTCCAAAGCCCTCAACATAGCCGGAAATGGCAAAAGGATTAGGACCCGACGAAGCCAGCTCGGTCCACGTCCCCTGCGTTCCACCTGCTCCCGGACTATATTCCCACACATCGGATGGATTCCCGCCGGAATTCACTCCGCCAACTACATAAGCCCTATTGTTAACTATCATAACGGCCGGCTCAATTCTCCCCCGCATAAGCTTGGGCAGATCTTGCATTTGTTGCCAAGTGTCGAGAGCTGGATCGTACCTCCAAAAGTCAATAAAGTAGCTGTTTCCACCGCTACTCCCCGAACCTACGTAACCATACCCTCCAAGAGAAAAGGCAAATGCACCAAGCCTTGGGCGAAAGGGAGGGTCACTCAGGCGTGTCCATGCATTGGTTGTGTGACTAAACTTCCATAGTTGTTTACTTAATATTGTATTCGTGGTTGTAGCTCCTCCGCCTACATACGCTATGTTATTTAACGTGAAAACGTGTTGAAAGGTACGACCATCGCCAAGATATGGTGGTGCTGCCTGCCAGTATAGCGTTTGGGCCGAGAGAGATGTTTTAATGATAATGACTACAATTAACCATATTATCATCTTGTAATATGAATGTGACCTTGCCATTTTTGAACTCCCTAGTTTTGTGGCTTCTACGTGAAATAATTGTGAGTGTAGTAATACGCTTGAAAACCGCTTGAATATGTAGACTGTATAAGTCTGCGCTAGATGCTCGGAATCCGATCTCTATTGATGTAGTTCCTTTCCTACATGACCGTATAGACTATGTAAAGCTGATGTCTAATGGCATTTGATAGGTACAAATGCACATCTGAGGGGCGGTTAGACTGAATCTCAACTGTAAGTCGATCAATTTCATTAACTACTTGAACAGGAATAATCGTCCCTACACCACAAAGCTATCATTGAGGATATTATCTATTCAATACTGGGGTATACTTGTTCTTTTTAATTTCTGTAAATCATTAACCTGAACAGCTTAGCATACTAACATCAATAGTGAACTGTTTCACACAAAACAGGACATGCAAGAAAAAGTTCTAAGCATTAGATTGGTGCTGCTTTCACATCATAAGGAGCAGCAATGTCAGAGAAACGACAACGGCGACACATGAGTGCGGAGGAGAAGGTCAAGATCCTCCGTGTACATTTAGAAAAGAAGCGACCGATATCGGAGCTGTGCGAGCAGTATGGAATCGATCCTGGTCAATTCAGCCAATGGAAGAAAGCCTTTTTTGAAGGTGGAGTCCAAGTATTTGCCACTAGAGCTGGTCGGCGGCGCAGTCCCACATCAGACGAGCTACGGGCACAGAAATCCGTCATAGAGATCAAACGTCTTCAGGAAGTTGTCGCCGAATTGGCGGCCGAGAACATTGAGTTATAAAAAAGGACTGGCAGATCATGCGAGGAGTACACCTACCAGGGGAAGTACTCCGTGATGTTGTGGCAACGGTGGAATCGCTTCGTGAGCGCACACGCCTTTCACGCCGCTTGCTTCTGTCGTGGGTTGGCATTGAGCCCAGTCGGTATCAGCGGTGGCGGCAAGCATCCTTTCAGGCGGCCAATAGGCGTGAGCAGCAGCGTCCATGTTCGTGGAAAATTCTACCGCAGGAGCAGGAAGCGATCTTAGCGTATCACGATGCCACCATACGTGAAGGACGGCGCCTGAGCCACCGCGTGCTCACCTACGAAATGATTGATAACGACATTGCAGCCTACAGTACTTCTACAACGTATCGCGTGTTGAGTACGGCAGGCAGGATAAGCTCACGGATGTCAACCGAAACCAAGAAGGGAACAGGGTTTGTCCAGCCGAGAAGGCTACATGACCACTGACACATCGACATCAGCTATCTGTGGGAGTTCGGCTACCGGGCATACCTGTTCTCTGTACTTGAGGGCAAAAGCAGATACGTACTACATCACCGCGTTATGAGGAGCATGACAACTGGAGATGTCGAACTCGTCCTACCACCAGCACGGAGATGTATCCCGATGCAAGGCCTGGCTTAGTGAGCGACAATGGAAGTCAATTTGTCGGCATTCAATTCAAAGGCTACATCGCAGACTGCGGTTTTGAACACCGTCGCCCTTCCGTGTGCTATCCGCAATCCAATGGTACGATGAAGCGTCAGTTCCGCACGACTAAGGAAGAACTACGACAGCGATCCATCATCGACGTTGATGACTTCACTGAGCAGATCAGCAACGTTATCAACGACGACAACACAAAGAGGTATCACTCAGCTCCTGGCTATGTTACACCATTGGACGTGGTCCAAGGTCGGGAAGATCGGATTAAGCATCAACGCCGCGAGATACTCGATGAAGCGCAAGGTAGACGGAAACAAAAAAAACACAAATACTCTAATAAGGCATGTCATGAAATTACTTCGATATTTAACTTGGACAACCTATTTTAGCTTAAACAGTCACCATCCTTAAATTCATGACAGGGGGTTTAGATGACCAGTGACCATTATGGAAGTCAACTGAAGTTATTATGGTTAGTAGCTGAGGCTTCAAAGGCAATCGAGGTCAGTAACTTCGATAAGGCTTGGAGTAATGCCAGCCAGGCACTCAGGCTCATTACCGATGATGGTCTTTTTATAAATGGATATCTTGCACTGGAAGAACAAGGGGGCTACTCACTTTCGCTACGTTGCTACCGCATAATGCTCCGCGCTGCCTTGTTTCAAGGAAAGGCCGACGAAGTGCAGCAGCTTTTACAGAAGGCAATGCAAATAGCACAAAGTAGAAACAATGTTAACGAAATTGCCGACGTTTATAGCGATTCCAGTATCATGCATATTATGAAGACGGAATGGAAAGAAGCACTTGTTTATACTTCGAAGGCACTGGACATTTATAAACAAACGAACAATAAAGAAGATCTTGCTAGAGTGTTGGGAAACTTAGGCATTATACAGCTAAACCAAGGCAACCTGGAAGATTCTATGACGAATTTTAACGAGGCACTGCACTTGGCTACTACTCTGGGTAATAAGCACCTTATGGCAAGCATGCACTCTAATATAGCAAACGTATATAACGAATATGCAGACTACAATGCAGCCCTTAACAGTTACTTACTTTCCTTAGAAACATACGAGTCGATTGGCTATCGAATGCAAATAGCCGGATTGTTGGGAAATATTGGTCAGATCTATTACTACATGAAGCACTACCAATCTTCCTATGAATTCCACAACCGTGCCCGGGCTATAAACGAGTCGCTCACAGCGACTACGTCGTTAATACTTAACTACGGCAACATGGGCAATTGCCTTATTCAGTTAGGCAAGCGTCAGCTGGCGCATGAATACATTGACAAAGCAATAGCCTTAAGTGATTCAGTGGGTGCTGCGTCAAGGACAGCAGCTCTACTAGGAATAAAAGGAATGGCATACTTTGATGACCAGAAATGGGAATCAGCACTCTCGTGCTTTTTAGAATGGTTACAATGCTCAGAGAAAGCCGGTATGCAAACTGAGCAGATGAATGCTTGCCTCAATCTAAGCCTTTTATTTTGCAATGCAGATTCTTCACTTATAAATCTTAGCATGGCAGAGGAATATGCCAAGAGAGCATTAAACCTTGCCAAGAGCAATTCAAATCTTGCCGGACTAATTGAGGCATTACGAACACTTGCAAATCTCTATGATAAAAGAGGTGATTACAAGGAAGCTCTGGTAGCGTACAGAGAATTCCACGATAGGTTTGTTGACAGCCAGAACGAAAAGATCAGGTTTCAACTGTCCCGGCTTTACCTAGAGCGACGCTTAAGTGAATTGGAAACTAAAAGGAGTACCGAGAAGGCTAGGTATGAAGTTGAATTAACATCACTACAGCAATTACTAGACCAGCAGAGACGCGAAATTGAAAATTCAATAAAGGAATTGGTAAGCCGGAATAGTTTGCTTCATGAGATCGCTGCCGACGTTGAACATCTAACACCCTATATCCAAGGAAACGGCATTGAAATCCAGCAGCGTTTAGTGGGAAGATTAGGACGTAATATTGCAGCACTTCAGAATAGCGATGGGGTGGGCATCAGGTGGGATGACCATCAGCCTTTTATGTCCGTGCTGAAAAAACATTATCCTTCGCTATCTCCGATGGAAATCAAAATTGCTGCACTTCTACGCCTTAACTTAACATCCATTGATATCGCACAGGCACTCTTCCTTTCTAGGCGTACAGTGGAATACCATAGGTTAAATATTAGGAAAAAGCTGGGGCTATCCAAGGCTGATGACCTGCATGTAGCACTTTATACTCTTTCATAATAGCACCTATCTCTGTATGACATGAGATGGTTGTCTCGGAAATTATCCCCCACGCGCAGGTATTCACTTCACCCATCACAAGCCAAGATTCTGCAAATCAAAGCGGGATAATATGGCAGCCTAATTTAGCATCAACGTCAAAGAAACCTCCGGAGTTGTTCCACACGTTCCGAAAGCTCTTCCAGTTTTGATTTTTGAATATCGAACATGTTCAAAAATACAAATGGACCTTCGGGGGCGAGGTGAATCGTGCTACAGAGCCTGCCGGCAAGCACGTATGCTCCGTCATCATTGAATGTGAGGGGGCTTGACCAATCCCCCTCATCAGTACGTGTTCACTATTTTGAAACTATCAGCTTAGATGAAACAACAACCTCACCCTTGCGGGCAGTAACCACATACACTCCGTCTGCAAACACACAGTCCGACTTTGAAAGCATCACTCTCGCAGTCCCTGTTGCCGATGGAGGTACTGTACGCGAAAGCACCACCTTGCCCGTGACGTCTGTTATCGTTAGCTGTGCACCGGCACTTAAAGCGCCACTCAGTTCAACCGACAGTGCATCGGTTGCCGGATTGGGCACCATTCGAATTGATGCAATCGTTGAGTTCTCATCGTTAACATCAGTCGTGGTTTGCACTGTTCGTCGGATAATGTTGTCACGTTTATCATACTCATAGTTCACAACTAATCGCTTAGCCCCTTGCGTAAATACCACTGTTGATACCCTACCTAAATCATCGTACAAAATATCTTGTCTTGTTTGAGCACCTGCTGCGATTACAAGCAAGGTCAGAAGACCGGCAATGCAAATACAGTTCTTCATCATTTTCTCCTATTTTTTATTCGGGGTAGTTGTGAGTGGTGGCGTTACATGAAGAGGCGGAGCAGGTGTTGACTTTATCGTTGGCGGAGCAGTAACCGGTGGCCCGTCACCAAAGAAGAAGTCAGCAAGAAGTTCATTGGGGTCAACGAGGAATTCAGCACAACCCAGTTGGATGATAGGGTTCAAATATCCCCCTGTACTAGAGCCCCATACCTTTCTGTTGAGGAATTCCTTATAGTCAAAAAACGGATTAAATACTGCATCAAATAATCTGCCGTGTGTTCGAGCATAATCCAGAAAGTACTTCCTCCCGGCGTCGTTATTTGATTGTTCAGCAAATTGGAAATCAGAAACGTATGAATTATGATATTTATCCTCTTCAGTAGAAGCCCGAGCAATTCTGAATCCTTCCCACTTCAGCACACTTGTAGCCGGAGGTGTGTACTCTGCGGACATAAAAGGAAAATGATCTTCAACGTCATTTAAAGGGTGCGCAATTTTGAGTCCTTCCCGCTTCAGCATATCCAGCGCTGAAGATGATTGCATTCGTAGGACGGCCATTAGTTCTTCCTGGAATATTGCACGCTCACTTTCCATATCAACATGACCACTTACGTCGATAGGCACTGGCTCGTCACCGCCTACCTTCCCAAAACCGAACTTCTTTTCAAATGCACCCTGAAATTCATCACTCAGTTCCGGCATGTGTGTTTGTCGCCCGTCGAGTGTTAAATGTAAGCCGCCCATGGTTACGATGCCGTTGGATCCACCGAAGCCCAGCGGATACTGTTGGGCTCCTATCTTTTCACCAAACGGAGTGTACCACAACGGCTCATCATACGTACCGTCCTTATTACGAACAGCTACTATATTCCCATTTCCATCATCGATAAGATACTTGCCGTCGAGCTTTGTAACATCACAAACTTGATAATTCGACTCTGCATAGGGGAAGGTTAGGAAAGCATAGTCACTATTAGCAATCTTATAGGATATTGCTGCAGGTGTATGGGAGTATGGGTCAAAGTAAAACTTCACAGTCTCAGCATTGTTCTTAATAGAGTCAATCTTGCCAAACGCATTATAGATTATGCTGAAGTCCTTTCCGTCCCTTGTGAATGAAGAAATACCGCTCTGACCATACTTGATATTGGTGATACCTAATGACGGAGCGCCCTGTAATCGGAAACGGCTATCGTACTGTGCTCCCTCAACCAGGTTATCCTGTGTGTAATTCACGGTGAAGTCAGAAAATGCCTGGTCCAGATTCACATTGTCACTACGCGTGACTGAGCTTACCCGACCGTTGGTGTACGCATACTCCATCCACCATCCACCCGAGTCTTCAATGCGTTGTATCTTACCATCGGCTGTGTAAACGTAATTAAGAGTTGATAAATCGGGATAGATATAACCTGATTTCAACCCCATATCGTTATAACGCATTTCCGTTCTGCCACCCAGGAAGTCAGTTACTGCCGTTGGTCGTCCGTTGGTGTATTCATAGGATGCCAGCCTTTTGTTATTGACGTCAATTTGTGTAACCTGCCCGTCTGCGTTGTATGTTTTATGAATATTACCGGCATCAGTAATTCTGCCAGCCTGATCGCGACCAATGGGAGCACCGTTCATTGAATTCATCAGGCCACTCAAGTCATAGGTAAATGTATTGGCTTCACCCCCAACAGTTACCTTGGTTAACCGGTTCTGCGAATACTCATACGTATCGGTCGATTCGTCGGGCCAGGTCACCTTTTTAACCTTGCCTAATGCATCATATTGTACGACCATTTTCTTTCCGGAAGGGGTAGTGTATTCCGCGTATCCGGCACTGAAACTGCTTATTCTCCAGGTGTTATCCTCGGCATCCGTCATTGTGAGGTCAACAGACCGCATCTTATCATATTCCATTGTGTAGCTAAGCCAGGGCAAACCATTCCGAGTTATGTCAACAGTTTTGTTGTTATTGCGCTGACCATACGAATACGAGAGCCCTGTTGGAAGTTGGATTTCACCAAGACTTCCGCTGTTTGTCCAGGTATAGTTCGTTGCCAGCCCCGACGGTGTTATGACCTGAGTCCGCCTGCCCATGTTATCTGATATTATATTTATTGCAGGGATTCCCGGCATAATAAAGGATGTTGGGATACCCTCATAGTTGTATTTTGCCGAATACGATAAATCATTGGGGCCGACAATGGTATTTGGGCGCATATCTGAATCTCTGTTCACCTGATACGACCGTCCATTTCCGAAATCAATTCCCGATAAATAAGGCCCTGTCCAGGTATAGTTGGTCAGTGCGCCACCGGGCTTTGTAATCTTCTCCAGCATACCCTGCAGATTATACGAGAACGATGTGATTCGGTTTTCACCGTCGGTAATTGCTGACAGCAGACCATCCTTATCGTAGGCGTACTGTACATGTTGTGTTCCCCACTGCCAGCCAGTAACGGCACCCAGAGTATTGGTTTGAATCGTCATTGGTGAACCGGTACTGCTTGTAATCTCTTTTAATGTATTATCGGTATTGTAAGCATAGGTATAACTGGAGCCATCAAACATGGTCAGTCGCTTGAGCATACCGTCTAAATCATATTCGTAGCTGTTATCAACTCCTGCTGACCGTACATGCACTGGTTTTGACGTGAGTGGTTGGTAGGTGAGTTCGGCGCTGTACCCGTCTGACCGTATGATTTGTTTAACCATATCGGTTACCGGTATAATGCTTGTTGTAAGGCCATTGACGACCTCGATACTCTCAATATCAGCAATGTCTAAATCATTTACAGTGCGGTTACGGTAATTGATTGTGTATCCAGTGTTATCGGGATACCGTACGGAGGTCGGCAGACCATCAATGAACGTCCGTACTGTTTTACCACCTCCCATGTCGGTTATTTCAGACCGATTGCCTGCAGCATCATATACAAACGTTGCCGTGCCGCCGCCGGCACGTGTCAGACTTGTGAGTCGGGCATCGGCATCATGCGTGTGCCTGGTTGTTTTCCCGCCTGGGAGAGTAATGCTGGTAGTTGTTCCAACTTGTGAAAAATTGACGAGGAACCCACCAAAGTCCTGCGTTTGAACCTTCCCTTCGGAGTCGTACGTTACAATCATTGGAGTGCGGCCTTCGGGCGTAGTCCATTTTGTTAGTAACGACGTACCCGGAGCATACGTGTATGTTGTAGCATTACCAAGTCCGTCCGTTGCACGTGTCAGTAGTCCGTTGGTGTAGTCATACAGGGTTGTTGTCCGCCCATTGGATGCCGACACTATTCTGCCAACACTGTCGCGCGCAAAGGTGAGCCCCTTCCCTGTTGGTGTTGATATTCCGGTAATCCATGCCCCGGTCCAGGTGACAGTGTTTTTATATCCTGCAGTATTACCAATGCTGAGCAGGCGGCCGGCGCTATCGAATTCGTATAACCGGTCGGCCGCTCGATCAAGCAACATCCAGGTATTGTTGTTGGGGCGCGATAGTTGGTAGCTGCCGGTTGTTGGCCAGTCAAGCACCCACTTCCCGTCAGCCTGCCTAAATCGGATATTCAAGCCGAGCGGGCCCAGAATGTATGCCTCACCGTCACCAGAAACAAGTGTCCAGTCAAACGGATGACTCCATCCGGGACCGAAGTCATGCACCTTAGGTCTGATAGTTTGCAGCGATGACAAGTAGTCGCGTTCCAGCGATACACCAATATCCGCATTTGTAATCACGTCAACGGGTGCGGAGACAATAACCTCACGTGTAGCGGTAATTACCGGATCGCTGTCATAGCCACTGTTAGGACATTGAGCGCCACTCACCGGAGGGGGCGGAGTAGTATGGTTAGATGCGGTTGGAGCCTGCCCTTCGCGTACCAAAACATAGTCACTGCCGGCCGACTTATCATCACATGAACGCCAGTCAACTCGCACGACGGTGGTCTGGCCGTTGTTCTTTACCTTATCGATGGTTACAGCAACCTGAGTACCGGCAGTGGAAACAACTGTCCAGGTGTCCGGCGAAACAGTAACTGCATCTGTTCTGCCACTAACCTTTGTAACCTTAATGCGAAAGCAGCAAGACTCCTTGGGTGTTGAATAGCTGATTGAGCCGCTATTTCCGGTGCCTAAGTAAATCACATCGCCGCTTGCCGTTGGCCTGTCCGGGCATGCCGCACCCGGGCATACGGTAAATGTATTTTCAGCCGTTTGGGTTCCGTTGATATTATCCAGGCCCTTTGCCGTTAACTTGACACTATAGGTTTTGTTTGCCGGCTCGGGCGCTGTCCATTGGGATACAATCTCTACCTGCTTTGACCCGCTGGGTGCCAGAGTGTGTGTGCCAATTGAATCCTGCACTACCGGGGTACTGCCGTCACTAATGACTATGGTTCCTTTTATACCGTTTATTCCATACGTGGTGTTTGTATTCGATAAAACAACTGAAATGGTTGGCTTATCACCGACGCAGGTTTTCGAGATACTCGAGATTGTAACATTGAGTACGCCGGCCGCTGAAAAACCCGTACCCAGCATAATTCCGACAATTACATTCAGCAGCAATCTCAACGCAAGCCCAGAATACAGACCATCGAACATACTGCCTCCAAGAAATCTATTGGATATTTATTTTATTCGTTTAATATTAACTGATTTTTGATTAACAAAAAATGACTGTTTTATTAATTCCGGATGAGGATTATCGCTGCATCATCTGTATTTTCCACCCTTGTTGGGCTGAGTGATGCCAGTCGTATTATGCATATCTACCTGGCCGGCCAGATACCAGCCGTCGTTATCAATAAGGTTGTTATAATGCAAAAAGCTCGAACACCCTGTCCCAACCACTCAGAAGAAGGTGTTTTCAGAATTACGCTTTATCACCAGGGCGTACTCACGCCTACTGACCACCCGAACGACCCGGCAGATGCCAAGCCCCCTACCGGCCACAGTGCATCAAAACGAAGCGTAACAAGATCACTGATGAAGGACGGGATTCTGGACAGCGCGAAGCCGGCTTCCATGTAGGGGGTGGGTGTTGCCTGCCATACCGACAGTACTTCAGGCAGGGTGTTTTTTGCGATGCCGGCTCCGAACTGCACAATTAGGTCTGTGCCTCTCCCACCTGCAAATACCGGCAAGCCTATGGCTCTCCACCATACGTCAGAAAAGTTATGTTCGGCATGAAGAACAATTGCAGACGTGCCGCCATACCGATCTGTGGGAACAGTAGCCAGGTCTGTTGTTGATCCAAAGGCAGGGTAGCGCCGAAGAAGGCTTCCCCGGTACTGTACCGGTACCCAGTCCGTCAGTGTAGTTGTTGCCGAGACGTCGATATCCAAACGCATTGGCTGGTAGCCGGTTTCTATGGTTTCAAGCCGGTATCCCACTGTTGCTCCCAGCGTGGCAAACCGCCTGTCAGTCGTAACCTCCAGACCCGCAACGGCCTGTATCGTAGCCTTTAGGGGTGGCTCCGAGCCAAGAAGTGCCGTCAGCCCGGTTTTGATATTCCACGACACGGCAGCACGAACAACCTGATAATTACCAACATCAGGTGCTACAATGGGATGGGGTACATTGGTCAGAACACTATCGGCCCGGTGCCGTGACCATTCAAATGACAGAGCCGACGTAAATGCACCAGACTGAAGCCCCACACCTGCGTCCCATCCTTCACGCCGGTAGTAATCGTGATACTCCATAAACAGGATATGGTTCAGGTTAAATACCTCCTCACCACCTAATATCATACGCCGTGGCTGGACAGTCTGTACATCCGAAAACAGATGTCCTGTTAGTTTAAGATTTGTAGATGTTCCCTCAAGCAGCTGTACGCTAACACCAAGGTTTGCAATCCGGGAACTGTTACTGCCCCACAGAATCAGCGGAGTAACGGCGGCCGGTCCCACACCGATCTCTGCCTCCAGTCCAAACGCCCATCGCGTAATGGTGGTACGTGTAATCTGTGGGAGCAATGCCAGTGAAAACAGCCCCGACCGTGCCACCTGCACACGGACGGCTGTGTCGGACGATGCAGGGGTTGCGGCCGCCACACTATCTGCTACACGATACACTTCTCTTTCGGCATCGCTCATTTCGGAGAATGAGTGCGTTTCCCAGTATTCTGACTTTGATGTGTCGGCATCCTTATCAACCGTTACCACTTTATGAGCATCCACCATTCGGACCTGCACCGAGCCGCTCTTCATTTCAGGTTCAGCGGCAGACGTTGCAGCCGGTTGCAGCAAACTGTCTGCAATTGTGTGGTTTACCTGCACCTCGGTCACGTATGTTTCTGCTGATGCGCCAAGGCTTACGGAGGCAATCCCGGCCAATAGCTGTACGTGAACATCACCGCTCATTTGCTGATACATGGGCACCCAGATACTATCGCTGATCGGTTCGTACTGCTGCTTTATCTTCAGACCGGTCACAAACGGTATGGCGGTACTTTCCGTTATGGCAAAGTCAGCCGATATTGCCTGGTAGGTACCGTCCACGATACTCAGGGTACCGGCAAAACCCGGAAACAAGTGCGATTGCGGTTCAAACTCCAAATCATATACAAGTTTATCTCCAAGCATTCGCTTACCTGCGATGCGGTACGTATATGTGTTGAGTGCGTTGGATGAAAGGGGCGATACCAGACGTGTATTCAACAAGTTTACTTCCGGCCGAGTTAAATTAAAAAACTCATCGAACACCGCAAGATTATTGGCCGAAGGGATATTTCGGGTTTGTCTGCGCTGAACAATATGTACCCGTTTCGTGCGGGTGGGGTTCCGACGGTAGTACACCTTCGAGAATGTTTCCATAATGCTTTCCGCAGCCGTGGCAGAGCTCCCCAGAATCGGAGCATCCATATTCACATAAAGCTTGGAATATGTTGTGCTCTCCATAGTTCTTAGCCGCTCGTCATTCGTAACAGCATGTGCGATAGCCCGTTTAATAATCTCGTCGGCCTGAATATTACCAACCACTTCCACGGTTTTCTTTCGTACGTCGGAGGGCTGAAGCCGGATAACAATATCAGCACTCGTATTAGCCGGCAGAGTTGTTGCGGCATATCCGATACTACGCACTTCCAGCATTTTCATCTCAGCCTGAAGCGGAAGTTTAAATGTTCCCCGGGAATTGGTATATGTGCCTCGTGTTGTACCTGCAGCGCGCACCAATGCACCACCAATGGGTTCACCTGTTTCTGCGCTGACCACGCTTCCACGCTGAACACTCTGTGCATGCACGATAACCGGTAATACAATTACCGCAACCAAGAGTACCACAGCGTTGCGTACAGTACTCATCATCCCCTGCCGCGATCTGGTGTTTCCTGAACGATCCGCCACCCCAAAGCCCCTTGCAATTCATAGCGCTTAGAAATACCAATCAGCATTGCACTCATTCGCTCAAGTGTCCTGCTCATACTTAAACCACCAACGTACCAGGCACGGAAACCAATGCTGTTAATGATACGCTCAACAATGCGTGCGGCTTCGGGATGATCAGTGGCAATAAACGTATCAAAGAGCGGTTTGCCGTTTTGCTGAACATCAAATGCTGCTGCTGATAGTGTATTAAATGCCTTTACGGTTATACTCTGTGGCAGGAGGCTGGCTAAACCCTCGGCAGCACTTTCATCATGTGTGGTTACCACATCATCAAGTGTATCGGACAACGGATTTGTAATACTCACAACAATTTTCTTGTCGGCGTAATCGGCAAGGACCCCCGCAATATGTCGTTCTGCAGGGTATGGGACTGCCAGCAGGATAATGTCCGATGCTTTAACGGCCGCCTGCAACGACTCATGAACGTGCAGAGTGGTACCGTGATATTTGGGGTCGTGTACAGTACCCGGATTTGCATCGAAAGCGTGTACCTGGAATCCTGCGTTCAGCATTCGTGTAAGAAGAGCAGAACCCATGGTGCCGGATGCCCCCACAATGCCAATGTGCATCGTACTAATGTCCATTCTGTTTCCAGTATTTAATGATAATCAACATTTGCGGTGTGCATGTTATTCGTGCAACCCTATGTCTGCGACAACGGCGCTGCCGGCCTGGAGAAATAATCGGCAATCTTGGGCGCTTTATTCACCAAGACCGGCGTTACAACCAGTGTGGTTATAATACACACCAGAACATTCTGGTACACCTCATCCGATAGGATACCTTGTATTCTGCCAGTGGTGGCCACAAGGAAGGAGAATTCGCCAATCTCGGCAAGAATCACGCCTGAAATAATAGCCGTACGCTTTGGCGTTCCGAGTGCTCTAAGCAGCAGGGCAACCACCACTGCGTTAGCAACAATAACACCCAGAGCAGCCAGTAAGTTAACATGCAGCCAGTTCCAGTTAATGTGCAGCAGCATCCCTACCGACATGAAGAAGACACTTGTAAAGGCATCCCGGAAAGGTGCCATAACGCGCTCGATGTATTTCGACTCTTCGGTTTCGGCAATTGTGGCGCCGGCAAGGAAGGCGCCAAGTGCCAGTGACATCCCAAGTGACTGGGTGATAAAGGCAGCACCGAAGCACAAACCCAGTGCTCCCAACACCAGCACTTCGGCAGAATCTGTGCGCACCACATATTTTACCAGTTTGGGCATTAACACACGCATCAGGAGTGCCAAACCCGCTACGATGCCTACCAGAATTCCAATGCGAAGGAGGACTGCAAAGAAGGTGACGTTGCTGCCGGGTGCCAGAAGGCTTACCACAATCATCATTGGTACAATGATGATATCCTGAAAAACAAGAAGACCAACAACTGCCTTGCCGTGCTGTGTAAACAGTTCTCCCTTATCGTTCAGTAGTTTCATGCAGAACGCTGTACTGCTGAGTGAAAATGCCATGCCTATAACGATTACAGATTCAAGAGTCAGTCCGTAACCTGTCAGTACCGATAACCCAAAAGCGCCGCCCGCAATAATCGCCGTACACACCACAACCTGCAGAGTGCCGCCAACGATAACCAGCTTACGCCGTTCAATTAAATCATCAAGTGAAAATTCCAGGCCAATTGTAAACAGCAGAAGAGTAATTCCAAGCTCGGCCAGGCCATTAATAAGGGTGTCCTGACCCATCATACCCAGGCCCATGGGGCCAAGCAGAACACCTGACGCAATCAATCCGATAATGGGCGGAAGGTTGATCTTCCGGAACAGCAGGATCACACCAACAGCGGTAATACACAGAATTACCAGTTCATCAATAAAGTCAACATGAGGCACGGCTACCTTCCTCCGAAGATTGCCGATCCTACCCGTATCAGGGTAGAGCCTTCGGCAACTGCCCACTCCAGGTCAGCCGACATCCCCATGCTAAGTTCAAGTGCCGTTTCAGGTATCAGCTTTCGTTCAATGGCAGAGTCGCGAATCTGTCGTAACTGGGCAAATCCTTTGCGTACAGTCTTCTCACTGGTAGATAGTGCTCCTACCGTCATAAACCCCCGAACATGGAGCCTTTTTGCTGATGCAATACGCGTAAGCAATGCATCAACCTCAGCAGGCGAACAGCCGTGCTTACTTACTTCGCCACTGGTGTTCACTTCAACCATAACATCCAGATGCCGGTTCAGCTGAACACAGGCCTTTTCCAGTTCGTCCACCAGCGAAGCCCTGTCCACACTCTGAACACAATTCACAATCTGAACACAGTCCATCACCTTATTGGTCTGCAGATGACCAATAAAGTGCCACACAACATCAACATTTTTCAGCTGAGCAGCTTTTTCTTTAAGTTCCTGAACCTTGTTCTCACCGCACAGGTGTAATCCGGCTCCAACAGCCTCACTAATTTGTTCCGGGGTTTGATCCTTTGTAGCAAGCAGGATTCGCATTTCTCCAATATCCCGGTTATTCTGCTCACAGGCAATGTGAAGCCGTTGCATCAGAATTTTAATGTTTGTTTGAATATTCATAGCAGCGAAGATAATTCTGTTTGTTTACTCGGCATTCAAGAATATTTTCGTTTATGAAAAAAATTTTCCTCCGTTTCCTTGATGTCGTCGAGCGGTTAGGCAACCGTCTTCCGGACCCCACAACACTCTTCCTTATCGCAGCGGCGGTTGTCGTGCTTGCTTCCTGGATCCTGTCGGCGGCAAACACCACAGTTGTACACCCGGGCACAAAGGAAACCATTAGTGTTGTAAACCTTCTGTCTGCCGATGGATTGCGACGCATGGTCACCGACGCGGTCAAAAACTTTACTGATTTCCCTCCGCTGGGACTTGTACTCGTTACAATGATAGGAATTTCTGTTGCAGAACGGAGTGGTTTAATCACGGCAGCGCTTCGTGTTACCGTGCTTTCGGTGCCCCGGTGGCTTGTTACGTCGGCTGTTGTTTTTGCAGGTGTTAATTCATCGTTGGCTGCCGATGCCGGTTATATTGTGCTGATACCACTTGGTGCAGCGATTTTTCATGCGGTGGGGCGGCATCCTCTTGCAGGATTATCGGCGGCGTTTGCGGGAGTGGCCGGAGGCTTTAGCGCGAATCTTTCAATAACGTCACTCGATCCGTTGCTGGCTGGGATCACCGATACCGGTGCCCGATTAATTGATCCTTCGTTCGCGATGAATGTTGCCGGTAATTGGTATTTCATGATTGTTTCTACCTTTCTCCTTACCGCCATCGGTTCAGTGGTGTGCGAGAAAATTGTAGAGCCAAGACTTGGTGAATGGAAAAGCACGGTACTCACCGGACCCGACGAAATGCAGCGGCACATCAGCCACACCGAGAAGAGAGCACTGCTGTTGTCACTTCTGTCATTCATCATCGGAATTGGTGTGGTTGCACTTGTGAGTGTGCCCGATGGTGCTCTCCTTCGCGATGCTGCAGGTACGCTTAAGCCCCTTGAAAAAAGTATTGTACCAATACTGATGCTGCTGTTCCTGGTAAGTGGTATTGTTTATGCAGTTGCAACGAAGACGGCACGGTCCGATAAGGATATTGCTACCATGGCATCCGATGGGTTAGGTACTCTGGGAAGTTATATCGTGCTCAGCTTTGTAATGGCGCAGTTCATCAGCTACTTCGCATGGTCTAATATGGGCGTGGTTGTAGCAGTGCGTGGTGCCGAGTTCCTGCAGGGGCTGCACCTTGACGGTCCTATACTGATGGCAGCATTTGTGATCGTTGCGGCTGTCATTAACCTGCTTATCGCCAGTGCATCGGCAAAATGGGCTGTCATGGCCCCCGTTTTTGTACCGATGTTTATGTTACTTGGTATTCATCCCGCAGCTACACAGTTGGCATTCAGAATCGGTGATTCGTCAACCAACATGATTGCCCCACTGCTGAGTTATATCCCGCTGATTCTGGTTGCTATGCAGCGTTATACAAAGTCAGCATCGCTGGGCACAATGCTAAGCCTGATGATACCGTATTCAATTTCGTTTATTATCGTGTGGACGTTGTTCATGCTGGCCTGGATTTATCTTGGGATTCCCCTTGGTCCCGATACACAGGTAGCTATTCCGATCCCGTAAGACGATGGGAAGGGGCTTTGACTAACGTAAACCGCCACTATCGCACATGCTGTTTCGTACCGTGGTTTCGTCGTCCCGGCAGCAATGCTAGCGCAGAGGTAATGAGCGATTTGCGGATAACTCCAACGGCAGCCAGTACCAGTATAAACACGGGCACTGCTGCTACGCGAGCAATAATGCCGGTTATCGAAGCTAACTCGGGTATCACCGCAAGCCCGTACACAACACCGGTTGTCAGAAGCGTAATGACCAGCTTCTTATAATCGTACTGTACGGGATACACACGACGCGCATACACCGATAGAACGATGACTGAGGCTGCATAGGCAATGACCTTGGCCCAGGCAGCCCCCATGATGTCCATTTGAGGGACCAGGACAAGCATTGCAACCACGTTTACAATTGCAGCCACACCCGTTGAAATTGGGAGCCACCATGTCCGCATCGTGATATGTAGGCCTGCCGCCAAATTGATGTACACGCCATTAAAGTAGTATGCCAGCATCACAACCGGAATAATAACCAAGCCCTTCCAATACAACGGGTTAATAAACTTCCCGCCAACAAATGGGAGCTGTACCGCGTACGGCATAAACAGAGCTGTTACCAGGAATATCAAGCCGCAGACGGCGGTAAATAGTGTTAATATTCTCGACAACAGAAGTCGAACATCATCATCAGCGCGGTGCTGTAGATAGAATGGCTTAAAGGCGTATTCAAATACGGTAACAAACATCATTACCGGTAACGCCAGCCGGAAGTTGGTTTGATACAAACCCAAGGTTGCACTCGAGGTAAGCATCAGCATTACCGTACGGTCTGCTACCATAACAACAATCGACGAGAAGCTGGCAGGTACTGTGGGCAATCCAAAACGCAGCATTCCTTTGATTATGCCCCAAACCGGCTCAGCGGCTTTCAGAGAAACCAACGGAACAAACACCAGGAATACCAGAACATTTGTGATAACGCTTGCCCACAGAACACCCTCGATATGCATATCCAACCAAATCAGAAAGTATGCATTGAGCGCAACATTGATTACGATGCCAAGCAGACGCATCAGGGCAAACTGCCCGGGCTGGCGCATCATTCGTAACCGGGCATACGGTATTAAAACAAGTGCATCAAGAAGCGGAATGAATGCGGCTATCTGCACCAGCCGGCTACCACCCTTGCCTAACTGCAGAAACGGTGATGCGGAAACTGACTCTGCTGTAACTATTGTTACTATGGTAATGAGCGTGCCAACAAGTGCCACACCAAGGAATGCTGCACGAAAAGCACTCTGCGACCGCTGCTCATTATCCTGCTCAAAAAAGCGCATGTAGGCAGGCTCCAGTCCCAGCGAGTACACAACCGCAATAAAGGCTATGGCAGCATAGATTGCCGTTACGTCGCCAATTTCCGAAGCTGTAAGGTAGTTGGTGTACAGGGGAGTTAGCAGGAACGTCAGAAAACGCCCTGCAACGGTAGAAACACCGTAAACAAGTGTGTCAGAGGCTAATGACCGTAACTTGCTGCTCATGAATATTCTGTTGGCAGCACTCTCACTGATACATAGTTTTGCTCATTCCTACAAAAGTACAGAGGCTCTTTCATGCAACGGTTGTTTCGGCTGATTTCCGGCTTTTTATTTACTGCCTTCCTGATTCCCGGACTGGTTTGGTCGCAAACTGCTTCCACACCCCAGGCGCAAAGGCTGCTTGAATCAGTTAAATATCTGGCATCAGAGGAATGCCAGGGCCGGTCGCCGGGAACGCCTGGAATTGAACGCGCTGCGGATTACATAGCCACACAGTTTACCACAATGGGTTTGGTACCTGCAGGCAAGGCCACGTCATTCAACAATTCGTTTACCATGGTTACCAGGGCAGAACTTGGAAAGAATAACTCCGTAGTATTTTCAGTTAAGCGCGAACGTCCCGGCGTGCCAATTGAAAAGGTTCCCGCACTCAGCATACAGTGGCAGCTTGGACAGGATTACCAGCCGTACAGCTTTACCAGAAGTACGTCAGTCACCGGCAAGGTTGTGTTTGTGGGGTATGGCATATCCACACCCGGACAGGGTTACGATGATTATAAAGGTGTTGATGTCAAGGGTGCAGTCGTTATTGCCCTTAGGGGGCTTCCGGCATGGGCAGAAAAAAACCATGGGTTTTACACACTGGCATCAATCCGGTCAAAAGTTACTACAGCCCGTGACAAAGGCGCAGCTGCCATTATTCTGGTTAATAGTCGGGGCGATTCCGCCGATGTCTTGTCAAAGTTTGGTACCGACTCGTTTGGCAAGGAGTCGGGAATTGTTGCACTGCAGGTTCGCAGAACACAGTGTGCAGGGATTTTCCCGCATAGCGTACCAACCTTGTTTAACTCCGAGCAAACAATTGATAAAAAGCGGAAGCCTCAGTCCTACTTGCTCCCCAATACTACCGTGACGATTACAACCGATGTTGAATTCAAGGAAAGTACCACACGGAATATTGTTGGTATGGTTCGGGGGACAGACCCCTCACTTTCAGGTGAGTACATCGTGATTGGAGCACATTACGACCATCTGGGATTTGGCGACGAGGGCTCTCTGGCGGCTAGCAAGGAGCCGGCAATTCATCACGGCGCCGACGACAATGCAAGCGGAACTGCCGGAATGCTCGAGCTTGCCAGGCGCTTTTCAGAGTCACCTGCTAAGCGAAGCGTGGTGTTCATGGCATTCTCAGGAGAGGAAAAAGGTCTGCTTGGATCTAAACATTGGGTTCAAAGCCCTACACTGCCACTGAAGAGCCTGGTTACAATGATCAACATGGATATGATTGGGCATCTTACGAACAACAAGCTGAACATCCATGGTACGGGTACCAGCACAACGTGGCCAGAACTAATTGAACGTACCAACAAGGATTTCAACTTTACAATTAGCACTACCACCGATGGATTTGGCCCAAGTGACCACAGTTCGTTCACACCGCTGAAAGTTCCTGTTTTATTCTTCTTTACCGGCCTGCATTCTGATTATCACCGACCCACCGACACATGGGAGAAACTCAACTACGATGGCGAGGCACGCATACTGGACTTTATCGAGACTGTTGTGCGGTCTGTTGCCGACACTACCGAACGGCCCCTTTTTACCGAGGGTGCCGAAAAGCCATCAGCAAACCATACCTCCACCGGCTTTAAAGTCGTGTTTGGAGTAATCCCCGACTACTCGGATAACCCGGCGGGACTGCTTATCTCGGGCGTCCGCGATGGCGCACCGGCTGCAAAAGCCGGTTTACAGGCAAACGACATTATCACGCAATTTGGGTCAACAGCCGTTAAAAATATTTATGACTTGACAGCAGCCATGGGTGATAAAAATCCTGGTGACGTTGTAAAGGTAACCGTTATCCGAAACGGTACCAGCATGGAATTCAGTGTCACCCTTGCCGCACCCGCACGGTAACGGTATTGTGGAGTCTATTCCTGCTGAGAATCCATACAGCTTAATGCGTATGCCATAACGGCCACTGCATAGGTACACTTGTTTAGTTCCTGCGGGTCCAGCTTATCAGGCGTATCAGCTTCCGTATGATGGTACCAGAAGTACTTTGTAGTATCCACCGTCAGCTCCAAAACAGGAACGCCCTTTTCGGCAAGTGGCGATGTATCGGCACCGCCGCCACCCTCGGCCCAGGTAGTGGCTCCAACGGGTTTCAGTAAACCCAGAATTTCCAGAATGTTTGTTCTCATATAGGTGGGAACTGAACCGCTAAAGCCTGTAGGATTAAACGTGCCTCCATCAATTTCCATGGCGGCAAAATGTTTTTCGTGACGTGTGTGTTCTGCGTATGCACGTGCCCCGCGTAACCCATTCTCCTCGTTCGTCCAGAAGCATACGCGTAGTGTTCGCCGTGGCTTTAAACCTGCACGCCGAATAGCATGTAAGGCTCTCCAGGCAACAAAACACCCCGAAGCATCATCCATTGCGCCGGTACCCAGATCCCAGGAATCGATATGTCCGCCCATGACAACCACTTCGTTTGCAAGGTCGGTACCCGGAATTTCAAAAACAATATTGCCCGACACAGCATCGGGAAGCTCTCGGGCTTCCATATACAGTTCAACAACTGGAACTTGCTCAGCATCCTGCAGCCTCTGGAGCAACAAGGCATCTTCGATGGTGATTGCAGCGCACGGTATTTTTGGGAAGGTATCGTCATACTCCATCATGCCGGTATGCGGTGTCTGCATTCCAAACGGTCCTACTGACCGTACCAGTGAGGCAACGGCACCCACAGCGGCCGCCTTACTGGCTCCGGAATAACGGTATTCTACCGTTGCACCGTAGGTTGAAAACGGTACATTCCATACCACGATCTTCCCCTTTGCACGGTGTGCTTTCTGCTCCAGATCCGCAAAGCTCGAAACAACCAGTACCGGTGCTCTGAGCGGTTTTCCGCCAGTACTCACACTGCCTCCCAGACCAGCCATCGGCATCGCGTGTGCCGGGCCCCCTTCCACCAACTTGCACCATTCCGTACCCCGGACCCACACGGGAACATGCACATTCTGCCTGTTTACCCGCCATCCATCGGCACGGAGCCGCTTAAGCAGCCAGTTGATCCCATCCTCGAGTGCCTGAGAGCCGCTAAGACGGCGCGGGAATTTGTCAACAAACCCGGCAACTTCGTTCCACAATGTATCGCCATCAGCAAGCGTGGAGGCAAGCACACCGGCAGCGTGTGGCAGTGTAGGTGAAGCGCCATGTAGTGGACTGCCCAAAGCCATGGTTGCAAAAACAGACAATGTTAGCGTCAGTATTCGGATGTATTGCATAAGCTGTTCAGATAGTAATTGGTAAAGATTAGGCATCGTGGCTAATCACGGTGTTTCTATTTTTGTCCGAACCATCGGCGTACAACATTATGAATTTAAGCATCACCGCACTTGAACCCGGCAATACCCTACCGTTTATCAAGTGCCAGTGGTCGTTCTATAAAAACGATCCGAATTGGGTGGCACCGTTAGTTTCTGAACGGAAGAAACTTCTAAGTATCACCAAAAATCCCGTATACGCTCACACCCAAATTCAACTGTTTGTTGCTGAACGCAATGGTACAATCGTTGGACGCATTGCTGCGATAAGAAACGGGAATCATCTGGCTACACACAATGATGATGTAGGTTTCTTTGGCTTTTTTGAATGTATCAATGACCAGGACGTTGCGAATGCCTTGTTTAAGGCGGCAGAGCAATGGCTGAAAGATCGTGGCTTACAACACGTGCGGGGTCCGGTAAATCCAACGCAAAATGATGAATGCGGATTGTTGGTGGAGGGGGCTGAGGGTCCGCCTGTAATTCTTATGACCTACAACCCACCATATTATGCCGATTTAATACAGAGAGCGGGCTACAGTAAGATTAAGGACTTACACGCATACTGGGTAAGCACTCAAACATATCGATCTGACAAGCTCTCCGGCCTGATGAAGTCGCTTATTGAACGCAGACACATCACGTTCCGTAATGTTAACTTTAAAGACAAAGCACAGTTTAAAAAGGATGTTGAACAAATAAAGTCAATGTACAACACGGCATGGCAGCCAAACTGGGGCTTTGTAAAGATGACCGATGCGGAGTTTGATTTTCTTGCTTCGGATCTTAAACAAATTGCCGATCCTGATTTTATTTTTTTTGTAGAGATAAAGGGCGAGCCCGTTGGCTTTATTCTTGCCCTCCCTGATGTAAACCAGGCATTGATCTACAATCGGGGCGGAAGCCTGCTGGGTGCCGGCTTTCACTTACTTACCAAGAAAACGAAAATCAATCGGCTGCGCATCATCGTTCTGGGCGTTCTTCCGGAACACCAGCGCTCGGGTGCAGATGCCGCTCTCTATTACGAGGTTGGCGAACGGGCTAAACGTAAGGGTATGGTGGGAGCCGAGGCAAGTTGGATATTGGAAGACAATACCATGATGGTGCGTGGACTAACGCAAACAATGAACGCCGAGCTGTATCGGACCTACAGGCTGTATCAGAAATCACTCACTCAGGAACATTAGTTTTTTTCAACTTTCATCAGTAGTATTCCCACTATGGGTCGCGCATTTGAATTTCGCAGAGCACGCAAAGAGAAACGCTGGGCCAACATGGCCAGGACATTTACGAAATTTGGCAAAGAAATATCGGTTGCTGTAAAACAAGGTGGACCTGACCCGGAAACCAATGCCCACCTTCGCGTTGTAATCCAGAACGCAAAGGCGGCAAATATGCCAAAGGACAATATCGAAAATGCAATTAAGAAGGCATCGTCGAAGGATGCATCCGAATTACAGGAAGTTAACTTCGAGGGCTACGGTCCGCATGGTGTTGCAATATGGGTGGAAACTGCAACCGATAACAATACCCGTACGGTTGCTAACATCCGGTCGTACTTTAACCGGAATGGCGGCCAATTGGGTACGAGCGGTTCGCTGGAATTTATCTTTACGCGCAAGGGCGTTTTTACAATACCCGCCAATATTGGAAACAGGGACGAGCTTGAACTGCTCCTGATTGAAAACGGCGCCGAAGATATCAGCGAACAGGATGGCGAACTGGTTGTTACAACCGCCTTCGAAGACTTTATCGGTATGCAAAGAGCTCTGGAGCAGTCTTCAATCACAGTGTCGAATTCTGAACTGCGCCGTATTCCAAGCTCGAGCATAACCTTAACCGATGAGCAAACCGAAGAAGTAATTAAGTTGATTGAGAAGCTGGAAGAAGACGAAGATGTCCAGAATGTTTTTCACAATATGAATGAAGACTAATGTGTGCTGTTGTTGGGGTTTTTAATCATCCGAATGCATCAATTTTAACCTACTATGCACTGCATGCATTACAGCACCGCGGACAAGAGGCTAGTGGAATTGTAACCGTGTACCAGCAGGACAACAAGCCTCGTATGGGCGTCCATAAAGGTGAGGGGCTTGTTCTGGATGTGTTTGGTAACCATGATGTGTTCAAAAAAACATTGTGTGGCTCTGTTGCAATTGGTCACAACAGATACTCCACCACCGGATTAAGTACAGTTGCCAACATTCAGCCGTTTCACTTTTCATATACCGGCGGATTGTTTGCTCTTGCTCATAACGGCAATCTCACAAATACGCGTACCTTGCGTAATCAGCTGAAAGGCGATGGCGCCATATTCCAGACAACAACCGATACCGAACTGTTCATGCACCTGATTGCACGCTCCAAGCAGCCAACACAGGTAGAACAAATCCGGGAGGCCGCTCAAATTACTAAAGGTGCTTATTCGCTTGTCATGTTAGGCAATAACACAATGTATGCGGTTCGAGATCCGCACGGGTTCCGGCCTCTGTGCATTGGCAAACTTGAACACGAACAAGGGACGGCCTATATCGTTGCCAGTGAAACCTGCGCGCTGGACATTCTTAGTGCAGAGTACATCCGCGATGTGGAGCCAAACGAAATTGTAGTGTTCAACAATGATACCATTACAAACGGAACAATGCAATCCTTTGCTATTGCCGAAACAAAACCTGAACCGCGCCACTGCATCTTTGAGTACGTGTATTTCAGCCGACCCGATTCGATGATCTTTGGTCACGCAGTTGATAAGGTACGCAGAAAGCTTGGCAAAAACCTCGCAGAGGAAAGCCCCCTTGCCGGAACGGAAGACGATAAGGCCGTCGTTATCTCTGTCCCTGACTCCGGAAACACGGCTACACTGGGCTATGCCAGGGTGAATGAAAAATCGTTCCCAACGAGATACGAAATCGGCCTGATTAGATCGCACTATGTGGGGCGGACGTTTATTGCCTACGGCCAGGATCAGCGGGAGTTTAAGGTTAAAACAAAGTTTAACGTTGTGCGCGGTGTGCTGGAAGGTAACCGTGTGGCAGTAGTAGATGACAGCATCGTCCGCGGCACTACATCAAAGCTACTCGTTGGCTTGATTCGTATGGCAAAACCCCGCGAGGTTCACCTTCGCATTACATCACCGCCTGTAATGCACCCCTGCATATACGGTATGGACTTCCCCAGCCGCAACGAGCTGATTGCACATCATTATCGGACCGAGGACGAAGTTGCCAAGGTTATTGGCGTAGACTCTGTCCGGTATCTTAGCATTAACGGTCTTATGGATGCTGTCCCGCAGGATGCTGCCACGGGATACTGCACTGCTTGCTTTACCGGAAACTACCCGGTTTCACCGGATGTTGACGTTAATGAGTTCAAGCAGGTTATCGAAGAATAGCGGTATGATCAAAGCAACCAGGCACGGCTGGAAATACGTCTTTGGAGGATTTGCCTTTATAATCACCCTGGCCGCCGTTCTATCTGTTCTTTACGGGGAATGGCACAAACCAACTGCCGTACTCAATAAGAAAGCTTCGGCAGCCAGTACGTCCGTTTGTTACGCCATTGTAGTAAGCCCGGTTCACACTGATAAGCAGAACAAAATTGTATCCGGGATCATGGCTGATATTGGTGCCGACACATCTACGACCGAGTTTATTATTGGCAGTACGGTGGCCGATCCGTGGTGTGCTACCGCCGGCGAGTTTGTAACCCAGCTGCGTAGGGCTATGACGGACACTCCGGATATGATTACCGGGAAGCAAAGTTTAATTCTCTCGATGATTACCGGCTTGATAACCAAGAGCGACGTTCCTGCAAGACTTTACGTAATTGGGACACTGTCAGATGTTGGATCGCTCAGAGAAGAACGTGCGATTGTAAACAGAACACGTCAATCTGTATCCGCAATTTCGTGGCGTAATGCCTCCAGGGCGCCAGTGACCGTAGTTTCATACCTGGATACGGCATCGAATCGGATAACGCAGGAGTATTCACAGATTCTGCTAAGCGGAACCTATACCCGCCTTCAACGTGAAATTGCTGATAACTAACGTCCTGTTACTTTTGAGTAATCACAATTTCTGTACGACGGTTTAACGACCTGCCAAACTCTGTGGTATTCGTAGAAATTGGTCGTGTAAGGCCGTAACCCACTGTTTTAATTCTGTCTTGCTTTATACCCTTTCGTACCAGGTAAGCCTTTACGCTCTCGGCACGCCGTTCAGACAGGGTCATATTCAACTGAGCTGACCCAATATTATCGGTATGCCCTTCTATCTGTACCCGCATCGTGGGACGTTTTTCCATAAACTCTGCCAGTACATCTAATTCCTCGACTGATTGGCTTAATTCCGCACTATTTGTTGGGAAAAGCAAGTTTTCGATAATAAATTTTCTTCCAATCTCTACAATCGGAATTAACTGCTTAATCAGTTGCCTTTTACGCTCATCAAGAATCGATACGTTGATCGAATCCTTCATTACCTTGGCATCGGTTCTGTACGAAATTGCATACAGGTTGGTGAGCTGTGTACTGTACTGGTCAAGAATACGCGAAAACGACGTACGGATATCGTACACAGCTCCGTTGGTTTCGTCTGACATTTGTTTGTATCCTGCCAAACCCGGGACTGTGATACAAAACAAACGTACCTTACTCTTTTGCAGTTGCTCTATCACAATATCGGTATTCAAGTAGGTTCGACCGTTGCCCTTCTCTCCAAACTGATGGTAGGGTGCATCGGTGACAAGCACCAGAACCTTGCTGGCAGCAGGATTCCACCGCATCTCCATTCCTTCACGAATAGCTTCGAGAGCATTTTCTTTCTCATCGAACCCGCCACTGGCAAACACCTTGTTTAACCAGGATAGGAACTCTTTTACATCCGTGGTAGGCTGGTGTACCTCCTCAATAATATCCGAAAACAGAACAAGCCCCAGTCTGTATTCAATCCCTCTGGTACGCAACGCTTCAACAAAGTTTTCGATGTTGTTCTTAACCCCATTGATGTATGCCTGCATCGTACCCGTCACGTCAACCAGAAAAACGAAGTCAACCGGTATTCGCTCTGTTATTGTGATTTTTTCAATAGAAATCACCGGCTTCTCTACGCCATCTTCCATTACCGTGAGTGTTTTGGGGTCGATTCTTTCAAGCACTCTGCTGCTATCATCATACGCTTCCACAATTAGTTTTATTTGCGGGAATTTCGAGATGTCAACATTTTGAATAATTAGTCTGAGACCTTCCAGTGAAGACTGAATTTTCGCCTTTTCTGCTTTAAGGGCTGCCTGCTCAAGCGAGTCGTTAGTCTGACCAAGACAATACATGGGCACGGCACACATCAGCAGTACCAGACCGAAACACAAAAGGGCGCACCTACTGAACGCCCTTTCGATTTGATGCCTTGGATTTATAGACATCACAATATCTTCATTCTACTTACTAGAAGTTCAGTCGTAAAACCGGAGAAACCATAAAGAAGTTATCACGTTCCCAGGGTTGTGCATCCCTTAGCGCCGTACTGTATTTCCCTTCAACATACAGCCAGTCACCTAAAATTGGCAGGTAGGCCCGTGTAAGGAGAATTTGATTCGAGTACTGAGCAGAAACACCAAACGGGAAAGCCCCCTGATTTCGATATTCAACTTTAGCATAAATCCAGTCAAGGACTTCATCCGGATGGTACAGCGTTAACCCGGTAACACCCTGGTAGGCAAGGTAGCTCATCTGAACTGTTGTATCTCTGAACATCGCTGCTTCGCGAACGTCGTAGTACCCCAAGCCTGCGTCAATCCTAAAGAAATTCTCGGGACCCTTTTCACCAAACCAGAAGTTATAAAACAACGTGGCCTGTCCGGTGGAACGAAGCACGTATGTTGTTGATGCTGGATCTACTGGGTACGAAGGTGCTGTAATCCGGCGAGACTCAATATCGAACTGATAATATGTTGTAGGGTCTACCCCGGTAGAGTTTGTAATACCTTGTAACGGTATCTCCATGTTCAGGCCAACACCAAACTGTGGATGCAACGGCAGGTGGAAGTCAATACCGCCAACCAGTTTCCCGCCATAACCGGAATTTAGGCGACGTCCCGGAACAAAGTCAAGCAAACGCTCCTGGCCATCCATCGAACCGGTAAGCCTGTATCCAAATCCTAAACGGGCGTTAATCAAATACGGGATAGCTGTTCTTGTTTCGTAATCAGAGTTAATATAAAGCGGACGTTGCAGATAGATTCTGGATTCGCCCGATGACCAGTAGGGATAACCAACCTGATCTGTACCGGTAGATGCTTTCAACCAAAAACCACTCTTACCGATTTTCAGAACCTGATCGAATGCCGAGAGCGTAAAGGCATGCGTTACGTTTGTTGGCTCCATGTAATTGATAATCTCCTCGGCCTGAGCACTACTGGGAGGCGATGCCGGCGGAATATCCTGAAAGCAGTAAGCACGTTTGGGTTCTGCAAGACGGAATCCCAGCTTACGCATATTCTGGGCTATTTCGGCAGCCACCATCTTTTCCTGACCACATTCAATTAAGATAAGGTCATACTCGGGCTCAGCCTGGTCAGCACGTATCGGTGCAGATGTTACAACGATATTGTTTTCGTCGAGCCTGTCCTTATCGTACCCCATCAGTGCAAAGGTCTGCTTGATCTGGACTTTTAAGTCAGGCTCACATACACGCCATCTTGGGAAATACTGAAGAATTTCCGGGTCGATAGTTTTGAGTGCCTGTACAATCGTTTCGGTTGAATTCTGTGCACCGGCGTGGAAGGCACCGGTTAAAAACACGAATACTGTTGATAACGCTATTGAGAATCTCTTCATGGGTGATACCTGATTTCTCGAAGGGGGCTGTACTAAAAGTTAAAAATGAATCGTATGGCCGGCATAACAACAGCAGATGTTTCCCATGGTCTGGGATCTCTGAACACGGGTGCGAAAACCCTGGTATCAATGCGCAATGAGAAGCTGTCGGCAACCGGGATTTGCAACCATGCTGTACCAAGGACAGTCTCGTCGAAGTAACCAAGAGAGAAGCCTGCCGGTGTAGACCAGCTGGTGGTCATAAACTCAACGCGGCCTGATACGCCACCTACTGTAGTGTTCGATACATTTCTGAAGTCAGCCGAATCGGTACCTTGGTTGAACGGCGTCCATGTTTCCATACCGTAAATCGTAGCACCCAGCCGGAGTCTGAACAGGTAGTCTTTGTCAATGCTGACAGCAAACGAATACTGCATTGTTGCATGATACCGTACCAGGTAGTCTTCCCAGCGGTTCATTGTGCTGCTTAATCGCATGTGGTCGCTCTGAGTTGCATCGTCGAAAACATAGCTTAATGCAACGTTAAAAACTCCGCTGTTGTCAATAACTTTAATTGGGAAGTCAAAGGATCCATTAATGCCGAGGCCGGCATACGTCATTGTTTGAGTATTGCCAAACGTTTTTGCAAGCTCACTCCACCCGGCTGTGGGAAGAATTAGTCCAAGCTTCGATGAACCCCACAGTGCGTTTACTGCCGTACGGTTTGACCACAGTGATGGGTAATTGATATCTTCCAGACCATAGCGGAGTTCAACACCGTACAGTGGAAGATTTGCATTAGTTGGCTGAGTACTGTCAACTTCTTCCGATGCGGCATCGCCTACATGTTTGCGTTCGTATCGGCGGTATGATACACCGTCGGCAACACTAACAATTACTTCGTTGTTATTCTGATAATCCTGTGGTAAACCTTCTGATATTCTCATGTAGGTTTGAACATTGTCTTCCGGAATACCTAGTGTATTACCATACTTCTTTTGTACAAAGCGGATTCCCTCTTCACCAATACCTTGTGCCTCGGGAGTAACATTTTCATAGTTACTTTGGATTAGCTGGTTATTAAGGTAATCCAGTAGGGTGGCTGCGGCTGTTCCGCCCAGGATGTCCTTCCCCTTTAAGGCCTGACCATCCATGAGGAATTGTTTTTCCAGGTCAACATTTTGCAGTTGCGCCGGCATATAAATATCCGTTGGCGGATCCAGGTCATCCTTTAGAGCGTAGTAGCTTTCCGAATTTCGCTGGGTTAGGAGTCCAATGATCTCAAAAGGTTCGTTTTGATTGCGACGTGTGGTTAGCACATACGCCTTTTTAAACTGAGCTTTTTCCCAGGCTACCTTTTGAGTGTAATACCGTTCGTAGGCTTTGCAGCCAGGCTTGCGTAGAATGTTTTGAATTTCTTTTTCTTCCATGCCTTCGCCGCCGGTAAGAACGATACTCTCCACATCATCGCGGGACTTACATTCCTTGGCATCGTCAGTTATTTCCGGCTCACGCGGGCCAAGCAGGATGTTTAACCGGCGCATAGATTCTGCTTCGTCGGCATCGGGTACCTTGTATAAGGATATCATGCCGTATCGCCAGTTCTTAAAACGCAGAAGCAGATTTTTAATCTGGGCATTCTGCTGCGCCTGCACCGGCACCATTGCCAGAGCGAAAGCCATAAAACAGATTATTGAAGTTATAGTACGCATCATTTGCGTTGCACTCTATTATTGGTCGTCAATTACTTACGTTAACAGTTTTAGTGATCATGCGTGGACGTGACTCTGCTCCGTCGGCACTGGCAGTTGCAGAGATTGTAACCTGTACACTGCCTTTTACTCTGCCCTTGGTAAGGGGGAACTTGCCACCCTGAAGTTTTAGCGTGATTTCGTAGTCATTGCCTGAAACTTTTCTTGGCTTGCCAACAGGAACAGCTTTAAAGGTTGCACCCGTTTTCATGTCACGAACAGAGGTATTGCCAATATTCACAGATACTGAACCGATACTTGCACGCTCGTTCCCATCAGCACTTATTGACGGTGCACGGACTTGAATGCCTTTTACAACAAACTCGCCCGTCTGGTTATCAGTAATTGGGTCGGCCGTCATATCACTGGTTACAATTGTTGGTTTTTTAAGTCCAACATCTCCGCTGCCACTCCATATTGGAACTACTTCTCCTGTACGCGGATCTTTCCAGGCAACATTCAACGTCACCTTTGCCGTACCCGGAGGTACTGATACTGCATCACTGGCCTGTACGTTCAGTTTCCGCAGTGGAGCAATCTGAGCTCCGGTTCCCATATCAAACTGCATCATAAATTCACTGGGCTTAATCGTGTTGCCTGATGAAGGTACAACCACTAATTCCAGTGCGTCACCCCACGAAACTTCGAGGAAGTTCTTTACTTCGTCAGCATTACTTATCGACGACGAATACACATAAACCGAGCATACTGCCGGCTCAGATTTCTTGGGACCATTAGCCTGAGCTAACTGGAATACGTATGGTTCATCGCGTGGTGCAAGATTCCCGGCAATCGGAATTACGAGATTTTTGCCAACCCACTTGGTTGAACCACTTCCTGAGGAACTTGAGGAAGAACCGGATTCCACAACTGAGGCAGATCCTGGTTGTGCCAGAAATTCGGTTTTGCCATTAGACGGCGTTACCTGCATTGGCAGCACCAGCTTGGACAGTTTATCAAAGACTCTGACAACATTTTCAAGGTCGGCAATCTTTGGATCGGTAATCTGAGGCGTGGGCTTCAGCACATGGATATTAAACTCCATCACGCCACGATTCCTGTCGAAAGCATTCTCGGCCTGAATTCCCGGAGTTGTGAGTTTTACAATTGCTCCAAACAACTGAATACGTGCTTTTGTGGGCAGGTCGTCTGTTTCATCCTTCAACTTGTTGATTGCTTTATCGAATTGCTCGATATTGGTTTTTACAAGGTCAGGATTTGGTAACCCTTCGGTATTTCGGGTTAATTCTTCACGAACCTTGAGCAGGTCTTTTACTTTAAGCTGGACAGTACCAATATTTACTTTTTCTTCCGGGTCGATTTCTGCGTGACTAGCCCCTTCTTTTATGGTTACGCCCAGAATTTGGTTTGTTCGTGACGAAAACCGCAACTTATACCAACCGGCATCACGGGGTTCGAAATTCACAACAAACGATCGTTTCTTCCGCGAAATTTCAGGACCTAACTTTTGGGTTTCTTCCTGACTGTAATAGTACTCGGGATCCTGAATTCCGGAAGGTTTAAATGCCGTTACCTGAGGCTGAGAGTACTTGGGCTCAATCAGTATGCGCTGCATCTGTTCAATGAAGGCCTTGGGATTAGTGCGGTTCTGCTCCCATGCCTGTTTAACCCTGGCTTCCATGTCCTTTACCTGTAAGTCAAGAGACGAAACCGATTTAAGCTGCCACGACGAACTGTCTTGGGGAACCGTTTCGCTACCCTGGTCACCGGAGTACAGAATTTCATATTTCAGGTCAGATACGTTGGACAGTTTTAGAAAGCGCATCATACGCTCAACGTAATCCTCGGCTTCTTCGGATTCCTGCTGCTTCAGGTTCGATACAACGTCTGTTATCCCAACTTCAACCAGGTACTTCCGTTCCGGCTTAATATCTGCACCAATTGCTTCCTTAACATTAACACCTGGCGGCGGTATCGTAATCTGGTCTTGCGGACGCGTGTTAATACCTTCTGACCCGGCTCCTACCTGAAGCTGGGCAAGAATGCTCTCCACGATGCGCATTGATTCCTTCTGCTTGGCAATCAAATGCTCTTCTGCTTCATCACGTTCTACAATGATGATGAGAAGTTCAAGAATAACTGCCAAGTAGAGCACGAAGTAAACTTTCCCTGCTCCACCCTTCGACATATACTACCTCCTGGCTTGTAAGGGGCTAACTATTAACCCGTTTTCGTTTTCTGGTTGTCTCACTTTTGAACCGATGTTCCGTCGTTGAGTTTTGCATTGTCAGCTTTCGACATCGATGTTTCCGCTGCACCCTTCTTGGTCATACAACAGCCACTACTTGCTTTTGCCGTGGTACCGGCGCCTGAATTCGATACTTTCTTGGCTGATGCTTTTGCCTTCATTGAGCAGCATGCTTTCTTTGAGGTTGCACAGTTGTCAGCATCCTCGGCTTTGGCTCCAGCTGTCTGACTGGTTGACTTCGACATGCACGATGACGAGTTTTTTGCATTGTCATCACAGCGCATGGCTGCCGTGATGGCAACCGACATTACCAAGAAAGCCGCAACAAAAAGTCCGGTTATTCGAAGATTCATATCATTACTCCTGGCTGAAATTCTGTTTCTACAAGTTAGTTATTCTGCACAATTGCGTTAAAAATAGGCTGAAACAACGAAGTATTCAAAAGAAAACGTATAAAAAGTATGTTTATCCTTACTTGGTTAACGTGATTTTCTCTGAATTCCGTCGGCAGAGCAACAATTTCTAAGCCATTTAACACGGTATGCCTACGAACACCCCGTAGTGTGGCCGCAATCAACACATACCATACATGAACCGTTAATCTTTACGTGCATCGATGCGCATTTGCCGCATGCTTCACCGGTAAATCCCATTTCGATTGCAATCATCCGTGCATCTGCTACTCGTCCGCCAATAATACCGGTAACTTTCTCCGGATTATCTCCAACCACTATCGGCGGATGAAAATTCTCTGAATCCGAAACCGCTCGCGCACCATCAGGTAAGCCCGTTTTTTCGGGAAGTTTATTGTTTTTTGACGGTGCAACCTCGTCTACGGCCTTTACGTGGACAAAATCAGTACGGTTTAAGTAGTCATACCCCAACGTCCTGAACACATAATCCAGGATTGAGGTCGCATTTTTAATTGCTTCGTGTCCTTCAACAAAGCCTGCCGGTTCGAATCGGGTAAAGGTAAAGGTATCAACAAGCTCTTCAAGCGGAACGCCGTACTGTAAGGCTTTTGACACAAGAACGGCAAAGCAATTCATGAGCCCCTTAAAAGAAGCTCCTTCCTTGTACATATCAATAAAAATCTCACCCAGCTGACCGTCGTCAAACTCACCGGTACGCACGTAAACCTTGTGTCCGCCAACCGTTGCCTCGCGCACGTATCCATGGCGTCGTTTGGGCAGACGTCTGCGTTCTGCCCTGTGATAAACGCGTTCACGGATTACTTCATACACTTCTTTCGGACCCTTGGTTTCATCCAGCGTGTCTTCATCGCCAAGCATGACAATTTCGTCGTAGCTGTCCGCAGAGGCATTTAACGGCTGACTAAGCTTCGAACCGTCGCGATACAAGGCAATGGCTTTTACCATCTGTTTCCAGCTTTCGAAGTGTACTTCTTCCACCTGGCTAACGGTGGCTTCGCCCGGCATGTTGATTGTTTTTGAAATAGCTCCACTGATAAAGGGCTGGGCTGCCGACATCATTCGAACATGGGCCATGTATGGGATATAACGCTGACCGCTTTTTCCGCATTTATTTGCACAGTCAAAAATCGGCAAGTGCTCATCTTTTAAGTACGGAGCCCCTTCAATCGTCATGGTACCCGAAACGTACGTGTTGGCAGCTTCGATTTCTTCGTCGGTAAAGCCTAATGCCGAGAGAACCGAAAACCTTGGCTGCTCCATCTCGGCCTCGGTAAAGCCGAGCTTTGCGCAAACATCGTCACCCAGGGTAAACCGATTAAAAACAAAACGGATATCAAAAGCGGAATCAAGCTGGTCTTCGATCTTATCGATGGCAAATTCAGGAAGCCCTTTTTCACGGAGCGAGGCTTTGTTAATAACGGGGCTGCCAACAAGAGTTCCGTGACCTTTACAAAAGCGTTCTATGCTTTCAATTTGACTGTCGGTATAGCCCAATTTATGTAGTGCTATACTTACACTTTGGTTTACAATCTTAAAGTAACCACCTCCGGCCAGCTTCTTGAATTTTACAATTGCAAAGTCAGGCTCAATACCCGTGGTATCACAGTCCATCAGCAGACCGATTGTACCTGTTGGTGCAATCACGGTAGTCTGTGCGTTCCGGTAGCCGTACTTTAAACCAAGCTCAAGAGCACGATCCCAGGCGTGGGTGGCTGCTTTCCGCAAGGGTTCCGGACAATCATTGTGGTCGATACCACGGGGTGTAATTGTTAGATGCTCGTATTCCTCTTTTTCGGCATTGTATGCTGCACGCCTATGATTTCGAATTACACGAAGCATGTCTTCGGCATTACTCTTGTATCTGGCAAAAGCCCCTACATCTCGGGCCATCTCTGCTGAGGTTGCGTATGCTTCGCCGGTCATGATAGCAGAAAGGGCACCGCACAGGCTGAGTGCTCGCGGTGAATTATAGGGGATCCCCATAACCATCAGAACCGTTCCAAGGTTGGCATAACCCAGGCCAAGCGTCCTGAAGTTAAAACTTCGTACGGCAACTTCTTTTGAAGGAAACTGGGCCATGAGAACTGATATTTCGAGCACCACGGTCCATAGCCGGATTGCATGCCTGTACTCATCAATTAAAAATGTTTCCTTTTCAACACTGTAAAAGTGTGCAAGATTTAATGACGCCAGATTACAGGCCGTATCGTCCAGGAACATGTATTCCGAACACGGATTCGAGCCGTTGATTCTGCCGTCAGCGGGACATGTGTGCCATTCATTGATGGTTGTATCAAACTGAAGTCCCGGGTCAGCACTCTTCCACGAGGCCATGTTGATTTTATTCCACAAGTCGCGGGCACGAACCGAAATGCGCTTGGTATTATCGGTACGCCATACCAGGTCCCAGGTTGTATCGTTCAGTACGGCATGCATGAAGTCATTGGTCACCCGAACAGTATTGTTGGAGTTCTGTCCGCTCACAGTGCCGTAAGCCTCACCCTCGTAATTTGTATCGAAAGTAGAGAAGTTTAATGTTGTAAACCCTTGTGCCACCATGTCGAGGGTCCGGCGTACAACATTGTAGGGAACGCCGCGATGCAGTGCTTTCCGAATAAGAGTGTCCAAAGCCTTATTGCTATGCGGATCGGCGCCGTTTGTATGCGCTTCGTCCATAATTGCCTGTAAGAATGTAGAACACACCTTACTACCGGCAACCAGTGATGCCACTTTTTCTTCTTCTTTTGCCTTCCAGTCGATAAATTTTTCAATATCGGGGTGATCAACATTAAGGATCACCATTTTTGCGGCACGGCGGGTCGTGCCACCGCTTTTGATTGCACCGGCTGCACGGTCAAAAATTTTCAGGAAGCTCATTAAGCCGCTCGATACTCCGCCGCCGGATAACTTTTCGTTTTCGCCCCGTAAACTGCTGAAGTTGGAGCCTGTACCACTGCCGTACTTAAAAATGCGGGCTTCACGGGTGGCAAGGTCAAAAATGCCGCCTTCGTTCACTAAGTCGTCCGACACTCCCTGAATAAAGCAGGCATGTGGCTGCGGGTGACTGTAGGCATCCTTGGATTTAACCAGGCGTTGTGTTTCAGGGTCAACATAGTAATGCCCCTGTGATGTTCCGGTTATCCCGTATGCCCAGTTCAAGCCGGTGTTAAACCACTGCGGAGAATTAGGAGCAGCCATTTGATTCAGCAGCATATAGGCAACTTCATCGTAAAAGGCCTGTGCGTCATCGGCAGAGTCAAAATACCCATGCTGCTCACCCCACCATCTCCAGCATCCTGCCAGCCGGTGTACTACCTGCTTGACAGAACGTTCTCTGCCCAGTACCTGTTCACCACTCTCGTCAAGAACAGGGTTGCCGTGCTCATCAGTTTGCGGAACACCTGCCCGACGGAAGTACTTCTGAGCCAGGATGTCGGTTGCTACTTGCGACCAACGTTCTGGTACTTCAATGTCGTCCATCTGAAACACCACGGTACCGTCCGGGTTCCGAAGCGTAGAAGATCTTCGAGTGTAAACAAATGAATCAAAAACATTCTGTCCTTGCTTAGTAAAACAACGCGTAATGCGCATGCCGTAACCTCATCCTACAATTAGGGGTATTAAATAATTTTACGGTAACGACTAAATGACTCGACATTCTACTGTGAAGAAAACACCTGTAGAGAGAATGCGTCCTCTACTGCCAACATTCACTGGCTGTATAGTTAAAATGTCTGGTCATGAATTCGTTAAGCCGCTTTGTGCTTTGCCGCTACTCTTTCAATCTGATGGCCCTTTTCTTTCAGTGCAAAGCCAATAGTTCACAAATTAGGATAAGCAGCGATGCAGACAAATAACATTGGGTATATGTGGATAAAAAAGGATGACCAGCCGGGAACCGGAAAAATTCCATAGCTTTCGGCAATCACATGGTACCTTGGCTTGAATCACTCGACAGGTGGTTGTTTTATAGCATCAACCACGGCCTTTCGTCAGGTTGGCTGGACACGTTTTTTGTATGGATTACTTCCAGCTCCAACTGGAAGTGGATCTGGTTTGCAGGCTTGTTCTACCTGGTTGTATTTGGCGGGAAGCGGGGCCGGTGGTGTGCTGTATCACTTGTGGTATTGGCAGGGGTGCTCGACTTCACGTCGCACCATCTGCTCAAGGAGGCGATACATCGTTTGCGCCCGTTCAGCGTCCTACCCGATGTATATCAGTTAGTGGGATCAGGGGGTGGCAGCTTCCCGTCGAATCATGCGCTCAATAATGCTGCGGGAGCAGTCGTTCTAACGGGGTACTTCCCGTCAAGAGTCTGGTTATGGTACACGCTTGCCGGTCTTATTGCCTTCTCACGGGTGTATTGCGGCGTTCACTGGCCCAGCGATGTTCTGGCCGGTTTTGCATTAGGGATGGCAGGGGGCTATGGTTTACTGTGGATTACGAAACGGTTCTGGAACATGCCTGACCGGCAGCATAAATCCCACTCCGGGCAGCGGCTTCAATTGTAGCGGGTAGTCCGGGCATCGTCCAGTCACCGGCAAGCCACAGAGTGTTGTCGCCATGTCCGACCGGAATACCGTGGTTCTGATGCCTGGTAAAGTAGCTGGTCCTTGCTGATTCGATTTCCGGTGTTATCAGGGGGGTAGCCTGCTTTTCACGAATCACCTGGGCATGCACGATGGTTGCATGCTTCGATTCAGGAAAGAGTGATTCCAGCTCTGTCCTGCAGAGCTGAACAATTCGGTCATGGTTATCGGGTACAATGCTGGCGGCACTAATGGTAAGGGCAACAAGTCCTTCGCGGATTCTTTTTTTATTAAAAATCCACTGCACCGTTGTGCCCAGCGCAGCACAGAAGTCAGCGGATAACCACTGTGTATCGTACCACAGGTACACGCTAAGAATTGGGCTCACTTCAGGTTCTGCAGGCAGATTAATGGTTAGGTTTGATGCTGTTGCCAGACGGTGCAGGGCACGCTGTGGTATCGCACTAATCACCCGAGCTCCGTTAAGCATTGTGCCGCTGTGCAGAGTAAGCGTCCAGCCCAAGCCCCTTTCATGAGGTTTCAGTAACTGCACTGCATCACCCGTTATAAGTGTACCATGATGGTTGTTCAGCCAGTCAGGGAAGGGGCTTAACAGATCACTTAGTCCCGTAGTTGGTATCCAAAGTCCTGAGGCTCCGGTACCGGCAAAAAACGACAGGCGCAGCACGTTAACAAGGAGGGATGCGGCAGCCTTCTCCGGAGGTGCGTTGAGTGTTGCAAGAATTATTGGGTCCCAAAAGCCACCAATGGCAGCGTTGGGCTGACGTTCGCGGATAAGGAACTGTGTACAGGTGAGCCCGGTTGTATCGGGCGGATTCGATATGATCCGTTGAGCAAGTTTTAGAATTGCCAGCTTGCTGGTCAAACCCAGATGCCGAATTCCAAGTATTCCTGTAACCAGCCCTGCTCGTCCCGGTAGCCTTCCGGTATTTAGCACCGATTGTGAGCCTTGCTGACCTACAAAGGCAACCGTGATTGACGTTTGTTTATCCAAAATGGTATCCGTTCCCAGGGTTTTCAATACCGAATCAGCAGCAGAATACGCACCTATCATTACATGCTGCCCATTGTCGATTACCGTACGGGTATCCCTGTGCATGAACGATCGTGCCCTGCCTCCAAGGTACGGACGCGCCTCTACCAGCGTCACAGCCGCACCATTCCGCACCGCTGTTATTGCAGCAGCAATACCGGCCCAGCCCCCGCCAAGAATGATAATGTCCATGCTACAATTGTGTATGATTAATGACCATGTTGCCGGCAAAATCTTCCAGTTTCTGACAGAAAGAAGGCACCCGTGACGTATTTCGGACAGCAATCTGTTTATCTTTGCAGCCCCGCGGAAGTGGCGGAATTGGCAGACGCACCAGACTTAGGATCTGGCGGGGCAACTCGTGAGAGTTCGAGTCTCTCCTTCCGCACAACATACTTTATCCTGGAGATTTCTTGGAACGTACTACAAATGTACTGGCAGGCTGTAAACGCCAAGTTCAAATTCACCTGGAACCGGATGACCTAAAACCCCACTATCAACATGCATATCAGGCTGCTCAAGCCGAGATAACCATGAAGGGGTTTAGGAAGGGTAAGGTTCCGATTAGTGTTATTCGGCAGACGATGGGACGCCAGATCGAAACGGATGCTCTTGAAACTATTGCCGATTCCGAGTTCAGAAAGTACGCCAAGGACGAAGCGGTTCCTGTTGTCGGTACTCCCGCATTGGTAGATATCCGCAAGGAATCAGATGCCGTAACCTTTGTCATTGAATACGAAATTCTCCCCGAAATCAACCTGGGTGAGTATCGTAATATCGAGGTTGATAAGCCGGTCCGTGAAGCTACCGATGCCGATGTGCAGCGCGAGATTGAGTACCTGCGCATGAAAGCAGCAACATTTCAGCCTGCAGAACAAATTACCGATACGCAGTTCGTTGCAACAATCTCGATGAATGAGGTCGACAAAGAAACGTCGATGCCGATAATTGGTGCCGAAACAACGGAAACGAAGGTGTATTTAGACGATGATTCGGTTGACATGCACCTGAGAAATTCGCTCCATAACGGTACCGTTGGTACGGTTTTCACATACGTTGCCGAAACCGCCGATCCCAATGCACAGCCACCGTCGTACCGCGTTACGATTACTGATATTCAGAAAGTTGTGCCTGCCGATTTTACCGATGAGTTTGTAGAGCAAATCACCGAGAACCATATTCATACAACCGAAGAACTGAAAGCCGATATTCGCAGGCAGATCCAGGCGTACTTCGATCAAATGGCCCGGCAGTCAGTAGAAAATCAAATTGTTGACAAGCTGGTTCTGGCCCATGACTTCGATGTTCCGGAATCGTTAACCCATGCGGTTATTCATCAGCTGTTTGATGATTTTAAAAAGAGAAATGAGGGTGACCCACGGCTGGAGAAACTTACTGCCCACGACCTTGAACATGAACTCCGCGATCCGGCTGTACGAATCGCAAAGTGGGAATTGATCCGCCAGCAGATAATTGCCAAGGAAGGTATTACTCTTACCAAGGAAGACATCGATAGCGCTGCCGAACGTACAGGCCTGCCGGTAGATCAACTAAACCTGCTAATGGCACGCAGCGAGTCATTTGCCGACAGATTGCTTTCCGAAAAAGCAATGGATACGTTGCTCGGATACGCTGTCATTAACACAATACCTGCTCCAACCGATGAGTCGGCTGAAGCAGTTTTCCCAGAAGAAAGCCATTCGTAATCGTGTAACTTCAAGAAGGACGTTAACTATGCACTCCCAGCTCGTGCCGATGGTTGTAGAACAAACCAGTCGCGGCGAACGCGCCTACGATATCTATTCTCGACTATTAAAAGAACGTATCGTTTTCATTGGCACACCAATTGATGACTACGTGGCCAGTTTGACAATTGCCCAGCTGTTGTTCTTGCAAAGCGAAGATCCTGCTAAGGATATATCGGTTTATATTAACTCTCCTGGTGGCAGCGTGTCTGCAGGAATGGCCATTTACGATACAATGCAGTTTGTAAAGCCAGATATCAGTACAATCTGTGTTGGTATGGCTGCCTCGATGGCACAGGTGCTGCTTTGCGCCGGTACTAAGGGAAAGCGGTATGCTCTCCCCCATTCACGCGTGATGATGCACCAGCCCCACGGTGGCTCGCAAGGTCAGGCTTCGGATATCGAAATCTATACCCGCGAGATGCTGCGTACACGTGACATGTTGTACGCTGTGATCGCAGAACATACCGGTAAAGACTTCGATACCATTAGGCGGGATGCAGACCGCGATAACTGGATGACGTCGCAGGAAGCACTCGAATACGGTTTGATTGACAAGGTGCTTACACGAACTACCGGTACTGTTTAACTTATCGGCACTGACATTATGGACTCAACTGATACCGGACACCCGGAAGAATTACATTGCTCGTTTTGTGGTCGCAGCTCACGCGAAGTAACCAGCCTGATCGCAGGGAAGGGGGCTTATATGTGCGATATCTGCGTTCAGAATTCAGTTGAGATTCTTAGAAAGAACCAGCCACAAACATCGCTTCGATCCGATATCTCCACCCTGCCACGCCCGTCCGAAATCAAACAGCGTCTGGATTCGTATGTGATTGGGCAGGATAACGCTAAGGAAACTCTTTCAGTTGCCGTTTACAACCACTACAAGCGGATTCAGGCACAAGACCTTGTAAGCCCATTTGATGATGTAGAGATCGACAAAAGCAACATTCTGCTACTGGGTCCAACAGGTACCGGGAAAACCCTGCTCGCACAGACACTTGCACGTATCCTGGATGTTCCGTTTGCTATTGCCGACGCAACAACGCTTACGGAAGCAGGGTATGTTGGCGATGATGTGGAAAGCATTATCGTAAACCTGCTTCAGAATGCCGATTACAACGTAGAGCGCGCCGAACGAGGTATCATCTATGTTGATGAGGTTGACAAGATCACCAGGAAAAGTGATTCTGCCTCCATAACCCGCGACGTTTCTGGCGAAGGTGTGCAGCAGGGTCTGCTGAAGATTCTTGAGGGTACAATTGCCGGAATACCTCCTAAGGGTGGACGTAAGCACCCGGAACAGCCGCTGATAAATGTCAACACACGGAATATTCTGTTTATCTGCGGTGGTGCGTTCGAGGGTCTGGATAAAATCATCGCACGCAGAATGCGGCCGGCCTCCATCGGATTCACGGCGGGCTCAGCTCCGTCCATAGAAGAAAGTGCTTTCCTATTGCGGTACGTAGAGCCCGAAGACCTGATGCGCTTTGGCTTTATACCCGAGTTTATTGGCAGGCTTCCGGTTGTAACTGCTCTTGACCCACTGAGCGATGCTGCCATGTTGGATATTTTAACGAATCCCAAACATGCCTTGGTAAAGCAGTATCAAAAGTTAATGCTTCTTGAAGGAATCGAACTGGAGTTCGAACGTGATGCATTAGAAGCAATAGTAGCAAAAGCAAAGGCCCGACGCACCGGCGCCCGCGGCTTGCGAGGCGTGATGGAAGAAATCATGAATCCAATCATGTATAAACTGCCCGATGTAGAAAACGTACGCAGATGCGTTATCACCCGCCAGGTTGTGGATAATAAGAGCGAGCCCCTGCTCGAGCTGCAGGACGCAGTACAATCACCATCACCTACTAAGTCTGCGAAAAAAACGGTTTAATCGTCCAACTTAATGCAAGTGTACAACGGCACTCCGCTGGACAACTCCGTTTGTGCCGGTAACCGTTACAAACAATACACCATGCGAATTGTTGGGAACTGGTACTGATACTGTTTCTCCTGCAGATACACTCATTTCCTGTGACGACAACAAATCACCTTGCAGGGTATGCCACTGAACCAAGACCGTGCCTGACTCAAAACCAATCAGGCTAACGTCCGCCCCGTATGTGTATAGCTGTACACCTTGCTGTACTGGCGTAACCCGCCTCTGGTCAAATGCACAGTAGTCAGCCCGTAGCAGTCCGTCCTTAGTGCGGATATCAAAGTAGCCGCCGGCAATGGTGTTAAGTTTAATGATTATCGGACTCCGCAACCGGGAACCCAGAAGTATGTCGGCTGAGAGTCGTGCAAGCTCATTAACGGTTCCGGTAACAGCAGGCACACCGCTCACATACGCTGATCCGGGTACTGGCTGAACCGTTCCGGAAATTAAGCCCTGAATGTCTGTTGTAAATCGTGCCATACTGCTGTCGGTACGAACTTCAAACTCGGTCAGTGTCCCCTGAGATGCCAGCACAGCAAACAACGAATCCTGGGTTAGCGTTGTTCGTTCGTCAGGTTGTAAATAAATTGGTATTTCGGATACTGTGCCTACCATGGCATCAACAGTGTCAGCCCACAGCGTCCCGCACACTACTCCAACAATTCCTATCCGAAGTGTAGTATCCTGAACAGTAAACCAGTCGGCATTTGTCTGAACCGTACATTCACAGGCATCCGGACCAATTCGGGTTGGACTTAGCCGAATTGCAAGCTGTTTTTCTTCTCCGCTGTCCAGGCGTATGGGAAGGGGCTCAGGTAGCGTAAATGCATTTGACCCAGTACAGGTTATTTTGTTGATACTCAGTGCTTCGTTTCCAAGATTTCTGATCGTGACGGTTGTATCTGCAACACCTCCATAACACACACTACCTTTTTGGATGTCATGTCGCTCAATGTCGAGTAGTGGCTGAACACCGTATTGTACAATGGTAACCGGCAGAATTGGAGCACATAATTGTTCACGGGTCTGAAGTATGGCCAGGGTGCGTCTCTCACCTATTCCCTGTGTTCGGCTGGTGACAAAGCATGTTTGACCTTGCAGAGGCAGAATCGTTATCGGCCACGGCTGGCCTCCGGGCAACTCGAGTGTTGCGTCGGTAGGATTTTGCCCTCCGTACTGCACACCTGTAATGGTGAGTGGTGTTTGTGAGTTGTTGCTGATAACAACACTATCAAGAACATACACCATATTCTGCGACACTCGCTGGCGTCCCATATAAATACTGTCAGTTACGTTCAAGCTTTTGTCAGCCGAATATCCAACGACCGTAATGTCACGATTACCACCCTCGGCACTGAATATCCTGAATGTTGACGTCCAAGCCCCTTGCACAACCGGTGTTACAGCAACCGAAATGCTCAACGTGGATTTCGGACCTACCAGGAAGGATGTTTGCGGACTAATCGCTGCCGGATCGGTACCAAGTATTCTAACCGAATCGATCAGGATGTCGCAGCCTGTGATATTGGCGAGATCGAAACTTTTTGCAGTGGTTGCGTTTGTACAAATAGTATCCATGTACAAGGTATCACCTTGTACGGAATACGCCGGTTTATCCACCTCGATTTTAACGGGGACTCTTATCACTACGGGTTTTGCCGGTGAACTGAACTCGATTTCGCCTACGAAGGTACCTGCTATTGCAGAACTTGCCTGCACAAAGAGTTGGCCGCGGGCGCCACGGGCAATAGTTTGCGGTATTACGGTTTTCGTATTGAGTGTAAATACGCCCCCCGCATCATTGCTTAGTCGCGCATTTGTAATCGTGGCATCACACCCACCAACGTTTTGAATTTGCATTGAATCAACCATTGTATCGCGCACACAGATCCTTGGCAGAACCAACGTATCACCGGCAGTAAGCGCCTGAACTTCTGCATGCTTACCAACGATTGTCACCTTTACAGTATCAATCAATTCAACCCAGGTTGTATCACCAGGGGCAAGTGATTCCCAGTCACGCACTACAATTTGGACATACACATCTGTTTGCTGCTCAGATAATGGTGCAGATTCAATTTGTACCGATGCACTACCATTGGCAGGAAGTACAGGCAATGGACCTACGATGGAGGCAGGAGCACCGGAAGGTGCAATCACAGTTGCACGGTACATGGGCAGACACCGGATTCCATCCAGTTTGACAGGAATATCAAACGTATCACGGTTTCCCGGACACACCGGTAGAGTAACAGTATTCGCTCCGTCTATCTTTCCAAGTATGCCGGGGACGATCACACACACTGTGCTTTGCAGAATCGTATCTGATGCGTTAGCCATAAACGCAATCGGGATAGTATAGGTTTGGTCATACAATCTGGGGACAACTTCGAATGAGGCCAGACCAACACCAGTTTGATCAACAGTAAGAGCCGCCGGAATTACCTGTGTTGTCTGAACAAGGGGCCTAATTCCTGCCGGCAAAGCACCCAGCTCAACTCTAACATTGTTTAACAGGTTCTGGCCAGTGTTTGTAACCAGGAATAAACTGGTAACGGTATCAGGGGCATACGGTGAATATCCGGCCTTCCCACAGGTATCCTCTATCACGGTGGCAACACGCATACACCCTCCGGGTCCGGCAACACCAAGGCTACCCCCGCCCCCGCCACCACTACCACCACCACCGCCACCGGTTCCAAACGAAACCGAGAGCGAATCAACCAAACCAATTTCGGTTGCAGCGAGCAGTTTTCGCGTTCGTGCAGCAAGCTTTTGTTGCTCCCACAGAAGTAAAATTGCACTGTCAGTAAAGCTTAATCCCGATGGAATCCGCTCGTCCCACATAACTTTGTACAGCCCGGGAATACCTGTACTGTTATCGTCAACCCAGTTACCAAACAAAAACCGGTCGGGCTCAATAAGTTCACTTGCCCGAAGGTTACCACGCGCCGTCAGGCCGGGTGCCAGCGGCGTTCCTTCCAGTGCAATCCAAAACTCCGGAATTCCGGGTGCTGTATTTCTGCGATACTGCGATTCGATCCCGCTGTAGCCGAATGCCGTTCCGATTGGTGCTCTGTCGTTCTTCCCAATCTTGGTATCAACAAGCATCAGCACACCTATTGAGTGCGGTACAATCCCGGAATTGTCAACACGAACCGATAAGCGGATAAAGCCGCCACTGGGACGCTGCACCGGCTCCATCGTAAAAACCAGTTTCACGCTGTCGCCGGCGGATGGTATTGCCAGAAGTCTGGTATTTATCCTTGGTCTGCCCTGGACGGTATCCCGAAATAAATCCTGAACAATAAGGGGGTTGGGTGGCGGCGGTAGGTCAGTTGTCCTGTCAATTTCGTACGGCAGCTGGTAAACCACATCATCAATTTTAATATGAACGTGCGAGGTATAGTTAACCGGACGATTCCCTGCACCGTCTTCCCGGTATATCAGTGTCTTGGTGGTATCTGTAGTATAGTTTGTCGTTATCGAAAAATGTCCATTGTTTAGGAGTCTGGCACTCAGTAAATACGGCGGCAACTGATCGTTAAGTTCCAGCATGGTTTGTGCACCGGCCGAATTGCCCAGTACCACACATGCAACAACCACATACAGAGAAGCTATTGTCAGCGCTTTCATTATTCCTCCGCCGGGGTTGCAATTTCGATGAGTACGGTACGGTTGTACCACCTGCCTTCGGGCAACTCATTATTGTAGATTAATGTGGGGCCGGCAGCCTGTAAGCTAACATGATTCGGAACAATGCGTTGCTTAATATCTGCTTCGATGGCTTCGGCTCTACGCCGCGATAGTTCAGTGTTGTACGGTACACTGCCCATTCTGTCAGTAAAACCGGTAATCCGAATAGCCGAATTAGTTCGCATCCTACTCCGAATGAGATCTAAAATCGATTTATTAAAGCTGCTTATCACTGGTTTGTCAAAGTCGAAAAAGATTAGCCGAAATCGTTCAATCACACTATCGCGCACAAGCTCATTTGAGTAGCGACGGCTTTGAACAATACGACGCACGCTCATCAGTGAGCTTCTGGCATCGGTCTGCCCGTCAGAATACCGAACTGAAACATTCACTTCACCTGTTACGGAGTTCTTCACACCCAGAACTTCTGTTAAACTGCCCGCATTCACCGTCCACACTGCTTCAGCACCGGATATCGGGATACTGCTTCCAACCTGATTCCCGTTCATGATAAGCCGAGCTTCCTTCTCTGCGATATCATCCTGAGTCGAGAACACGGGCTTAATAACAAGTTCACGAGGTTCCACGTTCCGTTTTGTGAATGCCAATTGAATGGGTGCCAGAATCCGGGGATCAGCACTTGAAAGTTCAGCACGACGGTTTTCTTCCCTTCCGTCCTGCGCTGCACGATTGGAAACCACGGCCGGCAGTGTACCGGACTTTATTTGAATTCGTGATTCGCTTATTCTCCATGAATTGGCAAGAAAATCTTTTACGGACCGTGCTCTCTGCAATGCAAGGGTTGTGTCGGTTTCACCATCCAGGGGTTCACAGAATCCCTGAATCACGAGGTTGGCATCTGGATACAGGCGTAAACGTGATCCCACGATGTTCAGGAGGTTGTGATACAAGCCCAGAATACTATCCTGCAGCATCCGTTCATCAAAACTCATTCCTGCAAATTCTTTGTAACGAGCCGGCACACTGGCAGATCCAGCATCAAAAAACACGAATGGCAGCAATGGTGCTACATCGCCTATACGCTCTTCGTGAATCAGGATGTCGGCACCGGGTATTATGCTTCCATCCGACATCTTCCCGCTTACATCAACTGACATTGACCGAACCGGCCTGGCTGCCTCTGCAACGATGACAGGTTTTGCGTCAGCCGGAGGTGTAGGCTGAGCAGGAAGCGGCTCGGGTGCGGACTTCACTGACCAGGCTACTGTTACACCGGCATGCAGGTAATGGACGCTCCAGTCAGATGTATTAAGGATATTTGTAAATCCGTAGGTATAACCAATTTCGGGTGATATTACAAGATCTGCTGTTGTCGGTATATCATAACCGGCCAGAGCGGATACAGCGATACGCAGATTTGCACTTGTATTGTTCTGAGCAAAGCTGGAAGAAAGGAATGTACGTTCCCGTCCTCCCTGCGTAAACTCAAGGAATGATGGTTCAAGAATTGTCTCTGTCTGCTCAAAAGCTGCACGAAGATTGCACCCAACCTGTGGCCCGAATCCCAGGAACAGCCGCTCGATTGGATACCATAATGCAAGCAAGTCCAGGTTGATATAGTCAAGCGATGTAGAAACACGGTACTCACTGTTCATTCTAACCAGTGTACCGTTGGGTAGGGCAACATTTGGCTGTACATCATTCGGAGCCGTGAACACCCCGTCGGCCTTCCAGTATTGCAGTCGTGGGTTAAATACAATATTCTCCGTTAACGGATACCAGAAGCTGTTGCCTACTGTCCACCCGGGAGTTGTAGCATCAGTAAATTTTCCGCATTCCAACAGACCGTCATTGGTAGTCAGCGTTCCATTGTGCATGTTGAGACCCGCTGACCCGGTAAGCCCGATTCGGAATAATTCCTGTGGGGCAGCAAACATGCCGCATACAACAACAAACAACAACGTACACAAGCACACCAGTCGTTGAATGTGCTCCTTAGTGTAGTACAACGAATACATACGAATCCTCAAGCCCCTTTTCGGAAAATAGTTGTGCTGAGTAAATGCCGGCAGGCAGGTCTGATACTCCGATGCTCATCGGAACAGATACCGACGGGTTTACTACGGAATGATGAATAATGCCATCAGCGTCAACAATCCGTAACAACTGCGGTGTACGGTTAACGGCAGAAACTGTAATGATCATGTTATCGGTGGCAGGAGTGGGTGAAACACGCACGTTGGCACCTGAACTCATGCGTACGAGTGACCTCTCCAGGCCACAATTGGGATTTACTGCGATTTCGGACGTGTCAGATGAAACACATGCTTCGCCAATAGCAGAACGTTCACAGTATAGTTTCGACACCACGTCAGAGCCCCTCAATGCTTCTACCTGTATTCCCACCCGCGCAACCGGTATCGGCAACGGCGAGTCCCATACAATCCGAATCCGTGTTCCTCCAGATTCCCGCTGCACTGAACTGCGGGCCGAGACAACGGCATCTGTCTGCATCGTACTCACACCGGTAATAGCGAGCATATCATACGCATGAGCAATGCTAAACTCTGTTACTGTATCAGAAATGGCGTTGATTTCAACCGGCAACACCTTGATATCCCCGGGCTGCATTGAGGCTGACGGAAGCACAACTGCAAGTGCGTCCATCGCCCGGCCCTGAATTGGTATTGCCGTTGAACCCCGTGTAGAATTCACGACAAGTGATCCAGCAATTGCTCCAGGTTGTGAGGCAGTAACAGTTACTCTTAGAACCTTACTTGATCTTGGGGATAGCACGAAGCCCGTGCCTGAGTCAACCTGCGCCTGCTGCGTATTCTCGACCGTAACATCTGTTATGGTAATTGATTCAACAGCACTGGTGTTTGTAAGGATAACGGTTGTAGACACCGTATCGCCTATACAAAGGTCACCTACTGCAATTGCAGAAATGCTGGGAACAACGGACCTTGACAGGACAACTGCACACAGCACTCCGCCAACGGCTGAATCACTATTCGAAATGGCAGATAGCTGAATACGTTCTTCACCCTCTTTTTGAACGGTTAGAATTACATCAACAAAGCGGAGTTCGTTTGGACGTAGCGTAAACGGTATCGCTGATGAATCAGCAAGCCTGGCTATACCGGGTAGCGAAGTAGCAAGTGAAATTGCAGATACCTGTATATCTCTGTCTGCAACATTCTCAATCATGGCACTCAGCCTGACTTCTTCGCTCCGCTGGGCCGAGACGGTATCACAACCCGGCTGACGCAGAACGGCAAGCGTACGGTAACCATTGCCAATAACCGACACCGGGTACGAACGTGGTCCAATATGCAGCGATGCAGATCCGGCAGCTACTCCGCGGGTGGCAGGAGTAAACGTAAAGCAAACCTCGAGTGAAGTCCCTGGGGCAACCGCCACTCTGCCAACCGGGCTTTCAACTACGTACACTCCTGGAGGTTCAATCACAATCGAGTCAATCCATGCCGTGTCAGATCCGTTATTCTTTAACACCGGCAAGCAAATTTTGCGCGTACTGTCTACACGTACATCTCCAAAGTCAACGGCAGCAGTTAATACTTCCACTGTTGAAGCAAGCCCAGTTCCGCTTAAGAGTACTGTGTCAGCAATCATACCCAGGTTAACCACTAAACGGGATGTTCGCATTCCCGACATGGATGGTCGGAACCATCCAAGCAGTGTGCGTGACTCTCCGGCAGCAAGTTTAACCGTTGTTGTATCAACCGCAACAATAAAGTCGGCCCCATCGAGAACAGTAATCTTTTTTATCTCTATTGGCAACATCCATGTATTTGTAACAACGATAGGAACACTATCCGACCGTGCCCCTACTTCAGTACTCGGAAATGATACATTTGGAATTGAAAGGGGCTGGAAGCATTCTACAGATGACGTAGCGTTACCGCCAACAACAACGGGCAGATTGTTACCGGCAACGGCTACCTGCCGGCCGGATGCCGCAGTATTCAACGGGCTAAACTGTACCCACATTCCGGCCGGATCAGAGCCCGATGGCAGCGTAAAGATTTCGCATGTACGAAGGGCCGTTCCCGTACCCCGGCCGGCCACTGTTATGTATGCCGCTGCTGTATCTCGTGTCCCGGCTATCTGCGTAACATCAAAATCAGCACGGGCTTCAATCATGCGTGGCGCATTGCGCCATCCGCTCTTGTAGTCGTACCATTCACATGTGGCCACAGGTGTTCCTCCAGATTCGCCACCAAAGGCACGTGCAATACCGGCATTATCCGATATGCCTACTAAGTTCGTCCGATGGATCAGCGGCGCATTTGCACGAGGATCCCACACCGTACCGGCCAGGAGTTCCGTACTTGTGCCTTGGGCATCCTCACCGCCGGCAACGGCCACAGTTCGCTGTAGATTTTGATCAAGAAAACAATAGGCGGCATGAGCAGCTCTGGCAGTAATGTGATCACCAAGTCTGCGCACAACCCCCGTCTGGATATTGATAGATGCCGTTGCTTTTGTCACAACGCCAACTCCCAGTGGACCGGCACTCTGAATACGTCCACCCGATACAATAATGTTCCCTGCGCCGTCAGACACTGCTCTGCAGTCCCCCACTGCAACGGGAAGAGTTCCCACATTTTCGTACGACCACAGCTTTGATACTGAATCATACCGGATTCTTGTAATGGCAGCACTACTTACATACGTTCCAGCTCCTCCTGTATAGCCACCTATCACGTATACAATACTCTGGCCCGCTGCGTCCTTCACCGCAACAACTGCACTATTTGTTCTGGGTACCGGATCTTGGTTAACAAGCGGGCGGTAGGACCCTGTCGCAGCATCGATCAGGAAAGAAGTTCCCTGAACCACACCTGCTGAATTTCTGCCCCCTATTACCACCAAGTCTCCGGTGTGCAATTGTACCACATCATGCCCGAACCGCACATCACTCATCGGACTGAGTTGTCGCCAACCGGGAGTACCGCCCAACATGGGCAGAGTACATGCAATCAGCCCAATCCATACTAAAACATAAATCAATTTGCGAAGGCAGTATATACCGTCTACAGAGCCGGGAGAGTGGCTAAGGGGCTTTAAGCAAGTGATTGACATAGCATTTATTCACGTTTGTGGTACCCTATACAACGTCAACCGGAAGACCGTTGAATACCGTTCGAACGATGCGAAAACTACGTAAAAACTAAATACGCACTATTATCCTGACATCTGGGCGTCCGAGGCCTGTACATGTCCGATTTATACAACTACCCTTTCATGCTGAGAGGTTTCAACAGTCTATGTGTCGGAAAGCGATAACTGCTTCAGCCGAAAACCCTTTTGTTTACGAACAAGAAAAGTGGTAGAAATCCAGACAGATCGATTGAGCACGGTACTCCATTTGCCTTGGTTAACAGTACTGTACTACCTGCTTATTAATATGATGATATTATTGTTTGTCATTGTTTGTTTATTTAATTTATGATCGTATTGGTTACTTCGGTGATTGTATGTTCTTCTGAAAGCTGCCGCTATGTCTCGTTTATTGCTTCTCGGTGCCGTTCTTACGGCTCTTCTTAATCTTTCTGTTACGGCTCAGCCTTTGCAGTTGCAGCTCGTGATTAATCCAAATCCGTCAGCATACCTGAGTGACTGGCAAACCAGGAGTGAAACCGTGTTTCTCTCGGTTACAAATGCAACTTCCGGAAGCTTCCTTGTACGAGTAAACGCCTCTGTTAAAAAAGGAACACAATCGGGTAGTGTGGTAGCAGAAACAAAGACTGAACAGATGCAGCCAATCGAGATTCCCCCCGGGGTTACAATCCTGAATGCCGAGGATGTGTTTCAGTACGATCTGGTTCGGTTTTACGGAAATATTGACAAGATTTCTACCCGGACTGGACGGCTTCCGTCCGGACTTTATACCATTTGTATTTCACTGGTTGACGCACGTAGTTCTGAACTGGCGCTGACCAATGATGTTTGTGCTCAGTTTTCTGTTCAGGAGGTGTTGCCTCCGCGTTTAATTGCACCTCAGAACAACGCCGAGTTATCGCCCGAGCTGCTACCGTCAGCAGTGTTTCATTGGAGCAGGGAAACTCCTCCCGTAACCGGCACGCATGCCGAGGTTGTTGTTGTTGAGTACCGGGACGGACAGCCTGCTTGGCAGGCCCTTGAGTCGAATCCCATTGTTTTCAGAGATCGGGCTTCTGAAGGTTCAACCGGGTTGCCGTGGCCTCCGGATATTCAACTGTTTGAAGGTCGCCGCTACGTATGGAGTGTGCGTATACTCGATGAACAGGACCGACCGGTAACTCAGCCGCCATGGGCAGAACCGTTCCTTTTTAGTGTGGTGCGGAACAGTATGGTTGCTAATTGCAATTGCAACAATCTGCGAATTGTGACTTCACCTGATAACATAGAAACCCAACCACCTGAAATAACAGAGGCCATACCCGAGACTGAGCTTGCCACCAAGAGTGTGACTCCCGCGTTCCGCACTCTTTCGGGTCAGCCTGTTGAATTAAATTACATTACGGATTGCCAGCCTGCTTGCATCAAGGAAGCCACATGGGAGGTACGGTATGTTGGTAGTGCGGCAGACGGCACCGGAAACAACGATGTCTCCACCAGTCCAATCCCTCCTGGTGCTATCGTACAAGCCGGTACCGGAGTATCATTGATATTTCTGAATACGCCCTCCGGAGCCTATCAGGTGTTATGTCGCATTGCCAAAGCCCCTTCATCAACCTCAGCAAGATTGTCTGAGACAAACACTATGGTCGCAACGGCAACTGTTGTGGTGCAGGCCGGTGAAACCCCTGCGCAGTCACGTGATACAGTGCCCTGCTCACTCTCTGTTGTGGAGCCACTCCTTCCTTGTACTGGCACCGTTAAGGACTATCATACAAGCGGGGCTATTACTGTCACCTACGCCGTATCAGGAAACGTGACTGATGCCACTATTACAATTACCGACAACCCTTGCGGTAAATGGATACCACCCGGAATACCACGGGTACCAACGGAGACAACAACTCCCAGTCCCTCTGCCCGACTGCCGGTGCCTTCAGCTGCCGGAGTACACTCCGTTACCATCCCAATCATCGAATATGTTGAGCCCGGTGCAGCATATATTATTCGGATAAACGGACGTTGTACCTCACCCGCCGGGCTGACTGCTGATGTTGTTTCTGACGATGTGTGCTGGCGGTATCGGCCACTGAAGGAATCACCCGAAACCGACACGGAAACTCCGGCATCGGACCGTACCACTGAAACCAGACCCGGGTCTGGAGACGTAACTGAGACCCCCGTACCACGAGTTCCGGGAATACCCGTACCTGAACGTCCGTGCGACTCTATTCCGCCTACCGTTGTGCAATGCAATCCAACACGCGGCACGAATCCGGCAACACCAATTCAGGCAACGCTGGAGCTGAAAGACGCTGACCTCTACAAGTACCCCAGGGCAACCCCGCTCCGCGTTAATGCTGTTGACTGGGACTATGCGATTTTCACCTGCGAGGGCTGCGGAGGCGGAGATGCACAGAAGTGGATTCCTGTCCGTGACGGCATCAGCACCATTACGTGGAAACTTACCGGCAAAGGCTCTTTAAACTCTCCGTTTAGCAGCACTGCAATCGGTGCCGTTGATAGTAAACTTAATGATTTGCTACAGCTGCTTAAGGAAGTTACTGATAGTTTGAAACAATTAGCTGTTAGCCGACAGAACGCAATTGATGAATTTAAGCGCATTCAGGATAATGCACAAAAACAGCTGGCAACAGCCAATGATGATCTGCAACACACTCGCGATACCCTTAGCGTAACTGAGCAACAACTTTCGGCATTAGCTGATTCACTATCGGCCTGCTCCAAACGCCTTCAGCACATTAGTGAGAATTCCCTGGAGTTGTTCGAACAGGTCCGTCGTGCCCAGGATTCGGTAGCTCGCTATGATAGCTTGCTCATTAACCGTCCGGGCCCGGAGGAACTGTCGCGCTTGATTACTTTGGAGAACACTCAGTCAGCTGTGAACAAAGCAAAAGCAACCCTCAACTCAATCCAGCAAGAAATTGTCAGTCAAACAAAGGTGCTTCAGGCCTCCATTCGCACTACCGAATTACTCCTCGCCCGCGCACAGAAGACGTATTCTGATCTGGTTAACACGTCAGGCCGGCACACCAGGAACATAGCAAATTTCCAACAGCAGTTATACCATAGTCCTGAACTTCGATCATATCATGGAAGTGTTCGGGACCTGCACCGTTACCTGACACTGTACGCTGCTCAATTCCCCGCAGCCTTGAACCTGGCTGTAAACACCTCCCGAATTGAAAACATGATCAGCACCGTCCACGAAGCTCTCACCCGCGGCTCAACCCCAAGACAGCGTAGCCAGGCCCGCTCCTATGTGGACTCACTGTATCCGATAACACGAGCATCGCTTCTTTTATCGTGCAGTGTAATATCCGACTCTGTGCAACGCACATCATGTTCAACGGCAGCGGGTAATGTTACTGGCGCCCTCGATGCATTTGTAACCATTGCTATTACCTGCATTGATGGTGGCCAGACAATGCCACGTGGAGTTGAACAGAGAATTCAGTCAGAGCGCACCTCAATGCTGTCGTTCGAGGCCGCACTGGCGAGTGCTTACGCAAGTGTTGAAGTTGCTTCTGCACAGCACAGTAAGGCACTGCTGGCATATTCTGACAAAATGGAATCTCTGGATGCAAGTCGCGTGAATACCGTGGATGAGGTAGAACAAGCAACCGTTGCTCTTGCCGAGGCGCAGCAATTGTATGACCAGGAGCGCAACAGCCGCGACTCGCTGTTCAAGGCAATGCAGCCCCAGCTTCTGAACCAACGGGCGCACCATTCAGCTGTTCGTGACAGTGTACGCAGAATGATAGACTCGAATGCTGTTTCGTTTACGAAGGCCATTGCTGATTCTATTGCCGTTAACCTTCAGAATGATTCGGCACTTGCGCGGAAACAGGAACTCACCATCAGAGAGGCCGGACTCAAGCAAACAATTGCCCGTTTGAAAGAACTGCTAAAGAAAACCGAAGCCGATGTTAGAAAACCGTTCGACAACCTCGAAACAGCTCTTCGAGCCGACAGCATCAGAATTGAAAAAGAAATTGCCGAGGCACTCAAGACCCGCGAACAGCTCTCGGGTGGCAATAAGGCTGCTGAAGGTGAATTTGCGTACTACATCCCTCCTCCGCTTGAAATCCTGATGAATGACGCCGAGAAGAAGGAGTTTCAGCGTCTGAAAGACTCTGTTGCCGTAGCCGAAGCTGCCGTTACCATCGCGCTGACAGCAAAGGAAGCACTGCAGGCGGAACTCACCGGGATGCTTGTGTCAATATCTACAGCACTTGCCGAAATAAAGCAACTGGCGTATCAGCAATCCGAAGCAGAGGATGCAATTAAGGAACTTAATTCCAAGATTGCCGATGATAAAAACAACCTTGCCCTGGATTTCAGAGAAACCTACGACAAGCTTCAGGAGATCATTGGAAAAGCTCAAAAACTTGAGCAGGATGCCGGTAACGGACTCGAGGTTAAAATCAGCGAGGCAACACGGAAGGCACGCGAACTTGAAACAAAGAAAGCAGAGTACGACAAGGTTGTGTTGGAACTCTACACGGCATCAATTGAGGCAAATAACACCATAGAGGATGCCAGAACAAAGGCATTGGCAGCCCGAGAAACCATGAACACTCTTAATGATGCCTCCCTAATACAACACGAAAACCGCCAACAGCTAAAGAGCGTTGCACGAGAACGTTCAAGAGCTAATGATCAGACTCGCCGGGCTATTGCACAAGAAAGTGCGGCTGCCGAAACTGCGGCAAAAGCAGCAGAACTTTCTGCAAACGCAAAGCATCAGAACAAGGTAAGTGAAATTGCAGCACAACAGACGATACTAAATACATTGAATACCTTGTTCGAAAAGGAAATCAACAATATGGCTGCAGCCGATTCTCTGGTTAGCAAAACCCAGAAAGAGTGGCTAAGGGTGTATAATACATATCAAAAAAAGCATGCTACTTATAAGGAGGCATTCAGTTCACTCGAGACTACGGTGCAGGAAATCGAAGCAATTCGCGGAATTCGCGACAGAGCCTCTGCAAAAGCAATGAACGCACAGGCCGCACAGGAAAACCTGCCCGACCAGGATGATGTTGTAGAAAACAACAGTGACATAAAGGCCAGCCAGACTGAACGTGATGCAAAACAAAAGTTGGTTGAAACCATTAAGAAAAAGATAGATGCACTCAGTACGGAGATCTCCGGGATTTTGTCCAGTAAAGAGGAAAAAATCAAAAGTGCACAAGAACACCTTGAGAGTGCCCGTAAGAACCTACAACAAAAAAACGCCGATCTCCGGAGTTTTGTCCTGACCCGTTTTAACAGTCCAAAGAACCTTGACACCCTTGAGATTACCGTTACCGACAAGGTTGTGGATGCCTTTCGATCAAAGGATGGTGTTACCAAATTTATTTGCTATGTACGATACGATGGCTCCCGAACACCTATGGTTCAGTGTGACCCCTTTAACGAAAACAAACCACCGGTAAAGACAACTGCCGGTCCATGCATCCCTAAAGTTGATCCACTCCCGGATGCTCCGGTGACCGGTGCCGATCCGCATATCGAAAAGTTCGAACCACGCACGATTGCCCTGCTGTACAAGAATGGTGAGCCAATCTGGCCAGAATGGCCGGTGTTCGAGTCCGGACTATTAGCCAAGGATGTGGTGGTTTTACAAGGCGCGGCTGCTGATAACGACGTTTTTATTCACAAATGCCTTCCATCCGATGCCTGGTGTATTCGCCCACCACCAAAACGCCTTTCCGTTGTTGACCTTCCGCACCGACAGTGGAGTGGCAAGGGTATGTTCAGGCATATTCTGCCAAGATCGGAACGCGTACTGTGGGAGCCTGAACACGTAGAGAAACCGGTTTGTAAGGAACCACAGGAAACAAAGGCTGATTACACTGCTCCTGAAATCGCCCCCGACCCGGAAGCTCCCAAGAAAGCAAAGCACATTGTCAAGGCCGCGGTTCTGATCGAGGTTACTGACAGTCTCACCGGCTGGCCAAAGCATACCGATACAGTGATTGCCCGGTTAGTGACTGGCGATCATAAGGGGCTGGGGGGTGAACGGATCATCCTAAAACCACACCTGGAACAAGGTGAATCCAAGGATTGGAGTCTGAATGGTGTTCACGATGTTGTCGAGGTTACTACCGATGCCAACGGATACATAAAAGTGCCGTTTGACTTCGGCGATGGGTTTGCCTCCTGGAAGATCAATCTGTCATGGGTGCGCACCGACACCTGCGAACGAAGAACAATTCATGTTATCTCACCCTTACTGCTGAAGTTCCATCGATTTAATAAATCAGCGCCGACAATTGCGTGGGATGCCGCAGTGAAAGTATGGGAAGGTAGTAGCGTAAATAGTGTTCTCGACGAGATGCCCGATGTTACGGAACATGATAATCCGTATGGCAAAATGGTTCACTCGGTTACAGGTTTATTGGACCACAATCGTGATTTTGTTAATGATGAAACGATCAACTTTAAACCATTAGCACCGAAGTTTACTACCGTTCCTGACAATGCAAAAACGGGTCTTTTTGGAATAGCACGATCACAGGTTAAGGATACAATCGAGAAAACCGTGCTAAAAATGCAGGTCTTCCCTTCCGATACACTAAAGCCCCTTTCACATCCGCCAGCAATTACAAAAGAATACAACCCCAAGGGTGGCAAGACATTTTCGATCGGAGCTTCTGACGATCTGTTTGTTGTTGAAATGAATGAGTTATTTGATCCGCAGGATGTGGTTGCGGGTGAAGGTACTCTGAAGATCAATAGTCCCAAGGAATTCCTCCGTAGTCTTGTAGATCTCCCAGTTACCGCCGAAGGCATTGTTTTAAACGGTTCCCTGGTTGCAACCGAAGGCACGGTACGGCATGAATCAGGTGAATTACAGGCAAGATGGGATGCGTTCAGCTTCTCTATTACATCTGTGGAAATTCAGGCCGGTGTAGGCTGTGCAATCGAAGGATCAGTATCTCATTCCAAGATTGAAACTCCGGTTGTGTTTACAGCCGCACTAAGTACCAATGGTGAATTTTACGGACGAATTGAGAACCTTCCGTCAATCACTGCCGCTGGTTTTACAGTAAAACAGGGCGCATCGGTTGCACTGGATTTCCACTCCAAGTTCCCTGCCAACGATCCGTTGGGGGCTGATTTCCGCGGTATTGCCATTGGTAAGGCCGAGGTTGAATTTCCGGACGAATTTAAGTCTAAGGATGGCGGAATACCAACGGTTCTGAGTGTGTCGGATTTCGGATTTGGGTCATCCGGGCTAAGCGGTAAGATCTCCATTGAAGGAGGGCCTCTTTCAATGTCGTTCTCGAAGTTTAGTATCAGTGTTTCTAAGCTAACGGTGGTCTTTGAGAAAAACAGTATTAAAGAGGGTTCAATTGAAGGCGCATTCTCACTGGAGAAACCATTAAGTGGTACTCTCGTTACAAATCTTACATGGTCAGATACCTGGAAGGCTGAATTCGAAACAAAGAGTTCGTTAAGCATACCACGGTGGAAGGCTGTTGTTGCTATTCTGCCCGGTACCCAGCTTGAATACGATCCACAAACCGGTGTTGGGTTGTTCACGCTGGTGTCCACAATCCAGAGTGATCGGTTTGGTACCATCCGTATTAATGAACTGATACTGGGATCCGACGGAACCTTTAAAATTAACGGCGGAATCGAGAAGGACGTTAACATTAAAATCCTGTCCGGTCTGGACCTAACAATTACGAACATTAATATTGAGGCAACCGGAGATGATTTTAAGCTTGCAATTGATGGAGGGATTGGGATTCCTGGAATTGGGCTTCAGCAGACGTCAGGAACACTATACGTACTGCCGGGACCTGAATTCTCAATTAAGTTTAATAGTGCGGACATTACGATTACCAAGGGTCCTTTCACTCTCAATGGGAAGTTCGAGTGGGCAGATAACAGTATATATGCCAAGCTCAAGGTTGAAATCACAAATGTGCTTAGTGGTATCGAGGGTGAAATCATGGTTGGCACTCAACCAACCAGTGATAACAAGACGTATACATTCTGGTATGTTGGATTAACCGTCAGCACTGCTATTCCGCTTGGACAGAGCGGTTTGTCCATCACATCAATTGGCGGTGGCATTGGTTGGAACTGCAGACCACCAGCGGCTTCGGGAAAGCCAACGCCTGAGTTCTTCGATAATATCGCTCTGCGTGCCAGCGTAGGTGTCGGGAATACCCTTCCTCCACCTGCCGGAAAAGTGTTTAACAGCGAGTTTGTAATGGTGTACGTACCCGGCTCAATTACACTGAACGGGCAAGCATGGCTCATGAACCAGCGGTCATCAATTCTTGGGGAGGGCGAGCTAACGCTGGCATGGTCTCCGAATACGCTGGTCTCGGGATTTCTGCGTGCAAGCGTTGGTATTCCCGATAACGAGGGTAAGTTTCTCCGCATTCAGGGCAAGGTAGATTTTAAGTTCTCACCCTCCGAATTTGTTATTAAAAGTGAATATTTAGATGCCTCACTCATGGGTATTATTAATGCAAATGCTCAATTTGAAGTAACCAAACAAAGGGGCTTTATTCGCGGCACATTGTCGTACAATGTGAACAAGGAAGCCAACATTGTTATTGGTACTGTAAAGGCAGGTATTAACCTTAGTGCTACAGCCGAGCTTGCATACACAACCGAGCCGTTGGTTTCCGTAAGCGGCAGTGCTTCATTCAGGGGCGATGCCTATCTCACCTTTGAGAACTGGTTAACGAGTTTTGACATTGCCCGAATGAATGCAGTCTGTAACGCATCATTCAGCACAACGGGATCTACCTTTACCATGAATGGGTCTGTGGACCTGTATGTTTCTGTACTTTCGTTTGGAGGTACCGTCAATTTTGATGTGGGAGTATCAGTATGAAAGCTGTTGTACTTCTCTGCGTTGCAGTGGCGTTAGTCGCTGCCGAACACGCGATGGCTGCCCACGACATTCAACTCTTCGCATTCCGGACCGATAGCGGTATTCACCTGCGGTGGATTGGCAACACTGATCCCGACATTACGGGATGGCTTCTGGAACGGCAGGTTCATAATGCATCCTGGGAACGATTAACGCCTGCTCCATTGCCTTTCGTGCTGTCGTATAAGGAAATGAGCGCTGTTGTAGGACGCTACAAGGCAATGTACTTTTTAACGCTATTTGGCGTAACAGATGAGCGCGATCTTAACGAAGCTGATATTCGCCGTACACTCACCTCACCGAATGTTGGATTACATTTGGCCTTCCGGGCTGCTGCACCGGAAGTGGCAGTGATATCCGGTGAGTATTATTTTGACACACTTCGCATAGCCACCCCTGTCTCCTATCGTATTATCCCTGTCAGCGCCCGATCTGTACACGAAGAGCTTGCAACATCAGTTTCTGTACCATCCACACAGCCACGTCTTCCACAGCCTATCGACGTTCAGGGATCAGCGTCTGATGAAGGGGCTTTACTGACCTGGCTGCGGAACAGCAGCAACGATAGCGCAAATGCCATTGTTGGCTACAAAGTGTGGCGAAGTGCATCAGAGTCCGGACCTTTTGAAAGGGCAGATCTCTTAACATCCATTCCGTTATTTTCAGCTCATGATACCAGAGGTCTGTACAGCTGGGCTGACCCCTCAGTGGCGGTCGGCGATACGGTTTACTACTACATTACAAATGTTCATGTAACCGGAGTTGAAAGCTCCCGTAGCAGTATCATCAGAGTTGTTGGTACTCCGGCACTATCCTTGGTTGTTCCCAATAACTTCCACTACGTTCCTTTCGCAGCAGGAGTAAGATTGCGATGGAATTGGGAAGGGGCTTATCGCCCGCACACATTAATCCTACACAGGAAGAGCTCCGATGGTGATGGTTGGCAGGAAATTTGGCTAAAGCCTGCCGACACACTGTACACCGACGCACTAATGCAGCCCGGATATTCATACTCTTACTTTATCAGCGTGATGGTTAATGACACAGCAGCACATACCGACACGCTTACGGTTTCGTTACCCGATAACGTGCCACCATTACCACCACGCATTACCAACGTTAAATCTGATACCGGCAAGATACTGCTCTGGTGGACAAGGTCTCCCGACAGCGATGCAGTAGGATACGTTGTGTATGCCACTTCTGACACGGTTCGGCAGAATTTTCTTCAATTGAATTCCAGTCCAATATCCGATACAGTTTATACTCATCATGTTGACAAGTTCACTGACCACGAATTGTTTTACAAGGTAGTTACGGTTGACGCTGCCGGCAATAACTCGCAGTACAGCATAACCATTAGTGCAAAGCCCCTTGATATCAACCCACCGGCACCGGCACAAATACAGAACTTTCGGTTCGACAACGATGTGGTTGCATTTTCAATCCTTCCGTCGGTTTCTGAAGATGTCGCGCAATACACCGTGTTTCGTCGGCATAACGCTGCAGACTGGATTACACTAACAAAGACAAGTGCGCTTGAGGTTACCGATAAACCAACCGACCCGGGCACCTATGAGTACCGGGTTGCAGCGGCTGACCATGCGGGAAACATGTCTCGGCTTAGTCAGTCGCGTATAGCACATAAAGCAGCAACCTTGCCATCACCCAAGCAGCTGACAGTTGTTGCGGAAGCTGTATGTATCCGATTGCAATGGCAGGCAGTGCCCAATGCTGCGGGTTATCGCATCACTCGAATTCACCCGCACACGAATCAACGAACGGTGATTGACAATGTAGAAGCGTCGGTGCAGAGTTACGCCGACAGATTTGCTGACAGGCTGCAGCAGCATACGTATGAAGTTACTGCCAGAACTGACAACTGGGAAATGGGTTTGCCCGCCACTATTCTGTACACTCCACCGAAGGAGTAAAATGTGCTGGCTTCTTATCGTTGGAATCATGTTGTGTGCAGGGTGTGCGTATGGGGCTGACACTGCATTTGTATCTGTTCACGGCTCCGCCCGTGTTTCAGCCGAGTTCTACAGTCTAACCAGCAGTGGAGCAACGTCTGCAGTTCCACGCCGCCCGGAAGCTATCTTTAGATTGTATTCCGGCACCCATCTGCGTTTTTCAGATGTACTGGAAATCCCAATTCAAATCCAGTACACCTATCGTAGCCCCTTCGATCTTCAGGCTAACGTAGCAACGGCATCTCTGCCCGACATTTTGTTTAACCCACTAAATCATTTTAGCATATCTCCTGTTTTTGGTCCGGTTCGTCTGGAAATTGGGTCAGTGTACACGCGATATGGTTCTCTGATAGCTGACAACGCCCAGGTGTTTGGTGCTGGAGGCAGCATATCGGTTGGTAAGCTTACTGTAAGCGCAACCTACGGCATTCTGCAAAGGGGCATCCAGGCCGATACTGCAACTGTCTCTCCAGGCAGTTTTATGAGAACATTGTTTGCATGCCGCATTTCTTCTGAGCCTGAGCCACAGTTTTCGTATGGATTTTCGCTTGCAAAGATTAATGACGACGAGCAGTCAATCCCTCTGATCACTGATGATATGACCGTTCCCATACCGATCGTGAATGATAGTGGCATTGCCGTACGCGACACCCTTCTTAGCCTTACCATACCCGATGCCTTGATGCCCGTGGCACAGGAAGGTATCGCTGTCGGGTTTGACATTCGAGCACCGGTAACAAAAAATTTTACCATCGCTGCTGAAGCTGCCGGAGTATGTTTTACCCGTGATAAAGCAGCCCCCGAACTAACGACCGAGGTACCGGTTCTAAGTTTACTGTACCTCATGCGCACCTCTACACGATTGGATTGGGCCGGAATCGTATCAGCCGGTTATGAACAAGAAACCTGGGGTATTGAAGGTCGGGTTAATTACGTAGGACCCGGATTTATATGTCTTACGCAGCCTTTGTATCAGCCTGACCGTATAGATGTAACCATCAACCCACGCATTTCCATGTACAACGGCCGGCTAAATGGAACGGCCACGTTGGGCTGGCGGAAGCAAAATATCGCGGATGCGCTTGATGTTGCGTCTGACCAGATGTTAATTCGTGCCAGCCTGACGGCCACTGTTCTGTCCGAGCTGAATATCAACGCATCCTTTACAAACTTCGGGCTGCGCACAACCTCTGATTTTGATACTCTACGGTATGAGCAGGTGTCACAGTCTCTTGGCATAACACCAACATTTACGCTGTTAACACAGAATCACTCTCATCAAATTAGTGTCTCTTTTAATCGGGATGTGTACACGGTTCAAGCTGTTCTGTCGCAACCTGCCACAGTAACCTCGTCCATCTCTGCAAATGCACTCTACGGTCTTTCGCAAACAAGTGGACTATGGGGAATGCGTGTGGTAGTATCCTACGTCAGCAGCAGTCAGCAGGCATTCGGCGTTTCTCACTATAGTGTTTCGGCATCCGGGAACTACAAACTGTACAACGGACTTCTACATCCCGACGTATCACTTGTAGTAGGATCTCAAGCTATTGGAACTCTTCCGTCTGAACTACGAAAAACTGTTCGAATGGGAATTCGGTCAAAACTATCCTCGTCTCTTACCGGTAACGCACAAATGCAGATAACGGATGTTAACTCTACAAATCCGTCTGGCAGGAGCTTCACTGAATATGTAGGCTCCGTAGGCCTTCAGATTTCCTTTTAGCGTTCCGAATGCCGACTACTTTTTGGGATCTGCGAAACCATAGCCCCATAAATCAAGATGCGGATATTCTTTGTGGTCGGTGTTAACAACTACCTGACACGAAAAGGCACCTGGCTTATCGGCATAGTAGCCAACATCTATCATGCCTGAGCCCCCCGGCTGAATGGTAAATTCGGAAGGGCTATACAGACGGGTGTGCGATCCGGGTGACTGGATTTTGAATGTAATTGGTGATTTGCCAAAAACGGTAAGCTGAATTTGTCCCCGTATAGTGTCACCAACAGAGCCCTTATTAAACGGGATGAAGCTTGATGATAATTGGAGGGGTCGCTCAACCACCGCAAACAGGTTTACCACTTTAACTGAGTCGGATTTATCATTACTAAAAATAGATATCAACTTATGCAGTTCACCATTTTGATTTGGAAGCTTGAGGCCAATATGCATATACGTTGAGTCTCCGGGAGGAACAACATTTTTGTCGATCGGTGCCGCTGTGCATCCGCAGGAGGGTTTAACTTCTGAGATGATAAGGGGTTCTGTTCCCTTGTTGTAAATGGGAATACTATAGTAAACTGTAGGCTCCAGATCGTCAAGTATTGTATCCGGTGAGACTGCACCCCAGTTAATTGTGTCCTGTACCACTATTTTCGGTTGTGCGTATAAGGAAGTTCCGCACACAGTGATTGCAAATAGGACAATAAACCAGTAATTGTAACGCTGTTTTAACATCATCAACACGCAATAATTCGGTAATTTGATAAGTATGCAACTTAAGAAAAGCGATTGTTCAAAGCTGCTTCGAAGTGTACGCAAGACAGATCCAGGCCATAAAGGTTACGGTACGGAACGCGAGTATCGTACATCTATGTTCCGATTCCGGTGGCTACTGACGTTTAGTGTGCCCGGCATATTTTTTTGTGCAGCACTTGTTCTGTTTAACGCAACTGCTCCTGTTTTAGCAGCGCCGGCCGACAGTTTGCTGGCTTCAGCGGCTGCAAAAGCAAGGTCACTCGGTCTTGATTCATCATTTGTACAGCGGATTAGTACAACGCCTTCGGCTGGATTTGTTGCAAAAGCCGTTCGAATTAACGTAACCAACTATGCGTCGGTACCCGACTACTCCTGGAGCTGGAATGCTTCCAGCGTAAAAAGCGTTAAAGAATTTATGAAGGCAAATGCCTTGTTATTTAGTGGCGCTCAAAAGAAGTATGGCGTAAACAAAGAAGTTATCGCAAGTATATTGTGGATTGAGTCTCGGTGCGGAAAAATCACTGGCACGTATCATGTCCCCAGCGTTTATCTTAGTCTGCTGATGGCCGCAGATACCTCCAACATTAACGCTAGCCTGAATCGCGTGATAGAGTTACAAACATTAGACAGTAGTAAAATTGACAGCATGCGAACAGTGATTGAGAAGCGCGCCTCGCGCAAGGCAACATGGGCATTACGTGAACTCAAAGCTTTAGAGAAGGTGGACAAGGCGGGGACGATGAATGTGGTCGAGTTAAAAGGCTCGTGGGCGGGTGCATTTGGGTTTTCTCAGTTTCTTCCGTCGTCGTACGCATCATGGGCAGTAGACGGAAACTCTGATGGTCAGGTTGACCTGTATTTGGCTGACGATGCTATTTACTCAATTGCCAATTACCTGAAGTCCAACGGGTGGAGTAAAAGCTTGAAGAAGCAAAAAAAAGCAGTACACCACTACAACAACAGCGATGCCTACGTTAACGCCGTGTTTACGCTGTCGCGCAAGCTAAAGTAGGACACCCTGACTTAAACCTGCCACGGCCTCTGGCGAATGCACGGTAAGCTGTACGTTACACTCTCACCGCCTGATACCGGTGAGCCCCTTCCCATAAAAGTCTGACTGATTATCCTCATCTGAGCATTCATCCTGAAGAGTCTATAGGGCTTTGTTTAATCATTTTATTTTACAAGCTCATCGTTTATTTTTATTGACTCACGAAGCCGTCACATTGTGATCACCCAGGAGATAGCTTATGAACCGAGCTTCAATTTTAGCAGTCACTCTGCTGTTGTTTTCCCTTTATTGTCCATTATCAGGACAAGTTCAAATTCACCCTGTTAAACAAGTTGCCCTCGAACCGATTGGTATAAAGTATTGCTTCAACAATACCAAGCTAATGGTAGGTAAATCTGCTGACAGCAGACATCTGGTGTATTTTTCCGACGACACGATTTACGTTGTGTCATACACGAATGGCTCATGGCAACGAAACATTGCTCATACAGGAAAATCCATCTTGTCGGCAACCATAACACGATATGCCGATACAATCTGGTTATGCTGGAAGGAAGGACCTCTAATTATGGCCAGCTACAGTGCAAACCGGGGCGAAGTATGGTCAACCCCGATTCCGGTAAGTGATGCCGGGAGAGTATCTTCACCATCGGTATGGGCTTCTCAAAACGGACGTATCTGCTTTGTTTGGTCCAATGAGTCTGACGCCGGTTCAGTGATTTGTTATCGCAGTTACGATAACGGCAGCCTAACGGATAGCACCATAACTATTAGCAACCCCGAGGATATGGCATCATTCCCGTCGGTTATTGCTGTTGGCGATACTGTTCTTTGTACCTGGAAAGTAGGGAAACTCCCTTCGAAGGTTTGGTTCAGTTCGTCATTTAACGGTGGTGTGCATTGGAATGAAGCAGTTCTTACGGCACCCTCACTTTCGGCCTCGAAGGACCCGAACCTTGCACATGCCTATGATTCGGTATCAGGCACTCACTACGTTTATCTTGCGTATGACGGTAGGAATAAAATTTACTTTCAGCGTTCAACAGACTGGGGGGTAACGTGGAGCGATCCTGAAGTTATCAGCAGCCAGAGTAAGTCGTCGCAGTTTGCCCACATTGATTGCAATCACCGTGGCTTTGTTGGAGTATCCTACGAGCAATTTCCATCCGGCACATCACTGTTTAACGATAAGCTCAAAGACGTTGGATTTACGTATTCAACAAACTGGGGAGCACCCGGGAGTTTCGGTGCAGATACGTTAGCCTACACCGGCAACCCACTTGGCTCGATCTATGCCGCACTGTGCAAGGTCAGTGAAACCGCATTCTACCTTACGTGGCTCTCGGTTGACAGTACAGGTGGCAATACCCACGTTTTTGAGCGAAACATTTCGGTGGACTACGCATCGAGTATTAACGAAGGAATCTACCGTGAACGTGAAATAACCATCATACCTAACCCTGTGGTTGATGTCTGTACTGTTGGTGTTGAACGTGGATTGCACAACGCTACCGTTTTTGTGTATAACGAAATCGGTACTGAAGTTATCCGGCTACATGATGTATCGGGTCTCGAGATTCGGCTGGACTGTAGTGATGTGCATCCGGGACCGTACTTCATTAAAATTTCTCAAGCGGCTGAGAATGCATTGTTTGGTAAGTTTACGGTGTGGCGTTAGGCTGTTTACCAGTAGAGCGGGACAGTTACCCGTCTGAGTCAACTCTGACCCGTATTTGAACCGTTATTCTTGAGCCTTAAATGCTACTCGTAACATCACACACATTTCCCATTGACGTTGCCATTTTAACTATTATCTGTAACTTTAACTAATATACGCTCTATGAACAATAATCTCCGGCTGCTTGCATTTAGCCTGCTGGCATCTTCCATCATATTCACATTTCCTGGCCAGAGTTTGGCCCAGAACCCAGGCACTGATTCTGTACAAACTCTTTTTCCTGCTTCTCCATTTGAGAGCGGTGGCTATGGTGGACCTGTAGTAAAGTTCGGACCAATGAATGATGCTACGGGAGTAGTTTTTGGAGGCAAGGGTGGCTGGGTAATCAACCGCACCTATGTAATTGGTGGTGGAGGTTACGGGTATTCCGACGTTCCCTTTAGCCGTCAGACTAACACACAGGTGCCAGATACCAACATCTCCTTTGGCTACGGTGGGCTTGAGTTAGAGTATCTGTACGAGGCAAACAAGGTTCTGCATGGAACCGTGGGATTGTTTGTTGGTGCAGGCGGGTTTACCGTGTTCCGCCGACACCGGTTTGATCAGGACGATATTGAGTGGGACGATGACACGCGTGTTCTTTACGCTACCCCATGCTTTGTAGCAGAGCCAACAGTATGTGCAGAACTCAACATTCTAACCTGGTTGCGTCTTCAAATAGGTGCCGGATACCGATACGTAAGCGGTATTGATGCAACCATAGGAAGCAAACACTATACAAACTCAACCGTAAGTGGTTTGTTTGGGATGGGAGTAATCAAGTTTGGGCTGTACTAATTCCGGTAAGTGCCGCGAACAACTCTTCTGCCTCGCGCAGCCCTCGATCCATTACATCTAAACCTGTATTCCAGAACGCAGGATCTTCAACGTTGATACCAAACGGTTCCATGAGCTCCCGTGGGCTCTTGGAACCACCTGCCTCCAGCATCGTAAAGTACAGCTCAGGGAACCCTGACCTATTCTTCTTGTACTTTTCGTACAGGGCCAGCACAAGCAACTCACCGTATGCGTATGCGTACACATACCCGGGTGTATGGATGAAGTGCGAAATGTATGACCACCAGTACTGATAGCCATCGGTAAGTGTCACCGATTCCCCAAATTGATCTTGCTGTGTTTGCATCCATAACTCGCACAGGGTGTCAACCGAAAGTTCACCCTGCGACCTGCGTGTTGTATGGATTGCATCTTCAAACCGATTCAATGCTATCTGACGAAATACTGTATTCGTCATATCTGTTAATTTCTCGACCAACATTCCAAGCCGTGCGCTATTATCAGTCTCTTTGTCAAACAGACTGTTAAAGGTAATGATTTCGCCAAACACCGATGCAGTTTCGGCAACGGTTAGTGGTGTGTGCATTAACAGGCTACCTTTCTTGCGCGACAAGTACTGATGCACTCCATGGCCAAGTTCGTGGGCAAGGGTCTGAACATCCCGAGCCGTTCCGGTATAATTCATAAAAATATATGGATGTACCGACGCCGCAGTACCAGCACTGAATGCGCCACTGCTTTTGCCCTTGATGACCGGAGCATGAATCCAATTCTTATCAAAAAACATCTCAACAATTTCACCCATCTTAGGATGAAAACTCATATAGGCATTGACAACAATTTCTTTGGCCTCGGCCCACGTCCATAACCTTGAGGTTGCCATGACTGGCGCATACCTGTCATAATCATAAAACTTATCGTATCCCAGGATATTACGTTTTAATTCAAACAACCGCTGAACCGTACTGTAGCGTGACTCAACTGCATGAATGAGGCTAAGGGCACCCTGATCTGTGACTTCGTTGCTTAGATTTCTTTCGGATAGCCAGGTAGGAAACTTCCTCAATTTCATCTGAGTTGCATGATCGGCTATCACTGTGTTAAAGATATATGCGTTGGTTGAGGCATTGTTTTTTAGGCCCTCAGAAATTGTCCGTGCAACCGATTCGCGAGCGTTCCTGTCATTGTCATGAAGCATTGTAAAAATCTGCGGACCCGTGAATTCCTTTCCATCCATGACATAAACCTGCTCATTCGATACCTGATCAAAAAACCGTACCCAAGCAGATCTGGATGTTAGCCCCGTAACTGACAGTACTTCTTCAACTTCTTCAGAGAGCTGATACTGTTGGAAACTACGAATATTGTCGAACCAGTGTTTATACTTCTGCAGTTCCGGTGCACCCGCAGCTATCGCATGCTGTTCAGCCGACAACCTACCCGTTTCAACCACAAAAAACACCAGATTCATACTTGCCGTTGACGCCACCTCTCTTGCTGTTTGCAGGCTTTTTCCTGCTTCGGGATTAGTCGTCTGAGTTGTCCACTGCAAGTGTGCAAACGACATTATCCGGTCAAAGGCTTCATGAATTTCCTCATACTCTAACAGAGCTTCAAAAAACTGCGGAGGTGTTAGTGTTGCCACCTTCCCTTTCCACCGTGATTTAAAGTCCGCACACCGTTCGTTAAGTCCGTTAAGATCAGCCACAAATTCCTTGCTCACCGCCGAAGGATAAAGGTCTGTCAAATCCCAGATAACATTATCTGCACCTGAAACAAATTGCTGGTTTTCACTAATCATGGTTGTTTCAATGTAAATAACAATAAAGACGAAATGCAGGCTATTTTGTCAATGCTGGTTCGGGCATTGCAGGGCCACCTCACATTACGGAGAAATTCTGTATATCATTCGCGGGAATGGGATACACTCCCGAATATGTTCTGCACCGCTGATCCACTTAACTGTGCGTTCCAGTCCCAGCCCAAAACCGCTATGTGGGACTGACCCGTACTTCCGTAAATCCAGGTACCACTGGAATTCTTCCGGCGACAGGTTTTCGTGGACAATGCGCTCAAGCAGAGCATCATGATCATCTTCGCGTTGTGACCCTCCGATTATCTCACCGGCTCCTTCCGGACCTAACATATCCATAGCCAGAACAACCTTGGGGTTTTCCGGATCACGTTTCATATAAAAAGCCTTAACTTCTGTGGGATAGCGATGAATGATGCAAGGTTTTGTGAACTGCGTCATTATGGCCTCTTCTTGTGGTGCACCAAAGTCCTCGCCCCATGGGAAGTCTATGTGCATCTCTGTTCCATCCGCCTGTTTTCTGGTAAGCTGAACGTTATGAGCGTTGAGCCATTCTACAGCTTCGGTGTATGACATTCGGTGGAAGGGTCGCTTAACAGTTTCAAGTTTCGAAGTGTCTCGTTGCAGAGCGTTCAGTTCCTGACCGCACTTCTGCAGGGTATATTTAACGATATACTCCACAAGGTCTTCGGCCAGATCCATGTCATCGTTAATATCAAAAAACGCCATTTCAGGTTCAACCATCCAGAACTCAGTAAGATGGCGTCGGGTTTTACTTTTTTCAGCACGGAACGTCGGGCCAAACGTGTACACCTTACCCAGGGCCATAGCGCTCGCTTCGGCGTAGAGCTGACCACTCTGGGTGAGGAACGCCTTGCCCAGATCAAAGTATTCGGTTTCGAACAGTGTAGATGTTCCCTCGCATGCATTTGGCGTGAGCATCGGACTATCCATGAGTTTGAAACCATTGCCATCAAAGAAATCACGAATTGCTTTTACAACTGCGGCCCTAATCCGCATAATGGCATGTTGTCTGGTTGACCTTAGCCAGAGATGTCGTTTTGCGATTAAGAACTCTACGCCGTGTTCTTTGGGTGTTATTGGGTAGTCGGCTGAAAGCTGGTAAATTTTAATATCGGAAACATCAACCTCAACACCACCGGGGGCACGTTCTTCCAGGCGTACTGTCCCTGTAATAGCAACAGAGCTCTCCTGAGTAAGTGATTTGGCACGTTCAACTGTTTCTTCACTAACGTTCGGTGCAAACACCACGCACTGAACCATCCCGCTGCCATCACGGAGCCTGATAAATGTTAGTTTTCCCTTTCCAGTCTTATCTTGAACCCATCCCTGCAGTGTTACGGTCTGACCGGCTTTTTGGGTGAGTTCCTCTACGGTTACGTAGGTTTTATAACGAGATTCCATACACAAATCTACCATAGGCGTGGGAGTTCAGTAGAAAAGTGCTACTAAAACTGAAAAAAGGCAACCGCGGAGGAATCACAGGAAGTACTGAACGGTGCCATGAAGGAAGATGTTACTCACCGTACGATCTATCGTAACGAAACCGGGTGCAAATATCGACGTCAGACCGACAACGGCCCGAAGGTCCAGGCCCAAGGAACGAGAAACCTGATACCAGGCTCCACACTGCACACCGTAATCCAGCCCGTTGATTTTTTCATCAAAGTATAGACTTTTTTCAACGATTTCCGTACGAATTCCAACAGTACCTACTCCGGTAGCCACCGAACCGGTACCCAGCAGCCACCCCAGATAGCCGCCAACATACGGGGCAACAGATTCCGACGCACGGTACTTAGCAAGAACCGGAATCTGGACATAGTCATTCGAAAACTTTCCGGATGCCATGCCGGAAAATGTAGTATTCACTTCAAAAACGGCCGTCGATCCGTCGGGTGCCTTAACGTTTACCCTGTCAATGTATGGCTGATTTTCCATTGGTGTCCTGAACGACGCACTGTAGTGAACGTACTGAACCTCACTTGCAATTGTCCACAAATCGGATAACTGCCAGTCAGCACCCGCCCCAACAACTACCCCGGGTATTGCCGAACCGTGTGCTCCTGCCGGAACGTCGCCAACGGGTATCGGAGAACCCACGCTAAGTCCTAACCGTGCATACATCGTTGGGACAACAGCACAAACGGTTGGAACCCAAACCACCATGAACAGAATGATAACGTAATTTATTTTTAATGTACTAGAATTTTCTGACGGCATACCAAGCCCCTTTCAGAATTTACCTGAACAATGTATGCACCCGGATGCAGCTCATCAGGAATAATGGATTTGGTGTTACGTACAAGCGTGACCTGGCGTCCGCGAACATCGAACACAACTACTTCCGAGAAGGTACCAAGACGATTCCGGAATTCTTCGATATCGCCAATTGTATGCCCTGTCCGGCTATCACCCGCTTGTACGCTCGATCCGTATACCAACACAACATCATCCACATACAAAGTACTACCCTCAGCCCCCTTAAAAAACTCACCTCCCGCGCTGGCGGCAAACACAACAGCAATGGTGTCGGGCTGCTCACCTGAATAATAAACAAACGGAACAGTAAGTTTTGTCCACTCCTGAACCTCCGAAAATTCCTTCTTCCTGGCTTCGGCTATTGCAACTCGCTTCGAACCATCCCATCTTGACAGTATGGCATACAGCGTTGCGCTATCGTTCTGTTGCGGTGCATACTTATACCAGGCTGTAAAGGCCGTCGGCTTCTCGGTAAACGGAATTCCTCGTCTTGCACTTTCGGCGGGGTTGGCCAGATTTAGCTGGAACGTACCCGTAAACAGACTTCCCGACGCAACCTGACCAAAAATTTTCTGTGTCACCAGCTTTGCGGCATAGCTACCTGAATGGGCATCCGTTGTTTTCTCGCAGACGGGATTGGAGCCTGCAGCAATATGAATCGCACCATTGCCGGATGACCAACCTCCGGCCGGTTCTTCGTAAGTTTTGTACTGTCCGGAACCCTCAGTGGTAATCCATTCCTCGAACGAGCCGTTTGGAACCTGCTGAGCACCAAGAGAAGAAACTGTTAGTAGTAATGCAATGAGTACTGCATACACCATATTCACTCCTTTAATTCTTTTTGCAAAATCGTGATTTTTCCTATGCAACCACACACCATAAAACGTCGTAACCCTGTAGTTCTTTCTGCATCATGGCCCGATGGTTTCGAAGCCCACATTCTGCTGAGTAGTCTGCGTGACGCATGTCCGTGCGCATACTGCGTTGGTGAGCAAGTGATGGGTCAGACAGTTTTTATCGGAATTAAGGCAATTAATCCAAGGATGAACGAGCTAGCCTCCCTTGTGCCTGTTGGTAATTACGCCATTCAGGCTTCATGGAACGATGGTCATAACAGCGGGATTTATACATGGGACCAGTTTCGAATGGTTTTTGAACAAAACGCACTATCGGAACAAACCCTGGTAGAGCTCGACGAGTTATATCATCAGGACCAGCAGTAGTCTGTTTGAAATTGTTTTTCGGAATCATCCGATTTCGTAGTTTGAGACCATGAAACCACAATCACACCCACCCATACGTGCACCGCGCGGTAGCAAGCTAACGTGTGCCAACTGGCAAATCGAAGCGGCCTACCGGATGATTCAAAACAACCTGGATCCAGACAATGCCGAAAAACCTGACGAGCTTATTGTGTATGGCGGTCTGGGTAAGGCAGCACGGAACTGGGCGTGCTATGATGCCATTATTCGGTGCTTAACCACGATGGAACCGGATGACACACTGCTCGTGCAAAGCGGTAAACCAGTGGGAGTAGTAAAAACCCATACCATGGCGCCTCGTGTGATAATTGCCAACAGTAACCTTGTCCCCAAATGGGCTACCTGGGAAGAATTCCGACGCCTGGACGAGATGGGGCTGATAATGTATGGTCAGATGACAGCAGGCTCCTGGATTTACATCGGAACACAGGGGATTGTGCAGGGTACGTACGAAACGTTTGCCCAGTGCGCGCGCAAACACTTTGGCGGTACGCTGCACGGACGGTTTCTACTTACAGCAGGAATGGGTGGCATGGGCGGCGCACAGCCACTGGCAGCCACTATTGCCGGAGCTGCAGCCTTGTGCATCGAGATCGACGAAACACGAATCGATAAACGTATTCACGATGGCTACTGTAACCGCAAAATGTACAACCTTGATGAGGCTCTGGCTGTTATCAGGGACCATGTGGAATCCAGAACCCCTATCTCTGTTGGGTTCGTTGGTAACGCAGCCGAAATCCTACCACTGCTGGCAGAACGAGGTGTAGTCCCTGATGTTGTCACCGATCAAACATCGGCTCATGACCCGTTAAATGGATACTACCCTGCCGGCATGACAAAGGCTGAGGCTGATGCACTGAGAGTTTCTGACCCCCAGACTTACCTTAAATGTGCGCATGCCAGTATCGGTGTCCACGTTCAGGCAATGCTGAAATTTCAGCAGAAAGGGGCTGTGGTTTTTGACTACGGTAATAATATCCGCGGTATTGCCCGCGATGAAGCAGGGGTTGCCAATGCCTTTGACTTCCCGGGCTTTGTCCCTGCCTTTGTTCGCGAACTGTTTTGCGATGGGAAGGGACCTTTCAGGTGGGTAGCACTGTCGGGAGATCCGGCCGACATTAAAGTTACCGATGATGCACTCATGAACCTGTTCCCTGAAAATGTTGCATTGCACCAGTGGATCGAGAATGCTCAAAAACATATCGGCTACCAGGGTCTGCCCGCCAGAATATGCTGGCTGGGCTACGGTGACCGCGCTAAAGCTGGTCTGCTTTTTAATGAGTTGGTGGCCTCAGGAAAGGTCAGCGCCCCAATCGTAATTGGACGCGACCACCTGGACTGCGGCAGCGTGGCCAGCCCATACCGCGAAACCGAGGCTATGCTGGATGGCTCCGATGCCATTGCTGACTGGGTTTATCTTAACTTTGCACTGAATACCATCGGCGGTGCAACATGGGTTTCCCTCCACCACGGCGGCGGTGTTGGCATGGGGCTTTCACTTCATGCAGGCATGGTTACCGTTGCCGATGGAACCAGCGAAGCAGAAAAAAAATTGGCACGGGTATTGACTTTTGATCCATTATTAGGTATTATGCGTCATTCCGACGCTGGATACGAACAAGCTCTCACAAATTCAAGGAAATTTGGCATAGAAATACCAATACTCTCTGTATAACCCGATTATCCATATAAGCGGACAAAATGACATAATTGCTACGACACACTGACATTCGAAGACTGACATTTCGTCTGTCGATTCTTTAACCTAGTAGCAGGAGTTGTCATGAGAACTCGCGAATTCCGTCGGAAGACGGGTCTGCAAGTACCCACCGTACTTAGTGGCGATCGGTATCGTTCCACAACAGAAAGTATTAATGCCATGGATTTAGCCCTTCAAATCGAACAGCTCTTTCGCACAGACCGGAAGAAGTACCTTGGATTTATCCGTCAACGCATTCGCAACCAGGAAGAAGCCGAAGATATTCTGCAAGATGTTTTTACAAACGTACTTGCGGCATCTAAGGATGTAAACAAGCCAATCGACAATTTGGCTTCGTGGGTGTTCACGTCGGTCAGAAACCGGATAATCGATTCCTACCGGAAAAAACGTACTGACAACTTTTCCGACCTTGGCAGTAAGGAAGACAAGGATGACGGGATTGACTATGTAGAGCGTTTTCTTGGTGACTTCTCGTACAACCCTGAGGAAGATCTTGTCCGCAAGACTATCTGGGATACCGTAATCGAAGGATTGGAAGAGATCCCTGCTGAGCAGAAATGGGTATTCGTGAAAAATGAATTCGAAGGTGTTTCGTTTAGAGAGATGTCGGACGAAACAGGAGTAAATATCAACACCCTGTTAGCCCGAAAGAGATATGCGGTACTGCATCTGCGCACCAAGTTGCAGGAGTTGTACAACGCAGCTAACGAAAACTAACTCGGATTTATAATGTCGCTGTTAACAACACGAACAGCCCGTTCGGTGATGTATGTTTTTTGCATCGGCGGGCTGTTAATGTTGAGTAGTGTAGCCGTAACAACAGTCTGGAATGCCTTGGCTACCGCCGATGAACGCGATGATCGGAAGATTTCATTGCTCGAGGGAGCCGGTGTTTCTGCTATTGCCTATGTTTTGCTAACCGCAATCCGGTATGGTACAAAATGCGACGTATCGATCCTTGATTCTCTCAGGCGTACAGGCCAGACTACCTACAGACGTGCCAAGCAGGACTGCTCACACCTTACACCTGAGCAAAAAGCTGCTCTAAAAAAGGCCCTGGTTGATGAATGTGGGTGCCGCGGCGAGCAGGTCCCCATGTCATCTTCTAAGAACATACCACCAAAAGCCTGATCGTACTATTTTCGCTGTACACACAGTTTTTCTCAGTATCAGGGATGGTGTACAATGAGCCTTCTTTCCGAATTTAAAGAGTTTGCTTCACGCGGTAGCGTTGTTGATATGGCTATCGGTGTAGTTATCGGTGCTGCGTTTGGTGCAATTACCAAAAGTTTGGTTGACAACATTATTATGCCGCCAATCGGCCTGCTCCTGGGTAATATCGACTTTTCGGCAATTGTTACTACGCTAAAAGAAGCTGGTGCCGATGGTAAGGGCGCCGTAGTAATCTCATGGGGCGTCTTTTTTCAGACTATTATCAACTTTTTGATCATTGCGTTTGTGCTGTTCATGGTAATTAAAAGCATGAATGCCATGAAACGTAAGCAGGAAGAAGCACCGGCACCTCCAGCTGAACCGTCGGACGAGGTGAAGTTGCTGACCGAGATTCGCGATGCCCTTCGCAAGTAACACTATTCCACAACCTCGCAAATAATTGTGATATGGTCATGCCCTTTGCGGGTAATCACAATTGCATACTCAGAGTTAACCGGTACATCAGTCTGGAATGGCAACTTTTTATGGAGTTCAACCGGGTTGCCATTCCAACCTCGTTTTTTTATGGTGGTTGTTGAGGGCAACTCAAGGGTTCGTACCTGCCGACATAACCATGATGTACGAATGCCGGGGCTGATGGCAACCACTTTATACGTGGAGTGAAATGGACTGGAAGGGGGCTTTGTATTCGTTATCCCGTATGCTATCATTTTGTCAACAGGCATCGCTGAGTAGCGTGTAAAGTAATCATTCACGGCTCCTGCCGCGATAATCGCAGCATGCGGCTCAATGATGTACATACCGGGCTGAACATTACCACATTCCGGAGGTGCAGGCAAATCAGTACCAGCCTGAATAACACCCGGCGTGGCACCATCCTTAAACAAGGTTATTTTTGTGGGTGACCCTGTTTGTTGGAGGGGTGGCCTGGCAATCCAGAGAATGTGTTCCCGACATTCCCGTTTCCAGCCTATGTACTCAGACGTAGCCCCAACCGGCCGGGACACCCTGTCACCCGGCCCCACTTTAATACCTGCAAATTCGACCTTGCAACTAACAATCGCCGAGTACAGTACTTCGAGCGGTGGCTGGTACAATGTGGCATCCCGCAGTCGTTGTCCATGCGCTTTCCGCCGGGACGGATCTGCCCAAACTGCCTTGGTAGCTATCACCGTGGCCGCCGTAAATGCTTCGTTGTTCACAACAACATTTGTGCATTTGTTTCTGGCCAGATTACCGGTCAGCACCGCTGCAGTTACAGGGTCCTGTTCATAACAAACCACCTGACCTGCAACATCTGCCAATGCTGCTGTATCAACCCCGCATCCGGCGCAAACCTCGGTAACTGTATGGACGTCACGAAAGTGGGACGCATGATATGCTGCTATAACAGGATGGGTGGCCTGCTCAGCACCGGCAGAAGTAAAAAGCCATCCCGGACGCCATTTACCAAGTCTGTTTGCTTTTGATGTACCGGTGAGTACATCAACAACCAATGTACTGGCGGTGAGCAAAGACGGAATCTGCCGGCGGACGTATTCTACCTGAGCGGGCAGCAGCCTGTCACCCATACCCTGCTCGAAAATCAGAGTCGTGGCAAGCCGGTACAGTTCATCTGATTTCAGGTACTCCAACAGATCGGCACTACACTGTTGTTGCACTGCGTTCTCCATCGGAACAATGAAAACAGCGATATTTGTAACGCTTCACGATTTCTCCAAACATGTATTGAGTTCTGAAATGCAAGAAGATAACACAACACTCCGCAACAGTCTCGCCGAACAAGGTTTAGAAAACTTAGGCGACATTAGTTACAACCTTACAACTCCGGAATTATACGAGCATGCGTTACTGTACGATGAAGGCATTCTTAGCAGGTATGGTGCCTTGTGCGTAAACAGTGTGCCGTACACAGGCAGACGCGCAAACGATAAGTTCATCGTGGACGAACCGGGATCAAGTAAGGATGTTTGGTGGGGCACCGTGAACAAGCAATTCAGTATTGAGAAGTTTAATGCTCTGAAGACCAGGGTATATGCTTACTTACAAGGGCGTGATGTGTATGTTCAGGATTTGATTGCAGGTTCCGATCCGTCATTGAAACTTCCTGTACGTTTTATTCAGGAGCACGCATACCATTCGCTGTTTGTAAAAAATATGTTTATCGAGCCAACAGCTGATGAACTGGAATCTTTTGTACCCGGATTTACCGTCATTACTGTGCCCGAGTTTAAGGCTATTCCTGCGATAGACGGAACTCGAAGTGAAGCCTTCATCATCTTGTCATTCGAACAAAAACTTGTTCTCATTGGTGGCACGTCGTATGCCGGTGAGAATAAAAAGTCAATCTTCACTGTCCTGAACTACCTGATGCCAAAACAAGGCGTAATGAGTATGCATTGTTCAGCTAATGTTGGGTTAAGTGGTGACACAGCCCTGTTTTTTGGTCTATCGGGTACCGGGAAAACCACGCTGTCAACCGACCCGGATCGCGCCTTAATCGGAGACGACGAGCACGGCTGGAGTGATGACGGTGTGTTCAATTACGAAGGAGGCTGTTATGCAAAGGTTATTAATCTGAGCGCGGAAGCAGAGCCGATTATCTTTAACCTTTCAAGGACCTTTGGAACAATACTCGAGAATGTGGATATTGATGAAGAAACCCGGCTTGTTGACTATGAGTCACAGAAGTACACCGAAAACACGAGGGCTTCATATTCTCGTGAAATGATTAAGAATATCACACCCGATAACCGCGGCGGTCATCCCAAGAATATTGTCTTCCTGACTGCGGATGCATTTGGTGTTATGCCACCAATATCACGGCTAAGTCCTGAACAGGCAATGTATCACTTCCTTAGCGGATATACAGCCAAGGTTGCCGGTACAGAAGCCGGTGTTAAAGAACCGTCGGCAACATTTAGTACATGCTTCGGCGCACCGTTCATGGTACACCACCCAAGCGTATATGCCAACCTCCTTCGCGACAAAATCAACGCTCATGGGTGCAAGGTCTGGTTAGTAAACACCGGTTGGAGCGGTGGGCCGTATGGAGTGGGTAAGAGAATGAAAATAGCCTTTACCCGTGCAATGCTGAAAGCAGCCCTGGGCGGGGAACTGGACAAGGTGGAGTTTGTAAAGGACGGCTACTTCAATCTTGATATTCCAACATCGTGCCCGGATGTTCCCGCCGAGGTTCTAAACCCGCGGAACACGTGGACGGATAAAGATGCGTACGACAAGCAGGCTGCTCATCTGGTGGGTTTGTTTAAAAAGAATTTTGAGCAGTTTGCCGATAGTGTGAGCGAAGAAGTGTCCGGCACAATGGGATAGGTTTACTAACTACTCGTCGTCGAAGTCATCAAGGTCCATTTCATCGTCAAAGTCAATATACATGTCCGAATCATCGGCGGTATCTGCTGACTCCATGATTTCCTTTGCTTCTTCCAGATCATCTTCGAAGACGAGTACCCTGTAGGTATCCATTCCTTCGAGAACTTCAATCTTGGTGTCGACCCCTGATGCTTTCAGGCGCGACTCCAGCAGCTGTGCGCTGACCTGGTTATTGAATGTTGTAAGTAAAACCATGATGCACCTGTTACTTTCCTTTGTTGGCATTCATTGCGGCGCCCATCTCACTGATCAGCGAAAATATCATCTCCTGATGATTCTGCCGAACCTGTGACTCATCGTTTTGAAACGCCCAAATTACAACGGTGTTGTCATTTACCAAGAACTGCTCTTTATGTGTGCCTTTATTGGGATCCGGAGGATCTTTCTTTCCAAAGATCGCCAGTGAGAGTACTTCCTTTGCATTTGCCGGAAGCTTATTTGCGTACTCAAGGAAAACGATAGCCCCCTGCCCATCCTTACCGTTAAAGCTCTGGTAGCCTTGCTTCTGCGGTGTGCCAAATGCTTTTAATTTACCCGCAGGGTCTTTTTGAATGGCTGCAACTTTTGCAGAGGGCGATACAAAGGCAGACAGCAACTTGTTGCCGGCCGGTATCTGATTTGACGGTAGCGGCAGCCTATCCCAGGGCAACGGAATGGTTCGCGTAAGCGGATAGAAGTTATAATGTTTTACAGTCTTAACAACCTTTGCGTTTTTCCCCAAATTGGGCATCTGCGGGGCATTGGCTGGTTGAGCAAACGAAACAGTTGCAAGAATCACGGTAAGAACAACAGCAATCCCGGTTGACTTCATGATGTTAATCCCTTGTTAATTTCCTGTATGTAATTCTGTGAGGCCTGTCGGCGCTGGTACCTAAACGACGATGACGATCCTCTTCATATTGCGAGTAGTTACCTTCGAACCAGATTACATTCGAGTCTCCTTCGAAGGCAAGAATATGGGTTGCAATTCTGTCAAGAAACCAGCGGTCGTGACTAATGACAACCGCACACCCTGCAAAATCCAGCAGTGCTTCTTCCAGGGCGCGCAAAGTGTTCACATCCAAATCGTTGGTTGGCTCGTCCAAAAGCAAAACGTTAGCCCCTTCCTTCAGCATTTTGGCAAGATGCACCCTGTTCCGTTCACCGCCTGAGATTTGTCCTACCGGCTTCTGCTGATCAGAACCGCTAAAGTTAAAGCGTGCAACGTAGGCACGGGACGGCATTTCGCGTTTCCCAAGCGTTAACACATCAAGTCCGCCTGAAATCTCTTCCCAAATTGTTTTCTTGGGATCCAGCGGACGGTTCTGATCGATATATCCCAGAACAACGGTATCACCAATTGTAAAGGTTCCGGAATCCGGTTCCAGCTGCTTAGTGATCATTTTAAACAGTGTGGTTTTGCCGGCACCATTCGGTCCTACAATACCAATAATACCGCCTGGAGGCAGTGAAAACGAAAGGTTTTCGTAAAGGATTTTATCACCAAAGGATTTGCTTATTCCGTTTGCTTCTATAACAACATCACCAAGACGAGGTCCGGGCGGAATAAAAATCTCACGTTCTTCGCTGCGTTTAACGGTTTCTTCGGATAAGAGCTTTTCATAGGCGCCTATTCTTGCCTTACTTTTTGCATGACGTCCCTTTGGGTTAAGCCTTACCCATTCCAGCTCTTCCTTAAGAGCTTTTTGACGTTTGCTTTCTTGCTTTTCTTCAAGTTCGAGTCGCTTTTGTTTTTGTTCCAGCCACGACGTATAGTTTCCTTCGAACGGGATGCCATGTCCGTTATCCAGCTCCAGGATCCACCCTGCCACGTTATCCAGGAAGTATCTATCGTGAGTTACGGCAATAACTGTACCTTCGTAGTTATGCAGGTGTTGTTCCAGCCAGGCCACGCTTTCTGCATCCAGATGGTTTGTGGGTTCGTCAAGCAGCAGTACGTCTGGCTTTTGTAACAGGAGTCGAACCAAGGCTACGCGCCGCCGCTCACCGCCAGAGATAACAGCGATCTTGGCATCGGGTGGCGGACACCGCAGAGCATCCATTGCCATTTCCAGTTTCGAGTCGATGTCCCACGCATCCAAGGCTTCGATTTTTTCCTGTAGTTTCCCCTGTTTTTCAAGGAGTACGTCAAAATCAGCATCCGGGTCTGCGAACTGCTCGCTAATGGCATTGTATTCGCGCAACAGATTCACCGTTTCGGCAGCACCCTCTTCAACAATTTCGCGAACTGTTTTGTTGGCATCAAGTTCCGGTTCCTGTGGCAAGTAACCAAATGTAACATCCTTATTCTTGGTGATTTCACCAAGATAATCTTCGTCTAATCCGGCAATTATTTTGAGTAGTGTTGATTTCCCGGCGCCATTTAAACCCAGAACACCGATTTTTGCACCATAGAAAAAACTCAGATAAATATCGCGCAGCACCTGGCGGTTCGGTTTATAAACCTTGCCAACGCCAACCATGCTAAAGATGATTTTTTGGGGATCTGTAACTGACATAGAAGTCAAACTTACCACACCAACACGATAGTGCTATGCAAACACACCCTTGGCGTACTCTGTGGAGCCATAAACACGAGCGCTGGATGGCAATTACTACAGTTATTGTCTGTATAGCCGTTATTGCCATTGCCTCGAGGTATCTTCAGGTTGTAGAGCAAAGGCAGGGCGTTGTTCTTCCGGACCCGATACACCAAATGGTGGGTCCGTACAACCTAACCTGGCCTACATTTATCGTCTTGTATGGATCGCTTATTACGGCATTTATCTGGTTGCGCAAGCACCCCAATCTAATGCTGCGAGGTTTGCGTGCCTACTCTATCCTGCTGAGCTTACGGTTACTTGGTATGTATCTGCTGGCATTGAACGCCCCGCCTTCAATGATTCCTCTGAACGATCCGATTGTCCAGGCCGTAGCGTCGGATACCGGGGCAACGCTGACCAAGGATTTATTTTTCTCCGGTCATACCAGTGTAATGTTCATGGCTGCTCTGGTAATGCCGTCACTGTGGAAGCGTAGGGTTTTCCTGGTATTGGGGACACTTGTTGGTGTGGCCGTAGTACTGCAGCATGTTCATTACACGGTAGATGTAATGGTTGCACCAATGGCTGCAATTACCGCCGTTATGCTGGCAGGTAAAACAACACGATCGTAACCAACGGCTGCGGTCACCTGAAATCCGTACCTGCCCGCTGGCTGTTGTAGTTTTGCAGCGTATGAATACAGATACACTCACACCAAACGATACAGTTGTTGCAGGCCAGACAAAGCCTCTTACCAGCACAAACACCCTAAAGGTGTTTATCGAAACCTATGGTTGCCAGATGAATGTTGCCGATAGCGAAATAGTTATGGGTATTCTTGCTGCCGACGGGTATTCCATGACTGATACAATTGACGATGCTAACGTGATCCTTGTAAATACCTGTGCCGTACGCGACAATGCAGAGCGCAGAATACATGAGCGCCTGGGACACCTGCAATTTCACAAAAAGCAACGCGACAATGTTGTGATTGGTCTGTTGGGCTGCATGGCAGAACGACTGAGATCCAGACTCCTTGAAACCGAACTCGTTGACATTGTTGTTGGCCCGGATGAATTCCGCAAAGTCCCGGAATTGGTGCGGCATGCACTTACCGGCGAAAAAGGAATTGCTGTACGCCTGTCAAAAGTTGAAACCTACGACAACATCGAGCCACTGCGCACCGACGGTATTTCGGCATGGATCAGTATTATGCGTGGCTGCGATAAGTTCTGTACATTTTGTGTGGTGCCATTTACGCGCGGCCGCGAGAGGTCTCGCACGCTACCACTCATTACCGATGAACTGAAGCGCCTTGCCGACCGCGGGTTTAAAGAAGTGACTCTCCTAGGACAAAACGTAAACTCGTATCGTGACGAAAAGACGGGTGCAGACTTTGCCGATCTTCTGCATGCATGTGCAGTTGCGGTGCCCGGCATGCGCATCCGGTACACTACCAGTCATCCGCAGGATATGACGGATAGTGTTATCCAGGCAATGGCTGCACATGATAATATTTGCAAGTATATCCACCTGCCTGTTCAGAGCGGCTCGAACCGAATACTGGAGCTGATGAACCGCACATATTCCATTGACACCTACATGCGGCGCATTGAAACAATTAGGAAACTCATTCCCGAATGCGCACTATCTACCGATATCATTGCGGGATTTTGTACCGAGACCGAGCAGGATCATCAGGATACACTCGAGATTATGCGCACCGTACGCTACGATGGCGCATACATGTTTGCCTACTCGCCAAGAGAAAACACAAAGGCCTGGAAGATGGGCGATGACGTACCTAACGATGTAAAAAGCAGACGCCTCACCGAAATCATTGACCTGCAGAACAGTATCTCGCGCGAGATTAACCAGGGTGAAATCGGACGCATCCACGATGTACTGGTTGAAGGTCCTTCCAAGCGCAATGCCACTGAGTGGAAGGGCAGGTCCGACACAAACAAAACCGTGATCTTCCCTCATAGCGATCAGGCAGACTACGATGTTGGAAGCATTGTAAGAGTACAGATCGAGCGAAGCAATAGCGCAACCTTGTTTGGCACCCGGGTACCCAAAGCCTGACCCCTTTCCCTGTTATGATAAATTGTTTTGGCATAGTGATTCAACCGTGGAGATACTTTTATTGGTGTAAAACAGAATCGTTGTTGCTGTTAAGCAGTATCAGCCGAACACTTTGCCTTACTCCCGTTGTGCTTGTGCTCGTGGCGTCTGCTTCTCTGAGCGCCACCCCCATCACTGTTAGCAACATCCTTACCCTAAACGTAAACTCCGATAACGCTGTCACCCAGGTATGTTACGACAGTACAAGAAAACGCATTTATGTGGTAGGGGGCTTTGGTCACACACTTAACGTTGGTGCGCTGTCCGCAACCTCTCGTGGTGATCTTGACGGTTATGTACTGGCTCTCACGGACCGGCTTGAGCCGCTATGGCTTGTTCAGTTTGGCGGGAGTGCGCGTGATGAAGCCACCTGTGCCGTTACTGTTGGTGAACGGGGAATTGTTGTAGGGGGCTATTGCGGCAGCAATGCGGCAAACCTCCCATTTTATACCATCGGCTCGGTAACGTATTCCGGGCGCGGCAATGCCGATGCTGTTCTCATGCTTGTTGACACATCCGGACACATCGTCTGGTCCCGTAATGATGGCGGTGAATCGTCTGACAATGTAACCGGAGTTACAACTCTTGCCGACGGCTCTATTATCGCAACCGGAAAGTTCCTGGGCACAACCCGGATAGACTCAAATGTTTTTCATGCATCTTCCGGTCTGCAACATGCCTACACGCAGAAACTAACACCCAACGGAATTCAGACGTGGGCACACAGCATCATTTCATCAACTACCACTAACCGGGGTAGTGCAGAATTTGTCGGAGTAACCCAGGGCAACGCCTCAGCCATATACCTGCCGTTACGATATAGCGGGAGTGTTGAGTGGTTCGGTGCGATGATTTCTGACGGGGATTTAACTGATTACCAACAACATGTTTTGGTACTTGACCCTGACGGAAAGCCCCTTCCCGAAATCCTTCTCAGTGGCTGTAATATCGGCAGTTCTGTATGGGATTACCACTCGCATTCTGGCAGGAATGTTTGGCAGGAGCAAGCAGAACTCTGTGGCGACTTTGTGCCACCTGCGGTTTATACATTGAGTATTTCCGACACGGTTAAAGCCAAAATTGGTCATGGTACTTTACATATCAACGCCGTACAGGAACAGTTTGGCCGCGTATTATACGTTGGTTCAGTTGCGGGTGGGATTGTGTTAAATACTCCTGGTAACACCACATACGCACCAACGGTAGGTGCTACTGCAGCTATCTGTATCCTGGCAGATTACAACGGTCTCCCAACCGGATTTATCGGAATAGAAGCCTCGGAAGACGCGCAGGCCTTGGACGCTGTTGTAACGAAGCCGGGATTTGTGGTTGCTATACAGGCTGGCGGCAAATTAGCAGGGTATCCGGAAGCCGGTATGCTAACGCATGACCACCGTATAATAGCTACAGTTTCTACTACATCCGGAATTGAGTCAGCTCCCACGGTTGCCCTCCCAGGGAATCATCACGATGACCTATACTGCGGTGAACCCGCCCAGTTCTTCCGGCTCACCGGCGAATACGTTTTATCGTCAACTCTTGCAGAAGCAGCCAGCAGTTTAGTTCCGGGTTTATACGTGGTGCGTTGTCGCCACGGTCTATTTTTGCGTTATGCCAGTGCACAGCACCTCTATAAAATCGTATCCACTGCTACATCGTGGTAAGGTACGCGACGTTTATCAGGCACAAGACAATTTACTGCTTGTTGCTACCGACAGGATAAGTGCGTTCGACGTTATTATGTCGGAGCCCATTCCCGGCAAAGGCAACATATTAACGTCTATTAGCACCTTTTGGTTTAACTACCTGCGTGACGTTGTCCCGAATCACTTTATAAGCACAGACCTCCGGTTACTAAACCTGACCGATGAGGAGTTTACCCAGCTCAATGGTCGTACAATGATTGTTAAGCGTACGCAGCCAATCCTGCTTGAATGTGTTGTGCGGGGCTACATTTCCGGAGGTGGTTGGAAGGAATACAGGACTACCGGATCGGTATGCGGGATACAATTGCCGGATAACCTTGTTGAAAGTGACAAGCTGCCGGAGCCGATTTTTACGCCAACAACCAAGGCAGCCGTTGGCCATGATGAAAGTGTTACGTTCACCGAAGCTGCACAAATTGTTGGACGTAGCGTCGCAGATACAATCCGAACACTTAGTCTTGAGTTATACAGACGTGGTGCAGAGTATGCTTCTATGAAGGGACTCATCCTTGCTGATACCAAGTTTGAATTCGGGGTTGACTCGACGGGTGATATTATCCTTATTGACGAAGTACTTACTCCTGACTCTTCCAGGTATTGGCTTTCATCCGAATATCAGCCCGGCAAAGCACAGCACAATTTTGACAAACAGATCCTCCGCGATTATCTGGAAGAGATACAGTGGAACAAACAGCCTCCGCCCCCCTTGCTCCCGGCAGAAATCATTGAGGGAACCAGACAACGATATTTGGAAGCACAACGAATGCTAACAGGACAGTGATGCCAACACCATATTTATATGAAGGTAACGATGACGGTTTACAGCGGACAGTAAGCGACATGATTGACTGGGGGTTGTTTCTGGCCGTAATTGCTGTTTTGGGGCTGGGCTTGATATCAATTTACAGTTCAGTGTTCACGTCGGATCCGGGTATTTTTCGAAATCAGGTTATTTATGCCTTTGTTGGATTGGCTTCCGGAACTATTGCTTTTTTTATTCGAGAGCGATGGATAAAGGGGCTTGCATTCCCGATATATATCCTGTCGGTACTTCTTCTGATTGCCGTACTCACACCGTTAGGCCATGAAGTAAACGGTCAGCGATGTTGGATTAAGCTCGGGTCGTTCACGTTTCAGCCGTCGGAGTTTGCCAAGGTCGCCACGATATTTGCGATGGCACGTGTAGCTACCCGCAAGGGATTTAGCATATCAACACTTCGGGATTTTGCCACAATCGTATCGTTAATCCTTCCGCCATTAGCGCTTATCATGTTGCAGCCCGACACCGGGTCAGCTACCGTTTTTTTTGCAATTCTGATGGGAGTACTGTTATGGGTTGGTGCTGACCTTTTCATACTCTACGTTTTAACATGTATTCCATTTATCGGTGTTGCCGCTCTGTACAGTACCTTATTCGACAATATTTGGTGGTTTGCCGGAATAGCTGCTGCTGTGTGTGGCGGAGTGTTTTTCTTTAGAAAAGGTGTTATACCAAAAGTAATTGCCATCCTGCTTTTGATTGGCATTGGTTTGTCAGTCGAACCTGTATTTGATAAGCTGGAAACATACCAGCAGAACCGCCTGATTACTCTGTTCGAACCGGAACGTAATCCGCGTGGAGAGGGATACCACGTTATTCAGAGCATGCTTGCTGTTGGGTCCGGTGGGCTATCGGGCAAGGGTTTTTTAAAGGGTACGCAAACGCAGCTTCGCTACATACCGGAGCAATGGACTGACTTTATCTTCTGTGTCCCCACTGAGGAATTTGGTTTTATTGGTGGTGTACTGGTGATAGCATTGCTGGCATCAATCATCCTGCGGTCATTTAATATAGCAGGCAGTGTACGCACTCAGTTTGCATCGGTGATTGCAGTAGGGTTTGGTACTATGTTGTTATACCACACCCTGATTAACATTGGTATGGCAATTGGAATTGTACCTGTTATGGGAATTCCACTGCCGTTTTTAAGTGCCGGCGGTACGTCACTGATCATCAACCTCACCGTGGTAGGCTTACTGATGAATTTTTACAAAACACGGAAACGCCGCCGGGCAGGTGCCGCTGCGTGATGCCAGCACAATGGATGTAACCAGCACTACGATTTACGTCACCAGTGGTGATATTAATGGAATTGGTTTACGGTGTCTGTACGAAACACTGCGAAACCATCCGCAATTAGCCGACAACCTGAGACTTGTAATCAACCCTGATGTGTTACGGCAGGCGTGCGAGCAATACAACATCAGCTTTTCTGTCCCTGTAGTACCTGTTAAAGCAACTTGCATTCTGCAACCTGGTACCGAGCACGACGATGCATCGGCACATGCTGCCGATTCGCTTAAAGTAGCGGTGGACATGGTAATGGCCAACCGGTGCTCCAGTCTAGTAACACTACCTATTAACAAGCATGCGCTTAATAACATCGGATGGGATTTCCCCGGTCAGACGGAATACCTTGCCGCACAAAGCGGTGGCAAACCGCTGATGATTATGGCATACGAAGACCTTGTTGTTGCGCTTGCAACGATCCATGAGCCCCTGTCCATAGTACCAAAACTGATTACTGCTGACCTGCTACTGTCAACACTTCAAAAGTTTAATAATTTCCTGTGCAACGATCTGGGAATCAGCATGCCGCGAATTGCCGTCCTTGGCCTGAACCCTCATGCGGGTGAATCCGGAAAAATGGGTACTGAGGAAGCCGCCATAATCAGACCTGCAATTGAGCAGGCTGGTTTACTGGGCATACGTGCAGAGGGTCCATTCCCGGCCGACGGTTTCTTCGGATTCAACACTTTTAAGCATTATAACGGCGTACTGGCAATGTACCACGACCAGGGCCTGATTCCCTTGAAACTATATTCGAAAGGGGCCGGCGTTAACGTGACCGCAGGCCTTCCGCTTGTTCGCACCTCACCCGATCATGGCACTGCATATAATGCCGTGAACAGCAAAAACATCGAGTACGAAAGCACAGCGAATGCTATCAGAATGTGCAAACAAATTATAGAACGCCGAAACAGTTTACGCAACCGTTAGCGCGGAGACACGGAACTATTATCAAAGTTGAAGGGGGCTATATGCACACCGGTAGTCCGGATTTTTCTTAGCGGATAGTCTTCGAGAGCTGGTATGTTTACCAGTGTCGTTGTCAGCCATACAACAACATCTTCTCCGCGAAGGCGCTGGTTGTTTGACGCGTAAATAGAAACACCTGCCGGTTGCACATTTTGATTGGGGAATGGCCCAGCTGCTAGCATTTCTTCAGGATGATAGCGAGTTACCCAAAGACTATGTCGTAGGAAGTCAGCTCTGCTTCGAAGCGGATGACCTGTTGTTAGCAGCGGAACACTGTAGGTTTTAGGTGTAATCGAATAGCCAGGGGTACCGCCTAGTGCGTTTCGCGAATTTGCTGCCCAAACAATCCACGAGCGGTTGCGTTCGGCACTTATCTCGCTCTGAGCCTCCTTTTCGAAGAGCCACTCATAATTATCATACTGCATCGCAGCGCCATACTTGTTTATGAAATCAGGAGCTGATGTAATTTCAAATTCGCTGACACGGTTACGTGGTCCGTCAACATCAAGGTCAAGCCGGAAGCAGTAAAACTGCTGCCATACAGGCAACAACAAGTTCGGGCCTGTAAGAGTCCCAAGCGATTGGCCAAACTCACGATTTAATGATCCCGAAGTGTCGATCACCGACCTTACCTCAGAAAGTCCGGTACTTCCTGCTTCAATATCAATCGAACCATCTGAATGAAATTTGTAGGTAAATACGTAATCACAGTTCCTGACGGTAGAAATACTTGTAATATTTAGAGTTTTATTCGGGTACGACATTTTATTTCCGCTACGAGAATCGGTATGCCTCCACAACACTCCCTCATCAGTTTCATAAACTGCAATTGCGTCTGGTATCTCTACCGGCTTACCATCCTGAAGGATGACAGCAGAAAGTGTTTTTGAGTTTTGAGGAACGTCATATCCTGGTGTTAGCTGCGAAACATTGGCACCCAGTCCGTACTCGCCAACGGCAAGCGTATATCTGGCATTCCAGTGAAGCGCAGTATCGCCATAGGTGGTTACAACTTCGGAAAGACTAAGCCTGTGTGCAACACTGTTTAATTCACCATTACGCATAAAACTTGCCGAGTAAATTACTAATCCCTCTGAACTATGAATCAGTGCTGAAAGTTTCCAGCCATTCCATTGAATAGTATTACCGCTAACAGCTATTGAGGAAGGGGGCTTTATAAATTTTAATAATTTGCTTTTTCTGCTCTTTATGTTTTCAGGGATCCACCTGCTTGAGCCGGACTGTTCAGGAATAGGACCAAGCTCGCGATCATAAAACTCAACAAGGCGGTGCCCATCGAGATTTACAACGCATACAAGCCCTTCCACGGGCCGACCGTATATGGAGCTCCCCTCCGCGGGACGCATGTAGGTGTACACGCGTACAATTCTGAACGGCATTGTGGATACCGGGATACCACTTGCCACACATTCTAACACCACGTCGTCCGGGGTCAGTCCCCGGCGTGTGAGTCCTTGCAGCCATCCCGACGTGTTTCGTACAATAGCCTCAGCGCTGTCGCAGTCGGAATCAGTTAGTACGGGTTGTACAACACCAATACGACGCCATTCAACCACAGCGCCCGTTTTCGCATCTGAAAATACCTCATGAATCAGGTGTGAAGTGCGATCGCGGAGAATTGTCTGCGTCCTTGCAACAGTACTTTCTTCTCCGCTGAGTGCCTTATCAGCGTCGGCCGGACCGACCGATATAATCTGGTATTCCTTCGGACATCTCGCGTCGGCCGTGATTACAGTAATAATCCGTTGTATTTCTTTTACAGTCGGTTGGTGGAAGGTCTGTGAGTAAGAAGCGAACGGGTAAACGCCAGCGATAGCAAGAAGCGTAAGTTTTATTGCGACACGTCTGAAAAATGTTTGCACAACACATACCTGTACCTGGCGCGTTAAAAGTGGCATGGCTCAGTCATTCAGTAGATACATATTAAATTTATGCAAGCAGGTTTCTGCACAAATTTATCACTCAAGAGCGGATCTACTTTTTAAGAAGAAACGACAGCGTCAGCCCAAGCCCCTTACCGTCGTATGAATTGAGTACGGTGCTGTGGTGATACCAGCGTGTACACCCCGGGTGGCAGATCCATGAGGGAGAATTTTAGTTCTGGGGTATCGGGCAGCAGTGTGCGTACCACCTGACCAAGAATATCAACAACGTGATAAACTGTTCCGGGTTCCATGCCACGCACAGTGATAGCATCATCGGCAGGGTTGGGATAGATGGATAGGGGGCTTGGGTTCTGTCCACAGCAAATTCTCACCGCAAGATAACTTTACAGTACTTGTTTCCTTGAACAATAAAGTATATCCCGGGACTGTAATTATGTAAGCTTACCACGGCACCCGACTCAGAAGGCACAATAACATTTAAGGTTTGACCTATTATGTCTAGAACTGAAATTATGGCTTTCGTATCTACCTCATCTATTGAAAATGTACGGTATGAGATTTCTTTCAATTTTAATTTGGTAGGGTTATGACTTAATTCGTCTGATTTTGATTCAGCTGTACTGTTGGGGTCTAGCCTTCCGGCATAAATTATTTCGTTGTTTCCAGCTATCAGAACATAGCCATCTGATGTAGTGGTGATCCGCCTAACTTTTGAAGGTGGGGCTTGGCCGACATTGTGCCATGTTTCTCCACGATTATGTGAGATGATTACCGAGTTACTGTCAGTAATCACAATTACAGCACCAGAATTAACCGCTATATTGATAGGAACCCCCAGCTCATACCCACTTGCCGGACTAAGTCCTGCAACTGCCTGCCATGACAATCCAGCATCTGTCGTAAACCATACTATTGGTGACGTCTTACTCGGATTAGGAATTGTTGCATCAGAATTCGTCTCCGCTAACAGAACGAAGGTAGAGTCCCCCACATAAAGCAGTTTCTGTGGTGAAAATTTATGATTCCACCATGCATTAGGATGAGCGTCCGGCAACTCAATAGGCATTGATTCAGATGTTTCCCAGTTATCGCTGGTTCTCGATAATATCGGACGGGACAGAGCAGGTGTTACAACAGCCTCATCATCATTTTCGATACCTACGTGGATACCACTGTGAGAGTTCATCATTGCGAGAACACCCGAGTGCAGAAAGTCCCTGTACGGTAACAGATGTAAAGAAAAATTGGTACCATTATTTGTACTTACAAAAACACCGGCCTGGGAGAAACAGAGAGCGGGTTGCCAAATATAGTCACCAATACGAGTAGTAAGATTTTCCAGACCTGGTAACGTACAATAGCGTTCCTTTATAACATCGCTAAAAGTCCACGTGGCACCTCCGTCGTCTGAATAACTCTGCGGACCTGGTGTGTACATAATACGTTGGTGGTTCAGTATCGCTGTTGGTGTCGACTGAATAAGCATCCAATTACACCAGCAGGCTTCAGTTCGCCGCCAGGTTAAACCGCCATCAGTTGTGTATAACAGAGCGGTGGTTATTGAATCTACTTGTTCATCTTGAGAGTTGAGTACAAACACTAGAATATGTTGTCTGTTATCTGCAGAAAGTTCACGTACATAGCAATTTCTGAACCCTTCTGGCAATGGGATGGACGCCCATGACAACTGAGCCTGTAGAGGTCTTAAACAGAACACAAGTAGTATAGATATTATAGCATATAAATACTTTTTCATTGCTCTGCTCCTCGAGGTACTGTTATTAACTCATTTGAACAGCAACACCACGCTTCGATTGGCATTTCTACGATTTTACACCCACTCTGATCGAACAACGTCAGACGATCAATAATTTGATAAGGCCTATGTGTACCCAAACGAGTGCAAGGTATCGTGTATAGTAGCCCAGGTTCTAATTTGGGAGATGCAATTGCTGACCTATTCCCTGTGTTTTTATTTATTCCAGTTTGCTGCTCTGTAATTCCTCCTTTTACCTGCCTGTTTTCAAGTTCCCATCCTGCTACACATCCGGATGACTCAGCTGTACTGTTATTCCTATCCAAAACAATGTTAACACCACAGCAAAACCCAGTAGTTGCACTACCTTGACTACATGCACTTTTAGAGCACCCTTTTACGGAAATGCTGTAATTACAACCACAGCTCACAGAGCATTTATAATCATGAACAACATAATCAGCCGACCTTTTAGGATCGATGCCGGGATGGTTTTTCCACGAAACAACACGAAAAATTATAAGTTTTATCGTGTGTACTTTGCTATCCCTTTGGATGCATATAATATTATTTTCAAAGCGAAGCCGATACGGAAACTCAGACATACCAATAGGATTAAGTTCCCATTGGTATTTGCCATACACCATATACGCTCCATAACGCATTTTGCCAGCAAGATGTACTTTTTCTATAGGAGGAAACAGAAGCGTTTCTGTCTTAGTGGGTGAATTAATACCATCAATTTCTAAAGATATGTACAGCTGATTTGTATACCCAAGTTCCTCATGTGCTTTAAGCCACCTTAGATCCGCATTTGTATGAAGGTACCATCGATAGCAACAACTTGAACCTGGAGCTTTGTCTTCGTTATAATAAGATTGTGAACATGAAGCATCCGGGGCAGGTTCAACAACAATATTGAAATTATCTCTTTTGAATGGTGAATCCTCAATCAGGGACTCTGTACCATTAATAGAGATCGTACGTTCCAAGTCAATCCCTGACCCACTAAAGAAAACCTTTGCCGGTAATAGCCCACCCTCTATTCCACTGCCATTCATCGCTTACACTCCAACAACATCAAGAGCGAACATGCCCCATCCGGGAGGTCCTGGACTTGTGTTGTTATCAATGGTGCGAATACCAAAACTGTAGCGGCCGGAGCTGTATAAGACAAGGCGTAGAAGGACTAATCCGGTATATGTATCGCCTGTCCAGTGAATTACCGGGATTGTCCCTTGCATATCTCCCCGTGTAGCTGCATTATCCAGCATGCTTAGTTCTATGTCCACCACGGCATGGGGTGAACCTTGAATTGTTAAGGGGATAATGTTGGTCCATTCTACACCTGCTCGTACAAAAATCGTGTTGCGCAATGGTGGCGGTGTTGTTGTTGAGGTATTGCTGGTCTGATTTCGGAAATTCCAGCTCTGTGCATCAAACTGTTGCTGCATCTGATCAGCCCCGTTGCTAATCACTGTGACTTCACCGTTAACACTTACAGGGGTAGGCAACCACGTAGATGGTACTGTCGGCTCGCGGTATGTTGAGCTTAATGCCCATTGCCCCACCTGTGATGGACCGGCAACTGAAAGTTCTGCATAGCTGATCACACTGAGTGGATCTACTGGGAAGGACTGCAGAAGTGAGTTCCAGTTGCGTATATCACGGCTATTGTTACATCCGCATCCCATAATTCCTACGGATTAGATGTTTTGTTAATAATTATGTCATAACTAGTTCAACGTCACCAAAATAATAAGAATTTCCAGAAATGCAACTTATGTAACCAAAATGTTTCCCACTGCCTGTGCATGACCTCCTTTCCGTGAGCCCAAGCCCCTTACCGTCGGATGAATTGTATGCGGTGTAGTGGTGACACCAGCGTGTACACACCGGGTGGCAGGTCCATGAGGGAGAATTTTAGTTCTGAAGCATCGGGCAGCAGTGTGCGTACCACCTGACCAAGAATATCAACAACGTGATAAGCAGTTCCGGGTTCCATGCCACGCACAGTGATAGCATCATCGGCAGGGTTGGGATAGATGGATAGGGGGCTTGGGTTGTCGTGGGTTGTAGCTTCATTGACATCTGAAACACCACCGGTAGTTGTATAGTAGATGGTACCGGGGCGTAATAAAAAGACAATGTTGTTAGTGAACGGTACAATGTAGGAGTCTAAAGCTGGGACTGGCACAGGCGGGCTAACTACTGTCCACGATAGACCGCTATTAGTAGTGCGGTATAATCTGTTCCCCGGACTGACAGCGTAACCAATGGCACCTTTCTCCGGAAAATATAAATCTTGTATGTAATTAAGAGTATTAAAGAACTCTACCGGGACCCACGATACGCCATTATCAGTTGAGCGCCACATGTGCCACTTACCCGGTACATTGATGCTTTCCTGTCTGCCGGCAAGTATCAGCGTACTGTCCTCTGCATAGGCAAGGGATGAGTATATAATCAGGGGCAATCCTGTATTTTCTATCTCCGTCATCGTTTTCCAGTTATCATCTGTCTTGTATATTCTTGTAAAGTCGTTATAGATGTCCTCGCTATACTTACTAATTGCAAGTATGCCTTCTGTTTTCGTACGCATTGCAAGGCTACGACTGACGGATTTACTATCTAATGCAACCAGGGAAAATGATGCACCGCGGTCAGTACTAATATCTATTGCATCTTTACCGCTTTCTCCATTATCACCTGTTAACCATAAGTACTCCTCATCAATATCCTGTATTTTGTCGAACACTAAGTGCATTGGTGCAGGTTTCCACGGATTACCGTATCCCCGCGTTCTATGCGGTGCCCAATTCATTTTCCGGTACCATGTATCATCACCTAGGTACCATATACTCTGTGGGAAATTCGAATCCTCACCACACCATACTTCAGTGGTGGTCCAGTCAGCCCCACCGTTGGTCGTGTATAAAACACAATAAGGAACATCATTCCCTCCATACGGTTCAGTGCGCGCAATAACCACCATTTCCATTAAACTTTTCGCCGCTATTCCACCTAAGATATAGTTCCGGTACTCTTCCGGCAGGTCAATCCTCCTCCACACATCCTGTCCATGTAGGTTGTGCGATAGTGTGACCAGGCTAATTACAAGTATTGGTACGAAGAGAAGGTGTTTGTGTCGCATCATTGGAAATCATTAGTTTGTTCTTTAGTTGGGGGATTGCATATACACTGGATTTTTATTGGAATCTCTTCCAATACTCTTGCACAGCGATCATACAATTCTAATATATCTTCATAATCATTACCACCCGAAAAGCAAGTGAAGCAGTGAAGCACTGAACTTGGTAATGAGGGATTTAATATACGCTCATACGGCGGATCGTCCTCCTGTTCCATCATCAATTCCCCCCCACTTAGGCCTGCTTTCTGTAGCTTCCAGCCACCAACGCACCCTACATCATTATTTCCACCTGAATTTTCTAAATGGATACACGTTTTGCAACAGATTCTCGGATCACCAAAAGCTGGACCAGATTGAGAAGAGCACCGAGTGTGACTCGACGTGATCTTGATTTTATAGGAACAAGGCTTGCATGACAGAACAAAGTCTGTATATCCCATATACTTCTGTTCAACTTCATACGGTGAATAGATTTCGAATGCATCAGAGTTTTTAATGTAGGCATGAATACGAACTCTATGCACTTCCCCATCCATTGGAATACATACTTGTGGAGGTCTGTGGTACTTATATCTAAAATTATCACGATTGGGTTTAAGTTTAACCCACTCTGTTGTGGCGACTGAAACCAATGCACCGTACCTAGTTTTACCACCAAGTTTTTCGTTACCAGTGTACCCGGGAGCAAGAAGAGTCATGTATTCTTTAGTGTCGGGTAGTCCCGGTGCATTGACTCCATCAAGCTCAAGGAAAAAATAAAACTGCACACTTTTCCCTTTTTCGTTCGGGTTTCGTAAGCCCTCCAACGTTGACTTTGTATAGATATCCAAGCTATATATAGCAACAGCGTTTCAATTTGTCTTCTACATTTCTGTAGTCTTGATCACAAGTTACGCTTTCGTGAAGCTCAAAATAGAAAAAGTTGTCTTTCACTTCTTGGGTATCAAAGAATTGTGAGATTGGCTCTCCGTTTAGTGTAATATTACGTTCCTGATCGGCTTCCGACCCACTAAAGAAAACCTTTGCCGGTAATAGCCCACCTTTTATTCCACTGCCATTCATCGCTTACACTCCAACAACATCAAGAGCGAACATACCCCATCCGGGAGGTCCTGGACTTGTGTTGTTATCAATGGTGCGAATACCAAAACTGTAGCGGCCGGAGCTGTATAAGACAAGGCGTAGAAGGACTAATCCGGTATATGTATCGCCTGTCCAGTGAATTACCGGGATTGTCCCTTGCATATCTCCCCGTGTAGCTGCATTATCCAGCATGCTTAGTTCTATGTCCACCACGGCATGGGGTGAACCTTGAATTGTTAAGGGGATAATGTTGGTCCATTCTACACCTGCTCGTACAAAAATCGTGTTGCGCAATGGTGGCGGTGTTGTTGTTGAGGTATTGCTGGTCTGATTTCGGAAATTCCAGCTCTGTGCATCAAACTGTTGCTGCATCTGATCAGCCCCGTTGCTAATCACTGTGACTTCACCGTTAACACTTACAGGGGTAGGCAACCACGTAGATGGTACTGTCGGCTCGCGGTATGTTGAGCTTAATGCCCATTGCCCCACCTGTGATGGACCGGCAACTGAAAGTTCTGCATAGCTGATCACACTGAGTGGATCTACTGGGAAGGACTGCAGAAGTGAGTTCCAGTTGCGTATATCACGGCTATTGTTACATCCGCATCCCATAATTCCTACGGATTAGATGTTTTGTTAATAATTATGTCATAACTAGTTCAACGTCACCAAAATAATAAGAATTTCCAGAAATGCAACTTATGTAACCAAAATGTTTCCCACTGCCTGTGCATGACCTCCTTTCCGTGAGCCCAAGCCCCCTACCGTCGGATGAATTGTATGCGGTGTAGTGGTGACACCAGCGTGTACACACCGGGTGGCAGGTCCATGAGGGAGAATTTTAGTTCTGAAGCATCGGGCAGCAGTGTGCGTACCACCTGACCAAGAATATCAACAACGTGATAAGCAGTTCCGGGTTCCATGCCACGCACAGTGATAGCATCATCGGCAGGGTTGGGATAGATGGATAGGAGGCTTGGGTTGTCGTGGGTTGTAGCTTCATTGACATCTGAAACACCACCGGTAGTTGTGTAGTATATGGTTCCGCTATCACCGACAATATATACCGTTTGTTTGTTCATAATCGCAACATCGTTCAATTTAAATTGTGTTGGTGAGATAAGTTGATACCATGAAGCCCCGGCATCCAATGATTGAAGGATTATACCATTTGTGCCAACACCAATGCACAGTGAGTCTTGCAGGCATTCATACTGCAAAATGCGCGACAATGAATCCCCTTCGATGAGATGATATTCGTTTATTGGTCTCCAGTCTGTACCAAATGAGGTTGTTAAATACGACTTTGTGGCTGTATTAGGAGGACCCAATACATAGAGAAGAGCATTAGAATCGTTAACGATTAACAGTTGATAGATATTACCGAATTGAATAGTATCAACTACCTGGTAGTCCTTCCATCCGTTGGTAGTGCTAAGAATTCCATATGACTTAAATCCGGTGTTACCAATGCCAGCAACGCTCACAGCTGCCAATCCCCTTTGTTCGTCCAGCATAGAGATCAGGCTTTCATTAGGTATCTCATCGGGTATGTAGCTTACTTGATTTACCTCCTCCCACGAACGACCATAGTCTGTGCTAAGCTGGATAGATCCTCCTCCTCGAACCTCGCAATCTACAATTCGCCACAACTGCCCGTACTTGGTAAGAGAATAAGAAGCAGGATTATGAACCCCTTCATGAATACAGTCGTCATCCGGTCCATCAGAGTGTATCCATTCGTTTCCACTATTCGTAGTGTACATACAGCCGCCAATAGGATGATAGTACACATAATTATCTCCGGAAACATGGCGAACCTGGCGCGCCCAATTCAGATATCCTCCACACCAGCATGTATTAGTACAGGTCCATGACACACCGGCATCAGATGTTAACAAAATACACGAAGCTGAATCCTCTGGGAGAAAAGCCATTACCATTATCGAATCTGGTGACCGAACCGCAATAGACTGTATCCGGCTGTATTGATATTGTTCGGGAAGAGATATTCTCGCCCACCCATCAGCATAGGACGACACTATGCTGATGCACAAAATTAGCAGGCTTAGAATGAATGCCGAAAGAGTCAAGGTAAAATCTTCAGAATATTCATGATTACTGATTGTCATGCATTATTATGGTGTCTTCTGGACAGTATAACTCAAAAGGCTGCACTTTAACGAGATTTCCACAGCGATCGTATAGTTCCATTTCGTCAATAAATGTACCAAATTTTCGAATACAGATAAGAATACCACTGGGCAAGGCAGGATTCAATTTTACGCTGCCATCGGGGTGTCTACCTTGCGCGAGCATCCCTCCTTTTTTTCCACTGTTTCGGAATCTCCAGCCACCAATACATGCTTCATCGCCATTTTGATATTGCAAGGTAAAGCAATAGTCGCAGCACAATGCTACGGGAGATTCTAGGGGTAATTTACTTTGATTTGCACCACGACATGGCCAAACAGAAGCAGATACAACAAAAGAACAGTTTGGGGGACACTCAATTTCTATTGTATTACTGGAAACATAATAATCATACAATTTCGTTTGTAAGTATTGATTATGTACGTCTGTATAAATATGAATCTCGTGTGATACTAACGTGATTTTGTGCTTCATCCCATCACAAGCAGAAATTTTAATAGAACCAAGTCCACTACCTATATACTTCCATATGCGTTTACTTGCAGAATCTGATACTATTTCCCATTTCTCAGGTTCCATTACTCTAAATACCCCTGATATCATCTTTCCCCCGATTTCCCATTCCCTACTATCAGAGCCGATGCTTCCATACTGCATCAATACATCGTCATTATTCTGTCCATCTATAAGTAGATATAAGTAATATTGTATTACTTGACTTCCTATAGTACCTGCTTTAGCAACAACGGTTGGATCAACAGTAGAATAGAGTTTGAAATGAAAAATGCATGCACCATCTATACTATAATCTGGATACAGCTCAATAAAAAAACCGAACTTAGTCTCCCAATCACCCAGAATACCTGAGCTTGTATCTATTTGGCTATTGGGAAGGCTTATAGTTGTAGTAGCAGAAATATCGCTCTGTATCTGCTGATTACTCCCACTAAAGAAGATCTTTGCCGGTAATAGCCCACCTTTTATTCTACTGCCATTCATCGCTTACACTCCAACAACATCAAGAGCGAACATACCCCATCCGGGAGGTCCTGGACTTGTATTGTTATCAATGGTGCGAATACCAAAACTGTAGCGGCCGGAGCTGTATAAGACAAGGCGTAGAAGGACTAATCCGGTATATGTATCACCTGTCCAGCGAATTACCGGGATTGTCCCTTGCATATCTCCCCGTGTAGCTGCATTATCCAGCATGCTTAGTTCTATGTCCACCACGGCATGGGGTGAACCTTGAATTGTTAAGGGGATTATGTTGGTCCATTCTACACCTGCTCGTACAAAAATCGTGTTGCGCAATGGTGGCGGTGTTGTTGTTGAGATATTGCTGGTCTGATTTCGGAAATTCCAGCTCTGTGCATCAAACTGCTGCTGCATCTGATATCAGCCCCGTTGCTAATCACTGTGACTTCACCGTTAACACTTACAGGGGTAGGCAACCACGTAGATGGTACTGTCGGCTCGCGGTATGTTGAGCTTAATGCCCATTGCCCCACCTGTGATGGACCGGCAACTGAAAGTTCTGCATAGCTGATCACACTGAGTGGATCTACTGGGAAGGACTGCAGAAGTGAGTTCCAGTTGCGTATATCACGGTTATTGCTACATCCGCATCCCATAATTCCTCCGCATAAGGTGTTTGTTAAATTATCGTGAGATAACCAGTGCAACAACCCTGTGATAAGTAAGAATTTCCAGAAATGCAACTTATGTAACCATAATGTTTTCAACGCCTGTGCATAACCTCCTTTCCGTCAGCCTAAGCCCCTTACCGTCATATGAATTGTGTACGGTGTTGTGGTGATACCAGCGTGTACACACCGGGTGGCAGGTTTGTAAGGGAGAATTTTAGTTCTGAAGTATCGGGCAGCAGTGTGCGTACCACCTGACCAAGAATATTAACAACGTGATAAATTATTGTCTGTTGTGGGACTCAGGATTTACACGGCAGAGAGTTTCCACGGCGTAGTCACATCAATACGTTTGGTTTCGTAGGCGCGACCACGTGGCGTAGGGGCGACCACTTGGGGTCGCCCCTACTGTTCCGGGTCCACACTACGGTTTAACACAACCCATCTGCACATCCAAACCACGTCAAAAATTCCAAGCGGGCGGACTACGGCCCTCCGGGCCCCACCCCCACCTCCACCACCATCTCGCTTCACCACTTACCACTACAACCCGGCCCGTCGGCTGTGGTGTGCAGCCTACGTAAAGAACCTTAGGAATTCCGGAGCAATTGCTTTTGCATAATAGTGCGAGAATGACAAGAAAATGTGACTCCCTGCCTCGAGCCCTACGGGTAATCGGTTTTTATGTGGCTTCGTGGAGGACGGATGCCATCCGCTCTTATAACGGTGTATCGATTGATATGTGGATCTCGTACAGGGCCACCACGTGGGGTCGCCCCCCCGGCCCACTCCCCGGCCCCACCCCCGGCCCCCCCCCGGCCCCACCCCCCGGCCCCCTCCCCGGCCTCTCCCCCCGGCCCCCTCCCCAAACCCCTTCGGGCTTTAGGGAGGGGGAGCCAGATTTATCAGATGTATGCAACGTACTGGACGTCGGGACGCACGGCCGTGCGCCCGAAATAAACAGACACATCTGTTCTTATCGTTTTTATCGTTTCTTATCGTTTTATTGCGTTTTATATGGTGTTTCGTATAGTGGGTAGAAGACAGGAACGTGTGACCACGTTCGTACAGTTTCGTATCGGGTTTTATAATGTTTCGTGTGGGCGACGACATGGGGTCGTTCATACAGGGTTTCATACCCACATTACGGTTTTACACAAACCTCCTGCACATCCAAACCACGTCATAAATCCCGAGCGGACTGACTACGGCCCTTCGGGCCCCACCCCCACCTCCACCTCCATCGTGCATCACCTCCTACCGCTATAGCCAGGCCGGTCGGCTGTGGTGCGCAGACTACGTAAAATACCTTAAGAATTCCGGAGCAATTGCTGTGATAGAGAGTATGTCAATGACAGTGAAGTGTGACATCCTAAATCGGCCCCTACGGTTATTCGTTATTTGTGTGGCTTCGCGGAGGACGGATGCCATCCGCTCTTATAACGGTGTATCGATTGATATGTGGATCCCTTAGAGGGCGACCACGTGGGGTCGCCCCTACCGCTCATGGTATTGTTTATAATCGTTAATAATGGTTTGTACAGGCGGGTATCCCGCCTCGACGGTTTTGTATTGTTTTTTATCGCGTTTCGTGTGGACCACGTCGGAGCGTCTGTACAATATCACATCCATATTTACAGGTTTACGCAAACCTCCTGCACATCCAAACCACGTCATAAATCCCGAGCGGACGGACTACGGCCCTCCGGGCCCCACCCCCACCTCCACCTCCATCGTGCATCACCTCCTACCGCTATAGCTAGGCCGGTCGGCTGTGGTGCGCAGCCTACGTAAAGAACTCTACAAATACCGATGCGATCACATTCAGAATACGTATCTCGACGAGGGATAAACGTGACAGGAAGAATTACCCTTCTGTCACATTCCTACCCCATTCACACACTATCTACCGGCAATTGCATCCGAATTTACTATTTCTCACCAGAGGTCGGCGTAGCAGACCGAAACAGAAGAGGTGTGTGGTCACTTGACAAGGGCTTGGTGGTGGCGGCGGGGGTGGGCAGCCCGGAGCGGAGCGACGGGCGCCGTCCGCGCGGTGTTTCGATGGAGACATGGCAATGCTGGCTCGGACAGCACCGTTGCAACACGTTGTTTAGGTTTTAGAATTATACCTATCTCCCTCTGTCACATTTCCACCTCACTTCTACACATCCTATCTGCAATTGCATCCGGATGTACTCATTCTCACCAGAGGTCGGCGTAGCAGACCGAAACAGAAAAGGTGTATGGTGACCTGGCAAGGGCTTGGTGGTGGTGGCGGGGGTGGGCAGCCCGAAGCGAAGCGACGGGCATGCTGTGCCCGGTGGTGGTTGAGGGCCAGGTCCATCGATACATTCAGACACCGGAAGTGTTTTTCAGAATACGCAAATACGCAGAAGTCCGCTTTGTTTAAATGTTTATTTACTGCGGTGTCACAACTCATGCAGTATCCGTACTATTCTCCGGCAATTGCATCCGAATTTACTATTTCTCACCAGAGATCGGCGTAGCAGACCGAAACAGAAAAGGTGTATGGTGACCTGACAAGGGCTTGGTGGTGGTGTCGAGGGTGGGCAGCCCGGAGCGAAGCGACGGGCTAGCCGTGTGCAGGAGTTCTCGTATTCAAATCTTGCGGTCCTCACGTATGCTCGTGTTCTGATCTTTCGGTCATCACATGTGCTTGTGTTACGGTTTTCATGTCTTCACAGTAAATCACAACCTACCTGCACGTCCAAACAACATCGGTATCCGTAGCGGACGGTAGTAGCCCAGCCCCTTGCCCAGCCCCCTGCCTGTTCCCGAACACTATGTGCTTTATGATTGGCCTTTATGCAGATGCCCCTGCTGAAGTATTTTTGTTTTGTGTTATACTAACACACTGTTGGGGTAGTTGCCATTACGATATTCGTTTAGGCTACAGTAGTTGTGATAACTATAATTTGCATACATGGTTTTGGCATCTTTTAAAGATCATCTTCTGCGAATCAAAGCAGCAAAGGTCGTGCCTTGGGTGGCGGTGCAATTTGTGCTTTTGTGCCTTTTGTCCGTTTCTCTGTTTGGGATTTTTCGTGTAATCCTTCTACTCACAGAGTTGGACAGAGTAGTACTGCCTGATGACATCCCTACTATCATTTCGGCCCTCGTTATGGGGCTGCGCTTTGATATTGTGATAACCGGCTATCTGCTTATAGCCCCTTTTACCATCCTATCGCTTGCATCGCTCATTCGACTACGACATGCCGCCATTCGTCATGTGGTGCGGTATGCAATCTTGCTTTCATTCGCTCTTGCATTCCTGGTTTGCGCAATAGATATCCCATACTTTAATCATTTTTACTCGAGGTTCTCGGTATCTGCCTTTCAGTGGACCGACACACCTGATTTTATGATTAAGATGATTATTCAAGAACCACGCTATTGGCTTGCAATTATTCCGTATGCTGCCATTGTTACGGTGTTTATTATTGGTGTTAACCGGATATTTAGATCAATAGCCGGCAAACATGACACGAAGTTGTTAGCCGACATCCCAGTTACCATACTTTGCATCTTGTTGATCCTGCTTGGTATCCGAGGACGTACAGCCATAAAATCTCCGATTAGAGTTGGAACAGCATACTTCTGTAACCATGCATTTTTAAATCAGCTTGGTTTGAATCCAAACTTTACGTTGATACGAAGTTACCTCGACAGCAGGAAGCCAGAGAATACATACATCAGCCTCATGAATGACAGTGCCGCTGTTGCAAACGTGCAGAGGCATTTAGGAATCACAATGCCCGACCCTGCATCTCCAATTAGACGTAACATTAGCTTTGATGGCGAGCCTCAGCATAATTATAACGTTGTACTCATCCTTATGGAGAGTATGGCAGCCGCGAAAATGGCACGACATGGTAACCCGGATAATCTTACGCCATTCCTCGACAGCATTGCTAATCACGGTTACTATTTTGAAAATACGTATTGTGCTGGCATTCACACTGTAAATGGCGTTTTCAGCACATTATGCTCGTTTCCCGCATTGTTCCGGCAACGACCAACCAGTGAAAGCCAAATCCTGAAATACCAAGGGGTCTTCACCACCTTAAAGGCAAACGGCTATTCTACCGCATACTTCACCACTCATGATGGCCAGTTCGACAATATTGAAGGGTTTTTAAAAGTAAATGACTGTGAGGATCTTTATACGTCGGCGGACTATCCTTCATCAAAAATTAATACCGCCCTTGGAGTTACTGACGACTATCTGTTTGAATTTTCAATTCCGGTATTAAACTCATTGAACAAGAAACACAAACCCTTTTTTGCTACATTCATGACAGCAAGTGATCACGGTCCGTACTACATTCCACCCTACTTTAAGCCCCATTCAACCGTTCGCACCAAACAATCCGTCGAGTTTGCTGATTATTCGCTTCGCAGATTTATTTCACTGGCTTCACAGCAACCGTGGTTTGATAGTACAATCTTCGTTTTCATTGCAGACCACGGTGCGCCAATGGACGGACTATACGACATGTCGCTGACCTACAATCACGTCCCTTTACTTTTCTACGCCCCCAAAATCATACAACGTCCAGTGCTGATTAGCAAGATGGCTGGCCAGATAGATGTTTTCCCGACAATCATGGGTCTGCTGCGAATACCCTTTTTAAACAACACTTTAGGGATCGACTTATTTCGCGAAACCAGACCCTTCATTTTTTTTAGTGCAGACGATAAATATGGTGTTATCGACAGTACCTGGTTTCTTATAGTTCATGATAATGGTGATAAGGGGCTTTACCAATACCGCAAAGGTGACGTCACAAACCGGTATCATCAGTTCACCAACGTTGCCGACAGCATGAACACCTACGCAGCCTCCAACCTGCAGACATTCCAGTATCTGATTCGGAAACGGCGAACTGGCGATTGAGGGTGGGCCACCCCCTGCCCTCTCCCCAGACGCGCGTGCGCGTTTAGGAAGGGGGAGACATGTCAACAAATTATATGAATACGTAGGGGCGGGTTTCATACCCGCCCGCAGGAAACATCTAATTGAATTATTATAATTAATTGGAGGGTATATAAATCAACTGGTCGGGGTAGATGGAAATCAATTGGGACGAGTTTAATGCGTCCCGCTCGAAATAATGTAAAAACCGATAATATGCCTGAATCCTGTTTATTTTGGGTGTACAGACGTGCGCCCCTACGTTCTGACCACTAATAAATCCATTGAATCTTATTAATTGGCTCCCCCTCCCTAAAGCCCGAAGGGGTTTGGGGAGGGGGTCGGAGGGTGGGGCCGAAGGCGATGGTATGCCCGCGTGCGCGTCTGGGGAGGGGAGGGCGGGGATGGGGCCGGGCCCCCTACTCAAACTGTAACAACTGCAAACTGAGAACGATTACTACCAGGGTGACACCCACGTCTGCTGCAATGGCCAGTACCAGATTGCTGTACCCGATAAATGCCAGTAGGATAAAAAGAAGTTTTACAAGTATTGCGCCGATAGTGTTCTGCTGAATTCGCAATACTGTTTTCCTGCTAAGGCGTACGAGAAATGGTAGTAGCGATAAGTTGTCGTTCATTAATGCGATGTTGGCTGTTTCGATTGTAGTGTCACTTCCGGTTGCTCCCATCGCTAATCCAACAGATGCCTGCGCCAGTGCGGGGGCATCGTTTACGCCATCACCCACCATGGCTACACTTCCATATTCTTTTAGTAGTTCATTAAGTTTATCAACCTTTTCTTCTGGAAGCAGTCCTGCGTACACGGTATCAATCCCGACTTTATCTGCAACGTAGCGGGCGGCCTTTTCGGAATCACCGCTTAACATTACCGACGTTACCCCAAGTTCCGTCAATTGCCGGATTGACTGCTCGCTGTCCGACTTGATTTCATCGGTTAAAGCAAGTACGCCTGCAATTCCTTTTCCAAAGCTTACAACTACGCTCGTCTTCCCTTCGTTTGTTAATCGCTCCACTGTTTGTTCATCAGCTACGGAAATCGGATCGTGTTCTTTCACAAACTGCAGATTACCGAGTACGACCGGTTCATCATCGCAGACATAACACGTTGCCTTAGCCCCCTTCCCTGTTACACTCATAAAATCACCTGCGGAATGAGGTTCGTAACCTTCGCGACGACTTGCATCAACGATAGCCTGTGCTACAGGGTGTTCACTAAACATTTCAGCTCCGGCCGTACACGCCAGCAGCTCTTCGCGGGTAGTATCGCCGAAGGGTATTACATCGCTCACCACAGGCGTTCCCACGGTAATCGTCCGGGTTTTGTCGAATGCAATTGCCCGTACCCTGCCAAGTTCTTCGATATACTTGCCCCCTTTAACAAGCGCACCTCGGCGTGACGCATTGCCTATTGCAGCGTAAATCGCTACGGGGGTCGAGATAACCAGGGCGCACGGACACGCAATTACCAGCAAAGTAATTGCCTGCAGGAGCCAGTGCTGCGGATTCTGGTTCAGCAGAAGTACCGGTATCGTAAAAACAAGTGCCGAGAGTGCAATTACCGCGGGTGTGTAGTACCTTGAGAATCGCTGAATAAACTTTTGTGTTTCACCCTTATTTGCAGAAGCTTCGAACGTTAATCGTATTATTTTTGAGTATGTAGTATCAGCGGAGAGTGCTGTTGTTGTTAGTTCGATAAAACCGGTCTTATTCAGCGTCCCCGCGTAAACTGTGCTTCCTTTATGCTTATCACGGGGTACTGATTCACCCGTTATCGTGGCCTCGTCTACTGCCGTTGAACCCGAAACAACAATGCCGTCCAGCGGAATCATCTCACCCGGACGCACCTGCACAACCGACCCAACCGGCACCTCCTCAATCGGTATCTGCCTGCCAAGTTCAGCTATGAATGCAGTCTTCGGTAAGCGCTGCATCAGCTCTTCCAGAGCAGACCGCGAGTTTTCGATGCCGATATCTTCTAAACGCTCACCAAGAACATACAACACAATTACGACCGCTGCTTCAGGGTACTCGCCGAGGTAGAACGCACCAACACAAGCAATAACCATCAGCAGGTTGATACTTGCGAAGTTTAATCTTGCTGCAGCCCTTAGCCCCTTCCAGACAACTTCGTAGCCAATCGCTATGATAAATCCTGCATACACAAAGGGCGCCCACGGCATTGGCAAATTCCATCCTGCCAGGCTCAGCACTTCAAGTCCGATCACAATGACAATGGCCGCAAGCAGGAACAGAAATTTCTTATCGTAGAGTGGGAGATTCATCGGGTGATATTCTCTTTTATCCGAAATTATGGTAAACTTGGCTTTGTCCACTTTGTTTGAACAAAGCAAAAAACCCCCACCCAGTGAAGGAAGGGGGCTTTGGTTTAAGTATCTGGCGCCTACATACCGAAGAAACAGCTTTTCAATCTGCGTGACTCAGGATTGTAACACGTTGTTGCTTTTATTAATATGCTGGAACGTAAGCCTTTCGCGTACACACTGCCAACCCGTTGGAGCTACCAACGACTATAAGTAAACCCGGAGGAACAACTACCGGAAGTGGGTTTGATGGTAAAGGCAGTGGTGCCGACCAAACAACTGCACCACCTACAGTGTAAATAGTAATGTTATGCACAGTAGTTGACGGCCAATTATATCCAACTTTGATCGTACCCGGAGTCGTTGTTTCTGAAACACTAATCTCACATGATGCCTGGTGACTGTTCTTATTATTTACTTCCACGCTATCGTTATACCCTAGGTACCACAACGAAGCAAGATGCTTATCCGACATCATCGGCGAATACTGATCCTTGCGCACGAAGGGTTGTCTGTTCGGTCCGGCAGCATACGTGTTGATTCGTATAAATGCTGTTGAAAGCCCCTCACACGGTGGTACAATGCACCGTATGCGTGAAGCCATCGGATACCAAGAGTAAATTCCTACCTTCCCTCGCTGCTGATTCGCTTCTATTGAAAATGTATCAATTTGTAGTATCCGGTTACCGGTTTCTGCATTCACCAACTCCACGGAATACGATATTGTTTCAGAGTTTTTGTACATATCGAACGATCGCTGCATGGTGACTCTGTCTATCCAGAATAGCTCACGGTAAAACTGCAATGTATCACCTGCATGTACCGGAAATATCTTTGTTGTTGAGTTCGAGCGCAGTGCTTCCGGTGTCCAGTCTTCTTCTGCCTGCTGTGTTGATTCGTTGTAATTAATCACGCGCTGATTACACCAGTTAGATAGAAACAGCTTCCGGCGATTTATCAGAAATTCGGAAAAACTCCAGTTATTGTAGCTTGAGTCTGATTCGTACGTGAATATAAATTTCGCCGACCAGGTTTCCACCGGATAAGTTAATGTGTCACCTTCAGTTGTAATTGATTTCATACTATAACCGCCTGCCGTTGTAACCGCCTGAAGTGTAGAATCACATTGTGCGTGGACTCCAATAACTGATGTTAATATTAAACAGAAGATTACACCAAGTATAAATGCAAAAGATTTATTAGTCATTTGAACCTCCGTAATTGAATTGATAATCGGCATTTAAATTACCCAAAAAATAATTGGAACAAGTGGTCCAATATTAGAATACGGGAAACAGCAAGGACCGTATGTAAACGGAGCTAATGCATTGTGGCAGTCCTTTGCCGTTATACACCCGCCCTTGCCCCCCTGACCTTCATCGCACATATTAGAACCCGGGACCGGCATCCCCCCCTCATCCATCCAGTAGCAAGTGGAGTATCCGGGTCCCGGTTGTCCAACCGGGCAGTTTGATTCAACCAAATACGCCCACGAATACGCACTTAACGTCATTCCACAAAACATTATAAGTACTATTAAATTGCGGATCATAACAGCACCTTAGAAAAATGTTTAACTTGGTGATTTCCCAATATTGATTGAGGTTATCCGCATACAACGACATGCTGAAACAAAGAACCTTTATTAAATATAAAAAAATATATATACGAGCAAAAGTTGTCCACATAATGAAATGGTCAGGAACTTAAGCATAACAAAAAGCCCCCAACCCAATGAAGGGAGGGGGCTAGGGAAAAAGTACCTGGCGACTACCTACTCTGCCACACCAGTTCAGATGCAGTACCATCGGCACAACGGGGCTTAACGACTCTGTTCGGAAAGGGAAGAGGTGTGACCCCCGCGTGATCATCACCAGGAAAGATTTCAAACGGAGCACAGCACGGTAGTGGTGTGCGTGACCTTGTGCCGGCAGTGGTGGTGTGTGTAAACAACGGGGCAGAAGCTGCAGAACAACGCAGGCAAGCGCAAGAGCTGAATGAGTCGGGCACGCGTCCATGGTGACATGAAGCGCGAAGCGTATTATTGGCAAGTCCTCGGACAATTAGTACCTCTCGGCTCCACCTGTTACCAGGCGTCCACCTGAGGCCTATCGACCGGGTCATCTCCCCGGGTCCTTACTTGTTGGGATGTCTCATCTTGGAGTGGGTTTCGTGCTTGAGATGCTTTCAGCACTTATCCTTCCCGGACATGGCTACTCTGCCGTGCCACTGGCGTGACAACAGATACACCGTCGGTCCGGTCATTCCGGTCCTCTCGTACTAAGAACGAGTCTCCTCAAACATCCTGCGCCCGCATAGGATAGGGACCGAACTGTCTCACGACGTTCTGAACCCAGCTCACGTACCGCTTTAATTGGCGAACAGCCAAACCCTTGGGACCTTCTCCAGCCCCAGGATGCGATGAGCCGACATCGAGGTGCCAAACCTTGCCGTCGATATGGACTCTTGGGCAAGATCAGCCTGTTATCCCTAGCGTACCTTTTATCCTTTGAGCGACGGCCCTTCCACGCAGTGCCGCCGGATCACTAAGACCTGCTTTCGCACCTGTTCGGGATGTCTCCCTCACAGTCAAGCTCCCTTTTGCCTTTGCGCGCTGTGCACGATTACCAACCGTGCTGAGGGAACCTTGGTAAGCCTCCGTTACTCTTTAGGAGGCGACCGCCCCAGTCAAACTGCCCACCTAGCACTGTTCCCGCCGATCCACTCGGCCGGGTTAGAATTCGATCACACCAAGGGTGGTATTTCACCATTGACTCGACAAGCCCCGCAAGGCCTGCTTCAGCGTCTCCCACCTATCCTACGCATGGGGTGACCAAATCCAATACTAAGCTACAGTAAAGGTGCATAGGGTCTCTCCGTCCATATGCGGGTAACCGGCGTCTTCACCGGTACCACAATTTCGCCGAGCCCGTGCTTGAGACAGTGCCCAGATCGTTACACCATTCGTGCAGGTCGGAACTTACCCGACAAGGAATTTCGCTACCTTAGGACCGTTATAGTTACGGCCGCCGTTTACCGGGGCTTCGATTCAAAGCTTCGCCTTACGGCTGACCTCTCCTCTTAACCTTCCGGCACCGGGCAGGTGTCACACCCTATACGTCCACTTGACGTGTTAGCAGAGTGCTGTGTTTATGGTAAACAGTCGCCTGGGCCATTTCTCTGCGGCCATCTTGCGATGGCACCCCTTCTCCCGAAGTTACGGGGTCAATTTGCCGAGTTCCTTAAGCACGGCTCACTCGCGCGCCTGAGTATCTTCTACCCGTCTACCTGTGTCGGTTTGCGGTACGGTCGCCATAGCTGGCTTTTCTTGGCAGCGTTCATACAATGCAGGGATAGCCATTAACCCTGATTGCACTACGGCTGCGTCACCTGTTAGTGCTATGGCGGGGCAGGAATATTATAATGTTGCCTGCTTCCCATCAGCTACGCCTCTCGGCCTCGCCTTAGGGGCCGCCTGACCCGGAGTCGACGAACGGAGCTCCGGAAACCTTAGACTTTCGGCGCGGGGGATTCTCGCCCCCGTTATCGCTACTCATGCCTACATAGGCTCTTCCATAACCTCCACCACACCTCACGATGCGGCTTCGCCGGTAATGGAATGCTCCCCTACCGCTCTAGTTTACACTAGAGCCCACGGCTTCGGTGAACTGCTTAGTCCCGAGTATTGTCGGCGCACCGTCGCTCGACCAGTGAGCTATTACGCACTCTTTGAATGAGTGGCTGCTTCTAAGCCAACATCCTGGCTGTCTCTGCAACGGTACATCCTTTCCCTGTGAGCAGTTACTTGGGGACCTTAGCCGGTGGTCTGGGTTGTTTCCCTCTCGGCTGCGAAGCTTATCCCTCGCAGCCTCACTCCCGTGGATCTGTCGTCGGTATTTGCGGTTTATCTGGGGTCGGTACCGTTGTGACAGCCCTAGCCCAATCAGAGCCCTACCTCCGCGACAGTTACCACGAGGCTGTTCCTAAAAACATTTCGGGGAGTACGAGCTATCACCGTGTTTGATTGGCCTTTCACCCCTATCCACAGGTCATCCGAGTAGTTTTCAACCCACACCGGTTCGGACCTCCACGTGGTGTTACCCACGCTTCATCCTGCCCATGGATAGATCACACGGTTTCGCGTCTGCCGCCACATACTAATCGCCCTATTCAGACTCGCTTTCGCTACGGGTGCGGATATCCATATCCTTACCCTGGCATGTGACGAGCAACTCGTAGGCTCATTAAGCAAAAGGCACGCCGTCACCCCAGTAAACTGGGGCTCCGACCGTTTGTAGGCACATGGTTTCAGGTTCTTTTCACTCCCTTCTGAAGGGTTCTTTTCACCTTTCCCTCACGGTACTGGTTCACTATCGGTCACAGAGGAGTATTTAGCCTTGGAGGGTGGTCCCCCCGGGTTCACACAGGATTTCTCGTGTCCCGCGCTACTCAGGATACCCCAGGGCCGTCAGTGATGTCGCATACCGGGCTCTCACCGTCTATGGCCGGCCTTCCCAGGCCGTTCTGCTATCACCTTCGGTCCCCTGGCGGGGTCCTACAACCCCGGCACTACTTGCGTAATGCCGGTTTGGGCTCTTCCCGGTTCGCTCGCCACTACTACGGGAATCTCTGTTGATGTCTTCTCCTCCGGGTACTGAGATGTTTCACTTCCCCGGGTTTGCTCCCTTGCGGGTGGTGGGACATGACTCCCACCGGGTTGCCCCATTCGGATATCCGCGGATCGGTGCATGCGTCCTGCTCCCCGCGGCGTTTCGCCGGTTGCTGCGTCCTTCATCGCCTCTCTGTGCCAAGGCATCCGCCATGTGCCCTTGTCAAACTTGCCTTGCTTCATGCTCCATGTTCTCATGGCGCGTGTGTCTCTCGACGTTCTTCTTTTCTTGTGCTCGCTTAATTGTTTTTTCTTTTCTTCTGTTCCCGAGTTCACGACCCCTGTGCCATTGCCGGCACGAAGTCACGTCCTCTGGAATTCTGTTTGCTCGTGTTTCGGTAATTACCGTGGTCGGGTAATTACCGCCAAGTATTGTTTCTTTCTTTCTTGGAAAAAAATGTTCATGTTGTCAAAGAACGGTGTGTGGACCCAAGCGGGATCGAACCGCTGACCTCCTACATGCGAAGCAGGCGCTCTCCCAGCTGAGCTATGGGCCCTTATGAACACTGCCGTGTTCGGTAAACGTGGGCCGGAGTGGACTTGAACCACCGGCCTCACGCTTATCAGGCGTGTGCTCTAACCAGCTGAGCTACCGGCCCCTATGAGCGGGTTGCGCATTGTCACCAAAGAACACTTGGTGTCCTTTAACAACGGGAAGCTTCAGCGCAAACAGCGCTGAGTAGATGGCTTACGCCATCGAACTCCTTAGAAAGGAGGTGATCCAGCCGCACCTTCCGGTACGGCTACCTTGTTACGACTTAGCCCCAGTCACCGATTTCGCCTTCGACGGTATCACTACCGGCTTCGGGCGCCCCCGGCTTCCATGGCTTGACGGGCGGTGTGTACAAGGCCCGGGAACGTATTCACCGCGGCGTGCTGATCCGCGATTACTAGCGATTCCACCTTCATGGAGTCGAGTTGCAGACTCCAATCCGAACTGAGACCGGCTTTGGGGATTTTCTCTGCCTTGCGGCTTTGCCCATTGTACCGGCCATTGTATCACGTGTGTAGCCCCGGACGTAAGGGCCATGATGACTTGACGTCATCCCCACCTTCCTCTCTACTTGCGTAGGCAGTCTCTCCAGAGTGCCCGGCCTAACCGCTGGCAACTGAAGATAGGGGTTGCGCTCGTTGCGGGACTTAACCCAACACCTCACGGCACGAGCTGACGACAGCCATGCAGCACCTCTGCAGGTTCCCGACTTTACGGGTCCGTCGACTTTCATCTCTGTACTTCCTGCACTTCAAGCCCGGGTAAGGTTCTTCGCGTTGCATCGAATTAAACCACATGATCCACCGCTTGTGCGGGCCCCCGTCAATTCCTTTGAGTTTCAACCTTGCGATCGTACTCCCCAGGTGGTATGCTTAACAGATTCCCTTCGGCACTGAATCATTGCTGATCCAACACCAAGCATACATCGTTTAGGGCGTGGACTACCAGGGTATCTAATCCTGTTTGATCCCCACGCTTTCGTGCCTAAGCGTCAGTGCCGAGCCAGGTGACCGCCTTCGCCACCGGTGTTCCTCCTGATATCTACGCATTTCACTGCTACACCAGGAATTCCATCACCCTCTCTCGGACTCAAGCCATGCCGTATCAAAGGCACCCTCCGGGTTAAGCCCGGAGATTTCACCTCTGACGCACACGGCCGCCTGCGCACCCTTTATACCCAGTAATTCCGGACAACGCTCGGGTCCTACGTATTACCGCGGCTGCTGGCACGTAGTTAGCCGACCCTTCCTTTGACGGTACCGTCCCAGAGCCCTGAAGGCTCCTTTCGTCCCGTCCGACAGTGGTTTACAGGGCTGAGCCCCGTCATCCCACACGCGGCATTGCTGGTTCAGGATTGCTCCCATTGACCAATATTCCTCACTGCTGCCTCCCGTAGGAGTCTGGACCGTGTCTCAGTTCCAGTGTGGCTGTTCGTCCTCTCAGACCAGCTACTGATCGTGGCCTTGGTGAGCCGTTACCTCACCAACTAGCTAATCAGACGCAGGCTCATCCCTATCCGCCCAAAGGCTTTGATCTCTCGACCTCATCAGATATTAGCGCCGGTTTCCCGACGTTATGTCTGTGATAGGGGCAGATCACCTACGTGTTACTCACCCGTCCGCCAGTGATATTGCTATCCCTCGACTTGCATGTGTTAAGCATGCCGCCAGCGTTCGTCCTGAGCCAGGATCAAACTCTCCGTTGGATCGTTTGAGTCCATGTTGGCTCGTTGCTTACTTTTAAAGAATGTCTGTACGGGGGCAGGGACATGTCCCTACCCATTACATCTACTGTTTTCCCGTTGTCAAGGAACACTCTCTGTTAAAGCCCCCTCCAAAAGTGTACAAATGGATACGGTCACTATAACAGAGCAACAAAGCTACGAAGGAAATGTGGAAACACCAAATGAAATGGTAGGATGGGCTCAGAATTGCCTGCAGATGTTGATTCCACCGGACGGATGGGAGATGTCGGAGGTCCTAAGCCCAACGCTATGCCTTGCTCTGCAACTCAGGTGCCGGGGTCTTTTTTAAAAAGAAGATAATAAAGAGCGGCGTTTCAACCGCTACGGTAAGTATGAGCGATAATGTGTCTGAAGTGAATAGCTCACCAGGAGAACCAGCTTCAGGCATCAGTAGCCGTGCTATAGGACCCATGAGGGCCCATACAATGGTAAAGGCTAATCCAATCAGAGTTACCGCCAAGATACCGCCTTTGATGCCTTCATGCTGCCACCTTTGCACAAATGCATAGACTGCGGCAACAATGTGAGAATGGTATAACAACAGGTCAATCATGCTGATGGTAATAATAGTTCGGTAATGCCAATGCGAAGCACAAGGGGCTGAGTGGATACACGTTGCAAAACTATAACAATGTCTGGCTGTAAGGCTGCACGATGCTTTCTGACTACTCCAAGAGCCATCACGAGTTCCCGGCTACCATGGCACGCACCGCGTTAGTGTGGTAACTTAGATTCTATTTTACAAATTGTTCACAATGCGTATTGGTTATGCACCTGGTTTCATTTGTTGGAACAACCGATGGACTGTTGGCACACGAAGGACGTGGCCCCATACTGACTGCTGTGCGTGAACTGAATCCTGAAAGCGTTACGCTGCTAGTGACAGAGGGCAGAAACGATCGGTATGATTACCATGATTTTGCAAAGAAGGTTAAATATGCAATTCTTGCGATTAAGCCAAACATCTCTGTCAGTCGCGAAACTATGGAGCTTGATGATCCTACTGACCATAATGATATTTACCCTAAACTGCGGTCTCTTCTTTCACGAATACAGGAGCGATATTCAGATGTGACTGCTGCGATTTCGTCGGGGACTCCTTCAATGCAGGTGTGCTGGATACTCCTTGCGGAAGGTGAACTGAAAACACTAAGGCTTGTTCGGACGATTGAGCCGTCGCTGTCGCAAAACACCGTTCGTCCGGTTAGGCTTGGTGTAGGCTTGCCGCGTATCGAGTCTCTCGAACAGGAAACCAGGGTGCTTCAGGAGATTGCCCTCCCACTGATAACATTGAATGTTCGAAAGGGGCTTTTGTTGGTGGGTGATTCGCTGGTACATCTGTCGCCAAGGATGTTTACATACTACAGATACTTCCTGGAGTTACTGGTTACGGCTAAAACACAACATGACGCCATGTTTGAAGTTAGAGGGGTTTTTGTTGGCAGCGACTTCGCTGCTACGATTGTTGAATACCACCATGCGTCCTTTCCTGAAAGTGAAGACGTCGAGATAGCACGAATTGAAAAGACCGGAAGGGATATAGAGTCATCCGTTTTCCGTTCGACGGTTTCTAAACTTAATCAACGAATTTACCGTGATGTTCAGGATACCCGGATTCATAAATATTTAAGAGTAAACGCGGATGGCCCCAAATCATCTCGACTATACTTTATCAATTATCCGGTTTCTCGTGTAACGATTATTCGGTCATAGACATGCTGGCATCTGTAAGGAGCGTTGGACCTACCTGCTTGTTAATTTCCTGATCATAAACTTACTTAGGGTTTCGTTGTTGGCGGCGTAGATGTTCATTGACGGGATATTGGTTACATGCGCCAGTCCAATACTTGTGGCCTTATCATCCAGAGTTTTTGCATGAAGAGGGTGGTGGATAACAGCTCGGCGCTCTGTTGGTGCGGTGTTTGGATTACCGTTGCTGACAAAAAACTCGGGATCGTCAGGACTCATCCACCCCAGCATGTCGAGTTCATTTCTTAAGGCCAGCGTCTTGGGGTCAGTATAAAATTCATCGAAGGTGGTTAAACCGTAATCTGCTGCTATTGACTCTTTAAAACCGGGTATTGCTAAAACGTCAATTCCGGCCTTGGTAAAGAAGTCCAGCATTACAATGGGATCGTACGACGCCTGACTGGTGAGATGTCCGGCGGCTGCTATCCTCGTTGATTCCCGCAACACGGGGTCCGGGTTTGATTTGTCGGCCATGTCAGGGTGAAACGCAAGGTAAATCGATGCACCACCACCGGCCGAGCCGCCATAGCAGGCAATTCTCTCTTTGTCAATATTGAACGATGTTGCGTAATACCGGATATACTGAATACAACGCTTGATGTCGTTTAAACTCACAATGATCCCACTGTCAGGATTACTTGTTCTGAAACGGTAGTTAATTGTGGCAAAGGCAATAGTGTCTTGCAAAAACGCCTGTATGTTGTCAGAGCCGTCCTGATATACCGATGACTTATCACCACCCACGAATCCGCCCCCGTGAATAAACACCACCAGTGCCGTTGGCTGTGCAGACTTGGGGAGGAATATATCGAAGTTAGCGTTCGGATGATTGTTGTATGATATGCCGGCGGCATACCGGGTACCGTCCGGAACCGAAATCGGAGGTGTTGTAAACGATAATTCAATGTGGGGCGGGTCGCTGTTAACTACGTTGTTTTCACAACTCAATATGGTCAAACAAGTCAGTGCGGCAATAACAATGGTTCTCATAGTAATCTTACTTGGACAGGACGAATTTTGGCTATAACAGGTATCGATACTCATTCAAAATCCGTTTAGTCCGCCAATGGTTACAAATCGATCCTGAAGACGTGTGACACCCAACAATACAACGGTTTGTACAATCGGTGTCTGCACGGTAACAGCTTACTTTAACAGCGGTACTCCGAGGTAAACTGGCTTGGTAGTTTTGAGAACAGAAATATGAAGGAACAGAAATGATAGCATCATCCGTGGCAATTGTAATTACATCGTTTCCGGACTCGGAAGTTGCTTCTGAAGTCGTCAATACCCTCGTAGCCGAAAACCTGGCTGCATGTGGGACAATTTCCGGGCCGTCACGTAGCATTTACCGGTGGAAGGGAGAGGTGGTTCAAGAAAACGAACATACCATAATCCTTAAAACTCATCAACAGTGCGTCACAAAACTGGTTAACAGACTCACTACCCTACATCCGTATGAAGTTCCTGAAGTCTTGGTATTTCCTGCCCAAAGTGCAGCGGAGGGCTATGAGTCATGGGTAACAAGTCAGTGCAGCAGGCAGTTTCCGACAGACCCCGGGAGCGATTAGCCAGGCTTGGACCGAGAGCACTTAGTACACGCGAGCTCCTGGCCCTTCTGATAAACTCCGGAACAGTACTGCGCAGTGCTGATACGATTGCCGGTGACTTGTTGGAACGCTATGGGTCACTAAATACGATTGCAGGATGCGATGTCTCGGAGCTCATGCTAATGCCCGGTATGGGTAACGCAAAGGCGGCAACTCTGTGCGCCGCTCTTGAACTTGCAACCAGGTTACAGGCGGAACCGTTTACCGATCAACGCAGCATCACGTCACCCGAACTCCTTGCCCGCAGAATGATCCCCCGCCTTCGTCACCTTAAACGCGAGATCTTTCTGGTAATCCTCCTTAACACCGCACACCAGATTATCCGCGAGGTTAGCGTTGGTGAGGGCTCGCTTAATGCTGTCGTGGTTCACCCCCGAGAAGTATTCCGGTTAGCTATTGCCGAACATGCAGCGGCTATCATCCTGGTACACAATCATCCATCAGGGAACCCGGAACCATCGAAAGAAGACCTGGCCATTACACGTCACCTGACTGAAGCAGGCAGAATTGTAGAAATCAAGGTGCTCGACCATATTATCATCGGCGGTGATACCTTCACCAGCTTTTCAGATCGTAACTTATTGTAACAGCCAGTTCAACATCGTGCCATCTGGTACTTCATGTTGAATTATGTGGCAATATGATGCATTTTTGCCGTACCAACAGAGCAAACCGGCACCACCGGTAACATTAGCAAAAGGCAATAATCTTCCACTATGTTTAAACGTATAACACGGGCAGTCCTGTTTTCAATCTCTATTCTAACGTCGTACCTTATCACAGGTGCTATAGAAACACGGGTCCTTTCGGAAACAGAACACTTCCGTCCTATTACCGCAACAATTATCGGCATGGTGATTATTGTTTTGATTTATGCTCCGATCTACGCCTATACTGAACGCATTACTCAGGCAGTTGTGAAGGCCGGCATGCAACAGTCAAAAGCCGGTGCCGGCAAGATCGTCGGTGCGGTTCTTTTTGTGGCACTGGCTTTTCTGATCCTTATGGCTCTCTTCATCGAAAAATGGTTTAACATGAGTCTTATTGACGCTCTAAAACGCCTTGGTTCGTCTTAACACTCAAAACCAACAGCACACTACCATGAGTTTTACAGATTACTACAAAGAATTAGGAATTGAAAAGGGGGCTTCGGCAGACGAAATCAAGAAGGCGTTTCGGAAGCTGGCAAAGGAGCTTCATCCCGATGCTAACCCCAATAACCCGGAAGCGGAAGAACGCTTTAAACGAATCAGCGAGGCCTACGATGTTCTGAGCGATCCGCAAAAGCGCGCTAAGTACGATGCATTTAACTCGCAGTACGGAGCATATACGCAGGGCGGACGTCGGCCAACAGCCAGTGACTTCGGACGTGGCGGTTCGTTCCAGTTTACCATGGACGACATGGGAAGTTCGTTCGAAGGCACTTCGTTCGGAGACCTGCTGTCACAATTGTTCGGAGGCCGGATGGCTGGTGGTGCACAACCCCGGTCACGGGGCACCCGCTCTGCTACACCTCCACCCAAAACCTACGAGGTGTCACTAACTTTCTCAGAAGCATTGCATGGCGCCAGAAAACGCTTTACTATTGACGGGAAGAAGGTGGATATTTCATTTAAGCCGGGAATTGCCAGTGGACAGCGCCTGCGCATACCTGCGGGTGAAATTGTAGTTACGGTTCAACCCGATACACGGTACACACGGGTGGCTGATGACCTTAAAGTAAACGAACCTATTCCACTGACTACTGCGATACTTGGCGGCGACATTCAGGTAGAAACACCGTACAGCACAATAACAATGAAAATTCCGCCGGGCACGAAAAGCGGTAAGATCTTCAGGCTACGCTCTCAAGGAGTGTCGAATTACGATAACCCGTCAGTCCGCGGTGACCTGTTTGTAACGGTTGTTGTTTCTGTCCCCGACAAGCTGTCAGCAGTACAGAAGGAGCTTTTCTCAAAGCTGCGCGAGTCGGGATTGTAAGTACCGCACCGGCCCCACCCCCCAGCCCCCTCCCCAAACGCGCACGCGCGTTTAGGGAGGGGGAGGCAATTCATAAGATTCATGAGATGTATTAGAGGTCAGAACTTAGGGGCGCACGGCCGTGCGCCCGCAATAGGCAACCCCATCGATTTTGTATTGTATTTTATGATGTTACGTACAAGCCGACTATCTGCGGCAGGGCGGTCGCATGGGGTCGCTCCTACGGTTTGTATCATTTTAACTTATATCGTTTTTTATGGTGTTTCGTGGCGGGCGGATGGCACCCGCCCCTACGGATTTCGTTGTAATATGTGTGACGTTTCGCGCTAGCGCCCACGTGGGATTGCCCCGACGGTTTAATGGTAACATTGCGGTTTAGCACAAACCATTTAACACAACCCATCTGCATATCCAAACCACGTCAACATTCCGAACGGACGGACTACGGCCCTTTGGGCCCCACCCCCACCTCCACCACCATCGTGCATCACCACCTACCACTACAGCTCGGCTGGTCGGCTGCGTTGCGCAGCCTACGTAAAATACCTTAGGAATTCCGGAGCAATTGCATTCAGGTATAGTGGGAGAAAGACAGAAAATGTGACTCACACCGGCCCCACCCCCCAGCCCCCTCCCCAAACGCGCACGCGCGTTTTGTGAGGGGGAGCCAGATTTATCAGATGTATGCAACGTACTAGACGTAGGAGAGCACAGCCGTGCGCTCGCATTGGACAAAGGCAGGTTTTCGTCCCGATTGATTATGTCAATTAATTGGGATATCGTGCAGGACGACTACCCGGTAGGGGCGGCCACATGGGGCCGCCCCTACGGTTTATGGTCATTTTTATGATGATATCTGCGAGCAGGTTGCAAACCCACCCTACGGGTTTACATCATATCCCTGTCCCCCGTCCCCCTTCCCTCGCCTATGTGTTTCTATTTCAAAAATCATGATTAAAATGGTAGTGAATCAATCTAACTGGCATCTCGGGATAAGCCTAAACAAAAATGTTCTATATCAACACCATAACAACGTTCTATTTTTGCTTCCATGACATCCATTCGCTTCGAAAACGTATCTAAGCAGTTTACGGGTGCTCAGCCCCTTAAAGAAGTTTCATTTAAAATTCAGGCGGGTGAGTTCTTTGTGCTAGTTGGCCCCAGCGGTTGTGGTAAAAGCACGCTGTTGCGAATTATCGCCGGACTTGAAACACCTTCGAAGGGATCTGTTTTCTTTGATGACAAGAATGTGACAAACATGGCGCCTAAGGATCGGGATGTGGGAATGGTGTTCCAGAACTATGCACTGTATCCTCATCTGTCGGTATTTAATAATCTGGCTTTCCCACTATCAATCCGGAATCTTGATAAACAGGCAATCAAGGAACGGGTAACCCATACGGCTGAGCTACTTCGGCTAACTGAGGTGTTGGACCGGAAACCTAAACAACTATCCGGCGGACAGCGTCAGCGCGTAGCTGTGGGCAGAGCCATCATCCGCAAGCCACGTGTATTCCTTTTTGATGAGCCCCTTAGCAACCTTGATGCTCAGCTTCGCACCCACATGCGTGCAGAGCTGCGAACACTCCAGCAATCGCTTGGTGTTACAACGGTATATGTTACTCACGACCAGATGGAAGCAATGACGATGAGTGACCGCATGGCGATTCTTCATGAAGGGGCTTTGCAACAGGTGGGAACACCAATCGAAATCTATAGTCGTCCTGCAAACACGTTTGTTGCCCGCTTTACCGGCAACCCACCAATGAATCTTATCCCGGTAGATGGTAAACTTCTTGGTATTCGTCCTGAGCATCTTTCAACGGCAGAAATCGGCGATTCAACTCCTCTTAGCATTCAACCGCAGTCGCTCGAATACATTGGCGGTGAGTGGTTAATGCACGGTGTTTGCAATGAGGCATCAGTTACCATGAGGTCTGCATCTGCTGTTGCTGACTGGTCTGCCGGTGGTACAGTACGGCTCTATGCACCACACCGGTACTCGTGTTGGTTTTGAACCCATGCCTGCTGCAAACTGTTACTGTATGCGTTGGCACTACTTGGTTACCGTCGGTACATTGATTCTATGCCTTTCAGTACATGCACAAGCAACTACCTACTACGTTGCCTCAGCCGGTAACGATGCATACGCGGGTACCAGCCCTGATTCTGCATGGGCCACACTACAGCGGGTCTGTGTTCATAAGCTACACCCGGCCGACACGGTTCGGCTCATGAGCGGAGACACGTTGCGGGGTTCTCTCAGCCTTGATCAGGATGATGGCAACGATGCATCCAACCCCGTTGTAGTAACGTCCACCAGTGATGCTCCTGCCATCATTGCAGCCGGTGATGCCAATGGTATTGTTGTTTACAACACACAGGGAATACATATTTCAAACCTGGTAATCATAGGTTCGGGAATGGATGCCAACGGTAAATCAGGGATCGAAGTCTATGCTGACACGCCCGGCGATGTGCAGTACAGAAACCTCATGTTCCAGAATCTTGACATCAGCTTCTTTGGCCAGGCCGGGCTGCGCATAGGTACCTGGATTGGCAACACCGGCTTTTCAGGAATTCTGATTGAGCATGTAACCGTACACCATAACCGTGCCGAAGGAATTCAGGTTTATGGCTATCACAGTGTGGTTGGTCATCCTCATTCAGACATCGTCGTACGGTATTGTGTGACACACCATAATCCCGGTTATGCCGACACATCAACACATCACGGCAGCGGTATCATGATTGGCAATACTGACGGAGTTTTAATCGAATACTGCACTGCGTATTTCAACGGCTACGGCAATACCCACTGTGGCGGACCCGGAGGTATTTGGGTGTACAACGTAAATAATACCATTATCCAATATTGTGAAAGCCACCACAACAGCGCCGGTAGCGGCTGCGACGGCATTGGTTTCGACTTAGACGGTGCCGTCACGAACTCAGTTATTCAATACTGCTACTCGCACAACAACGATGGGGCAGGTTTCCTACTTGGACAGTATGAAGGGGCCATGGCCTGGTATTCCAATACGTGCAGATACAATATCAGCGTAAACGACGGCAGAACCAACCATGGTTGAATTACTCTGTTTAAAGCCCCTTTCACCCACTTGTCAAAGGCATACGTTTACAACAACACCGTGTATATCACTCCTGCCGATTCTAATCCCGCCATAAGTGCTTTCGAAATTACTGATTGGTCAGGGGGCTTGGACAACGTCTATGTTTTGAATAACATCTTCTATACTGCCGATGGGATTCATCAGGTTATAGTTCCCGGTGACAACCGGGTTTATCTTATTGGAAATATTTACAGTAACGTCACAGGGGATGTGAGGATTCTGTATCATGACAACCTATATACCTCACTCGATGAATGGCGTTCTGCTACAGGCTGCGAAGTGCATGGCGGACGGCCAACAGGCAGCGCAGGCAATCCGCTTTTTAATAACCCGGGGAGTGAGGCTACACTCTGGCCAAAAGAATTATCCGAGTTTAAGGATTACGGGTTACAGTCATCAGATTCACCTGCGTACAATGCAGGCGTAATTGTCGAAGCAATTTCCGGGCAGCACCCCGGTTTTACAGATTTTGCCGGCACCCAAATTCCACAGGCAAATGTGTATGATGTTGGAGCAATCGAATTACCTGTTGAAAGCTCTGCATCGGGTACGCATACGACAGCATCAACGATTAAGCTTGCACCGATACCTGCAGCAACACATCTGAGAGTGTACAACATTCCTGAGTCGGCATCATACCTGCGTGTATATACCGTTGCAGGCAGCTGTATTGTTTCCGGCATCCCTGCACAGTCTGAGTGCAGAATTTCAACCGAGGACTGGGACGAGGGACTGTACATTATACGCATGTATAACGAAGCCGGAACCATGATTTCACAGATTCCGGCTGTTATAGTTCGATAGAGCACCTATAAATCGACACGCATACGTCCAGTCCGATCATATGGGTCATATACTGAGGTTTACGCCCACAGCCTGACGACGTTAAGTACGCTATCTGCAATTCCGAAACCATTATTCTAGTGGTTTGGGCTGGTTTGACTGCGTACGGGTACCGGAATTTCACAACAGCCAACACCATATTAATACGACGGACATAGTGTCAATCAGTAGAATGATGCAGAGAAATTCAACTCACCACACATGCCAGCAAGAACACCTGCACATGTAATTTTGACCCACCACGCCCAAGGCCACCAATTCAGTAAAAAGCGAACTGAACAAGGGTGTTAAGTTTTTACTATGCACAACAATAATTGAAGTGGAAAAATTGAAAGAGGAGAAAAAACAAGACAAGCAAGTAAAATCTAAGCGCCGTGTTGCAGACCACGGGGAAGTGTTTACAAACCCGCGTGAAGTAAACGCTATGCTTGACCTTGTGAAACACGAAACCGAACGCATCGAAAGCCGTTTTCTTGAGCCTGCCTGCGGTAACGGTAATTTCCTTGCTGAAGTACTTAACAGAAAGCTGAACGTTGTTGAACGTAAATATGTTCACACTCAAATTGAGTGGGAGCGATACGCCGTGTTTGCCGTGTGCAATATTTACGGCGTGGATATTTTGGAAGACAATGCCGAAGAATGCCGCCAGCGCTTATTTAATATTTTTAAGGACCGATACAACTCGCTGTTTGCCGACAAATGCAAACCAGAAGTATTGCGTAGCGTAAACTTTCTTTTGCACCGTAATATCCTGTGGGGTGATGCCCTGGACTTTACGAACCCGGAAACAAAGGAACCTATTATTTTCAGTGAGTGGAGTATCGTAAACGGTAATATGCTCAAACGAAAAGACTACATGTTTAAATTTTTGGTTGAAAAAACACACCAATTCTCATTTTTTAACGATAAAGGTGAGGTTAACGCAATTGATGAGCCGGTAAAGGATTTCCCGTTGGTGCATTTTCTACAATTGTCTGAACTGTGATTTCTGTGATTAAATGATTAACGATGATTAACGATGATTAACGATGATTAGATGATTAGCAATGATTAAATTGGATTATCAACAATGATTAAACATGAGTACAAATATTCCGAACTGTCTTCCAACGTCATTGGCTGTGCTATGACGGTACACAACGAGTTAGGCAACGGTTTCCAGGAAGTTATTTACCAGCGAGCGTTAGAAATTGAAATGAACCTGCAAAGCCTTGTTTTTTCAAGAGAATTCGAAATGCCCGTGTACTACAAACAGCAACAAATAGGAACTCGCAGAGTCGATTTTTTAGTCGAAGAAGTTGTTTCTGTTGAACTTAAGGCAAATACAATACTGGATGACGTTCACTTGGCACAAGCCATCAATTATCTGGAAGCCTATGATTTAGAGGTAGGTTTGCTAATCAATTTTGGAGCAAAGTCTTTACAATTTCATCCGCTAAGCAACAAATCGTTCAAGCAAAAAAAACAAGGTAATCCAAAAATCAAATGATCTTCGTTCAGACTACAATCACATACATCACACAAATCACAAAAATCACAGTTCAGACTACAATCACATACATCACACCAATCACAAAAATCACAGTTCTGACATCAATCACGTACATCACACCAATCAAATAAATCACAGTTCTGACATCAATCACATACATCACACCAATCAAATAAATCACAGTTCTGACATCAATCACATACATCAAATGAATCACAGTTCAGACATCAACTACAACCCCGACGTACTTACCTGCTTAGCCAACCTCAGCAACGACGAAGTATTTACGCCACCGGGTTTGGTAAATGATATGCTGGATTTACTGCCTGGAAAGTTGTGGAGCAACCCCGATGCAAAGTTTCTGGACCCCGTGAGCAAAAGCGGTGTGTTTTTGCGTGAAATAGCAAAACGTCTGATGCTTGGATTAGAGAAGAAAATACCCAACAAGCAAAAACGCATCAACCACATTTTTGAAAACCAACTTTACGGCATTGCCATTACAGAATTAACAGCATTCCTCAGCCGAAGAAGCGTGTATTGCAGCAAAACTGCCAACGGCAAATATGCGGTAGCCGATAATTTTACTACCGAGCAAGGCAACATACGCTATGAACGTATGCAACACACTTGGGAGAACGGCAAATGCGTACACTGCGGCGCAAGCCAAGAAGTGTATGACCGTGGCGATGAAGCCGAAAGCTATGCTTACAACTTTATACACACAGATAATCCAACTGCGTTGTTTACCTCTACAAACTCAACAACAAAAAAGAAATTAAAAAAAGGACAAGAAGTGAAATTTGATGTAATTATTGGAAACCCACCCTATCAGTTGAGTGATGGTGGTTTTGGTAAAAGTGCTGCACCACTTTATCACAAATTTGTAGAGCAAGCGAAGAAACTAAATCCTAAATATCTGATGATGATTATTCCGTCACGCTGGTTTGCGGGTGGGAAAGGATTAGATGAGTTTAGAAAGGAAATGCTCAACGATAATCGAATTCGTAAAATAGTTGATTTTGAAAACGCGGGAGAATGTTTTCCAGGTGTTGACATAGCAGGAGGTATTTGTTATTTCCTTTGGGATAAAGACTACAAAGGGTACTGTGATATAGTGAATGTTGTCAATGGAAACGAAACACATTCCGAGCGGGCACTCAATGAATTTCCAACATTTATCAGAAACAGTAATGCTGTACCAATAATTCGTAAAGTTCTTGCAGTGAAAGAACAGCGTATGAATGAAATAGTTTCGAGTTCTAAACCATTTGGTTTGAGAACATTTGTTCGACCACAACCATCTGGGGATATTATTCTTCGATGGCAAAATGGAGAAGGTCCCTATAAAAGGCATGACATCACATCAGGCATAGGAATGATTGACGACTGGAAAGTAATCACTTCTTATGTTGGATACGATCACGCAGGAAATCCGGGCAAAGACGGCAAGAGAAGGGTTTTTTCAAAAATAGATATTTTACCCCCTGGAACAATCTGTACAGAAACGTATCTGGTAATTGGCACTTTTAAATCAAAGGCTGAAGCCAATAATTTATTGAACTATATGAAAACATTGTTTTTTAGGTTTTTGGTTTCACAGTTTATGTACTCACATCATATCACCAAAGACTCTTATCAATTCGTTCCTCTCCAAGATTTCTCAGAACCTTGGACAGACGAAAAACTGTATGCCAAATACAAACTAACCAAAGACGAAATAGCTTTTATTGAAAGCACGATACGTCCAATGTCTGAACCATGATTATTGTGATTTGAAGATTTTTGTGATTAGGTAAAAATCATGTAAATCAAAGAAATCACAAAAAGCACAGTTCAGACAACAGATAAACGCAACAATGGCTGAACAACAAGACATATTCATCTACCAAACCGAAGACGGCGTTACCAAAATACAGGTGCAGCTAACCGACAGCACTGTGTGGCTAACACAAGCCGCCATGGTAGAGTTGTTTCAGTCGTCGAAAGCCAACATCAGCGAGCATATCAAACACATTTTTGAAGAGGGGGAATTGCAAGAAGAAGCAACTGTTCGGAAATTCCGAACAGTTCAAACAGAAGGCACTCGTGAAGTAACTCGAAATATAGACTATTACAACCTCGATGTGATTATTTCAGTAGGCTATCGGGTAAAATCGTTGCGAGGTACACAGTTTCGTATATGGGCAACTGAGCGTTTACGTGAGTATCTTATCAAAGGCTTTACGATGAATGACGATTTGCTTAAACAAGGTGGCGGTTATTTTGAAGAATTACTCGACCGCATCCGAGATATTCGTTCATCTGAAAAAGTATTTTACCGCAAGGTGTTAGAAATTTACGCAACCAGTATAGATTACAACCCAAGTGCCGAAACCACCAAACTTTTTTTTCAAACCGTGCAAAACAAACTGCATTGGGCTGCTCATGGGCACACGGTCGCAGAAGTAATGTTCGAACGAGCCAACTCCGGCCAGCCGTTTATGGGCTTAACCGCTTTTAACGGGAAAAAACCATCTAAAAGCGAAATCACAATTGCAAAAAACTATCTCAATGAAGAAGAACTCGCCATTCTAAACCGTCTTGTTTCTGCTTACCTGGATATTGCCGAAGTAAACGCCATGCAACAGAAAGCTATGACAATGAAAGATTGGATTGGCGTGTTAGATGGCTTTATGAAAATGTCGCAACAAACTATTTTGCACGATGCTGGTAAAATTTCGGCAGAATTAGCACAACGCAAAGCCCTTACTGAATACGAGACCTACAAAAGCAAACCACAAGACGAACTTTCGGAAGTGGAAAAACAATTTTTGGCAAGCATTGAACAGGCTGAAAAGCAAGTGAGAAAAATAAAGAAGAAATGAGTAAGAAAGTTTTTTTTCCGTCAAGGCCCAGCGTCAATCCAACGATTTACGCTTATGAGCTACCCAATGACACCAAACGCAAAGGTCAAATTAAAATCGGCTATACGGACCGAGACGCGGAGACACGCATTAAGGAACAAATTGGTGCTACCCGAGCCGATTACAACATACTGCTTGAAGAAAGCGCCATGCGGGTTGATGGGAGTAGCTTTACAGACAAAACTGTTCATTTAGTACTGCGTAAAGACAAAATAATGAACCCGGAAGGTGAATGGTTTGTTTGTACCCTCAACCAATTACGTAAGGCCATTCATGAAGTAAAAACAGGCAAGTGTACCGACGAAAATCGGGTGCTGAATTTTGGAATGCGGCCTGAGCAGCAAGAAGCCGTAACCAAAACCATTGCTTACTTCAAAAGTTTTAAAAAGGAAAATCCAAACAAGACACCGCATTTTCTTTGGAACGCAAAGATGCGTTTCGGCAAAACCTTTACTACCTACCAGCTTGCCAAAAAGCTGAAATGGAAAAAGATATTGGTGTTAACCTTTAAACCCGCCGTTGAAGATGCCTGGCATGAAGATTTAATCACACACAACGATTTTAAAGGCTGGCAATATGTTTCTAAAAATGAAAATCGTTCTGAGGAACAAATATCAAGGTTAATTAAGAGCGCTCAAAACAAACCCTTGGTCTGTTTCGGCTCATTTCAGGATTATTTAGGCACGCAAAAAGACGGAAGCATAAAAGCTAAAAACAAGTGGGTTCATGAAACAGAGTGGGATTGCGTTGTTTTCGACGAATACCACTTTGGCGCCTGGCGTGAAAATGCCAAAGATTTATTTGGCAAGGACAGTGAAGCCGAAAAAGAAATCGACGATTATAAAAGGTTTGATAAGGAGGGATTACCGGAAGATGGGAAAGTGGATGTGTTAGAAGGTATTCTACCAATCAAAGCCAAACACTTTCTGTATTTATCCGGCACCCCTTTCAGAGCGATCCATTCAGGAGAGTTTATAGAAGAACAGATTTTTAACTGGACGTACTCGGACGAACAACGGGCAAAAGAAAACTGGAAGAAAAAAGACGGGCCAAATCCCTACGCCAGCTTACCGAGAATGGTAATGCTAACCTACCAACTTCCCGAAACCATTACCAGGGTTGCCGAATTAGGCGAGTTTGACGGTTTTGACCTAAACATTTTTTTTAAAGCTGAAGGCGAAGGGAAAAAAGCACGTTTTAAATACGAAGATGATGTGCAGAAATGGCTGGACTTAATTCGGGGTTCTTTCTCTGAACAAATTGTGGATACGCTAAAGCTAAAAAGCGAAAAGCCTCCCTTGCCTTATTCTGATGTACGGCTTAAAAGCGTATTGAATCACACCCTCTGGTTTTTACCTTCGGTAGCCTCGTGTCATGCAATGGCAAACCTGCTTAAAAAACGAAACAACCAGTTTTATCACGATTACAACGTAATTATCGCAGCAGGAACAGAAGCAGGAATCGGCATAAAGGCGCTCGAGCCTGTTTTATATGCAATGGAGGACCCGCTGCAATCGAAAACAATTACCCTTTCATGCGGTAAGCTAACAACTGGAGTTTCGGTAAAACCATGGACAGGAATTCTTATGCTGAGAAACTCGTCAAGCCCGGAAACCTATTTTCAGGCTGCTTTTCGTGTACAAACGCCGTGGGTCATCAAAAATCCCGACGGTAAATCACCGAACAAGGAAGAAATCTTAAAAGAAGAGTGTTACGTTTTTGATTTTGCCCCGAGCAGGGCTTTAAAACAAATTGCCGATTATGCTTGTAACCTGAACATTAATGAAAGCAATCCCGAAAAGAATGTACAGGAATTTATTAACTTCCTGCCCATATTGGCTTTTGATGGCAGTTCAATGAAACAAATCGATGCTGCCGGGATTTTAGATATTGCCATGAGTGGAACAACGGCCACCTTGCTTGCCAGACGCTGGGAAAGTGCATTGCTGGTAAACGTGGACAACAACACGTTGCAACGTTTAATGAACAACGAAGAAGCAATGAAAGCACTGATGAATATTGAAGGTTTCCGTAACCTGAACCAAGACATTGAAACCATCATCAACAAGAGCGATAAGATTAAAAAAGCCAAAAAGGAAGGAACCGATAAGCTTAGCGACAAGAAGAAAAAGGAACTTACTGAAGATGAAAAGGAATACAAGAATTTGCGAAAACAAATACAAGAAAAGCTCATCAAGTTTGCAACACGAATTCCGATTTTTATGTATTTGACAGATTACCGTGAACGCAGTTTGAAAGATGTAATTACAAAACTTGAGCCCGGGCTTTTCCGCAAAGTAACGGGTCTGAAGGTTAAGGAATTTGAACTATTAGTGAGTTTTGGCGTATTCAATTCTACCCTGATGAACGATGCAGTCTTTAAGTTTAAGCGCTACGAAGACGCAAGCCTGGAATACACTGGCATTAACAAACATCAAGGTGAAGATGTTGGACTTTATGACACGACAATAACACGTCTGGAATATTTAACGTTTAAAAACAAAGCAGTATAGTCTTAGGAGTTTGTTGACACATTTTCAATAACGAATAAGTTACGCCAAGACCAGATTTTACCACAAAGCCGGAACCATGATTTCACAGATTCCGGCTGTTATAGTTCGATAGTATGTTACTTCGTTTTGCCGAATCGGATCAGTACTGGTAAAAACCTCTGCCGCTCTTACGTCCCAGGTAACCGGCGGCTACCATTTTACGAAGCAGCGGACAAGCGCGGTACTTGGTATCGCCCAACCCATTGTGCAGGACTTCCATAATTGACAAACACACGTCCAGACCAATGAAATCGGCCAGAGTAAGCGGTCCCATCGGATGTGCCATACCAAGTTTCATTACAGTGTCAATATCTTCTACTGAGGCAATGCCTTCCATCACGCAATAGATTGCCTCGTTAATCATTGGCATCAGAATTCGGTTGCTGATAAAGCCCGGATAGTCTTGTACTTCAACAGGAACCTTACCCATGCGTTCAGCCAGGGCCTTTATGGTGTTGTATGTTTCCTGGCTGGTGGCAAGGCCACGAATAATTTCGCAGAGCTGCATCACTGGCACCGGATTAAAAAAGTGCATACCAATAAACCTATCAGCCCGTTTGGTGGCACCTGCAAGCTCGGTAATACTGATTGAAGATGTGTTGCTTGCCAGTATCGTACCCGGTGCACAACCAGCGTCAAGTTCGGCAAATATCGCGTTCTTTACTTCTATTCTTTCGCTTGCTGCTTCAATCACCAGATCTGACTTGAACGCTGCACCAACCGTGGTTGAGGTAGTTATCCGTGCCAGTGATGTTTTCTTCTCATCATCGGTCATACTCCCCTTCTTTACCTGCCTGTCCATGTTTTTCTCAATCGTGGCTAAAGCCTTGTCAATTGCCGCCTGCTGCACGTCAATCAGAATGACGTCAAGGCCGGTTTGTGCTGCAACGTGAGCAATGCCATTGCCCATTGTTCCGCTGCCAATTACTGCAATCGTGTTAATTGCCATTAGTATCTCCATTATTAAAGATCTGTGTTTATCGATTTATTATGATTCTTGCTCGTGCGGGCTGGTGTGGGTTTTCGGCACTGCGTAACAGAATACCATACACTCCTGCAGGAAGCATCCCGGTGTTAATGGACATTACACCGTTATCTACTACACGGGTTCCAGTTTGCATCACCTCACCGCTGATACTCGTTATGGTGAAGGCCATCCGCCCACGTAAGGTGGCAGACGATAGCGTAACAACATCACGGGTTGGGTTCGGGTAGGCCTTTACTTTAGCACTCTCGTCCATTCTTGATTCATTCACGCTAACAATATCCTGCGGATCCCACTTGTACAAAGCATGTTTGTTGGCCTGAGTTACAATGAACGGCACAACAGTATTCCACTTGGAGCACGGAAGTGTAGGTATTGCACCATCCTTTTGCGATAGATCGTAGCTGGTAACTTCCTTTAATGCCGGCATTGCCCAGAGCAACAGAATTGGTTTTGAATCGATAGTTGCATACGAAACAACCCAATTTTCGGATTTGTTACCTGAAGCACTCAACAGTTTCAGTATTGCCGACGGATTCTGTGAACTGTGTTCGAGGGTATCCGTTGGCAGACCATTTGAAGCCTTAACCAACATACAGCCCGATGCTGCTTCGTCGGCAATCAGGAGCCGGTCCCATTTGTTACTATGCCAAAGGATATGCCGACCCTTGCCGCTACCCGGGCCCCGTGTAGGCAAACTAAGCTGCCTGGTGTCGCCATTCACGTCGTAGATCAGATAACCACCATTAGTAAAGACCTCTTCAGTTTCAGGTGGAAACGATAGACCGTTCCCGCGTATGTACACAAATGGCTCTTCGTTGACATCACGAACATAAATGTCAATATCAACCTTGGGCTTTATACGCCGCACCTGCGTTGAACCATCGCTCTTAAACAGCAGAACAAGGTACTCTGATTCGGCAACAGGTATTCCGGCTGCCGGTTTAAGTACAACTGCACCTGCAGACCCGGTTTGAGAGATCCACGTATTGTTTTGATCAACTTCTAAGGTTGAAGCCGAGGCAGAAATCGTAATCGGATCCATCATGGCCGATGTTTTAACATTAAAGAACGTGAAGGTTGCCGACGGATCACCCTCGCGTTTGTGTACAACCTGCAAAACGAAGTACGGACTACGCGGAAGCTGTATCCAGTTACCCTCCGGAGGAAAGTCATAGCTCTCAGTATTCCCTGCTGAAATGTCAACACGCTGCAGGGATCTGCCCACAGTGATAACCGGACTTCCGTTCATGGTTTCATCAGCACCGATTGTACTTGAGACGATATTCAGATCTTCGTACCGCCATAGGCTTCCGTCTCGGTGCCATCCTGCCTGAGCTAAAACGATACTCTGACCCCATGGCAGTATTGCCAGTATCAGCAAACACAGTGAATAATATTTTTTCATAGACAGGGTATTTCTCGGTTTTTTTTACGAAGTTACAAAAGCTATTTAAAGGGGTAGGACTAATTTCTTTTCGGGAACCATGATGAACCGTAGCAAACCTTCGGCATCGGACACCCGCGAACGTGAAAAAACCAAACGCCTGTATGCAATGCTGATTGCCGGGAGTATTCTTGGTGTGCTTGCAATTGTTCTGTTTTTTTCAAAGTTCGGAAGCCAGGGGTCCGGCAAACTGATCATTAATGAAAAGGGGCTGGAGATCACGCTTGAACAGCCCCTTGTTAAACAGCTTGAAACCGAATCTACCGAGTTTCTTGACAATGGAACCTCGATTCGGGTGACAACCGGTACGATTGATTCCGCCGTGGTACATCAAATTATCGAGCGAAAAAAGGAAGCAGTGAAGCCCGGAAAGTTTAGTGGCAAGAATCTTATCGATCAGCAAGGTAAATTTGTTCTGGCTGCTGCCGACGCAGAAGGCTGGAACGTACATTACAGTAAGAATGGTTATACTAATTCAAGCGTTCCGATTGTAGAGCTTACCAGTATAGCATCACCCTCCAGTCAAACTGTAAAGGTAACCAGGACTCCTTTGCATTCGTCATCTGCGTGTACCACAATTAGCTGCATTGCCGATCAATTTAAGGTTAGCCTCGCACAGGAACCATTGGTAATTTCCAACCTCAACGATGTTGTGGATACGTTGGGAAACACTGCCTTTTTTGCCTATACAAACCAACGAACCCGGGAAAGGCTATATGTAAAAATCATCGTTGGTAACAACTACATTTACCGCATTGAAGGTGGTAGTTCCGAAACTGTTAACGGCACAATGGAACCGGTTCCAGTTCAGCAAATCGTTGGTTCGTTTACACTGATCAGGTAGTTGCTCCGCCGGCAGACGTATCGTGATTTGAGGATCGGTAAATCAGCCATAACCCAACAGCAACAAATGGCACGCTAAGCAGTTGCCCCATATCCATTGGTAGTGCGGATTCAAACGCTACCTGGTGTTCCTTAAAGAACTCGATAACAAACCGGCCTGTAAACTGCAAAACCAGAAATAATCCAATTAAACGTCCGGGCCACCTGATTGATGTGCCATGGTTATACAGCCAGTACAGCACTCCAAAAATGATGAACCCGAGTGCTGCTTCGTATAACTGGGTGGGGTGACGGTATATTGGTATCTGATCTATCCGCATAAACCAGAACCCCCAGGAACCATCTGTTGGCTTACCAACGATTTCCGAGTTCATCAGGTTACCAACTCGAATCAGCGCTCCCGACACAGCCGCAACAATCGACAATCTGTCAAGAAGCCAGATAAAACTAAATTCTTTGTAGCGTCTGTGAAACAGCCACAGCCCCAGAATTATTCCAAGTGCACCACCATGACTGGCAAGGCCACCATGCCATATAGCAAACAGCTCTAGTGGGTTAGGAAATAAAATATCCGGCTCGTAAAACAGAACATGACCGATTCGTGCTCCGAGAATTGTGGCTACAATCATGTACATCGTAAGTGAATCTAATGCCTTAAGGGGCTTCCCCTCGGCAACAAAGATTCGCTTCATTATCCAGTAGCTAACCAGGAAGGCACAAGCCCACAGCAGACCGTACCAACGGGGCGACAGTGGACCGAGTGTAAACAGCACAGGGTCAACATTCCACTCGATCATAATGTTTACTTAATGTTAACGGTCGATCTCTGCGTCTGTAAGCGGTGTTTCAAGCTGAACCTGTACCGTACGGTTAAAGAACCGGCCTTCCGGCAGGTCATTCGTGTACAACGGATCATCTTCACCGGTACCTACCGACTCCAGTGTTTTGTACCCGGCAGATCCACTATTTACAAGATCCTTGGTTACGCGGGCACGATTTTCTGAAAGTTTCTTATTGTGGTTGTATTCACCAACAACGTCAGTATGACCTTCAACCTTTATTGTAGTTGATGCTTTAACCCGCGGATAAACAAATTCTTTAAGAATACGCTTATTCATGTCGCCGGGGTTATAACTGTCAAAGTCAAACAAAATCAGGTTATACTTTTCCTTTGTTGTACTTCCTTCGGTTGTAGTTGCAATCGTCCGTGACGAGAGGCGGCGAACCGGGATATGAACCGAATCCGATCTGCATTCCGTACCGTTAGCCGATACTACAACCAGCTGAGCCGTGTACCCGGGGAGATTCTGTTCAGGATCCTTACTGTTTTTGCCTTCCTTGGGATACTCACCTTCTTTATCAAGCCAATCCCAGTCATAAGCAGCTGCAGTATTGCCAATCTTATCCAGTACGTTCCAGCTTGTACCATTGCGCCACACCTCGATTCTGCGCGATGCAACGATTTTGTCGTCAATACCATTGGTCATGTTCCACGTCATGATATCCGGTGATGGCGTCGTTGTCGGGTCGTTATCCAATATTGGTTTGCTAACATGCCACACGTCGTCAGGTTCGCCACTAAAGCGAAGTTCTGCACGACGGTTTTCAACAATACCGAATGAATCCTTGGGGTTCGACCGTTCCTTGGGCCATCCCATTGCCTTCACGGTTATCCGACTATCGTCAATCTTCCAGATGGTACGTAGGTAATCTCGGACGAGTTCTGCACGCTTCATTGGGAGCGGCGAGTTCTTGTCTTCGTTAATCTCGTCAACACATCCTGTAATTTCAACTTTAACATTAGGATATTTTGTTAACCGATACCCGTAGATGTTCAGCACGTGATAGTATTTCTGCAGTGTTGAACCTGGCAGGCGCTCGTCATTAAAGCCCTGGGTTTGGCTGGGTGAGCGGAAAATGGTGTAACGCGATGCAAACGTAGATTGATTGAGATCGAAAAAGATGTACGGAAGCAGCGGGTACAGAATTACGGTAGCACGCTCTTCAAGCACCAGGCCGCGCCAGGAGCTGTTTTTGCGCTTTGCTTCTTCAGACGGACCGATTTGTGCTGTAAGCGTTGGACGACGTCCCAGCATTATGGTTTTGCGAATGACGATATTACTGTCTTGCTTGTTCTGATCAAACGTCTTGCCGGGATCTGTTACGTCAATTGTAATGCTGCGCTCACCGTAGGTGGGCGAGACAGCAGTTGCCGTATATGTGACCTGGTCTGATTTTGCAGCACCCACTCCGTAGTCAGCATCATTAACATAAATGCTGGTTTCGGTTGTGGTCAGGGTAAGTGTATCTGTGCCTGACTTACCTGTTTTATTGTTCTTTAAGGTAACTGCTGCCGGCACGTGCAGTCCCGTACACTCATCTATTACATCTACAATTACGTTAACAACACGGAAGAACTTCGGAATAAAAGCCATAAACACGTCAAGGTCGCCCTGCCAGTTTGGAAGGTCCCTACGCCGCGATGAGAAGTAAACAACGTCACCCGAGGCTGGCAGTGTTATAAACTGATCATCTTCCTTTGTGTTGATCGGTGCCGGGAGTTGCTGTGGCTTTGTCCATCGGTCACGACCTTCGCGGTCTTTTTGACCGGTACGCGAAGTCTTATAAAAATCAAGTCCTCCCATATTGGGTTTGAGTCCGTTCGACGAGAAGAACAGTGTATTACCGTCTGCTGCAATAAACGGTGCTACTTCCTGTTTACTGGTGTTGATGTCGGGACCAAGGTTCACGGCTTTCTTCCATTCGCCAAGATCATCGTCCCAGTCGGCATACCAGATGTCCATATCCTCTGAGCCGCCACCGTCCGGATTAGTAGGCGATGGTCGGTTGGACGAGAAGTAGAGTCTGTCTTTTCCGGGAGAAATTGCCGGCTGGCTGTCCCAGTATTCCGAGTTTACGTTGCGTCCAAGGTTTCTTGGAGTACCCCAGCGGTCGCCCTGAATTTCAGTAACGTAAATGTCACAGTCACCCAGACCATCCTTACGGTCGCAACCGGTAAAGTATAATGTTTGCCGGTCAACGGCAATACTTGCAACACCTTCATTTTGTATTGTATTTACACCGGCATCAACGGTGTCGATATTGTACGGAGGGAAGAAAACCGTATCCAGATTGTTTTCTTTCTTGGCTGCCCAGAAATCGTGTGAGAAATCTCCGTCACGAGTAATCCGGCTACCCTTACGGTTCGACACGAAGTAAAGAGTTTTACCATCGGCACTAACCGTTGGGCCGTAGTCCAAGCCTTTATGGTTAATTGCCGGACCCAGGTTGAGAATCCGAATCAGATCCGGGCGACTGAGAACATCACCCTCGAGCTCTTCGTCTGCACGCACTGCATCCGAGTTGATAGTAACTGCATAGAGTATTGGTTCAGAAAACGATTCGGCAGCACTGACACACAAAGTCAGTGCAATCAATCCCACAAAGAGTGTCACAACACTTTTCAGCATAAGCATTCCATTCTTGGATACAAATTGTACTAATCCCTACTAGTTCAAACCCTGTAATTTATGGTTTAGCAATCTAGTGTTAAGTCACGAATTGAAAAAATAGGTAATTGTGGATAACTCACCAAGACAAATATATCAGAGTATCCATCTTGCCTCAATCAATAATTGAATTGCAGGCACACTAAAAGCCCCATTTCCGGAGCTTACCGTGGTAATCGGAAAACCGTACTGTAGCACCGGATTAATGGACATTTTTTTGGCAATTTTCACTCTGGCTCCTAAAGCCGCATAAATCCCAGCCTGAATAGGCTGAAGGTCCTTCATTGGTCCGTCCTGAAGTACAACTGATGTTACGCCATCCGAAGTACCCAGAGAAGCAGTTGCTGACTCGCCGTTGGGAAAACGGACAGTATCAGTAACTAAGCTCTTGGTATGCTTTAGATTATCCGAAATTACGTATCCAATTTGTGCGCCGACTCTGCCAAACACCGTCCCCCATATTTCATACTTTAAAAATGGTGTTAGCGTAATGGCGTGAATCTGAACTTCTGCTTCATTCAGGAACTCAATGGGAACCACATACTCGCGTCCGCTCGCTGGTGCTCGTTGTACAACGCCTTCAATTTCACGAAACCTTGCATTAATGCCTCTGCTTTCATAGCCAAGAATACCACCCCAGATTAATCGGGAGCGCGTTTGCCGCTCAAAGATTGCCCCAATCACGTAACCGGTTGCTGTCCCTCCGGTAAACGAGCAGTCGCAATCGGTTATCAGTGTCCCGGATTGCCGGTTAATGCTCATACCGGCCACAACGCCAACTTCATCCCAGACAAGGAGTGACCGTGCGCGAAGCGGGTCACTTTCCAAAACATCGGTCTGTGCATGTAAAAGATTGCCGTCAAAAGGCAGTGTAATACAGAGACCTGCTATGAAAATCAGTATTTTCTTCGGTAAATTCACATGTTTACGGTTAGAGTGAAAACAGAATTGTTGTAATCTATGGGAGGAAACTCTCATCTACAAGCTTTAACTGTGTCCGTCACAAGCAAATACTATGAGCAACGAACAAGCACCTTCTTCACAAACATCCACGGCAGACCGCGAAACCATAGCCCCTTTATCACTTTTTGAGACGGCTCGCGGTACAGCTGTAAAAATACTTATGCGGTACGAAAGTAGCGATTCGTATATCGACAAGCTACTTGATGCCGAGTTACGGCGCTCAGAGCTGGCTGCGGCAGACAAGGCACTGGTAACCGAACTTGTTAATGGAACGGTTCGGTGGCTGTCTCGGTTAGACTGGATTTTAACCGGGTTTTATCATGGTGAGTTTACCAAGTGCCTGGCCCTTGTTCGAAATTCAATGCGGATTGCGCTGTATCAGATGCTGTTTCTTTCTAAAATTCCACCTCCTGCGGCAATTAACGAGAGCGTTGAAATTGTTAAACGGTATAAGGGAGACCGGCATGCAGGGATTGTAAACGGGGTGCTGCGAAATGTTCAGCGAAGCATTGGCAATATTCGTTACCCTCCGCGTGAAGAAAACGAATTGCTGCACCTTTCCGTTCACAGTGCTCATCCGCTCTGGATGGTACGTAGATACGTAGAACGATTTGGCGCAGCACAAGCCGAGGCTCTGCTCAATGCAAATAATCAACGGCCCATGCTTACACTGCGCACCCATGCCACCCGGTTTGATGTAAACCAGTTGGTTACAATATTGGATGCCGAACAGATAAAGTACGAAGCGTCTTCCGTGCATCAGGCAAGCGTCCTGGTTACTTCATTGCGCGATATCCGCTCCCTTTCTGTATTTGCCGACGGATTGGTAAGCGTTCAGGATGCCAGCGCCAGTTTGGTTGTCCGGCTGGCCAACCCTAAGCCCGGTATGCTGGTGTATGATCTGTGCGCTGCACCCGGAAGTAAGGCTGTTTTCGCTGCCGAGATTATGAACAATGAGGGACTGATAATTGCCCTGGATCAGTACAGCAGCAAACTCCAGGCCGTACGCGATAATGCTAGGCGGGCTCAGGTCAATATTGTTGAGGCACGCCACGGTGATGCCAGGGAATTCTCTCCCGAAAAGCAGGCAGACATTGTTCTTGTTGATGCTCCGTGCAGCGGCCTTGGAACTTTAAGTAAGAAGCCGGATATTAAGTGGCGCAGGTCTGTTGACGATATCAGGAGAATGGCTAAACGACAAGCCGAAATCCTAAGTCATGCAGCAACGTTGGTGAAGGTGGAGGGGGCTTTGGTTTACTCTACGTGTACCATCGAGCCTGAAGAAAATCAGGATGTGATTGCCGGTTTTTTACGGGAGTATCCCAATTTTGAACTGGATCCGGCCGAAAAACACCTGGCAGGTAATGTCTGTAAAGATGGTTTTATGCAAACATTTCCGCATATTCACCACTGCGACGGGGCGTTTGGCGCCCGGTTGATCAGAAAGCGTTAACCAATTTTACTTTTGTACAATTTTCATTTCTACTCATTTTTTGAGGGTATTTTTATGAAGCTATTTCGTTATTCAGCCATTGTAGCGGTAGCTGTAGGCCTGATTGCCTGCTCCGAAACAAAGGAAGAACCAAAGCAATTGCCGGAAGAACTGCCGGCAAACCAGGAGCAAGCTGCTCCAGCTCCGGAGCCTGCCCCTGAACCAACACCTGAACCGGAGCCCGCTCCTGCTGAAACAAAGCCTGCCAAGAAAAAGGCTGTTAAGCCTGCTGCTGTTGAAGAGGGCGCTGCCGTTCAGAAGAAGGCTAATCGTGACGCCGAGGGTACTGTTGCTCCGCCAACAGTTCAAAAGAAGGCCCCACGCGAATAATGCCTAAATGCCCTCAGGCATAGACTGGGATATCAACTGATGTAAAACAAAAAGAGCCGTCATGCTGACGGCTCTTTTTTGTTTTGATAATCGAGATTATTCTACGCTGTGATTTCCGCGCTTGGCACCACCGAACAAGCGCTGCATTTCTGCATAGGGTACGTTTGTTACCGTTTGATACGATACTTCGCACTCAATGTACGAATTGGCACCGGTGCCAAATACCCATGAATTTCCGGCAAGATTGGGCTTGATTAATACCTTGGCAAAGTTTACGGTTGTTTGATCAACGCGGGAACGCACAATAAGGGCCACACCTGTGGTGGGCTGTAGACGCGGGTCGGCAAGGTTGATCAGAGCTTCAGTGAATGATCCGGCTGCTACGTTATCAAGTGCACGGACATCAAAAACATCGTTCAGGCTGTTGGCACGAGTCATGTGAGCAATGGTTGTGTCTAACGAGACAATTGGGAACTCCTTGCCGGACGGGGCATTGTAGCCACTAACACCCGGTGAACCTACAAGTGGACGTCCGTCCTTGTCATCAAAACAAAATTCCCATTTGTCGGCATCGGCAAGCTTGAGAACGGTTCCGGTTTTCAGCGATAAACCGCTTCCTTCTGTTGTGCTTTGCGAGCTGTACAGCTTAAATGTACCGGAATATCTCTTGGCCGGAGCCCAGGTTACGCTTGCCGAGGGATCTGACTTGGCTGTGTCATTAACAGCACGGACACTAAAGGCATACAATTTACCTTCGGTTAAGCCTTGGATGGCAGCGGTGGTTGTGGCCGATCCGCTGATTGCTACGCTTTGAGGCTGAACGGCACCGGCTTCCAGGAATGAAACAATATAACCGGTAGGCTCCTGACCTGTTGCTGCCTTCGACCATTTTAACGTCACTGTTGTTTCGTTGGTTGATGATGCCATCAGGTCGGTTGGTGCGTTGGGAGCAGTTTTAACCGGATCAGGGTTGGTGGTGGTCTCGCATGCTGTCACGAGGAAAAGGAGTGCTACAATCGATGCACTCATAGCTAAAAATTTTCTCATTGTTATGAGTCCTGTAAAAAATGAATGAGTATGGTTCAGTTAAAAGTGAACTGCAAAGTTATGGCAATGGTGGATATCAACCTACGATACGTTACTCCGAAATCCACTGAATGTCTTCGATTCCTGCGGCATAGTTGGCTGCCCTGGCAGCGGTAAACAGGTAGTCAGACAAGCGGTTTAAAAACATTACAACTGCCGGACCGATATCTGTTTCCTCGGCCAATGCCGTACATCTGCGTTCTGCACGCCTGCAAACGGTACGCGCCTGATGCAGGTACGAAGCCAGTGGCGTCCCCCCGGGCAGAATAAACTTCCGCAGCCTGGGAAGGTACTCATCGTGAGCATCTATCCAACGCTCCAGCATGGTTACATGTTCCAGGGTTATCCTGGGTATATGAAACTTCGGAGGCGGATCTATGGGTGTTGCAAGATCCGAGCCTGCTACAAACAGGTCAACTGATAGCGTCTCCAGCTCCTTTTCCAGTGATGGAGGCACGGTACAGGTGCGCGCAAGACCAATGATGGAATTCAGCTCGTCAACAGTGCCATAGGCTTCTACACGAATGTGATGCTTTGCCACGCGCTGACCGCTGAATAACCCTGTGGTTCCTTTGTCGCCGGTTTTTGTGTATATGCGGGTTGCCATAGTGCAAAACTATGTGCTTTGGCTGGTTCGTAGTTTTGAACGATGCGCATACTGAATGTACTCTTTTTTGGTGATGTGGTTGGAGCCGTCGGACTTCAGGCACTGCTAAGTCAGCTTCCGGAACTCTCCGAACGGTATGCTGCTCATGCCGTTATCGTGAACGGTGAGAATATTGTGCAGGGAAAGGGGCTTACCAGCGTGGAAGCTGAGGCCCTGTTCGCTGCAGGCGTTCACTGCATTACGACAGGAAACCACATTTGGGAAAACTGGAAATCACGTCCGCTCCTTACCGAAAACCCCCGTGTTCTTCGACCGTATAATTACCCTGTCGAAAACCCTGGACGAGGGTGGTGTCATGTTAATCTGCCTAATGGTGCGGTGCTTGGTGTGATTCAAATTCAGGGACGGATTTTCATGCAACCGATCGATGATCCGTTTAAGGCTGTTCAGGATGCTGTGGCACGCCTGAAGCCCCTTACCAGGAACATCATTGTTGATTTCCATGCGGATGCCACGTCAGAAAGCGTTGCAATGGGATGGTTCCTGGATGGTTCGGTAAGCGCAGTGCTCGGTACCCATACCCATGTCCAAACGGCAGATGCTACAGTTCTTCCCAATGGTACTGCATATATCACCGATGTTGGGATGACGGGTCCGTACGACAGCGTAATCGGGATGGATAAAGAGATCGCAATAAAACGAATGCGGCTTCAGACTGCTCACAAATACGAAACGGCTACTCAGGCTGTACGGGTTTGCGGCGTTCATGTGGCAATTGATGAAACAACGGGTACCTGCGTTCAGATCCAGGCTTTTCAGTCACCCCCCCCTCGCACTTCTATCATTAATCCGTTTACGTAATTCATGCCTACGTCTAATCTTCACGTTAAAGCCAAAATTCTGTGTACCATGGGACCCGCCGTTGCATCGGTACAAAAAATCAACGCCATGATTAAGGCAGGCGCAAATGCGTTCCGACTCAATATGTCGCACGGGTCGTACAGCATGCACAAGGAGTTTATCGGGTATATCCGTACTGCCGAAGATAAGCTAAATCGCCATATCCCAATCGTGCTTGATTTACAAGGCCCCAAAATCCGTGTGGGCGATTTGGGCGGACGTCCGTTTATCACCTTGCTGGCAGGTCACGAGGTAATGCTGGAAGATGCAACGATCATGAAGAACAAAAAACATGTTGCATCTGATAACCTGATTCCGGTACAGTATCCAACGCTTGCAAAGGACGTGAAGCCCGGTGATGAACTTCTTCTTGATGATGGTTTGCTTAAACTAAAAGTCTTGTCAACCAAGGGCGATACGGTACGCTGCATGGTTGTGTATGGCGGCGATCTTAAACCACGCAAGGGTATCAACCTGCCACAAACAAGCGTATCACAGCCGTCAATGACGTCGAAAGATCGTGCTGATATACGGTTCGGTATTGATCACGACGTGGATTACATCGCTCTTTCGTTTGTTCGCACAGCATCGGATATAGAAGCCGTACGCAAATACATTACCAAGTACGGCGGCACGCAGCAGGTGGTTGCCAAGATCGAGAAACCTGAGGCTGTACAAAACATCGAATCAATTGTTCGTGCGTCAGACGTAATAATGGTAGCCCGCGGTGATCTGGGTGTTGAGATTCCTGCTGAATCTGTTCCGATGGTACAAAAACATATTATCAGTATCTGCAATGCCTATGCCGTCCCGGTTATTACTGCAACACAGATGCTGGAGTCTATGATTCAAAACCCACGTCCAACACGCGCTGAAGCAAGCGACGTAGCCAATGCAGTTCTGGATGGCACCGATGCCGTGATGCTCAGCGCCGAAACGTCGGTTGGAGCCTATCCTGTAGAAGCTGTGCACTATATGCGCCTGATTTGCAGTAAAGCGGAACAGGCATTGTCGCACTCCCGACACCCGTACGCTGCAGAAGGCGGAGCAACAACATTGTCCAACACACAGTCCATTGCCGAGGCAGCCGCTCAGATTTCCGAAGAATCACGGGTTGCCGCCATCGTTTCGCTAAGCTACAGTGGCGAAACTGCTCGTTTAATCTCTAGCAGGCGACCCAAAGCTCCGGTCATAGCTATTACAACTCTACGCTCAGTTGCCCGACGGATGAACCTTGTTTGGGGTGTGTCAAGTTTGATTTTGGAAACCGTAAGTACAACAGATGATACGATAGAATCCATCAAACAGCATTTGCTTCAGGAAAAATATGTAGCAAACGGGTCAACTGTTGTCTTTACGATTGGCCGGCCGTTAGTGGGACGCGCCCGCACCAACATGCTGTCATTAGAAACAATACAATCCCACCATCCTAAAATTGGTTAAGATGTTATGGCTTGAGTTGTAGTCTGGGTAGTCTGCGAGGGAGCGTTGTGACTATTCTGCAGGTTTCAGCACCAGCCGTCCAACATTTTTCGTATTGAGATATTCCCTGGCGGCTTTCAGAACAATGTCCGGTGTAAGTTCATTGATCTGCTGTTGTCGGTGCTGAATTGCACTAAATGGTTCACCTTCTGTGCTGAGCTGCAGCAAACTATTCACCCAGAATTCGTTAGTTGCCATGGCTACCTCTCTCTCCTTTGTTTGAATCTCCCTAACCTTGTCTGTATAGGTAGCATTCACCGGCTGCATCTGAAGCGTATCCAGTTCTTTATCGGCCATAGCGATCAGCTCGTCAACCCTGTCGGGCTGACACGAGAAGATAGTCACCATGAAGTACTCTTCTCGCGGAACCTTCTTGATTTGTGGTTGAACCGATACGAAGTAAACACCACCGGCCTGTTCGCGCAGCTTTTCACGCAGCCGTATTTCCATGACTTCAGCTAAGGCACTCAGGTGATACCGGTTTTCGATATTGTATTCAGCCTTACCAAGCCTTGTAAGAAGGACAAAACTCTTCGGATCTTTTCCTTTGTGGACGGTTTTTTCAAACGTGCCTGAGGGTGGACGTATCCCGGAGTCTTTCCACGTTGCCTTACCAGCCTTACCAGGTAAACTTGCAACGTAGGTTTTTAGTAACCTTTCCATCTCGGCTTCATCAAAATTGCCGACTATTGAAAACGTGAACGTTCCTGCGTTTTCGAACTGCGACCTGAAGAATTTGAGTGCCAGCGAGGTATCGATCTTGTCCAATGCTTCCACCGTTAGTGGCTGCGCTCTCGGACTGTTGCCGGACAGCACAAAACCAACCGTATCGAAAAAGACTGCTTCCGGCTGATTGTCCTTATTTGCCAGTGATGCCGAGGTTCGTGACTTCCACGAGTCAAATGCATCTTTATCAATTCTTGGATGCATAAAGTACAAGTACATTAGCTCGAACATGGTTTGCAGATCCTTCGGTGATGACGATCCCTTAAAGCCCTGTGTTTCCATGCCAATGAACGGGGTCATCGAGACGTTCTTGCCCTGAAGCATCTTCATTAGGGTAACATTATCAAATTCACCAAGTCCGCTGATATCAACCAGCGTGCTGGCTACGCCCAGCGTTACGTGATCTTCGACCTTCCCCAGGCTTTGTCCGCCATACGATACAGCCGACAGAACAACTTCATCAGCCTTAAAGTCTGTTTTTTTAAGAATTACCCTGGCACCATTGGAAAGCGTAAGCACCTTGGCACCAACCTCAGGTTCGTTAACAGTACTTTTAATTGTACCTGGTACGGGCGGTACGGCAATCAGGGGTTTAAGTGGGACGGCGTCTTCGTACGGTGCAACATCTTTTGCGGCAACTGCCCGCATTAAGTCGGTAATCTGCTTGTCAGTGGGAATCACGTATTCCGGAGCCGATGGCAATGATACCATCACAACACAATTCTTTTGCGTAATCATATCTAACAGTGCCGTTTTACATTCTTCGGCAGTAATCTGCGGAACGTAATGCTGATAGATTTCATACTCATGAACAATGCCCGGTACTGATTCCTTTTGCAGCACGTGTCGGACCAGTTCATGGGCCAGTTGCTGACTTTCCGTTTTATCCCGTTCGTTATAATAGTTCTCCATGCGAGCCATGGTTGCCTCCTTGGTGCGCTTTAGTTCCGACTCTGTGAAACCATGCTTCTTGGCTCGTTCAAGTTCGGTGAGTAGGGCGTTAAACGCAAGCATTACATTCTTGCCTGATGCCGTTGCCTGACCGTAAAAGGCCTTGTATTCCCGACCAACAGGATAGCGTCCCAGTTGCGCACCCGCCAATGGAGAATTAGGCTTTTGCACGCTTTCACTCAGCCTGTTGTTGAGCATGTTGTAAACCATGCCGTCAACAATCTGCCTTCTGAAATCGGAATAAACGCGCGCGGTATCGGTTGGTTTGCGGTACATTAGCTCAATGGCTGGGACGCGGAACTCCGGATCGGTAGCAATGCTGACCGCAACATCTTGTCGGTCCGGAATAAGAATTGTGGGCCGTGATTTGGCCTGCTCTTCACGCTCCTTTGGCAGTACAAAGTACTTCATGATAATGTCGTGCACCGTACTGAAGTCAGCATCGCCTACGGCAATCAGGGCCATGTTCTGTGGACCGTACCAGGTATTGTAAAATCTGCGGAGAGTTTCGTACGGTGCATTCCTTAGGATAGCAGTGTCGCCAATCACGTCATGGGTGGAATACTTGGAGTTGTTATAGAGTGCTGCCATATGCTGGTCCTGGATTCGTGCACTGGCACCCCTACCAAGCCTCCATTCTTCGATAACAACACCCCGCTCTTCGTCAATATCTTCATCCTCATAGTTCACAAATGCTGCCCAGTCACGCAAAACTTTAACCCCGTTAATGATGCTTTGGGTGTTATCAAGCGGAACCGTTAGCATATACACGGTTTCATCCTGATTCGTATATGCGTTTAGGTCGGCGCCAAACCGAATGCCCGTACTTTCCAGAAAATCAACCAGCTTTTGTTTCGGGAAATTCTTCGTCCCGTTAAATGCCATGTGCTCACAAAAATGAGCCAGTCCGTTTTGGTCGGCATCTTCAAGAACAGCGCCCGCATTAATCGTTAGCACAAGGTCGAGTCGCTTTTGTGGCTTATGATTCTCCACAAAGTAGAAAGGGATACCATTTTTCGTCTTCGCCATTTTAACATTCGGCGAAAGTGGAATTATGCCCGTATCAGTAATTGTCTGGCTTAGTACCAGGCCAGTTGTTAGAAAAAACAACAGCAGAAAGGATCCGAGTCGGCGGATTTGCATGGTAATCTCCGGAGGAAGAAAGTTGACTGCAAAGCTACGGGAGAACCCGTAAAACGATTTTTCTGTGAATTGAAAGGGGCTTTGACTTATGGCTTCGGAATATTGTCTATATTCGGAATTACTGCAAACCCTAGCCCCCTTCATACTAATTAAAATCGGGGTGCACGGACCTTGTCAGAATGTGAAGTTATTAATACTAATCGACTTTTTATTACGCACAAACAATGAGTACCGACACCCTTTATTCCATGGAAATTTCGGCGGACCAGCAGGCTTTACGCGAGCATATCCGCAGTTTTATTGAAACCAATCTTAAGCCGGTTGTAGGTGCGCTGGATGAAACCCAGGAATTCCCTGCCGAGATTTTTAGGCAGCTTGGTGACCTTGGTTACCTTGGCATCGTGTTTCCGGCTGAGTACGGGGGTACGGGTCTGGGTTACCTTGAATACGCAATAGCGGTTGAAGAGGTTGCACGGGTGTGCCCGGCTGTCGCCCTGGGTGTTGCCGCTCATAACGGTTTGTGCACCAGTCACATCTATCGGTTTGCCTCCGAAGAACTTAAACAAATGTATGTTCCAAATCTGGCCAGCGGTACCTGGCTTGGCGCATGGGGTTTAACCGAACCGAATGCTGGCTCGGATGCCGGAGGAACACAAACCCGCGCTACAAAGGACGGAGGGAGCTGGGTAATCAACGGATCAAAGAATTTTATTACCCATGGCAACGTTGGCCATGTTTGCGTCGTGATGGCAATGACCGATCCTTCGCGCGGAAAAAACGGCATTTCCGCCTTCGTCGTAGATAAAACCATGCCCGGCTTTTACGGTTCAAAAAAAGAAAATAAACTCGGCATGCGTTGCTCGGATACGGCTAGCCTGACGTTCGACAATGTTGTTGTCCCGTCCTCTCACATGATTGGCAACGAGGGTGAAGGCTTCAGGCAGGCCTTGCAAATCCTGGATGGCGGACGTATTTCGATTGCTGCACTCAGCGTTGGACTGGCGCAGGGGGCTTTCGAAGCTGCCACGGCCTATGCAAAGGAACGCATGCAGTTTGGAAAACGTCTGGCCGATATGCAAGCCATCCAGTTTAAACTTGCCCGAATGAGTATGGAAATCGATGCGGCACGTATGCTTACCTACAAAGCTGCGTGGCTGCGTGACCAAAAGCAACCGTTTTCGCGCGAAGCCTCACAAGCAAAACTCTATGCCTCCGAAACCGCTGTACGCACAGCCGAAGATGCTGTTCAAATTCATGGCGGCTACGGCTATGTGAAAGATTACCCGGTTGAAAAATTCTGGCGTGATTCCAAGCTGCTTACAATCGGCGAGGGTACGTCGGAAATTCAGAAAATGGTTATTGCCCGCAGCTTACTAAGCGACTAAGTGTTCAGCACTACTGTGCAGACATACTGCCGGTACTGTTTGTCTGTATAAGCTGTGCAACCAGGTAGGCCTGGTTTTGATTATACTCCGCCGTCATCTTCCGGTAGTTAACCAGGTCTATAATCACTCCAATAAAACAGAGTCCGGCGGTTAGAAAATACAAGATCCCCATGCCAACTTGGTTTAACATGATGCGGTTAATTCCAGCTACACCAAAAAAACCAATAAGCGTCAGGATTAAAATCATCTGCGGGTCTTTTCTGCGTGCTCTGTATACCATTGCAAACTGCTGAGCCTGGTCGTTTGTCATATTGGCAAACAGAGAGTTTACATAAACCAGCTCACTGTCATCCAGCTCAGGTAAGTACGTTAATGCATTTGCCATCGGGTCCCTCCCAAAAATCAATGAGAAAATATATACACCGATTAGGTGTACTAACACTGGAGTCTCATCCTACCTCTTCTACCGTGGAGATGCTGCGAAACTTCTCAGTCCGCCATAGTACGAGTGTTCAGAACGAAACTACAAGAAAAATCTGGGAAAAATCTGGTTTATTCAGCTGAAAACTGACTTTCGGCATGGTTTTTTGCCGGTTTGAGCTTGTTTACCCGTTTTGTGATCAGCTGTAACCTCCGTATATTGCACGTTCTTCTGTAATTAAAGCACGATAAAACCATGTATGCAGTAGTAGAAATTGCGGGTCAGCAGGTTGCTGTTACTCCGAACAAGACGTTCACCGTTCCGTATATGAGCAACGTTAACGACGGTGATTCAATTGAGTTTACCAACATCCTATTAGCATCCGACAACGGCAAGGTAACAGTTGGAGCACCGTATATCAAGGGTTTGGTAAAGGCAACAGTAACAAAGGCCCATAATAAATCAGAGACAGTGTTGGTATTTCACAAGAAACGCCGAAAGGGCTATCAAAAGCTAAACGGACATCGCCAGAAATACACAACAATTAAAATCAACGACATCAAGATTTGATAAGGATATCATCATGGCACACAAAAAAGGTGGCGGATCTACCAAGAACGGACGCGATTCCAATGCTCAGCGGCTTGGAGTTAAAAAATTCGGCGGTGAGCGTGTGCTGGCAGGCAACATCATTGTTCGTCAGCGCGGTACGCACATGCATCCCGGCAAGAACGTAGGTCTGGGCAAGGACTACACCATTTTTTCACTTGTAGATGGTGTTGTTAAGTTCGAACGACGTGATAAATCACGCTTAAAAGTTTCGGTTTATCCCGAAAACAACTAGAGATTTATTGTAAACCTGTAATTTCGAACGCCTCCAAGTGAGGCGTTTTCTGTTTCTGATACTTTTTGCTCACGTTATCATTGATATGTTATGAAAACACCCGTTCGTGTTGCTATCACCGGCGCTGCCGGTCATATTGGCTACAGTTTGTTGTTTCGTATTGCGTCAGGTGCAATGCTTGGCCCTGACCAGCCGGTTATTCTTCAGATGCTGGAACTGACTCCCGCCCTGCAGGCCCTAAAGGGTGTGACGATGGAGCTGCAGGATTGTGCCTTTCCTTTGCTGCACGGTATGGTTCAGTCTGATGACCCAATGGTTGCCTTCCGCGATGCTGATTTCGCCCTTCTGGTAGGCGCTCGGCCACGCTCCAAGGGAATGGAACGAGCTGACCTGCTCGAAGCAAATGCTCAGATCTTTACGGCCCAGGGTAAGGCACTGAACCAGGTTGCCAATAAAAATGTGCGCGTTGTTGTTGTTGGGAATCCGGCTAATACAAATGCACTAATAACTCAGAAGAGTGCGCCCAGTCTGAATCCGGCTAATATCACGGCACTCATGCGTCTGGATCACAACAGAGCCACGGCCCAGCTTGCGGCAAAGCTAAATAAACATACCACCGATCTTCAGCAGATAACGGTGTGGGGTAATCATAGCGTTACCCAGTACCCCGATGTATATCACGTGAAGTCGAACGGTGAGTACGTTTGGCCGGACATAAACGATGATGCGTGGCTTACAAATGAGTTTATTCCAACGGTTGCTAAACGCGGTGCTGCAATTATCGAAGCACGCGGTAGCTCGTCTGCTGCTTCGGCTGCCAATGCCGCTATTGAACATATCAGGGACTGGGTGCTGGGAACACCGGCAAATGACTGGACAACCATGGGGATCCCGTCCGATGGTTCGTATGGTATTCCCGAAGGCGTTGTGTATGGCTTCCCGGTAACCTGCAGCAATGGTTCGTATTCGATTGTGCAGGGGCTTGAAATAAATGATTTTTCCCGCCAGCGCATCGATGCCTCGTACGCTGAGCTGGTAGAAGAGCGCTCGGCTGTAGAACACTTGTTCTAACATTGTGCTATCAATGCTTCGATACCTCCGGAGGTTCGCCCCCGGAGGTTTTTTTATGGCAGAATACCCGTCGGATCGGCACAAAATTCAAGGTCGCCTTCGTGCATCTGGTTCCACTGCGTACCGGCAGGAAACACGATAGATACGATTGCACACGGTACCATGGATACAACCGTGCCACGCGTGAGTTGTTCGGCTAACATCGTAAGCGTTGGGTTGTGCGCCACCACGATAACCGTTTGCATTACCGGCAGAGTAAGCCAACTGATCTGATCGGTAATGCCAGCAGTATCACATTCGTATAAACTTCGAGTTGTTACAAATTGCTTGTCGGTTATACGAAGGGCTCGCGAAAAATATTCTGCCGTAGTAATTGCCCTCACTGCTGTGCTCACGATCATTAAATCTGCTGTTACTACCCGCTCGGCCAGCCACTGAGCCGATGCCCATGCTTCGGCATGACCATTCGGGGTGAGCGTTCTTTCATGATCCGGAAGCGTTGGATTTCCCCAGCCACTTGTGGCATGACGTATAAGTACCAGTCTGTTCATCTAGTTTGATCTAACCGTAAACAATAATACCACCGTAGTAACAGCGGCAGCTACAAAAATGACAGGCTGCAGAACTTCTTCCCAGACGGTTTTTTCCTGTATCGGAAATTCTGCCTGCGTCACACTCAACACCGGACTTTCTGCAAGTTTTGCGTTGTACCTACTGCAGGTGTCGCGCACCGACCACTCGGATACGGTAAACAGTTGTGTTGTCTGCGGTGTGCTGACAATGGCCTGCATCTGCACAGAAAACTCCCGCTGCACACTGTCAGCAGGTTCAAGAGGTGCGTATATCATGCCAAACCTGCGGATAACAAATGAAACTGCAACGTTGGCATTTGACGAGAATGAAAGCCCCTTTTCGGACAACACACTCAGGATGACGGATTCCAGCCATAACGAATCGGGGTGCCGCGCAATTTGTACACGAACCGGTGTTCCCGCCGGGAGAAAAGACTGTACGCTGTCGGCAAGGTGCTGCACCTGCCTATGAACTGCATCCGATATAACATCCAAGGCAGGAGTGGTAACAGAACTGCACACCCCCGGCGAGCCTATAACAACTGCAATCAATATTATAAAAATATTTCTCATTGAGGCTGCTGTACACCATGGATTTGATAGTTACGTAGTGAAAGCAAAGCCGACACAAGCATCTGATCGTTTTCGTAAATAGCCGGACGTATCCGGAGAGTTCTTCGACGCCCTTTAATCCGTACTTTCACAAGCGAGAGCACTCCCCGGACCTTAACCCGCCGCTCCCTGCCGATGCTGATTTTCTCAATCTCTTCCAGCAGGAATAATCGCTCATGAAACCTGCTGGTAAAGGCTACACCGGCTTCGGATACTACGATTGACCGGTTACTGACGAGTGTGGCAATCAGCGAAATGACCGAGGCAAGCACAAACATGCCCAACAGAACAACCATCGGATCTGTTATCACAACGTTAACTATTCCCGTTTGGAGCGTTGTATCCCATAGCGCCTTAATCACCACATACAGAATTAACGTCAGTGAGTAAATGGCAACGCTCTGCCAGTATGCTTCTGACCGCACCTTAAACTGCATCGGCAGATATACCATTGGTAAAAACTGCGTCATCCGCGCCTTCCCTTCTCGTTAGCAATCCGGATTACCGCATTGGCAATTGTCTCTGCAGCGTCCGGTTTTGCAAACTGCTGTAATGCCTTGCTCATCAACGTGAGATCTTCAGACCTGATCATCTCCAGAAGAATTGATTCAACCTTGGATTCAAGCTCTTCATCGGTAACAACCCGTGCGGCACCAGCCTGTGCCAGCATCCGGGCATTAAGATATTGTTCGTTCATACTGGCCGATGGGAGCGGAACCAGAACGGCTGGTTTTTCTGCCACGCACAGCTCAGCTATCGTGGTTGCTCCACTCCTGCACAATACCACATCTGCAGCCGCATAGGCCTGCCCAACTTCACCAATAAAACTCGTATGGACGATAAACGGCTTCAGAGTCTCCGGAACAACTGGCTTAAAGGTTGTCCCGGTTTGCCAAAGAATCTGGAAAGGGGCTTTGCCCTCTGTTTCCCATTTAGAAATCATGTTCTGTATTGCGTTGTTAATCGAGCGTGCCCCCAGGCTGCCCCCCATAACTACCACCACCGGTGCATCCACCTTAAAACCCAGGCTTTTACACGCAGCCTCACGTGCAGGCAACCGTAATACAGCACGTCTGACAGGATTTCCCACAACCTCCGCCTTTTGGCGCAGATTCCGTGGAACATACTCCAGTGTTGCATCGTAGGATAACGCAATGTACGTGGCTGTGGACAGTAACTGTTGGTTTGACTTGCCAACATTTACATTACTCTCCATCAGCACCAGCGGAACACCTAATGCTCCAGCAGCCTTACCAACCGGATACGAGATATAGGCACCGGTTGCCAATACTATATGGGGTTGAAACGATTTAATAAGGTTTTTTGCAATAGTGAACGACTTTAATAACCGGAACGGCAACTGCAGGGACGCCGTCGAGAAGACCCCTGAAAATCCCCGGATTGGCATGGGGGTAAACGGGATACCGTACGAAGGGACAAGCGTGGACTCCAATCTGTTGTCACTCCCGATCCACTGTACGTGCAAATCGCTTCCTAACCGCTCCTTTAAACATTCGTACACGGCAAGTGCAGGCGTGATATGTCCGCCGGTCCCTCCTGCCGCAATGAGCAGCCTTAACTGTTCTGCATTCTTTTTCACATTCACAAAATAGCCGTTAGGCTGTATTTTCCGTCTTTACAATCTTACAATGTTATGAAGTCATTTAAATTTTCAGTAGCTCTGGCAGCCTTCATCGTACTCGGTTACACCGGATTTGCCCAGCAGCCAACCGTACAACAACTGATTATTCAAGTTTCGAAGGGCTGGCAGGCCGATGCTAAGAAGGCCTTACCTGACCTGCTTTTAGACAAACCCGACGATCCTGCCGTGATGTTCCTTCACGCAACCCTGGTTGATGATCCCAAGCGGGCTTTACCGCTGTATGAACGCATCATTGAACGCTTTTCCGGCAATGAATGGGCTGACGATGCTCTTTTACGGCTCATTATTTTTTACACCGTCCAAAAAGAACAAACCAAATCAGTAAAATACTTCCAGCAGTTCCGTCAGCTCTACCCACAGAGCGAGCTGCTCCCTGTTGCGTACGATATTATGCGGATGACTGTTGGATCTCCGCCTGCCGAATCATCAGCAACCGAAAAACGTGTCAGCGCCAACACGCACAGCCAGGCTGCCACTGCACCCGTCACTACTCCCCCGCTTGCCTCGATTGAAACAATTACCACCCACCCGTACACCATTGCTATCACCACCACGCCCGATAAGGCTGAAGCCCAGAAATTAGTAACAAAGTACACCAGTAAGAATCTGAAGGTAAACATGGCCGAAAAGTGGATTAAGGGTAAACGCAACTACGTGGTCCAGGTTGGCTGGTACATTAGCGAGGTAGCCGCAGCCGCCGATATCGATGCAGTAAGAAAGGTATGCAACTGCAAGCCCATCGTTACCAGACGTATGCCGTAGGTAAGGGCAGGTGGTTGAAAGAACGTGTGGACGACTGAATGGGACAGGCTGACGAGTATGAAACTCCACCACCCCAGCCATTGGCTGTAATAGTAAAAATTGATATTTGTTACAGATAATCAGGTTAGGAATCATCAGCATTATTCCGTTGCGTTTCCGTATGTCGTCCACTGATTACTGGTGGAATCGTGTGCGGCCAGATGCTACACTTCTGTCCGCATAGCCACAAGCGGGTTTGTTATGATCTCTGACGTTATTATTCCGCAGCAGCATATCAGAAGAGAACCCATGGACTCTGAGGGTAGCACGGTGGTGTGTCCGATTATGTTCAAACGGCCGTAATAACAGACTCAGGTTGGCTGTCACGATTGAAGCATTGAGCAGGATTTTCTTAACCAGTACTCAGTTCGTTTTGAGTTGCTATAGTCGTATCAGGACAATTAACATCGGAATCACCGCTGTAATACCCCTGACCACGCATCTCTGCTGCTTTAATTGACGTATTTTTAAACTTTGAACCCGTATCAAAGCCCCTTGCATCCCAATGACTCGTTTTTTTTATTTGTTCGTGTTTGCCACCCTTCTTGCACAGCTGGGCCTGGCACAAAACGCAGACGTCCATTCTGAACGAGTGTCGGCCGACATGCAGATGCTTCGCTCTATTAACAGTTCTTCCACTATTGGCAGTATGGCAGTATGGCCACAGAGTATTTACACATTAACGGAGTTGGCAAACGATACTGCGTCGGCTTTTGCCTCATACATTACCGACTACTACGGAGTTGCACTGTTTTCACCGATCTCCGGAATTGGGGCTGACCAAAATTCAAACAGATCCCGATTCAGGGTGTATGATTATTCAGACAGCATAGCACGTTTAACCATTGATGCCGCAGTTCAAATCCAGCCCGGGTATCTGAGCACTTCCACAGCAACCAGCTCCTATCTGCTCGCAACTCCAAGTATGCGTTTTATTGGATCACTGAACAAACATTTGGGATACTTTTTAGACCTGAGTAATGGCGTCAGGCTCTCTGGCGATCCGGTTCTGATTGCAAAGGCGAACCCTGTCCTGGGACGGATTACCAAGTTCATGGTGGAAGACTCAAGCTTTTTCGATCAGTACATCGGCTATGTACAATACCAGGATGAAACGATGCGAATTCGGTTTGGACGCGAAGCCCTGCAGTTTGGCTTTTCACCAATCGACAACCTTGTACACAGTATTCAGGCTCCGATGCTTGACGGATTGCTTATCGATGTTCCCTTCTCGTCAGTCCGTTTTACAATGACGCACAGTGCGGCCAACGGCACTGATACAGCGGGCGGCGCTGTGCCTGGCAAGTACGTTGCAACGCACCGTTTGGCATTCGACCCTGCTCCCTGGATCTCGGTTGCCGTGAACGACATGATTGTGTATTGGGGCCGCGGAATTGATTTTGCCTATCTCAATCCTCTGGCATTTTTCGTATCAGCCGGACTAAGCACCGCTGAGAGAAATGCTACAGACAACAGCATGTTGTCATTCGACATTGCTGTACGTCCGGTTAACGGAACCATGCTTTACGGTTCGATTTTTTTTGATGACTTAAACTATTCTACAATAACCGATACTTCCTTTAACGGTAATACCAACAAGTGGGCGTGGCAGATAGGAGCAAGCCACGTTATTTCGTTTGACCGTACAACCACCTCATTACTGACAGCCGAGTACGTGCACCTGGATCCGTTTACATATAGTCACCGCAGCATGAATGCTTCTTATACGTCATTTCAGACGCCACTGGGATACAACATGCAACCCAACAGCGACCGTCTTGCTCTGCAATACAAGGTCTGGTTTACTCCGCGTACCTCAATACGTCTGGACGTTGATTACACCCGGCACGGCGAGAACATTCTTGACAGTACCGGCAACATCGTAATGGGCCCCAATCCGCGATTTCCGGGTGCCATCTCTCCGATTGGTAATGTTGGGGGCGATATTTTACGAGGTGACGGCGATGACCTGCAGGGTAATCGCTTCCTTAGGGGTAATATCAGTTATCAGCGACGAATCAATGTTTGGTTCACGGCAGAATGGATGCCAAATATTTTTACGGATGTTATCGCAGGATACGTAAACCGAAACGGCGGTAATACTCCGGAGCAGTTTGTCTCTGCGGCACTTCAGGTGCGTCTGGGTTATTAAAAAAGCTGGAATTGTTGTAACCCGTCACTTTGACGTAAGCTTTGTTTTTACTACCTGAACTACATTCTTTGTAGTACCATATCGGTGAACAAAAACTACCAGTTCGCAATTGTCCGGATTCCACGTTTTCCCGTCGGGGAAGGTATAGTTTATCTGCTTTGTAATCGTAGTACCCTTTGCTACCGGAGTTGCCGACAACTGTTCACCCCACGTTCCGTTTAGCGTTCCGCGAAGAACATGCTCAAACTTGTAATTGGTAACGTGCGACGGGCTAACCCGATAATCAGTCTGGTCACCCACAAGTCCGTTTTCGATGATCCACGCACAAAGGTAGTAATCTTCGGTACCGTCTGCCAGATACTGAACATCAACCGCCAGTGACACCGATTTGCTGGTACTATTCCACGTTGGTGACGCTTTAATGTCAAGAAGTGGCGACTTTGCCAGTAAATCAACAGTTACCGGAGCCCAGTTATCCTTACTCTGAATAAACTTACCGTTATACGTTGTCCTGTTCACCAGCCCATTCGGATTACCTGCCCGACTGATTCTAAACGTCTTATCAAGCTCTTCGCCTTCCGGACAAGCCCAGTTTGTTGGGTATTCAGGTGGAATCTGAGTTGCAAACGGTCCGGCGTGAACCGCAACAACAATCACACGATCGCTACCATACGTTGTTTGAATCTGGTGAGCAACATCAGCGGCTTCCGGACAATTGCCACATGTATGACCTGTATAGTCTTCAATTAACACATTTTGTTTAACGTCTTGTCCGGTATCTGTGGGTTCTTGTGGAGCCTGAATCGGGTTATCAATGATGTTGCATGACCAAAGTGTCAGAGACAGAACTGCGACCAAGAGAAATGGTAATAATTTCATAACGTTTTTTTCTGCAATGTTATAAACAACTCAATCAGAAGGTGTAGGTTACTCCAAGGTTGAAACCATTCGATGCAGGTACCGGACGGCAAATACCACCTACGCACAGTAAACCGCCTCGTACGCGTCCGTAGCCCGTTTGGATACGCAGAGCGTCCTTCACATAGGCTACACTGGCATTGGGGTAGTGTACTTTCAGCTCATCATTGGTATTCCCGTAATTGTATTCATCGAACACGGTAAAGAACCACCCCGGGCTTATTGAGTATTCTGCCAGGACCATGGCCCAATCTCCATTCTGAAGCGCCAGCTGAGCCCCTTCCTCATGTTTAACACCCATCCACTGTAACTCGGTACGAATTGCCTGTCCTTTGCCAACCTTAAACCATAATTCGGTAACAACAAAGTTTACGCCTATCACACCATACTTCGTCTCGTTAATGGCGGCTCTTCGTTCAATAACGTCCTGGTCATACTTCACATTAACATAGGACAGAAGAACTTTAAAATCTTTTCCGAATTTTCGTTGAACCTCGAAATTCAGGTCTTGGTAAAACACCCGATCTGCCCAGCCGAACCGTGCATCGTAGTGATACTGATCGGTGCGTGTAGTATCCAGGGCATGGATAACACTTGCATTAACGGAAAAATTGGTTTCATCGCCACCAAGAAACGATCCCTTTGGAATCGTAAACGTAACATCACCCTGCACACCGAACTCGCCCGTTGGCTGGGTTGCATACGGATACAACGTGATCAGGCGCCATGTATGTTGTTTTGTTAACGCAGGCAGATAGTTCACAGTTTGTGCCAGCCCCGTTGCAGTCCTGTCGCTCCGAAAATCCATATTATCAATCCTCTTTGCCGCAGCGCTAACACCAATCCCCGGAACAGCCCACGATGCGTTTATGTATTGAGCATCGCCCGGGTTGAAAGATCCCTCGTTTGTGGCACCAGGATCATTGATTTTATGGGCATATTCAAATTCCACTTGAAAGTTACTAACGATAACATTCGTGCGTGCCGACCATGCCATGACGTTTTCAGGCAGATTAAGAAACGGGTTTTGATCAGCCTGATAACGGCTAACCAGACTGCCTCCCACTGTTGCAAGCATACCGTCGGGAAGAATCCCGCCACCCAGTTCATCCAGGGCAATATTGATATCGGCACCGCGCAGAATCCCTTCACTCAGGTCAAAAAACGATCGCTGGCGTCCCATAAAACCCGTTAACTCGATGCCGTCTGTTGGCCTGAACTTCAGCCGCAAGCCATCTATCGAGTTATCAAATCCCAGATTGCGTTCTTCGTATAAGCGTAGCACCATGCCACTGCCAAACTGCTCATAAAAGTTCCCGGCGGTAAGATCAAAGTAATCATCTGAGTACCGAATAAACCGATAGGGCAGTCCTATTCCTGTGCCCTCTCCGGTTGTTCCATAGCGCGGGTCGATGCCCAGCAGCGGGTTCTGGTAGGATTCAAAGCGTACACCGGCGCTAAACTTGCCCTTGTTGAAAAGGATATTAACAAATGTGTTTGACAACATCTGCTCGGCCACCTTCGGTGCACCAATAAGGCTGTCTTCCTGATAGGTTTGAATATCGGTTTGCACCGAACCGCTGATCACCCCAACATTGTCGATAGAATAACCCTGCGCCATCAGGTTTACCGAAATCAGTGCAGTACAAACAAGGCGTAACACAATTTTCACGCTTCCCTCATCCAATGGTTGGTAAACAGGAAATGACGGTGGATTAATCTGCTTTAGAGAGTTTTAACAGCTCAGCTTCCATTTCTTCTTCGTCACCCGGAGCAAACGCACTATGCTGCCACACAATCTTTCCGTCTTTAATGATAAACGTATGCGGCACATTGTTTACGTTCATGGCCCTTTTTAAGTCGCTGTTTTCGTCAATCACTACCTCGAACGGCCAGTTGCGTCCCTTGACAAATGCCGGTACTTTTCGGGCATTTCTGCTGTCATCAATCGAAACGGCAATCAGCCGAACGCCTGTTTTTGCCTGCCAGTCTGCATATAGGCCTGAATAGGTTTGTAGTTCTATCAAACATGGCTTACACCATGTAGCCCAAAAGCTTACAACCAGCAATGAGTCGCCTCTCCATGACCCGCTTTGTACGGATTCACCCGAGACAGCCTTTAGCTTTACATCAGGCAGCGTCGATACGTCAGACGTTTCCTGTCCACGTAACCCTGCAAACGCACCAATACAGACCAACCAAACGATGAAGATTTTCATAAAATCCTATTGAGGTGTAACTAATAAAAAAAGATCAACTCGTACACTCTGCACAACAATGTGTGTAATTTTAAAACCGTACTCAGTTGCACATAGGACGCACAAATTATGAAACGTATTCTACTCGTTGTTCTTGCCTTATTCACAATCATACAGCTAAAAGTTTCAGCTCAGGCCACATTTTACATTGAGTGGACCGATCCGGCCACGATTACCGTACCATCGGGAACTACAACGATTAAACGCAATGGGGTTATTCATAACAACAGCAATACCCTGAAGCAGCTCTTATTCCGGGGTGACATTTCAAAGATCGTCGACGGTCATAACGCAGCTTTTTGTTTCGGAGATTTATGTTACTTTCAGTATCCCGACGATGATCCGTACGAACGCGACCCACAGCAGTTGTATCCGGGAGGATCGCTGCCGGTTTATTCATTGCTGAACAACTACGGTACTGACGGTACCAGCATAGCCTGGTATGAGCTGTTCGATAAAAACAATCCTAACGACAAAATCGAGTTTACGATTACCTACGTTATCGGCAAGCCGGCTTCGGTACGGGAAGCTTCAGAAATCGGCATAAACGTAAGCCCCCTTCCGGCTTCGGATATTGTTCACATTACGTCTTCCGACAATTCCCTGATTCGTTCAATTGATGTGTACACTACCGGTGGCGTGCGTGTTCGCACGTATGGTGTATCCGGTACGGCCGTTACAACCATACCAATATCAACACTCGCTGCCGGTAACTATCGGTTTGTATTTACGATGACCAACGGCTCGATGGCTCAGGCACCTCTGAGCATCGTCCGCTAAACCATAAACTTTACACCTATTCCCGGCAACCATGGTATTGGTGGCCGGTACCTCGTATTTTGCACGTTCTGAAGATGTGATTTTATCAACTCACACGGTAAGAACCGATTAACGTGCAAAAGTTTGCCTTACGCTTTGCTCCAATCATTGCCGGTGTTGTTACGTTTTGTCTGTACGTCCTAACACAGGCTCCCGGATTAATGTACACCGATACCGGTGAATTAGCTGCTGCCGCCTATACGTGGGGGGTAGCGCATCCCACCGGATATCCACTCTTTACGTTGGTAGCACATGTGTGGACGCTTCTGCCATGGCCTTCGGTAATAGGTGGTTTAAATATCCTTGCTGCCATATTTGTTGCTGCAGGCGTCGGCCTCTTTTGCCGGATGCTTCAGGTGCTTCCGTTTCCCAAAGCAACAGACTCGCACATTCCTCTGGCCGTTGCTCTGCTTCTGGGCACCAGCACAATTGTGTGGGGGCAAAGCACCGCTATCGAAGTGTATAGTCTTCACTTCCTTCTTGTAATAGGCACACTCAGCGCAACCCTGCGCTCGCGAAATGAGGATGGTTTGGAGTGGACGGTCGTTGCCGGTTTTATGTTCGGCCTATGCCTTACAAACCACGTAAGTTCTGTTTTTTTAGCACCCGGTTTGCTTTTATTATGGTGGAAGGGGGCTTTGCAATGGCGTCCACTTGCCGCCCTCTTCGTCCCGGTTATCCTGTGTTTATCCTTGTATGCCCTTATGCCTCTGCGCAGCAGCAGTCTCCCACCGATTAACTGGGGGTGGGTACATCGCAGCTGGGATGCCTTCTTATACCACGTTAAAGGAACTCAGTTCAGCGTTTGGATGTTTTCTGATAATGCCGTGATGAAGGCCAATGCCAACGTCTTTCTGAAACTGGCATCGCATGCGCTGCTCTGGGCTGGCTGGATTCCTGCCCTGCTGGGTGTGGTTTCGTTAGTAAAAGGACAACGCCGGATGATGACGGGATTACTGGTTGTTGCCTTGGGCAACCTGGCCATAACACTGGGATACGGAATTCATGATATTGACTCTTACTTTCTGCCGTCAATTATCATCTTGTTTGTTTTTTGCGCCATCGGACTTCACCGTCTTCTCTCTGCACAGTCAGCAACCAGGACCCTTGGGTTATTGTTACTGCCGTGTGGGGCACTTGTAATGAACTACTCATCGATGAATTACCGTGCGCATACAAGTGTACCGGAATATGCCAACTTCACATGGGACCACCTGGAGCCGAATGCTGTTTTTATCACCCGGCAGTGGGACTTCTTGTGCTCGGCTATGTGGTACCAGCAGGTTGTTGAAGGCAAGCGCCCGGATGTAACCATTATCGACAAGGAGTTACTCCGCCGCACGTGGTACATCCCCCACCTACAGCACCTGTACCCGGCAACGATGCTAAAGGTTGAACGCCAGGCCGCTGAATACCAAACCTGGCTGGCATCGTTCGAAGATGACTCCGAAAAGTTTATGAGGAATCCGCGCAACTCATCAGAAATTCAGACGCGGTTTATTTCCCTGCTTAATGCCATTCTGGATAGTAACAACCAGCATCCTCTGTATATAACTCCCGAAATACTGAACGAAGAACCTGGCTTCGCGCCCGGATATATTGCCATTCCCGTTGGTCCGATGTACAGACTAACACGCGATACTACTCTCCGTGTAAGAACTCAGGATACCAGACTGCCATCAATGGCAAACACTATGAAAAACTACCATGAACGCCTTGATAGCTCTCTCCGTGAAACATTGATGGGAATTCTGGCTGCTGACGCCATTTATACGGTTCAGGTACTCAAGGACTCTGCGTATGGATACAATCTTCGTGATCTTACAATTTCTTTCGACCCCGACAGCCGGATCAGCAGAACACTACAATCACGTCTGCCGTAGGGTACTCATTACCTCAATAATCTAGTGGACAATCTACATGGTTAGAACCGTACACATTCTACTCTCTGTCTGCCTGGCTGTTTTAACCGTAGCCGGATGCAGTTCATTCATGGGTGAACCTGCTGCCAAAGCCGATGCTACACCACCTCCCGGGTACAATCCGATTTTCCTCAAGCAGGTTGTCCCCATGCCGCCCACGGCACCTCCTAAGGCAACTGCTCAGATCACAGGAATCGATACCAGAAATTCCCAAAAGGTTGTTGTTACTCTGCACGTTGCTGACAGTCTGGGAACATACTTTAGCCAAACCGATCCATCGTCACTGAAAAAACTAATCTGCAAAGTCACAGAAAAAATCGGCAACGAAGAAATTCCAATTCAAAAGTTTACAATTCGGCAACGAACGGAATCGGATCCCGTACAGTATGCAATTGCCCTGGTTATGGATAATAGCGGATCCATGGGCGATCCAAGAGCCAGAACTGTCCAGGATGCTGCCGAGATTCTGATTAAGAAGAAACAGCAGACCGATGCACTTGCACTGGTCAGATACGACCATAAAGTGCAGATTGAAGCCCCTTTGCAAGAAAGTTCAGAAAGCTTATTATCTCTCCATCGTAAGAATGGCCTGTTCGGTTTTGGTGGTGGTACCGCCATTTTGGACGGTACGGGTGAGGCGATTGCGCATTTGAACTCGTTTGCATCTCCATCTGCAATTAAAGCTGTTGTAGTTTTTACCGACGGACAGGAAAACTCGAGCAAAGCCACGCAGACGGATGTAATTAAGCAAGCATTGAAGTCCAACACCCCGGTATATGCTGTTGACTTTGGCGCCGGTGTTAACGAAGGTTATATGGAAGGGTTGGCACGTGCAACTGGCGGCTACTACTGGCACATTTACCGGACATCCGAGTTTCCTGATCTGTTCGAAGACATCTATCGAAGGTTACGTAACGGCTATGTGATAGAGTTCACTCCCACCACCTATGGTAATCACACTGTAAACATTACTCTCTGCTGGGGCTCCGATACCTTGCAGGCATCAGGCACATACAACAACACACCTGACCTTGGAACGGTAGTCTTGCTTGATGTGTATTTTGACACGGGCAAGTCAGTTCTAAAGCCCGAGAGCAGGAGAGCAATTGCCAACGTTGCCGGTATCATGAAGGCGCTCCCCGAGGTAGCCATTGAGTTACGCGGGCATACAGACTCAACAAATAATACCAAGGACTCACAATTTAATCTGAAGCTTTCGCAGCAGCGAGCAGAAGCTGTGAAGGATGCCCTTGTTAAATCGGGCATCGAAGCTGGGAGAATTACTGCAAAAGGTTTTGGTGATACGATGCCCGTTAGCAGCAATGCCACTGAAGAAGGCCGCGCACGTAACCGAAGAACTGAGTTTGTTTTTCTGAAAGCCCCGTAGTCACAGATAGTCGGCAGGCCATACATTTGTCGTACCTAACACAACAGTTTAACCAACCTCCTTTGTTGGCACCATCATGCTTGCATTTGACATTGAAACCATTGGGCATCCTCTGGAGTATTTTGATCCCGTCCAGCAGGAATACCTGTTGCGATCGGCAAAAACCGATGAAGAGAAAGCCCAGAAGATTAACGAGTTTGCGTTAAGCCCCTTTACCGGAAGAATCGTTACCATTGGAATGAGTATGGTTAAGGAGACTCCCGATGGGACCATGACCACACAAGATGTAGCGTACATGGTTGATCCGTCAATGGGACGGGATGAACAACGACGGGAACACCGCCTGGAGTCTGGCGCAACGGCATACGTTAGCAGCGAAGAGATGATGTTACAAAGCTGGTGGCGTCTTCTCGCAAAGCAGCCTGACCTGCACCTGATCAGTTTCAACGGCCGCGGCTTTGATGCACCATGGCTGATGCTGCGCAGTGCAGTGCTGGGTATCAGACCATCACGAAACCTGATGGACGGAACCCGGTTTTCCTACAGTCATCACACTGACTTGCTCGATAAACTTACGTTTTACAATCGTACGTCGGTCGGTGCTACCCGGATGTTCAATTTTGACTTTTTTGCCAAATCGTTTGGGATTGAATCACCGAAAGCGGCAGGAGTTGACGGATCGAAAGTTGCTGATTTGTTTGCCAACGGCCAATACGACGATATTGCCGAATACTGCTTACGGGATGTTCGCGCTACACTACAGCTTTATCAGAAATGGGAACAACTTTTAAAATACTGAGCCATTTGTACTACACGTCAGGTGCTTTGTTAAGAGTCAGTCGCGTATGAATATATTGTGCAAGCTCTGCTGATACCAGAAATATCAGCGATGAGTAATAAAACCAGAGTGCAAGTGAGGCTATTGCCAAAAAGCCACCGTAAAACTTGCTCAACGTAGTTGCACTATTCACATACCACGTAAATACAACACGTGCAATCTCCCAAAGCACAACGGCGAACCCGGTACTGAACAGCACCACGCGCCACGGCAACCGGGCATTGGGAACTGCCTTATAGAGTACCAGAAAGAGTACCGACGTTACCGCCATACTGATAACCCGCATGCTGATCGCATGCAGCCACAACCAATTATAGGCCGTCAGTACCTCGAACCACCAGTGCTCCAGCAGCGACAGCAGTGGCAAAACAATCGTTGTGGCAATAACCAGCACAGTTACAACCAGTGTAAGCAGAAGGTCCTTTATCTTATAAACAATAAAAAAACGTGGTGTAGGTGCATGAAAAATGGCATTTAAACCCGTGCGCATTGAACCAAACAGTGCACTTGCAAGCCAAATCAGTGCAAAACCGGCAATCCAGCCCGCAATATTGCTATAGTTAAATACAACTCCAAGCTCATGAACTACCACAGTGGTTGCCTCTGCCGCCTTCGTATTCTCCGGCAGGAGCTGTTGCAGCACCTCGGTCACCACCGCCTTTGTTGACTCTGCATCAAGCAGATTACTGGCCACCGCAATTGCCAGCAGGATCATCGGTATCATGCATAGCAACTGGTTGAACGCAATACCTGCAGCCAGCAGGAAGATGTGGCGCTTCTCGGTAATAGAGAAAAACTCCACCAGCATATCCCACCAATGCCGAAAAGTGTGCTTCCAATTGCTGTCCATATTCGTAATAATGCTAAATTAGAACGTGTTTATTCACTATTCGCTTATTCTTGTGATCGTGCTGAGTGGCTGCGCTCTTAAAATTGCTCCCTCAGGTGGTCCTGCCAATACTGCTCCAACCCGGGTACTCGAAGTATTTCCTGCATCCGGCTCGGTAAATCAGGAGCAACCTGAAATCCGGTTTGTTTTTGATGACTATGTGGACAGGTCCATTCGGAATAGCATTACCGTAATGCCGAAAACGCCGTTTGTAACAACGTACGACGGTGACGCCATTTCAATTTCATTTAGCCAGCAGCTTCTGCCATCCACCACGTATTCCGTAACGCTGGGAACTTCATGGCGCAACCTTCGTGGCATTGAACCAACTCAGGCAACAACAATTATTTTTAGCACCGGACCGGTCATCGACACCGGAACTATTAGCGGACGTGTTGTTGCGGAAAATCTGTCCAACCTGGTTGTTGCTGCGTTCCCACGGGCAGACACTCTTGACTCTGCCTTTAACAGCATGAAAGCCATAGCCCCCTACCAAATTCAGATAGGCTCCGACGGCACATTCTCGATTAAGGGGCTTGCCAATGGCTTATTCAGAGTTCTTGCATTTAACGATTCTAATATGAATGGCTTACCGGATTTCACGGAGCAGTTTGGCATTGCATCTGGAGATGTTTCCGTTACGCAGGAACATACAGACTCGCTGCTGATTGTTGTAGGCCCTGCCCCTGCCGACACAACTGTAAGCCTGGAAACACCGATACATGCAGATTCAGCCAATCCGGATATTCGTCTTGGTTCAGTACGTGGTGAATTCACATCACATCGAATTACAAACTATACTTACGTTGCACGTATCCACTCCGTTTCCAACAAAATTGTTCGAACGGTGAAACTGATTTCCGGGAATACCTGGTATGCAGATTCGCTTGCACCCGGAGATTACATCATTGATGTGTTTGAGGATAGAAACGGAAATGCCAGCTACGACTACGGATCTCATTACCCGTTTGTTCACTCAGAACCTTTTTTTAAGACGAACATTCTTGTTACTATTCGCCCCCGCTGGACTACTGAGGGTGTTTTGGTTTCTATCGAGTAATTTCTTTATTATCCTTACTTTTTAAATGTTAAAATCACTTACTGTTGCCCTTGCTGTTATTCTTGTTGTACTTGTTCAAACATCTTCCGCGGCTAACTCAACCTACACACTGGTAACCGTTGCCACCGGATACACCATCCCTTGGGAAATCAAGGAAGGCCCCGACGGATGGCTCTGGGCTACCGAACGTATTGGCTACTGTACACGTACCAATCTCGAAACCGGTGAGCGTGATACAATTCTGGACCTTCATGACAAAGTTCTTCTGGTAAAAGAAACCGGAATGCTTGGATTTTGCTTTCATCCCAACTTTGCAGATACACCCTGGGTGTATGTATCGTGGATCGGCGGTACCGAAGAACACCCCGTACGGGTGGTAGAGCGCTATATCTACGAACAGAATGTTCTTACAAATCCAATGGAAGTATTTCGGCTGGAGCCCGCAGCCACGATGCATCAGGGTACACGATTGTTTATTGATGATAACAGAAAGCTGTGGATAACCGGTGGCGATATGCCACGTACATGGCTTGCTTTGGAAGATGACGTTATCGAAGGGAAGATTCATCGGGTAAATCTGGATGGGTCGGTACCGGCCGACAATCCGGTCCCGGGCAACTCTATGTGGTCAAAAGGGCATCGTAACGTTCAGGGATTTGTTATTCTTCCGAACGGTAACATCTGGGCAAGCGAACATGGTAATGCTATAGAAGATGAAATTAACTTCATTGTAAAAGGCGGCAACTACGGCTGGCCTATGGTAGAAGGTCCGTGCGATGAAGACGATGAGATTGAATACTGTGACTCCGCCAATGTGTTGCCACCCCGGTGGAGTACCGGTGATGTGACCTGGGCGCCAGGCGGAATGGATTATTACAATGCTGACAGGTTTGCCGAGCTGAAGAATTGCCTTATCCAGGTCTATCTGAAGGGAAGCATGATGCAGTTTTTGAAGCTTAACGATGAGGGGACAGAAATTCAGAGCCACTTTGAGGTATTCTCTAATAGTGTGGGACGTCTCCGTGATATCGCTGTTACTAAGGACGGAAGAATCTTTGTTTGTACCAGTAATAAGGAAGCAATGGGACAGCCTCCATTTCCGCTGTCACACGATGACAGGGTTTTGGAACTTGTTTCGATACCGGATACCACTCCTGCTGAATTCATCATTCCCGATACTGTATTTATTTCGGCTACACCGGGGTTCACTCGAAAAGTTGATGTGCCTGTCATTAATACGGGCACCGGTACAATTCACATTAACTATGTCTGGAATCTTATACAACCTACAGCAGATATCCTTCATTCGATGCAGTGGTTATTTCCGGTCCATGTTTTGCCTCTTGATACAACATATATTCCTCTCGAGTTTGCGCCCCCTGATACCGGACGGTATATCCAAACTATTCGTATTGGTTATGGAGAGGGACAGAGCGATTCTGTTGTACTTGTTGGTACAACAAATTCAGGTGTAGCCACACCGGTTGCTGATACTGTTGAGTTGTATTTCAGCGGATACAAGGATACAACTGTAAGACTACCGTTTATTGTAGTTGGCTCGGCACCGGTTTCAGTTACTGGCACGTTTGTACACAACACGCAACGCAAGGTTAATATTCATGTTACCGAAGTAGATACCGGATCGTTTATTCCCGGCGATACCATTTGGGTGAGTGCAGTGCTCCAGTTTCAGGATACAGCCAGATCCAGTGCAAAAGTTTCGTTAATAACAGATAGCTACACATCTCCGCCAGTAACTGTTATTACGCGGTTAAACCCGTCGGGTGTTTATGAATATCAGCCTGCTCATGCATTACTTACTGTTTACCCTAATCCATTTTCAGAAAGCTTGAATGTGCTGATACCCGACGAGTTCAGGGGAGGAACTCTAACGATTTCAAGCTTATCAGGGAAGCAACTCTATAGCACTACTGTTTACTCGGGTGCTGTCGAATTACCGTTTACCGGCGGTACTCTGGGTTCTGTTCTTCCGGGAGCATACGCCATACGCATTACCTCGCACCACGGAGTTGCCTCTGCTGTAGTGATCAAGTACTAATAATGATTCTTGCTGATGAACTAATCCCACTTTCAACCAACGTGGATTTCCCGTTGGAGACACTGAGACGGTTCCATGGACGAACCCTGGCGCGTGCTGATATTTTGGACTGCGGTGCTACTGCTCTTTTTGTAAGGTCAACGACCCGCGTTAATAAAGATCTGTTGGCCGGAACGAACGTCAAATTCGTAGGCTCGGCTACTGCAGGTATCGATCATATTGATGTTGATTACCTCGCTCGTAATGGCATTGGTTTCGCTCACGCCCCGGCATCCAATGCATGGGCTGTTGCTGAGTACACATTGGCATGGATTTCCATACTTGCTCCTGATCCGGGTAGCCTTGTCTGCCTTGTTGGTCATGGCAACGTGGGTGTACGTGTAGAAGCAGCGCTTAGGGAGCTTGGATATCGCATACGTATTTACGATCCGCCGTTGTATGGTGAAAGCGCTGGTACGCTGACCGATATAGTGGAAGCTGCAGACGTACTTACGCTGCATGTTCCCTTCACCCATGACACTGCATATCCAACCGCTGGTATGCTTTCTGACAGATTGCTCCGGAGTATGAAACCGGGATCACTGCTGATCAATACGGCACGTGGCGGGATTGTTGATGATGATGCACTTGCTACACTATGCAGGAATCAGAGAATTCGTGCAGTTCTTGATGTTTTCCAAACTGAACCCGACCTACCCATGTCGGTTGTTGAAAGTGTGCGGTATTGTACACCGCATATTGCCGGCTACAGTATCCAGGCAAAGCTTGGTGCCGCCAGTGCGTTGGTTAAAGCTTACTCCGAATGGAATCAACACGGCACTGCAACCATACCTCCTGTCGGCCGAATCGTTCAACCCGTGGGTGCCGGGTGTGTTGGAACCAACATTTCACGACTTCGTACTGTACAAGCAGAAGCCGAATACTTTTTTGGTAGATACAGCGAACAACCCGACAGGAAAACATTCGACGAGCTGCGCCAACAATACAAACTCTGCAACGAAGTTCTCTCAACCCGTTTTGTTGTTAAAACGTAATTTCTGAGAACAAAGGGGCTGTAGCATCTTTTGTGCTCAGAATAGGGTTTTGTGCCGGCCATGGTATGTTCAGTTGCGGATCTAACGGGTTGATGGCAACTTCTGTATTGGGGTCATACCCGGCAGTGCATTTATAGCAAACAACCGTACCCTCATGCAGTGCGCAGAAGCCATTAGCAAACCCCGGCGGGATCCACACAATATGAGGCTTGTCAGCATCAAGTGTAACGGAAGCCCACTTACCAAATGTATCGGATTCCGGACGCACATCCAGCTCGACAAGGAAGACGGAGCCCCTTACCACTGACAATAATTTCCCCTGGTTTGGCTGGGTGTGTAGACCGCGAATAACATGCTTTTTGCTTGTGGACAGATTTTCCTGGGCAAAAAGTACAGGGATATGTAACTCACTAAGTTCTATACTTCGAAACAATTCGGTAAAGAAGCCCCGATCATCTGTAAATACATCGGTACGAAATACAAGAACACCATTGAGTAACGTTGTTGTAAGGTGTAGTGGCATAATGCTACGCAGCCTATGATACGCCCATTTGCAGTCCTTCGGTTAGTAACTCATCTACCTTGGCCAGCGATGATGCCTCAGCATAAAACCGTAGGAGCGGCTCTGTTCCAGAAGCACGAATAAGTAGCCACGCTCCTCCGTCAACCGTAAACTTATAACCATCACGATCATCAATCTGAAGAACATTATAGCGACCAATTTTCAACGGACGTTTTGAACAGGCATTCAAAACAGCCTTTTTATGAGCCTCCGTAACCCGAACATCGCGGCGTCGATAGCGATGAGGTCCAAACGCGGTATCCAGTTCGTCACACAGTTCCTTCAGCGTTTTTTTTCGCTTTGCCAGCATCTCCAGGATGAGCAGGCCATTAAAAATACCGTCGCGCTCGGGTATATGCATAATGGTACCCAGGCCGCCGCTTTCTTCACCACCGATTAAGACCTTACGCTCATTCATGAGCTTGGCAACATGTTTAAACCCTACTGGTGTTTCGATCAAATCAAGATGGTGGCGCTCACAAAATCTATTCACCATCGAAGTGAGAGATACAGTTTTTACGACTGCGCCCCGCTTCTTTTTATCGGTGTACAGATAGTCCATTATTAGCATAAACACCCGGTGCGGATCTACATAATTACCGTTACCGTCAACCAATCCCAGCCTGTCGGCATCACCATCAGTAGCAAGGCCTACATCGGCTTTCTTGTTTTTAACTGTCCGCATCAGAGGTTGCAAACATTCGGCAATCGGTTCCGGGTGATCTACTTCGCCGAAGCCTGGATTATGCCAGCCGTGAATTTCGAATACATCCGGTAGAATTTTGTGCATAAAATTAATACCGGCACCGTGCATTGGATCGTAAACTATTTTGAGTCCACTTTTTTTAATTGCCTCGATATCGATCTTTTTAAACAGATACTTGGCGTATGCATCAGCCGCATCGAACAGCCGTATGATCTTGGCATCTACAGCCGCATCGTATGCAGGTACCTTCATCTTAGGGGCTTTGCCATCAAGGGCAGCCAGTTCTTTTTCAACCCGTGCAATTTGTTCTGGGATTGCAGGGCCGCCAAAGCCTGCTTTTAGCTTAAAACCACTGTATTCAGGCGGATTATGGCTAGCCGTGATAACAATTCCAAGTTGAGCCTTTTTAGCCTTTGTGTGAAAGCTCACCTGTGGAGTTGAGCTTATTGCATTTGACAAGTGTACCGTAATCCCATACCCGGCGATAACGCATGCCGCTGTTTCGGCAAACTGGCGGGAAAGGAAGCGGGTATCGTAGCCGATAACAACGCTTGCGCCCTCGCGTTGAAGAGTTCTAACGTACCGGGCTGTTGCATGGGCAACCAGTTCCACGTTATCAAATGTGAAGTCACGAGCTATTAAGCCCCGCCATCCGTCGGTACCAAATGAAATTGCCATACTATCTCCCAAGCAGGATAAAAACGTTGCCGGTGCTGCACAGCAACACCGGAACTGCAAAATACACTTCTTGAATTATAAGCAGGCCTCAGGCCAGGGTGGCATCGCCGGCAAACTCTGCATCGGCACCCAGCAATTCTTCAATTCGGAGGAGCTGGTTATACTTTGCTACCCTATCACTGCGGCATGGAGCCCCTGTTTTAATTTGTCCGGAACTCAGTGCAACGGCCAAATCGGCAATAAAGGAGTCTTCGGTCTCGCCGGACCGATGGCTAATGATGGTGCTGTAGCCATAGCGTTGTGCCAGGTTTACCGTATTAATTGTTTCGGTAAGTGTACCAATCTGGTTTACTTTCACCAGAATACTGTTTGCCACGCCCTCGGCAATGCCTCGTTCCAAATATTCGGAATTTGTGACAAACAGATCATCACCAACAATTTGAATTTCATCACCGATCTTATCGGTAAGTACTTTCCAGCCTGTCCAGTCTTCTTCGCCCAGACCATCTTCGATGGAGACAATCGGGTATTTTGCAGCCAGCCCGGCATACCACTCAGTAAGTTCAGCCGCCGTCTTCCTTTGTTTAGAGCTTTTATACAACTCGTATGTACCGTTCCGCCACATCTCGCTGGCAGCAATATCAAGCGCAAGTACAATATCATCGTTCGGTTTGTAGCCGGCTGCTTCGATAGCCTGCATTATCTTGTCGAGCGCTTCTTCATTACTCTTCAGCGAAGGAGCAAATCCGCCCTCATCGCCAATACCTGTGGAGAGGCCCTCTTTTTTGAGTACGCCTTTGAGTGCGTGATATACCTCTGTCCCCATCTGAAGTGCATGTGAGAACGTATCCGCACCAATTGGCATAATCATGAATTCCTGAATATCAACATTATTATCAGCATGTGCACCGCCATTCAAGATATTCATCATTGGTGTTGGGAGTAGGTTCGCCTTGGCACCCCCCAGGTAAGCATAAAGTGGCAGACCGTGAAAATCGGCTGCCGCCCGGGCAACTGCCAGAGAAACGCCAAGCATAGCGTTTGCGCCCAGCTTGCTCTTGGTTTCGGTTCCATCCAGGTCAATGAGCACTCTATCTATTTGACGCTGATCGGTGGCATCCATTCCTATCAGGATATCGGCGATCTGCGACTCTACGTTTTCAACCGCAGCAAGAGTGCCTTTTCCTCCATAGCGCCCGGCATCGCCGTCGCGTAGCTCTATGGCTTCGTGCTCACCTGTGCTGGCGCCCGACGGAACTGCAGCACGCCCAAACGAGCCGTCCTCCAAAAACACATCTACCTCTACAGTAGGATTGCCACGTGAATCAAGAATCTCTCGCGCACTGATTGCTTCGATAACTGACATAACCATACTCCAATGTAATGTAAATGCTTAGAAGTTGTCGATATTAAACGATGTTAAATTTCAATGCGTCGATTGCTTTTGCAAGCCGTATATCAGCCATTGTAATCCCGCCCTGATCATGCGTGCTCAGTGTAATCCGAACCTTATTCCATCCGTACAACAGTATATCCGGATGATGATCTGCCTTTTCGGCCAGCAGGGCTACAGCGTTAACAAGGCCCATTGCAGCGGCAAAGTCGGATGCCGGCATCTCACGAACAATAGTGGCGCCTTCAAGGCGCCACATTGGAATGTCTTTTAGATGTTCGCTCAACTCGTTACCTGGCAACAGCGTTGGCCGAGTCATGTTAAAATCCAAGTTATTGAAAGGGGCTGGGGCATCAGCTCAGTTGAGCATTCAGCTTATCGGTTATAAAGTTTTTGGGAACAGCGCCCACGATGGTATCAACCACGCGACCGCCCTTAAATACGAGCAGGGTTGGAATACTGCGGATGCCATACTCCATTGCCACCTTGGGATTATTGTCAACATCGACCTTTGCAATTGTGGCACGACCTTCATATTCGCCGGCGAGATCGTCAATTATTGGTGCAATAGCTCTGCACGGACCACACCAGGCGGCCCAGAAATCAACTAAAACAACGTTACCTGCATTAATGGTGCTATTAAAATCAGCGTCGGTAAGATGGACTGGATGTGCCATACGGCTAAACCTTTGTAAAACGTAAAACTTGTTAGTGCGAAACTAATGAATTAGATGTGAAGCAGTGAAGACGAACAGAGATTGATTTAAGTGAGTACATCAGACTCGTACCGGTACATTGGCTTAGGTTATTGCTGTTTGATCACTGCCTGTCAGGAAGGGCCTGAATAATCACTGCCAGTTTTTTTGCAGCGGCTTCCAGCTCGTCCAGCGTCCCGCTGTTCTCAATAACGAAGTCGGCCCGCATACACTTTTCCTTCATCGGCATTTGCTGTTTAATTCGTTGCCTCACCTGCTCTTCGGTTAGTCCGGAGCGCTGCATCACCCGGCGAATGCATTCCTGTACTGAGGCGTTTACCACAACTACATAGTCAAAACCATCTTCCAGACCCACCTCGTAAATCAGCGCACTATCCACAACCACTGTGCCTGAGCCCCTTTCATCCAACTCGTGTATTTGTTTCATGTGATACTCAAGTACGTGCGGATGTATGATTTTTTCAAGTTCTCTCAGACGCGTACTACTCTCGGCGTCAGAACCAAATACCCGTTCAGCAACCAGTCGGCTATTCAGTCCATCTGACGTTAGGACGTCTTCGCCCAGCAATGCCGCAATTGCACTACGTACCCCCGGGTTTGACCCGGTAACAGTCTTAGCCGTTGAGTCGGAACTCAACACCTCCCAACCCAGGCTCCTGAACACCTGGGCTACCGATGATTTTCCGGTACCAATCCCACCGGTAAGTCCAATAAGCTTCATATTTGTTTGATGTTTACAAAAAAAACCAAAAGAGTGCTGCCAGTACCCGTTTTTTGCTTCGTTCTGCTAAAATCGTATTTATTATCCAATTAATCTGCCATTTAATTCCGGGTTGTCCCACAAGGAATACACGAGCGCATTAAAAAAAGCCGTATCTTTGATGCTCTTTTATGCACCGTTCGTCTAGGGGTTAGGACACCGCCCTTTCAAGGCGGCAGCACGGGTTCAAATCCCGTACGGTGTACCATCCAGAGCCTCGTCATTTGACGGGGCTTTGCTGTTTTTACCCGCACTTACCATTCCATGCGGGTTGTGGACATACACTTCACAGAATCGTCTTCGGTTTTTTACAGAGATGGCGTCTTACAGTGGTCGGGTTTGGCACCCCGTTTGGCACACCTATCACTGGACACATATGCCCAAGGTCAAGAATCAACGATTCCACGTAGGATCGGGAGACGATACGATCCACATCACTTTCCCCTTCAAAACGAAGAAGGGCTCACAGAACGGCTCTTTCAGGTGCTACGCTACCTGCCGTAGATGGGTGACGAGCAAGAATCCGGACGGCCGTGTCAGGCACGCCACAGGGATCATTATGCCCGTGGAATATTGGGACAATGGCAAGAACGACATCAGGGGTACGTACAGGAACCGCGAAGCTGTCCGGTCACGATTGAACACGATCGTGGACCGCATCCGCAACGCTTACATGGCCGCAGAATCCAACCGCGTCGGAAGGACAGTAGATGCTCTACTCAGCGAGAAGGATGTCATCTCACTCATCGATGGAAAAACGAATATCTTACATCACGGGAAACTGCCTCTCTTCGTCCGCCACAAGGACAAGGAAGACACATACAAATTCGGTGGGCTACTTGGCGAGTTCATGAGGAACTACGTTTCCAATGATGGTCGCAAACTCGCGGAGATGGAGAGCCACTACAAGAACTACCAGACCTTAGCGTACAATCTGGAGTTGTTCTTGGATCGTTACTACCCGTTTGGATTCACCATCGATAGGATCGAGGAAGAGCTCCCCAAATTCTCGAAGAGTTGGTTCAGGTATTTGATTCACGACAAGGATGATGCGGGAAGTTCTATCGACAACGTCACAAAACGGCTTCGTCAAGTACTCAAGTGGGCTGGAGAACAGAAGTACATTACTCCTGTGAGCACCAAACCTCTCGGCTTCAGCTACACGAAGTATCCTTTGACAGCTCTTCCAGAGGAGATCCTGAGCAAGTTCTACAACCATCGGTTCTTACCAACGGAAGGAAGACTTGAACGTGTGCGAGATGCGTTCGTACTGATGTGTTTGACAGCTCTCCGATTCGAGAACTTCTGGCACATTGATGAAGCAGTCATTACCGACGATGCTATTCACATCGAAACCATGAAGGATCGCGGCAGCGTCACTATTCCACTCTTCCCCGCAACACGAGAACTTCTTGCCAAATACCCCGCAGGTCTGAAAAGCATCGAGATCGCGAATCAAAATTTCAACAACTATGTGAAGGAGGCGGCTGAATCTGCGGGCCTAACTTCGGAAGTAGTTGTCCGACAGTATCGCGGTGATAGAACTGTTCAGCACAGACATCGTCTCTGCGACGTTATGGCATCGCACACAGGAAGGCGAACGCTCGTGAGTATATGTCGTGCAAGAGGAATTCCAGACGAGATCATCATGAAGATCACCGGCCACAAGAATCTGGCACAACTCAGGACGTACACCAGCATCCCGGACATTGAAGTGCTCTATGCGTTCGGAAAGGAACGTGATGAATCCTCGTCCTTCCGGGACCCTATGTTCACGCTATCCGGGCAGTGGCGGAAGGCAGCGTAGAACGTCTTACTTCCATGTGGAGTCCTCATCACCCAATTACTCGTCTTCCCGGATGGTCGTCCTACCGAGAGCTACTCGTGCGCTCGGCCGTCCGGGAATTCTACGAAATCCACAATCCAGATCACTACCCAGACTGGCGGACGTTCCTGCGTACTCTTCGGGTGTATGTGGAGGACGTTGTGGAGTATAGGACAGGTTGTCGTCCCCGGCTTCTCTTGAAGGTCCTAGAAACCATGCTCTAGTTGCTTCCACTGAAGTGCTCAACGCCGACCGTTCCGTAGATCGAAGTTTCCCGCTTCATCATAGTACCAGCAGCGATCAAGGCCGAAAGCGTTCCAAAGGAGATCGAAAATCGGACGAAAAGCCTTCGGCCATGACTCCGGCTTCTGCTGAAGAACGATGTGTGGTATGTGGAGATCATTCTGCCGAACTTTCTTCGGTCGCCGTACTTCTGTTGACAGAACAGTCTCCGGATGGAGGTTCAATGACAGAGAGACAACAAGAGGATAGGGATTCACTTTTGATTCGATCATCTCCATATACCGGGGTACTGCTCGGAGAATTTGCTCAACCAATCTTTCATGGCGGAGGAGATTATCCAACCCCCAGTGATGGGTAACAGCCTCGATCCTACCGTCGCGGAATACCTGAGTAGATGAATAGCTCGAACCGTCCTCATTACCATCAATATAGGAGGCGTTGAGATAGCCATCAAGGTTGTATCGGGTATGCCAACCACCCGTCATCCACAGAGGAGTAAACTTCTGTAATCCATCTTCTGAAAAGGAAGAAATGATGTCCGATCCTAGCTCAGGATTCATGGGTAGTAAGTGAAGAACAGTAGTACCGTCTACGAATGTTGGTCGCAGCATCTCATACCGCTCCTGTGTGAATTTTCTTATCCGATCAACAGCACTTTCCGAATTCACTATTGCCCTGCGAATCTCGTGCATGTCCATGTTCTGCCTCCCTGCGGATACACGTACAGGAAACTTGAAACCATCATTGGTCTGAACTGCATGTGGCGTCTGCGTACTAGGTGGTATCCGTACGACGAGTACATGTCCTACGGGTTCATCCACTCCGACTCCGAAACCTGTACCGTCTGCGTTACTACGCCCGGGACCTGAGCCTTTCCCGCTTCCTGTACCGTCTCCATTGCCCGTTCCATCATCGGAGCTGCTGAATACCTCATGAGCAGGAACCCCACGGAGGCCCGCGTAAACCCTTGGATGTATCCTTGTAAGCATACTTCCTTCGAGCCTTCGAATCAGGGCGTCAATGTTTTCGGCGATCGGCACAACTTCTGACGCCGTTCCACCCTGGTCAGCCCCATCCGCCTCCGCATTAATTCCGTAAACGAGATAGCCACCGCCAGCATTCGCGAAGGCGGCAACGGTCAGAAGGAACCGAGTCATCTCCGTGTCTGAAGAATTGGGTGGTTGACGCTTGAATTCCAAGTGCCGGGACTCGGGTGCACGGTCCTGTATCAATGCTTGGATGTCTTCCGACGTGACATCCGTCAGTGGTTTTGGCCACATGTCTCTATCCTCCTAGGGTCATCATCGTCCACAAACACTATGCAACGGAACATAGCTCCTTGCGGGAGAATGTAGTGTCTTACCTACATGTACAGACACCCAATAACTCGCGTCCGCGGATGGCTTCAAGGTAAAGAAGCCATGATCCTCGAAGCCGTGAAGGCTTTTGTCCGCCTCAATGACATCGATGATTATCCACAGGCATACGAGTACCTTCGAGGTCTCCGGACGTTTGTCCGGGATGTGGTCGAACTCCAGACGGATCACCGACCCAGAGTCACCCTGAAGGAACTCATCGCCATCCTACGGAAGATGGGGGTTGCGGACGATTCAACGGACTTCCGTCGTTTCAAGATGTGTTGTTACATGTACAACGATGGAGGTCTCTGATGTGGATAGTTCCGGTCGTCTTTGTTCTGTGCGTCATGGTCGAGGAGTGGTTTCGGTCCTTGTGGATTATTCGACGGCGTGAGTGTACATCCTCAAGTACCTCATCAATTGCAATTCCTTCTATGGTTCAGTAGAGTGTACCCGAGATACCTTTTCCGGTATTCGAGAATATTGGCTAGTCGAAGAGCCATTCTGACAATGCTGCGTCAGTGACTTCGCCTAATGGATCTTCAATAGCCACCATTCGACCCTCTTGCTTCCATTCTGTGAGTCGTGATTGAATGGCCCCTTTCGCTACATTCAAAGTATTTGTGAAGCATGGATCGATCACTAGCATTCTGTTCTCGCATCTACTCATCCAGTGTATGAGCCGGAAGTTGATCCCTTCATCACTGAATCCGTATCCAGCAACGATGAGGTGTTGGCACATGCGCATTCCTCGGTTAGCAGCTTCAGCTAAATCCAATGCCCAACCTTGATTGTAAGCCAGAAGTTTGTTTGTCTTTCCGGACAGAAGAAGGTTGTTATCGTCACGAAGTCGATGAATACCTCCTACCCCGTCAAGATTTGGGTAAGCTGTGATCCGTCCAACGATTTTCCCTAGGAAGAGTGGGAACGGTTCATTGCCGTATACCCACGACCAGTTCTCAGAGCCGTGAAGCTTGTAAAGAGATACTGCTCCGCTCGTCAAAAACTTGTGCTCATCTGCCTCCCACCGAACAACCTGACCACCAAATTCAGGAGTACATCCAAACCCATCGTAGTAGACTATAGCTTGTTCTTTGAGTGCTTCTTCAACGAGCACGTCGAAGTTGGTCGTCAACAGATGTAATCGGGTCACAATCTCTTGTTTGAGCAAGTCAAGAACCACTTGAAGATTGTGAGCAGGGAAACCATCAGGTGCCGTATACCACGCTGACCCGCCGACCCCTGTTTTCACGACGCAGTTGATAAGGTCCAAAAGTTCTCTGCACTTACTTTTGAGTTCCAGTCTATCCAAAGGCTTCCAATCTGTTCCCAAACGCCTGCACAGATGGTAGACCGTAGGTTCCAGTGCATTGTTATCATACTCATGATCTATGTGCTGTCGAATCTGGTCCGCGATGGAGTATACTTCCTCGAATGTCATCGGATCGGTGCTTAGCAAAACTACAGCCTCGAACAGCCGTTTCAGTTCTGCAAGAGACCCTCGTGAGTGATGATCGTGGGTGTAACTAACGGGTTGCTCCGTTGCCTTTCTAAATGGACGATTCGCGGCCGAGTCGCCAACCCAAGAATCAAACGCATCGATCAACTCTTTGGTTATGCAACGTGTCGAAGGCATCTGAGGTAGAGAAGCTCCAGCACCGAGAAGAACCGCTAGTTCCATGATTGCTCCACTCTGAAGAGAGGGTCCGACACGTTCGTATCGAACCCTCTGATTCAACAATAACCGCAGTCACTACTTCAATAACCGGGCACTACTTCACGATCGTGAAGCCCCCCGACATCCTCACCATGCCCCCTACAACCGCTTCTGAACGGATTCTGGCGACGTAGACACCTCCACTCCAGAGGCCATAGACTTCCACAGCCTCTGCGAAGCTTACAGGCCATCATAACGCCCTGTTCTACTATTGCGGTCGCAGCACCCGTAGAACGTGTACAGCTTTCCCTGTGGAAATCATGATGAGTACCATCTTCTGATGATCTTCGCAGTCCACCACTGCCTCGTTCCCAGAAATCCTCACGTCAGCCTCCAGTCGCCTTCCGAGGATGTCGAAGACCGTGATGGACGAAGGAGTAGGTCCGAATCCAGTCCATCGGACGTGGATGTTTCCATCGTTATCTGGATAGGCAGAGTACCTTCCGTTCTCACTGTCACCGCTCTCCTCGATCGCTGTCGTGGTAATGCTCACTTCGTTCGACCAGACGTCGCATCCGAAGGGCGACTTCGCCATGACCTTGTACTTACCCGGCTTGGGTTTGAAGATCACGCTGTCAGCATTCGCACCCACAATCCTATGGGGCATCAGGGTATCGTTGTAGTACCACATGAACGGGCCCTCAGGATAGGTACACGTGAGTATCGTATCCAGATAGAACCGCCCCAGTGCGACCACCGGCTTGGTGACGGTCATCACTGAGTCCGAGAACCACTGACGTCCTGTAATGCTGTCGTCGACCATCATGGTAAAGTGCATGGGGCGTGTCGTGTCGACAGCTTCGATGACGATGGTCGAAAGACGTTTGTTGGGTGTGATGGTATACGAGAGCCTCGCGTTCACGGAACGTGACGGGTCCAGTATCACGGTATCGAGATGGTGGCCACCGACGACGTACTCGACGCCTGTGCAGGTATAGAGCCGATCGAGTCGTGAGACCGGTCTCGGAGCACGACGAGGCACATAGACATTTGAGCCATGTGGGTGAATATTGCCATCTAAGTCATAGAAGTGATCGTACAATCTTCCACGTGTGTAGATCATCGTATCGCCTTCAGGAGGGATAGAGTCGACAGGAATATCCCTGCTTACCGCCCGTTGAACGGTATCCTCAGGGCCAAGTGCTAGAGTCGCGAACGCACCAGTAAACCAACATTCCGTACTATCCATGATCCCATTGATGCCGAAACTTTGAAGGAACCTACCGGAAGTCCATACATGTTCCTTCCTATGCCAGTACATTGTTCTCGGGATTGGTTGGTAATTGTGTCCACCGTCTGGATAATAGCCGAACCGATCGTCCACAGCAACGGTGTCACGAATGATAACGCATCCGGTGAGGGTACTCATCGAGTCTTCTTTGCCAAACGTTCCTTGGTCATACCCTTTCAGTGTCTGGGACCACGACCGCCCATGGTTGAAGCTCATCTGGATCGAACCGGGTGAGCTTCCCGATCCGACGGTATGCGTAACCAGCAAACCATCAGTTGGCAGGACATAGTATCCTTCCCGCAGGTCGGAGTATCGCAGCCAGATGAATGTTTTGCCGTTGTCAAGGCTCACGTGGAGTTCTCCACCCAGCTTCCAGTAGAGTAGGCCCCTGTGGTCACGGAAGAGCATCCCGATGACTTCTCCTACACTCAATACTGGCGTCGCTTGAGTCGTATCGAAGGTTGCTTGCCATGTTCTCCCATTATCAGTACTTGTCAGAAAACCGTAGAGCCAACTGTTATGTGCGGTGAGCAACACCCCTCCGCGCAGACGAACGATGCCGGAGTACGCATAGGTCGGGGCACCAACATCCTCGACAACCCAAGTCTTGCCTCCGTCCCATGACCGGGTCAGTACAGGACGATCACAATGGTCGGATTCATAGTACCCCGGTGGAAACGTCGGACAGTTGATGTATCCTCCGACGAATGACCCATCGTTGCAGGGCACCATTCCCCGTGCACCTTTGAGGTACAGGGAATCCAGATGGACCGAATCCTCTCCGGCAGCCCTCGCCACATGAGCGGCGAAGGCTACCAAAAGGATCAAAATGATGCGTGAATTGGACATGTCCAGAAATATCGCCTATCGTACGACAGAGATGATGGCTGTTCCAACGGACGTGCCATCACCGACTTCCACAAGATAGGTACCATTCGGCAGGTCCGTATCAGTAATGACGATTTCCGAACCAAAGGTTACATCGCTCCTCCAGAGACGAAGGAGTTCAGCACCCATCATGTCGAGAAGACGCACGGTCACATCACGCATACGTTTCCCTTCGTAGCGTACCGTGAGATGGTCACGGCTCGGATTGGGATAGACGACGAATAGCACGTCTCCCACTCCCGAGCGTACCACTTCCCGAATTGGCTCCTTGTTCATCCCAGTAGGTCGTTTGGCGTGTTCTGTTTCCAACGTAACCAGAGCGTTGAGGGTATCGGTCGACTGCACGAGCGTCAGCGACGTGTCAGCCATGATGGCGAGCCGCGTACTCAGCAGGTCGACGTTCACGGAATCGTATCCAGCGAACATCCCTGCCCGGGCCGTGTCGAGCCAGAACTGTGCCTCGTCGTAGCGTTCATTTCGGGAAAGGAGTTCGACCCGTCCGATGACGGCCTTCTCCCGCAGGACGAGCGGGGCTCCGGTGTTCAGACCCAGAGTCTGCAAGGTACCCAAGAGGACGGCAGTCACCGAGTCGGCCTTCGGGTGGACCTGTGCAGACTGCACAGCATTGTCGATAGATTCCATGCGGATAGCAACATCCAGACCGGCATTCGCAAGCCACGAAGTCGACACCGTGAAGATTTCCTTGGCATAGTTCGTGTCGATGCCATCCCACGACGGTACGACGATACCGAACTTCTTCACGTTCAGGGGATGCAGAAGTTCGAGGTTGTAGTTCGGCGTGAAGGCATCCGGGTCCGGTACCGGTAATATCACACATTCGAACTCTCCGGCACGTTCACGAACGGTCGCTTCACACTGCGCTCCATAGGGATGCTCGCCATTCTGGAGGTCATTACCCTGTGGAACGATATTGGCATTGTGACGGATATTCGCCAGTAGAGCAACGCCGAAGTCGTTCGTCGTCACGACGACGTTCGCCACGTTGTTGGATTTCTGTAGCTGGAACTGCTGGTTCGCGCTGAAAACGTTCTTGCCACATTCCAACTGGACGACGCCCGCATCTCCAAGGTAGATGTCCGACCGTTCAAGACCAACAAAGTACGGGTTTGAACCACCGCTAACCGGTCCATCGAACTCGTTCCGTCCATTGACGAGAGCCTTTCCACGGTCGTTCTGGTTCGGCGCAAGGAAGGCGAAGCGGTCACGGGCTTGCAGGACTCCGCGCACGGCATGGAGGCCACTGCCGTAGTTCTCCAGCTCGTTGTTCCGACATTCGGCATTGCCCCCCAGCGACTGGAGGTATCCCGAGCCGATGAAGTCCACCTGTACGCCACTACCGAAGAGTGTGTTGGTTGTGGACGTCATTGTTCCACCGAAGGTGTTGTCGAAGACCTGATTGTTGCCCGCTGTTGCCCGAACACCCTGCACACAGCCACTGAAGGTGTTGTTGCAGATCGTGGCCGATCCACAGGCGATGCCATCGGCATGACCGCCGAAAATGTTGCCTGAGAAGTGCCCCGTAACGTTTTCTGCGTTGACTCCTGTATGGAGGAAGGCGAAGGTGCTGCCCGTCATCGTGATCTTCGACAGCGACGTGACCTTCAAACCTGAAACCGGATAGTCGCCGCCGAGACTTTCAAGAATGCTCTGAACAAGCCCACGATAGTTCGTGCTCGTGATTTTGCCTCCTGCGTCGTGGAATTTGCAGCCCTCCACAGTGAGGTATCGAATGAGGTTAAGACCTTGCTGGTAGATGGCTCCCGGAACACCGACACTCGTCTGCCGGGCCTTCTGGAACAGACGACTATCCTTGCTGACACTTACAAGGAACAGAGGCTTTGACCGGAAGGCTGCTTCCATCCCTGCCGCTACATAAACGCTGCGGTCAGCCTTGAACGTGCAGCTTTTCATTTTCCCTGCCTGCAAGACACCACCCACCCGTGCAAGGACAGGCATGTTCTTGATCGTCGTATATACGTTGGTGAACTCTGCATCCTGCGCATGGAAGTATGCCATGAGGACCTGATCCAGTGGCTGCGTACCCGGTGTGTTCGTGTTGTATACCCACTTGTCCGGTTCTACGATGAGACGTACGAAGTTCTTCCGTGTCAGAGCCGAACACGAGCCACTCGATTCGTTCGTGGCCTTGAACCGTGCGAGGTTTCCGGGAGCACCTTCTCCGCTGAACTTTCCACGGATTGTATTCTCGTCGTCGAAGAACTGTACCGTAGCACCCGCCTTCGCGATGAGCGAACCATTGGATTGTACCGTCAGTGCTCCCACTTTCAGCGTGGCCGACGTACCGACTTCGAGTTTGCTGCCACTCTGGACTTCCACCGGCGCGTCCAGCCGGACCGTTGCGCTTCCCGCTACCACGAGTCCGTTCGAGGACTTGAGGATCAGAGCAGGCGTTGTCGAAGAGGGATTCACGCGTTTGATGAAGGCTTTGTCCGCCAAGGAAACCTTGCCTCCTGTCTCGACCGTTACCTTATGAATCCAGACACTCGGGAAGGCTTCACCCTCGGCATCGTTGACCGTGAACTGCGCGTCGTCGTTCACTTGCACTTCCGCATCGATGACGGCTTCTTCAACCTTCGACTCGATCGTGAGTTTGCCCCCCGGTGTGGCTCCGTTCTTCTGTTCGAGGACGATCCTGTTGGCCAGTTTCGTCGTCTCCTTGTCGAGGATACGTGCTCCATGCTTGAGCTTGAGTTCCGCACCGGCCTTGACAATGATCTTGGCACCGTCATAGAGGTAGACCGTGGCTCCCGGCTGGAGCGTGAGGGTCCCAGAGGAGACGACGATGTCGCCACTGCCACGGAGCCATGTGGTATCGTGCAGTTCGCTGCTGCCCGTGGTCTTGAGGGCTGTGCCTGCTGCCGTCCGCTTTATCCGTAAGTCGGAGGCACGGACGAGTCCTTCCAAGTCGACGTTCTCCACCCATCCTGTGGCCAGTATTCTCCCCGTGGAAGAGGTCGCGATCTTCTTGAAGTTGCTCGACAGGCTCGTGGTGAGGATACCATCGACGACCAGCGTCTGGCTCGTCCCTACCGAAAGATCAACATCCACGAGTGTCTTGCCGTTGTTGTTCATGTAGGCTGGTTCACCCGTGTAGGCGACTCCACCAGCGTCGAGGACCTTCGTCGTGGCATCCTTGAACTTGCCGAGATGGAGATAGGTCGTGCCACTGAGGGCATGTCCTTTCGCCCAGTCGAGGTCGTCGGAGCCCGAATACTGGTACTTCACGTTCTCCTGACCGGCACCGTTCGTTCCGGGTATGGAGTGCGCAACGCAACGGAAGGCATTAATACGTCCGAAGCCGAACCGTGGAGCCCAGTACCGGTGGAGCGCGTCGTTCGTCTGGTCGATGTAGCCGGTCTTGAGTTTGCCCGATCCATCGAGCAGATAGCTGTACTGCTCGGCGAATGCCCTGTTCGGTACCTTGAACACGCGATATTCCGGAGATGTGCTATTAGGCACAACGGTCGAATATGCGTCGTTGCCCGGACCGGATTCACTGGCCATCGATTGTGCAGCCGTATGACCGGGTTGCAAATCCAGAATCTTGTCGGCAGTGAACGTGACGATGTCATACACTCTCCGTTGTACATCCAGACCGGTCTTGCCCAAACGGTCGTGCACCGAATTCATGAGGCCAACAATAGCAGCGGCCTGCGGAACGGCGCGGGAATTTCCTGCACAGTACTCTTCGTACTTCGAGGTCGAGCCGTCCAGCAGTAGTCCAAGGTAGTTGGCTGGAACGACGACATCGATATAGGCAAGGGTTTTGTCGCCTGCGCGGGTACTCTGCGTACTCGCTGTCGAGAATTTGCCCAGACCGAGACACATCGGCTGGTTGAAGTCCCACTCCGGCCCGTATCCGAAGGAATTGAAGATTGGGCAGTCCTGAAGGCCACCACGTACCAGCGAGTGCGAGTACTGCTCGACGGCCAAAATCTTGACATCCTTTTGCGGGTCGGTCGCATGGGTCAGAACCAAGCCACCCAACGGGCTGAAGTCAGGATCGTTGTAGTCGACATCAATACCACTGAGAATATAGGGCGCGGTTGTGACCGGTTCGTATGACACCTTGTTCTCTCCGTTCGGTCCACTGGAGATGACGGCGATGCCGTTCTCCATCGCCTCCCGGTAGGTTCCTGTCGTACCACTCGGAAGTATATAGGCGCAGGACATGACATGAGGAAGTTGTATTCCTGATGTGGCCGAAACGTCAAGTTTGGCGTACCGATTATCGTCTTGATTGTGCGTCTGGAATACTCGTACACCGGGTGCGAACCCTACCAGACCGAGAGTATTCTCTTCGGCTGCAATCACGCCGAGATTGGCAAAGCCATGGTTCTGGTGTGCAGGGATGATCTTCGTCGTGCCATCCCACGTCTGCGGTACTCCTGCCGATTTGAATCCCGGGAAGAGATAGTTCCCGCCGTTGGCAACCTTATGCAGGTCCCGATGTTCTACGACGTCCGTAAGACCGAACTGGGTATTCTGGTCATCGACGCCCACGTAGACCTGATTGCTTCCCTTGGTGATCTCCCATGCCATGGGAATCTTCGTCAAGTGCAGGTTGTACTGATACCCCAGAAGCGTATACCGCCGTTCGTTGTTCGGTGTCGTCGACGTACCGGCGATCTGCGTCATCGACTGGACTTGTTTGAAGGCCGGATCGTTGGAAGATGAGAGATACCGTACAGCCCGCGAGACAAGGTCGGAGGAAGCGACACTGTCCATCGCTGCGAAATACGACAGGACCGTGTCCACGCGAATGTACTTGCCGAAGGACACGCGGAAATACTTGGCATAGTATTCCGAGGACTGGAGTGGTCCCATAAAAATGGACACATTAGGGTAGGTGTTTTTGGTTACGAAAGTAGTTGTTTTCAAAGTCAACGGGGGTTGTATATCCAAGTGTTGAATGCAGTCGTCTGCGATTATAAATGTTCTCGATGTAGTGTGCTGCCTGACGCTTCAGGTGCTCGAGATCGACGAAGTTGATGTCGTTGAATTCTTCGGTCTTGAGCGTGGCAAAAAAGGATTCTACTGGTGCGTTGTCCCAGCAGTTTCCCTTGCGGCTCATGCTCTGCGTTGCTTTACAGTAGTCAGTCAGAAACTGGCGATAGCCTGCCGCAGCATACTGCGAACCGCGATCACTATGAATGAGCATGCCGGTGGCATAAGAACGGTTCTTCCAGGCCTTCCAGAGTGCCGTGATGGTGAGCTGTTGCGTGATCGTCTCTGACAGATGCCAGCCAATGATGCGACGCGAGAACAAATCCATCACCACCGCCAAGTACACATAGCCAGCGTTGGTCTGTACATAGGTGATGTCGGCAGCCCAGACGGTGTTCGGTTTCGTGACGGTAAAGTTGCGATTGAGCCGATTGTCGGCCACCGGGTGCTGATGTTGCGAGTCGGTAGTTTGCACCAACGCACGCCTGGGCGTGCGCTTGACACGGATGCCGTCTTCCCGCATCAGCCGGCGCATTTTGTGACGGCCTGCCACAAGGTTGCCTCGCCGCAGTTCCTTGTACATCCGGCGGCTGCCGAAGGTATGGTTGGACTTCTCATCAATCTCGCGCATGGCACGCACCAGCTTGCGCTCATCGTCACTAAGCTGAGGTTCAGGTCGCTTTAACCAGGCATAGTAGCCGCTGGCACTCACCTGCAGCACATGGCACTGCAGGCGCACCGGCCAACAGTGCCGGTGGTTGTTGATAAACATGTATTTCAGTCCCTTCCCGGCGGAGCGGCAAAGATCGACATCGCTTTTTTTAAAATGGCCAGTTCCATTTCTGCACGCTCAGCGCGCTTACGCAAGGCTCGTACTTCGGCGGCAAGCTCGTCAGGTGTCTTCTGCCCGGCAGCTGCTGCAGCTCCAAGCGTACGCTTCCAGTACGATAGTCGCTTGACGTCGATGCCAAGCTCACGGGCCACCGAGGCCAGCGTACGTCCCGCAGCTACCATCTCCAGGGCGCGACGTTTAAATGCTTCATCATAAATGCGAGGTGGATGTTTCATTGCTCTTTCCTTAGATTTTTGGAAAATTACACCTTCCCCGTAGTGTCCACTTTTTCAGGACCACTCCAGACGTCTCTGTCGTCGTCGTATGGATGACGAGTCCATCCGTCAAACTGTCGAGGCGTTTCCAGAGGAAATAGTCGTTGTGTGTGTCATCAACATCGGTGATGTCGTAGTTGCCGTTAGCGTCGGCGGCAGCACTGTCGTGGAACGGTGCGGTGCGAAAGAGGACGGAGAAGTACCGCTTGGCACAGAGTTCTTTCGGATTGGCGGATGTATCCAGACATAGACTGTCTTTGTTTTCATATCCCCCGGTACCGTCAGGAGTGGCGAGGACGAGATTGCCGGGACTGGGCACGGCCTGTGCACGAACCAAGGCAGAACTCAGGATGGAGAACAGTATCAACACGATCAAACGAGACATGGAACCTCCTACGAGCAACAAAATGGATAGATGTGAATACCTGCTGGCCGGGAGAATTACTTCCACAAGCCAGTCTTTCTTGTACTATCTCTGTACGAAGCGATAACGTGTGGGGAGAACCACATTCACCGGAACACTTCGTTTCCACCCCCGGTGACAAACATCGCAGTCCGCGTTGTTTTAGTATATGAACTTTTCATGGTTCGGTATTACGGTTTCACAAAGCACTCCATGGGGAGTTTCTTCTCCGGTAGATGGCACGAAACAACTCCTACAGGTAACCACGAGTACCCATGACATACTGCGATGGACCCCGGTTCGTCCCGGGGCCCCACACCTTCATTTCCTCACCACACAGTCCTCGACCTCGGGAAACATCATCTTGTCGTCTCCGACCCCGACGAGGGTTACCGTCTGACCCTTGGTCAAACTGGCTGCGTCCGACTCCGTCTTGAGCTTGCACCGGATCTGCTTGATGTACTCATCAGCTTTCAGGTTCACGCTCACGGTTCCGAACGTCTTGCTCACCCCGTCCACTTCTCCTGTGACGGCGATGGTCTTGCCCTTGTACTTGGCATCGGCCGTGACCTCGTTCGACTCGTAGGCGTCATAGTAGTCCTTGGCCGTGACCTCGATCGCCTTGGGTTCCGCTGGTTTCTCGGCAGGCTGTGACGAGGGAGATGCCGATGAGGTTGCTTCTCCTTCGGCTACAGGAGCATTACCACCCTTCTTCCCTGTCTGACTGCCGATGATGCCAACGACTACGATGACACCGACCCAGAGCCACCACTTCTTGTAGATCGGCTTCTTGGTTTGCTGTTGCGTCTCCTTGCTCACGGTTCCTCCTTGGGTTATTGATAGGTTGTTCGAAGCGATTGTGTATCGGGTTCGTACGTGGATTTTTTCCTGATCGGGAACGCCGTCCCGGTACAGTGACATGCTTGTCTATCGGCCCTTGCTCATACGTGCGTATACGTCCAGAGACTTCTCTCGCTCAGCCTCCGCCTCCCGAATATGTTCGGCGACCTTGACCATGACCTCGATTGTTCTCGAAATCCGGATCGACTTGTAGACCGATCTACGGCCCCCACGAAGACCAAGTTCTTCGGCTACCTTCCCGAGTATTCCTCTGTATGGAGGGCGGTTGAACTCCGTGTCGTCCATGAGGCGACACAGGTCCCTGAACGTCGCCTGATGGTCGTGCACCGAGTTGTCCTTAAGTTGTCGGATAATTCCTGCTTGGTTCCTGTTCATCGCTGGTAGCTCTTTATCTGTCGTACCAGCCACCTACGAAAGCAGGAACCAAGAGTTGCAAACATCGCAAAATTTTAATGAAATCGACAAAGACGAAATCTGCTTCTACGAAAGGGAAAGTAGAACCGCAGAAGACCGAGGGCATACCTCCGGACGTACTTGACCGGCTGCTGGCACTGCTGGAGACGAAAGGTGTCCGGCAGACCGACTTCGCGGCAGCGATGGGCCGGTCCAACGACTGGGCATCGAGGACCATGAAGGGCGAACGTGGACTACTCGTCGAGACCCTAGTGAAGCTTGCCACCGCCTACGACGTGAACCTTCATTGGTTGGTGACCGGGAAGGGGGAGATGTTTGCGCCAGTTGATGGGAAAGGTAGTACAACCCAGATTCTGGATGATGCTATCGTACGGCTGAAGCTCTTACGAGAAAGTCTGACTGTCCAGCCATAGTATTGAATCTGAGCGTAAGTAGTTCAATAGCTAACTTGTTGATATTCCAAACGACATATAGAACCGAACAGGTAGGGAGATCATGATAACACTGATCGAAGCGCAGGTTTCGAAGTATAAGTCCATAGAGGATTCAACCCCTGTGCCAATTGGGGGCGAGGTTACTGTACTCGTTGGTAAGAATGAGTCCGGAAAGACTGCCTTCCTTGAAGCTCTACACAAAGCTTTACCTCTTGACTCCGCCCAATTCGACTACGTTGCGGATTATCCTCGTAAGGACCTCGTACGCTATCGTCCTCAGCATGAAGCCGGGAACCCTCAACAAGTCGTACGGTTGACCTTCCGTATCGAAGAAGAACTAGCAACGAAAATTAATTCGGAGGTGTTCGCCGGTTCTGATGTTGTTCTCAGTGGCACCACATTCACGTGGATGACAACAATTGACAACAAAAGCAAAATTGGGTTCAGAATCGACTCGGCCTCTGTTCTCAGTGCTCTACATGGTTCACTCGGTGATCTGGAACACAAGGACGAAGTATTCGAGGGAGCAACCTCCCTTGAGGATGTCGTAGCTGAGATCGAGGGTTTGAATCTTGCAGCAGACTGTACACTGACTGTATTTGCATCGCAGTGGCAGCAGCGTGCTATTAAGGGCTCGGGATGGGGACTAGTCGAAGGATACATCTGGAGTGCATACATCTCTCCTGCACTGCCGAAGTTCCTGTATTTCGATGACTACAATCTCCTTGAGGGTAAGATCAACTTGCCGTCTCTGCTCCAACGTCAGTCTGAGAAGAAACTCACCGATGCCGATCGGACAGCTCAAGGATTGCTTGAACTTGCAGGTACGACTCTTCACGAATTGATGGGCGAAGAAGGTTATGAGACTGCCAAGGCCAAACTTGAAGCGATTGGTCTGAGTATCACACGGAAGATTTTCGAGTTCTGGAGACAGAACCAAGAGTTGGATGTAGAGTTTGATGTGAAGGCTGACGCAAAGGACTCGGCACCGTACAACACTGGCATGAATCTCTACATTCGGATCAAAAGTCGTCGGCATGGCGTAACGGTACCCTTCAGTCAGCGGAGCAAGGGTTTCATATGGTTCTTCAGCTTTTTGGTGTGGTTCGACTCCATTCAGTCAAGGGCAGGAACAACGAAGTCTCTGATGCTCCTACTCGATGAACCGGGGCTGAACCTTCATGCCTTGGCTCAGGCGGATTTTCTGGCCTACATCCGTGAGCTATCAACCGAACACCAGATCATCTATACAACGCACTCCCCTTTCATGGTAGATTCTTCACGGCTTGATGAAGTACGTGTGGTAGAGGATCGTGTCAAAGATGGAACGGTGGTTAGCAAGGAACTAGCGGGTTCTTCCGATGAGAGCATCTTCCCTTTGCAGGCAGCTTTGGGATACTCCATCGCTCAGAACCTGTTTATCGCAAAGAAGAATGTTCTTGTTGAAGGTCCGGCCGACTTGATCATTTTGAACCACCTTAATACCCTTCTCGAAGCAAGTAATAAACAGGGCCTTGGTGATGCTATTCTCGTACCTGTCGGTGGACTCGATAAACTTGCCACGTTCGTAGCCCTTCTTGGGTCGAACAAGTTGAAGCTCGTTGTGCTTCATGATCGTGCGGCTACCCCACCTCAGAAACTTGAGGACCTCGTTCGGCAGAAACTGATTGAACGGAAACGCGTTCTTGATTTTTCCATGTTCTGTGAACCAACTTCGCAAGAAGCTGATGTGGAAGACCTACTTCCAACGTCTATCTACATACAAGCCTTCAACAACACGTATGCCGATAAGCTTGGCGGCAACACCCTGACCTTGGAAGAATTGGGAGAGCATCCCCGAATTGTTGAGCGGATCAATCGGTGGCTCAAGGACAAGAAGATCGTTCTCTTAAAGGATGGCGGATTCAACCATTACCGAGTGGCACAAGCTACACTGCCGTTGCTCACGATCGACGCCATAGGACCGGAGACACTCGCTTCCTTTGAGAAGCTCTTCCAACGGATTGGCGAAGTACTCTAAACGTCCTTGTAGTCTCACGCATGGAACAACCAGACCCATACATCTTTGGGTTATCGCGGGACTGTTGGTCCGTGGTGAACGTAATAGGAACGGTAGTTGCTGCCTTCGGCACACTCGCCGCGGTTGGCTACAGCCTTTGGTTAACGAGACGTGCCACCAAGTTCCGAGGGAAGTTGTGGGCTGATGTCGCCCATCTCTTACCCGGAACTTCAAGGTTTATTAGAATCCACATCGTGAATACAGGCGATCGAGTGGTCAAGGTCACAAGCGTTGGTTGGCGTTTTGAACCCAGACGTAGCAAAGTCTTGCATTGGCAGAAGATTGACCCTGACCGTGAGGTTCAGCAGTCCCCTCTACCCTGTGTTCTTTCTTCTGGAGAAGATGCCACTTGGTACGTCAACACCCGAGGGAATCAATGGTTTGGCGATCAGATGGAAACATTGGAATTACGTCCAAAGAAGGTGTATGTCTGGGCTGGGTTTTCTGATGGTAATCAACACGAAGTCACAATTTCAAAGGGCCTTCTCGAAGAATTTCAGCAAGGTTTCGACCGCTCACGGATCAAACCAGAACAAGAGGTCGAGTAGGTACTGATCTGAGCACGAGAAGGTGATGTTGTCAACGGATATACCAACTCTGAATCTGCTCCAGTAAGGTGTGCGAAGTTGCAATTGGTAGAACACACACAATCGGAAGCCCCATGGACGCTACGATACGTCAGATACACGACCTTCAGGATGCTGCAACATCAGATTCCATCTTACTGCCAGAGTTGCTTCGAAAAGCATGGGTTATTGCATCTCGCTCGAACTTGGAAGACCAATGGATTGAGTACGAATTTCGTGGGTATCCATCTGAACTTACGGCTCCTGACTATCCGCCATACCGAATCGTTTATGTTGAACTTGTTGAAGGGAGTGACAAGTGGGGCTGGAAACCAATTTCGCCAACCTCTTTGATCAACGGTTTGCGTGAACAACCGGCCTTATTATGTCTCCCAACGTCCGTAATTCATCTTCAGGATTTGAGCATCAAAAACATGGACCTCATATTCCCAATTCCGGGGCAAGCTAGGCGCAAAGGCGATTTCGGAACGTCGTTACCTGTCAACTTGGCTCGGAGATTCTCATCAAGGCATATGCCTGCGCTTCTTGAGCAGATACGTGTAAGGGTACTTGCTTGGTCTGTTGATGTTGAAAAACGTATTGCGAAGCAAACTATGGCACCTACTGATCACCCCTCTCCAGCCACCAACCATCACTACCATATACAACAGGCGCAAGGTATCTTTGGTACAAATTACGGTACGATTAATCAAACGAACACCTTGAGTTCGCAACGCTTCAATACCTTGGCTACTTCTCTCCGAGAGTACGACGTCCCTGAGGATGAAATTGAAAATCTTCGAGAAGCTATCCAATCCGACCCACCTCTTCAATCTGCATCAACCGATTTAGGACCGCAAGTGCTGGGTTGGATTGATCGAATGGTCAAGTACGCTGCTGAAGGTACGTGGAACGTGGCAACGAATGCTGTCGGGTCACTACTAGCATCTCTGATAATGCAGCATATGACTCGTCCGTAAGTGGCAGCTAAAATTTTCGATTCCAAAAAAATGGCATGGAAGAGTTCGGTATGAAGGGGTACAATCCTCATGAGTAAAATCCAACGATTGGTGGAAGCAGCAACTTCAGATACCACGCCACTCCCTGAGCTTCTCAGGATGGCTTGGACCCTAGCAATGGGGCTTAAGACCGAAGAAAGCAACATGTGGATTTCATACGAGTTGAAGGGTTATCCCGATGGATTCGATGTATCCGATCTTCCCGAATATCGTAGAGTCTATGCTGAACTTGTTGGTGATAATAGCCCTTTCGGTTGGGCTCCAGCGGTATTGACCTTCGACGATCCCAACTTCAATCACAGTTTGAGATCAGTTAACGTATCCACTTCGGCAATTGCATTGTCTGAAAGTAGCAACAAGGATCAAGACCTAGTTTTCCCAGTTCCGGATGAGGTAAATCGCGTACTACGAAGAGAAGGCATGTATGTCGCTGGCGAGCCAGTACGTCTCGCGCGAATGATTCGCTCACTCCAGATCAAGCATCTACTGGAACAGTTGCGCTCCCGTGTACTTAGCTGGGCTCTTGATGTCGAAAGGAATACGCACATGAAGACAGAACCATACCCCGAACTACAAGCTCCGGTTACAAACAACTACCATATCCAAAATGCACAGGGCGTGTTCGGTACAAACCATGGCACGATCAGCCAAACGAATACATTGAATGTCCAACGTTTCGATGCGTTGGCCACTTGCCTTCGAGAGCAGAATGTCAGTGAGCACGATATTGAAAACCTACGCGTAGCCATCCAAGCTGACCCACCTTCACCGCAAGCATCAACGGAGTTAGGACCTCGCGTTCAAGGTTGGATCGGCAGGATGCTGATGTTATCGGCCAGTGGTACGTGGAGTATTGCTGCGAACACGGCAGGATCGCTTCTAGCATCCTTGATCGCTAAATACTACGGCCTTGGTTGAGTTGGATACTGGTGCGATTGGAATCGCTCTTTGTTATTCCTTTCGCGGCAAGCTTCCGGCTGATACCGTCTTACTCATGTCATCCTAACCCGTACCCACCTATGAGCAACAACGATACCCATGCCTTTACGGCAGCCGAACTGGAATCCATCTGCAAGATCATTGCCGATACTTCAGAAGGGCTTTCTGGTAGCGAAATCGGGCACCTTCTCCAAGACACACATATTCCAGACCCTAATCCTACGATGACGAAATGGAAGTGGCTCTACAATGCTCTTGTAGGCATGCAATACCGGGATCAGAAAGGAAACTGTGTTCTCAGTTTCATTAGCAAGGGAATGGCACCTGCCCGGTACGTGGGAAAGAAGGAACTGTTCGAGGAACGTCGTGAAAAGCTGAACCAGATTCTTGCTTTCCACGGATTGAAATTTCGCGAAGACGGTCAGTTCGGTAGGGGTGTTGCTGCCAAGACTTTGACCGAGGCTGAAGAAAGGGTTGAGAGACTACGGACCAAGCTTGAAGCCAGAGGTACACACCAAGATGCAATCAGGTATTGTAGTGTTCTCCTGAACCACAACAATCATTTCCACGCTGTTCTGGAGGCAACCAAGAGTGTTGCGGAGAAGATTCGAGTACGAAGTGTAGCGACGGGCGACGGAGCGTCTCTCATTGACGCTGTGTTCGGAGGAACCTCTCCCCTACTTCGGATCAACAATCTTGTCTCCGAGACCGATGTAGGCGAACAGAAAGGATTCATGAATCTCCTCAAAGGTATGTTCGGTACCTTCCGGAATCCGACTGCACACGCTCCACAGATCGTTTGGCAGATGTCAGAGGAAGATGCTCTGGATTTGTTTGCCATGGTTTCCTACGCCCACCGAAGAATTGATCGTGCGATGCAATAGTCCTGACCATTGTCGTTAGGTTCACTTCTTGCTGGCAATCTCCAAACAAATATCCCGTTTGAGAAAACGGTCGTATGGACTTACGTGTAGCCCCATGGCGCGAGGCTATCAATGGCATAGAGATCGAGTCGTACCACGACTTTGCATCTGCCTTTGACAGTCTTGCGGAACGGCGGAAAGAAGCAGGGGCAGAGGACGAACATCATTCTCTGAAGCTCTTGGCCGCCCTTTGTACCATGTACATCAAAACGGAATCCCTAGCTGACCCATTTGGACCGATGCTGTCAGGTCCGAACGGTAGAACCATGATTCCCGATGACCTCTCTGAGGAAGAACTTCAAGCGTTGGAGGTACTATTACCGGAGATAGATAATCATTGGCTGAAAGCGAGAGTAGCTGACACACTGTGGGTTCGACAACGACGTAGGAAAGAATTGGCATTGATGGCCATGGAGTCGTATGTATTTATATCGGATACAGAAATACGACACAGCTTTGAGGCCGTTGAACTCAAGAGAAGAGCCTTGTTGATTGCTCGGGCCTTTGACCGAACAGCGTGGAGAAGGATGATTGATGAACTGGTGGCCAGATTCCTCGAAGACTCTACCGACAACGTCACGGATAAGCTAGACTTATTCCAGTTGTTCTCTGGTTACTTGGAGGTTGTCGAGCAGAGGGAGGAGGTACTCGACCTACTGATTGTTCTAGGAGATAGGGCCCTCGACAGCAAGGACTTCATTCTTGCACGGGAGTGTTGGAAGTCTATCAGAGAGCAGTACCGTGGACAGCAACAGCACGCGAAAGAGAACCAACTCACCCATAGAATTGCAGACTCCTTTCTTCAAGAAGAAGAGCTACAAAGTACGCAGTGTGACAAGGCAATGGTCAGTGACTACCTTGTTCGTGCCGCTCTTGCGGAATACACTGGACTACCCAGATCATATCGGCGTGAGCACAACATCGAAGGCCGGATCGCTGACCTCAGAAAAGACCTTGGTACAATCGGGATTGAGGTCATAAGATCAATGGGTACAATCAGTTCTGAACCCATGGATATTGCCGAGATGGTTCGTACGACGGAATCTCGAATTCAAGGTCAATCGCTGGACCCAGCATTGTTCGAGTATGCGAGAATGTGCTACAGAACGAATGTCGACGCAACTCGTGAATTCGCCGAGGAACTGGTTCAGAAACATCCTTTGAGACACATCATGGGTGGTATGAGCTATTCAGCGGACGGTAGAGTGGTTGCAAAACGTGATGGTCTGAACGTTAACGACCCGGAATCCTACGTTCGCGCAATCGAAACAGAAACGGTCCGGCATTTTGGTCTTACTCTGGGGATTTCCGCGTCAGGATGTATCGTACCGGGACTGGAGGTCTTGCAGAAGGAACACAACATTTCCCTTGACTTCTGTCGTCGTCTGATGTCGCGGGCTGCGCTGGTGCCGCACGGAAGAACTGAAAGTTGGGCGAAGGGAATGTATCTCGGATTCAAGGGAGAGATATGTGAAGCCACCCATATCCTCGTGCCCCAAATTGAACATTGGCTACGATGGTTGCTACAAGCTTCAGGAGACGATACTATCCGTCGTCAACAGGACAGAACAGACATACAGTTGAGCATGGAGACAATGCTGTCCGACCCTATGATGAAGGAGATGTTGAACGATGGACTGTGGTTCGAGTTGAACTACTATTTCCTTAGCCCTCATGGAGCAAAACTGAGAAACAACCTCATGCACGGACTGATTGCTGATGATGAAATGAGAACCTCATTGTTCTACTCCTTCTGGCATATGTGCCTTCGTCTCGGAGTTCTGAGCCTCCCGATTCTAGAAGAGCCTTCCGATGCGTGAAGAGTTCTTGGAAGGTACCAAGCGTACGTTGGCCCTACGCGCTGGAGTGCACTGGAGGGAACCCGTCGATTCCGGGATCGAAGTAGCCAAGAATCTCGTACTTTTCGCGTAAGAATTTTTTCGGGCTTAGTCGTTGTCCACCAATCACCTACAGGGCAGTTTGGGGGAAGGAAAAGCACATATTTGTAGTATACAATACTCTCAACGGTCCGCGAGTACTTCCTTCTTCTCGTGTGATCAGTAGTGAATTTTCTATCAGAGAGAGGTGGTTATGGCCTACGACCTGCATAACGATTGGTCCAAGGTGGTCAAGGTTCTAGCGCGTAGCTACGAGCAGAGGAAACAGCAGACTCTTGGTGATCTCGTTTCCTACGAACGGGGAACACGAGGCGAACAGTTCGTTATCAAGACCTTCAACAAGGAAGGGTACTCGACGGCGAGTTACTACAGCAGGACCCAAGGAGATGTGTGGGCCATCGGTTCACACACCTGCCATGGCTATAGGGTTACCAGCATTGCTCTCGTACAGGTCAAGACCTCCGCATCCGGACAGTATCGCTTTCAGAATGCTCAGGCGGAACTCGGTGAACTCGTAGCTCATGTGCGGAATTCGTTGAAGAACGCGGATGGAACTGACCATCTTCCTAGAGTGCGTTCAAACTCACGCATCGTGGTAAGCGGGTGGTTGGCTTCTGTCGCTGACACCAAAAAATCCTGTTCCTTTGATAACGTAGAACTTGCTTCCGCTGCTGGTATATGGGCTGAGGGGGAAACCGAACAAAAGCTCATTCGAGACGCGGTTACTACGCTTGTGGGGAGAATTCTATGTTGAAAGAGGATTCCCAACTCCCTCCCTTGCTTGTTCGCGGGTGTCTTACTATCCTCTTCCTTGCTCTGGTAGTCGTCCTCATTGACCAGTACCTTCGGGGCTGGGTATGGTACCCACCCGATACAGTCTTTGAAGCCGCAGGAACACTTGTAGCGGCCTTGGCTTTCTGGGGTGTCGTTGCTACGGTTTCCCTCCAGAGCAGGGAGCTTGCTTTGCAGCGACAGGAACTGGCAGATACTCGCAAGGAGCTTCAACGACAGGCAAAGGCTCAAGAGAAGTCCGAACAGGCTCTTTCCGAACAGGTATCCGCTTTACACAGGCAAGCAGATGCGTTAACTGCACAGACCGCTGCGATCTCTCGACCGTACATCAGTGTTCGAATCCGAGTTCAACAGGATACTCTACTTATACTCGAAATCCAGAATACCGGAAAGTCACCCGCTCTAAACCTCACTATGACCTTGGACAAAGAGTTCCATATCATGGGTGTCACAGAATCAGAGAGAATCCCGGGCATTCATCGGGCATTCTCGTTTCACAATACTATCCCAGCTTTCTCCAATGGTATGAAGCTCCTGTTTCCACTAGCCACCGGGGACAAACTCAAAGGCTCTTCGCCTGACGACCCTCTGATACCCCTTGTATTTACGCTTACTGCTACATACGCATATGCAGGTCAGCAGTACTCTGAAGTTCATAGCATTGACCTGCGAATGTTCAACAACTCATTCGTTGAACAGAATTTTGAACTTGATCGCCTCACAGCAATATCTAAGTCCTTGGAATCGATAGCCAAGTCCACAGAAAGGATGTCGAAAGAGCCCCGATCCTTATCATAGCTTGTATTTGTAATCCTCTAACGCGCGTACGTAACGTACGAAATGCACATGCCTCTGACATTTCCGGAACGACAGTTCTTTGAAAGGTTGCTTCAAATGGGCGGTGGATACGTTCTCAATTTCAGTAACAACAACTTTGAGGAATTCTTCCGACTTGGGGTAGGTGTAAACATTTACGCTCCAGAGTACAACTATGCTTCCGGGTCAAAGGCCAATCGATTACGGGGCTTCTGGAATGTTGCACCCGACCACCTAGTTGGTAGAGCACTTAGGGGTTTACTTGACATGGTGGATGGTCTCAGCCAAGAGAGACGCGATCGTGCTATTGAAATCATAGTTCGTCTGGAGTCGCAACCTCACATCCCCGATCTTGATGCACTGGAGGTAGACTTTACAGATGATCTCTTGGAGAGACATGCTCAGGCGATTCGCCACCTCTTACAACAGTCAAGGGCAGATGAAGCCGTAGACCGAATGCACACCTTCACTGTATTGTACTTCAGAAACCTCTCCGACGCCCACAACCTACCCTACGACAGGGATGCCACCCTCCAGTACCTGTGCTCTGCCTATGTCCGAGACCTCAGGGCTGACGGAACCATCGAAACGGTAATGGGAGAACGAATATTGAGGAATACATTGTCAACGATGGATGCCTTTTCCAGCGTTAGGAATGACCACAGCATGGCACACGGGAACCCGGTTGTTAATGTCGATGAGGGTTGGTACATCCTCTCTACCGTACTCGCGACTTTCAAGTTCATCCGCAGTGTTGAACGACGCCGTCTGACGCGAAATAAACAATCCTCGTTAGACGACGTACCCTTCTAATTAAACTGCAAGACGGTATGCCTGACCCAATCATACTTACGATTTCGCTGCTCTCCCTGTTCATCTCAGGAACGACAGCTTGGCTGACTCTTTTCCGCAGAGGAACGGTGAAGATGACACAGCCAACGGTCATTTTCTTCGGTCCCGACGGCCGAGGCTCCGCTTCATCAGAAGCATCTCCAAAGGTGTTTCTCCGAACCTTGCTGTATTCGACCTCTAAGAAGGGATGAGTCATCCAGAACATGTACATCACCCTTTCCCGGAATGAGAGTCGGCAGACCTTCAACGTGTGGGTGTACGGGGATGACAAACTGGTACGCGGGAGCGGTCTATTTGTGGGAGAGACAGGCTTGGGGGTAAACCACCACTTCCTTGCTCCCCGGGATGACCATGGCTTCCGGTTCACGGCGGGAACCTATCGGCTTGAAGTATTTGCTCATCTCGTTGGAAGTCGGAAGCCAATACTTCTGTTCACCCAATCGCTGGAGCTTTCCCAAGAAATAGGGCGTGAGATGGATAGCCCCGATGCAGGACTATACTTCGATTGGGGACCTGACTCCTCACGGTATCACTCCCATCTCGACCGACGACCTGAAATGCCGCTCTCAAACGAGCTTCGAAGGCTCCTCACAGATCATGGGAAACAGTCCTAACCTGCACTGCTCATTCCTGCTTTGGAAGCCTACGTCCGACCCAACGCTTTCGTGTATCCTCTGACTCACGTACTCATTACAGTTATAGGTACACGTTTTTCCACAAGCAAAAACTTCACGAAGATCAAGACCAACGTCTGAAGAATTCCTCCCAGACGTGAGGAACGTCCTGCACGGTGTGGTCCATAAGAAGACGGTGGAGATGCCCCCAGCATGACTGAGGATCGAGGATGTCTCCATGGCGTCTTTGAAGTAGCTGCCTATACGTTCGGTCCTTCGCTCTCCTCTCTGGACGTTTCCCTGCCTCTCCGAAATTCCCCAGAATGGCCAGGGCCAAGGGACGCTCCGCAAGAACCTTGGTGCGGTTGCCCTTCACTTCTTCCACAGGCTTCGGAGATACCTTGTTCTTGTCGATACCGAAGAAGGTGGAAACCAACCGGGAGATCAGGTAGGAATACACCTCGGGCTTGGTCAGGTCCCCAACCGTCAGGCGGACTTTCTCGCTCCCGTCCTTCGGTGCTCTACCGAAAGAGTCAGGAATCCACAGGTCAGACTTGAGAGTCCTTTCGAAACGGAAGAGCCTGAGGTCGGGTTCCGGACCAAGGATGTGGATACCGTGCTTTTCCAAGTACTTCTTCGTTACGTCGTAACGCTTCAGAGGATCGGCAGGGTCTACCACTCTCCCATCAGCATGGGGGACCTTGTAGTAGTAGGTACCGTCAAGATCGGGTTGCCTTGACCTCCAGTTGTAAGGGACAGGATCGGACTGTCCTCGGTAGGAACCCCAGTACTCGGCCATCTGCCTTCCGATCATGGAAGACCACCACTGGAGAGCTACCTCCACGCCCGAGACTTGCCAATGGCGAACGTCGAAGCCCCATCTCTTGGCAAAAGCATCAAGAGCACAATCGATGTCCTCAGGCTTCCTCAACCGGAGATTCGCATCGAGGATAACCGCGTCCAGACAACCAGAAACGGAGGTCCTGCCACTGTGGTAACGAGTGAACAGGAGGTTGTCCAGCCTTCCCTTAAACACAGGTGCGCAGTCTGCTTCTACAGAGCAAGGGGCAGGAGTATTGTAGGCATTCCCGCATCTCTCCATGCTCTGAAGGATGGACTCCAGCCTCGGAGCGGATGGACAGACGAAGGAGTGTGCCTTCAAACCATGAATTCCTACCCCTTCGAGAATTCCTGTCCTGATTCTGTGAGGGTCCTCACCTGTAAGAGAAGAACTTTTAGAAAAAGTCTGACCCACTAGTAATGAGTCGAGTCTTATGGATGAGGACCTCCGAACGCTATTGGTCCTCATCCCGTCCCCTCAGGTATTCGTCCACGGCTTCCTGTGTGTATCGAATCTTGGGTTCGATATTCCTGACGTTGCGGAGTTTCCCTTCCTGCCGGTGTTTCCTCAATGTCTGCCGGGTGAGCCCAGTCATCTCTGCAAGTTGCTGATCGGTAATCAGCCTCTCAAGACTCGCGGAGGATGAGTCCCTTTCGGTTTGATTGTACCTGATGGCTCGGGATTCTTCATATTCCCGGTACTCTCGGCGGTTCTGAAGTTCTCTCGCGTTGAGCATGTCGAGGAGTTCATGGATGGAGACTCCCTCGATCTGGACAACCTGCGACTTCTTATCTGACATAGCGATGCTCGAACATTGGTGGTTACTGTCGGTATTAAGACAGGTCTCCTCCAGATTTTCGAGTCGCTGTTTTTACCCGCCCCTACCCCGAGTATCATACTCCTTGTGGAGTATTGGATTGTGGAAGTTCTTACCGGCCAGAACCTACGACGGCTACATGTCCTAACCGCTTACCTGTGGATGTTTGCACAACGGAGTCGTGGACACACGGGGGTCCTAGCTCTACCGTTACCTGTGGAAATTGACTTGTACCTTCCCTCTCCTACTGCGCTCCGATCGCGTACATGTACTTCGTAGATTGCTTGTGGAAATTGATGCCCGACCATCCTCTTTGGAGGTCGTTCAGGACCCGGAATCCCCTGTTTGGCACCCTCTTTGGCATACCGAAAGCGGAAACCCAGTGTTCATGCGGGTTCCGAGGCGAAGATGCGACACCCGTACGGTGTACGTACACAATGCCCCGTCTGTCCAGGCGAGGCATTGTTATTTTCATCCGTTTGCTCCTTTGCGGGCATACATTCTAGCCAATTTCAACTGTACTTCTTACCAGCACTGCTGCGGTCTAGTAACAGATTAAGCTCCTCTACTGGCGATCTGGTTTAAAGGAGCATACCATGAAGAAACAGCGAGGCTACCGAAAAGTAGATGATAATCCCGGTAACGTCAACCAAGGTTGCCACGAACGGTGCTGAAGACGTAGCCGAATCTCATCCAAGCCGTTTCAACAAAATTGGAAGCATCGAGCCTGTTAACGTAGCCCACAATACAGCGCCTATCAGCGAAGTGAGTTTTTCTGAGTCCTTCGCAAACTGGCGAATATGCTCCAGAGCTTCCTGGACCGCCCAATGTTTTTTTACCTGAACATAGTCCGGTGTCATTAGCCGACCCACAGAGTCTTCAGGGTAGTTTAGCAGGCGTATCGCAACGGCTCGCTCTTCTACACTAAGTTGATTCACTAGTTCCGCAACAACATTTGCCGGTAACCCTTGAAACAGTTCCCTGCGGTCATCGGCGGCCATCTCGTTGAGCATTGCTGCCACCTGTTCAGTAGCCAGACTGCGCAACAGTTCGTGTTGTCGAATCGAATCGCAGTAGGCAAATGTTTCCGAAGCAAGTTTTTTTGGTAGAACTCCAAGCAGTATGGCACACGAGTCAGGACTAAGATCTTCTACAATCTCAGCTATCGAAGGCGCATCCCAGTCAACGACAACTTCCCTTACAGTAGCGAATTCACGGGCGACAATTAATTCTTCAATTTCCGGAGAAATCAGCGCTTTTCTCATAGAACAAACCTACGGCAGCTTTTTACCTAGATCCCATATAAAATTCTCCGGTGTTGCTGCCCTACAGTGAGGTATTATTCCGGTTCTGACTTACTCCAGGCAGAGTGTAATTGATGAACCGGATACCGTTCAGCCGCTGTTATTCTGTATTTTGGTGTACGATTGTATGTACTGCACCATGAATAGTTTGAGTTGTCTATGAAGAATCCCGATCTTAAGGAGTTGTTCGCGGCCGTTGATGCAAGCGATGCTGATGCTTTTGCATCATATTTCACGTCCGACGGAACGTTTCGATTTGGCAATGCAGATCCTGTTTCCGGCATCCAGGCCGTACGCGATGCCGTTGCCGGTTTTTTTGCTTCCATAAAAAGTCTGAAGCACGATATTCTTGTAACGGCCGATACCGGCAACGTAATAGCCGCCCATGGATACGTTACCTATACCCGCCACAACGACACTACACTCCGGGTTCCCGTATGCAGCGTCCTACACATGGATAACGGCAAAATCAAGGAGTACTTCGTGTTTATTGACGCCTCCCAACTATACAACTCCTGAGGGTTTACCAGAATACTCGAGTGTGGACAACATACCTTCGGGAAGTACGATCTCCTGACCACATTCAACACAACTTGAATTCGAAATCAAGTACGTACACATCCACGGTAGCAGATGCTACGCCATGATGCTGACCGTGCTCGGTGTGAAGGGACAACCGCAGCCGATTTGCGTCACATCTCGTCCACCAATACTTCGTTACCCACAGCATTGAGCATGAGTTGTCGGGTAACGCCGCCTACGAAATAACGGAGGGTAGCCCAATATCCACATCACCAAGGAGCTGACTACTTACTCCAGACTAATCGTTACAATCTTTTGTTCTTTCACTTCAAAGTCTGTACAATACAGTATGTTCCCATCATAATCCTGGGGTATTATACCGTCAGGTAGGAACCAGAAGCCAGTACACTTACCACTGGGTACCTTGTGGCGGGTAACATAGTGAACATACTTACCTGACCATTTTTGCGATAATTCAGGATAGTGGTTTGTCGTTGTCCGTGAGTATACCAATATCTCATCTTCAGTGCGTGAGCCTATAACACGGTTAAGAACCTGTATTGAATCTGCAGCTTCCTTGACAGCTTCTACTGAACTGTTTCGTGTTATGTGCTTAATCCTTTCAAGTGCATTAATCGAATGGCGCTGCGGGTACTCAAGGTGCACGGTAGTGTAATTCTTCGACGACCTGTCATAAACATTTATCGTTTTCGAGAGACTTTGCAGTTCAATCATGTAGTGTGGTGTTTCAGTCACGGCTGACCAGTAAAAACCGGGGCAGTAGCTTGCCAATACTCCATCTGTAAACCCACCATGATAACTTGGCGTACCATCGTTGGCGACACATAAGATGCTGGTTTGCACTGTGTCGGGGTCGGACTGCCAGTAGGCAGGTCTTCTTGATACCCACAACGTTTTCGTGGAATCATCCCATCCCATACTTAACATCGTACGTGACCTGCTGCCTTCGGGGAGATCGATAACATTGGCTTTACCGGTTCCCGGAGTATACCAATACCCAAAACATCTGCTAGTCATCAGGTCCTGGTCGGCAATAAGAACACTGTCGGCACTATTTGATACGGCAACCAACATTGGCCGGTGAAGCGTAGGAATATTGGTTGCCGAATCAAGGTGTTTCAGCCACAGTAGCTTCGTTCCTGTCTGTACTGAAATGCTGGATAGCGTTGAGCCAACCCTATCGAGCATGACAATGCTGCCTCCGTCAGGGGCATGCTTCAATGATGAAAATACAGACATTCGCCTGCCGATAGTCTGCGAAATATCTACAATGGGTGTAACCTCCGGAAGCACAAACGGTTCTGATGGATCTTTTTCAGTTGCAAGACTCACAATTGATATCCTGCACGACTGGATATCAAATGTGTTTGTCCCGCCAGGTACGCCTACGTAGCGAACACTACCGTATTTATCTGCTACCATAATCACTGGATAGTTGGTGACATGGTGCAACTGCGCATACGCTCCCAATTCATCATATATAACTTCTGCGTCCGGGAATTGTGACTTGATTTCCTCGTACTGCGTATACGAGCTTGTTCGTGCGTACACTACCGTTGGAAGACTGTTATCGCCGGCCAGGTTCAGAACTGTCCGTACGTTTAGCATACACACTGAGCATGACTCTGTATTCACGTGCACAACCAGTCCGCCGCGCTGCCGTAGTACACGTGGTATGGCAATGCGGTCCGATACTGTTGTTGTGGTATAATACTGCAAACCCGATGCGGAATCTGCTGCTCCCTGCGCTGTCACCATGTATGCTGTACCGCAACATACCAGAACTATCCACAAAAACCGGATTACCAAAACGCAGCCCCCTTCGTTAACGATGATAGCATTTAGCGGCTCGAAACTCTACGGAATATAGGGAAATAGCACTCTAAATGTACCATCCGGTTCAACCACGATGCCATCCAGGCTAACCTGCATATTAACATACGAAGGATATGCCGAGCATGCCGTAATTCGTACCGCGTATTCACCTGGAGCAAACGTGAAACCTGATTTCGGAATCGCCTGAGAGTCCACACCATTGACGTGATAGCCGGTAACACCCGACACTTTACCCGTTAAAATCAAACCGCCCGGCAGAACCTCGTCGCACGGACCATCCGGGCCATCCACTGATACGATAACGTAGCAATTATCCCCTTGGTCCGGACAATATCCCTGTGAATCATCACCAGGCGTTATAAACTGCCTATTCCCTTGGCCGGGTTTCATCCGGACAAGTGTGTACTCAGCAGTAGCCGCCATAACTGAACCAAGATTATAACACAAGCCTGCAACAAACAGGAATGTGAGTTTCGTAAAGGAATTCATAGTCTCCTCCCAGATAATATGAACAATACAGTATTTGCTTACTAATGTAAAAAAAAAATAGCATTATTCCAAATCATTGTATCTCATGGTCTCCTGAATCAGGACCTGATGCACTGTCACCATAGACTGAATCTCCATCCTCAGTCCTCCGATGCGTACAAAATGGTTTACAACCTGTCCCTTTCTATCCTCCAGATGACTGTAGAAGGACCCCAGATTGTACAAGGAATCAACACAGGAGTCGTTGATGTGAACATGCCAGAGCTGGAACAGGAAAACCCAACGTGCGGTCCCGGAAGAAGCAGAGCGTGAAGGCACATCCCCTAAACCAGGTAAAACGGCAAGTCGGGTCCACAACTGGAAGAACAAGCTCCAGGTATTGGGAGCAGCAGGATTGTCCGGCACTGTGCGCAAAGCCGACCCTGAGAACCACCGGCTACGGCTAGAGAATCAGGCCTTCAGGCAGATGCTCGCTGAGCAAGCGTAAGCCTTACAAATCAGCATTACTGTTCATGAGCCTTACAATCAACTGACAATCACGAGTCCGCCTACGAAATAACCGGAGTTAGCCCATACCGCGCCGGATTCGTTCGAGTTTAAAAAAAACTTGCACCGCACTTTAGACTGCCGTAACTTTGTGATAAGGGACTCTCTTATCTCTTATTGTCATTATGTTATCGAAATCTTCCACGTATGCAATTCAGGCCAGCGCATATCTCGCGCGGAAGGAGGCATTGGACAGTTTGGACGAGCATCCGGCTGTATACACGCCTGTGCTGGAAATTTCGGAGGCCTTGAACATACCGTATCATTTCCTGAAAAAAATCATAGCCGTCCTGGTTCAGCATAAAATTCTCAGGTCGCAGCGCAGTTCGCGCGGAGGCGTTGCGTTAAGCAAGCCGGCCAAGACGATTTCGCTTCTCGACATTATCATTGTGGCTGATGGGAAGGAACCGTTTACCGAGTGTTTGCTGGGGTTGAAAGACTGCAGTGATGCCACACCGTGTGCAATGCATACAACGTGGGCTGTTGAACGAACCAGATTGCGGCTAATGTTTTCATCAACTACTCTTGCAGATGTGGCTTCAAGGATGTACACAAAAGGACTGCGCATTGCTTAGCCCCTTTCCATTTTAGGGATCTGCACTCAAGGATTTAAACTATGGTTACTATTCAATCAACACTGGCCGACATCGTAAAGCAGCTCCCTGCAGCTGTTGATGTGATGTACAAGTACAAACTTGGCTTCCTGGGTGAAAGTCGCGTATCGCTAAAAGATGCATGTGTCATGAAGGGGCTGGATACTACGGTCATCCTAAACGAGATACTGTCAATAGATCCAACCAAATCTGCAAAGTGTTTGCATGTTGACTTGTGGCCCACCAGTTTTCTTGTTGACTTTATCATTACCAACCACCACTCGTTTGTGCGAACATCTCTTCCGAAAATGATACAGCAGATGACGAAGGTTGTAAGGAAGCATGGTGAACTGTATGCCGAAACAGTTGCAATACTTGAGCTGCTCGAAGACCTTTACAAAGCCTTTGCGGAGCACCTTGAGGATGAAGAGAAGTATCTGTTCTCAATAGCTGCAAGGCAATTCGATCATAACACGATAAAGCAGGTAGTGGAGCGCAATGAGGTAGAGCACGAAGCTGTTGGGAAAAAACTTCAGCGTTTACGTGTCCTTACCAACGAGTTCCAGCCACCGGAGGGAGCCTGTGGCACTCACAGAGCTGTTTATGCGGGCATTAAAATGCTTTTCGAAGATACCGTGCAGCACCAATATCTTGAAAACGCTGTACTCTTTCCGCGGCTGCTCGCCCAACTATAAAAAGCAAACCACATAATTCACTTTTTTAAAGGAAATATAATGAAAACACTTTACAGGAAAGCCCGTGTTCATCTTGTACTTGTTGCAACAGCACTGCTTGTAGTGGCTTGCGGGTCAAACGAGTCTGGCAGCAGTGACGAAGTTCCGTCGTTCATGGAAAAGCAGCAGGAAAAGAAAACCTACGGGATTATTAAAAGTGTTGATGTTGGCCCTGGTATAGATGCCAAAATGGCTGCTGCAGGGCATGAGGTTTTTGATCTGAAGTGTACTGCCTGCCATAAAATGGACGAGCGCTACGTTGGTCCGGCACTGGGTGACGTAACAAACAGAAGGCCTCCGGAATACATTATGAACATGATTCTGGATACAGAAACCATGCTTGCAAACGATGATACTGCTAAGTGTTTGCTTCAGGAGTTTCTGATTACCATGCCTAACCAAAGTGTTGACGAAAAGGATGCTCGTGCCGTTCTTGAGTATCTCCGCGACTATGCAAGTAAATCCAAATAACTAACACACCACTAATTGTTTGAGGTATTTTATGAGTACGCTCCATAAGCGTTTAGGATCTCTCCTGCTGGCAATTGTTGCCTTGGTCATTGTTGGCTGTTCTTCAGATGGCGGGTCAGCCGGCGGTGCCCTTTCGGGGGATGCTGCTTCACGGGTTTATGTTAAGCCCGGTGAAAAAGACGAGTTTTACAGTTTTGTATCGGGTGGTTTCAGCGGTCAGCTTGCTGTGTACGGAGTACCCAGTGGACGCCTGTTCCGCGTAATCCCGGTTTTCTCGGTAGATGCCGAAAAAGGTTATGGCTTCTCCGAAGAAACCAAACCAATGCTGATGACGTCGCACGGTTTTATTCCATGGGATGACGCCCACCACCCCGACATGTCGCAAACCGGTGGTGTGCCCAACGGCAAATGGGTTTTCATTAACGGCAACAACACGCCCCGTATTGCACGCATTGACCTGACGGATTTCAGAACGAAGGAAATCATCGAGATCCCCAATAGCGGTGGCAACCACAGCTCGCCGTTCTCGACGGAAAATTCCGAATACGTAGTTGCCGGTACACGCTTCTCTGTTCCTATCCCACAAGAAGATGTATCTATTCAGGAGTATGCCCAGAAATTTAAAGGGGCTTTGTCATTCGTAAAGGTTGACCAGGAAACCGGTCGTATGGGTATTGACTTCCAGTTGCTTGTACCCGGGTTTGACTATGACCTTGCTCGCGCAGGTAAAGGAGTCTCGAAAGACTGGATGTTTATTACCTGCTACAATAGCGAACAAGCCCATACAATGAAGGAGATCAACGCTTCGCAAAACGATAAGGACTTCATCATTGCCATCAACTGGAAAAAGTGTGCCGAGGCTGTTGCTCAGGGCAAGGGCAAGATGGTAGATGTAGATTACGCACATAACGTGTACAACGATGAAACACACAGCGCCACACACACAATGAAAAAGCAAGTACGCGTTCTGTCACCTGCCGATGTTGCTGATGCTCTGTACTATTTACCAACACCGAAGTCACCCCACGGGTGCGACGTTGATCCGTCCGGTGAACTTATCGTTGGCGGTGGTAAGCTTGCAACTGTTATCCCGGTTATGTCATTCTCGAAAATGCAGTCAGCAATCAGTGCCAAGAAATTCGATAAGGTTATTGACGGTATCCCGGTGTTGAACTATCAGGCTTGCCTGGCAGGCGAAGTACCACGTCCGGGACTTGGGCCTCTCCATACTGAATTCGACGGTAAGGGTTATGCCTATACTTCGATGTTCGTATCGTCTGAAATCGTAAAATGGTCACTGAAAGATTTTAAAGTTGTTGACCGCGTGCCAACCTACTATTCTATCGGTCACCTTATGATTCCGGGTGGTAACTCAACCAAGCCGTGGGGCAAGTATGTAATTGCATACAACAAGATCACCAAGGACCGCTACCTGCCCACAGGACCAGAGCTAACACAGTCGGCACAGCTCTATGATATCTCTGGCGACAAAATGCAACTCCTTCTGGACTTCCCAACGATAGGAGAGCCCCACTATGGTGTGGCATGTCCGGCTGACCTGATTACGAAGAACTCACGCAAGATTTTCCAGCTTGCCGAGAATAAACACCCGCACGTTGCTCGCAAAGAATCAGAAGCACGTGTAGAGCGTAAAGGAAACGAAGTTCATGTTTACATTACGTCTATTCGCTCACACTTTGCCCCTGATAATATCGAAGGCGTTAAGGTCGGCGATAAGGTGTTCTGGCACGTAACCAATGTTGAGCAAGACTGGGACGTTCCGCACGGTTTTGCTGTCCTGGGTGCCAACACATCCGAACTGCTCATTATGCCGGGTGAAACCGCAACAATTACATGGGAGCCCAAAAAAGCCGGAGTCTTTCCGTTCTACTGTACTGATTTCTGCTCTGCACTCCACCAGGAAATGCAGGGATACGTACGGGTAACAAATGGTGGCACCGGAGAATTAACCTGGAATAACAAGAAATAAGGCACAGACACATGAAATTAACACATCGGGTTCTAATGATTGCCGGTGCTATCTCTTTGCTGGGACTTTTCGTTTTCCCAATGTGGAGTATATGGCTCGAAGCACCGCAATACCCGAAAGGCAGTGAACTGGGAATCTTCATCCACATTGATAAGGTTACCGGTTCCAGGCCCAACGATCTTGAAAACCTGAATACTCTTAACCATTACATCGGCATGAAGCCTATTCAGCCGGATGCAATCCCCGAGTTAGAGTATATGCCAATAGTTGTTTTAATCCTTGTGGGCCTTGGCATTGTTGCCGGGGCCCTCGGGAAACGGTGGATGATCATTACCTGGCTTGCCATTCTTACCATTGCCGGTTCGGTAGGTATGTATGATTTCTGGAAATGGGAATATGACTATGGACACGATCTGGACCCTAAGGCAATTATAAAAATCGAGGGTATGTCATATCAGCCTCCTCTCATCGGATCGAAACAGCTGTTGAACTTTACTGCCCACTCGTATCCCGCCATTGGCTTCGGCTTTATTGTTTTCGGAGCTATTCTGGCAATGCTTGCGTGGTGGCTGAGCAGAACAAAATCAATCACTCCTCTTGCAGGAGCAAAAACATGACGCTTCGGCTATCATGCTTGCTGCTCACTCTGCTGTTCCTTGTTGCTTGTTCCGAACCGGCACCTCGGGGTATTAACTACGATAAGGAGCAGTGCGCCTCGTGCAAGATGGGTATTACGGACCAGAAGTTCGGTGCTGAAATTGTCACGAAGAAAGGAAAAATCTTCGTTTTTGACGCACCGGAATGCATGATTAACTACATACAGGCAGGTACGGTCAGTTCCGATGATGTGCACTCGTTGTGGGTAACAAACTTTCTTGAGCCGGGTACTCTGATTAAGGCAGAAACGGCATGCTACCTGCACAGCGATATGATTCATTCACCAATGACGTTGGATGTTGCTGCATTTAAGGATTCTGCCACCTGCGAAAAGGTACGGCTGAATTTTGCCGGCGACGTGTTAAACTTTGATGCAGTTCGAAAGTTAGTTCTACAGTAGTTTAATCCCATTTTACCCGGATAGTGAGCCATGACATTTAAACTGATTTTCGCAACTGTGCTTGTGGGGCTTATAGCAGGGTGCAGCTCTAACCCAACACAGCCGGTAACACCCGACCAAATTTCTAAAATGCTTATAGCCTCCCGGTCTTCGGGAGGCTATAAAGTTGAGCTTTATGCTGACTCAGCGCTTTCTGTTGGATACAACGTGTTGTTTATTCGCACCCACTACCAGGGAAATGTTCTGCATAATGCAGGCGTTACCATCAACCCCGATATGGATATGGGAATGTATCACCACTCCTGTCCGGTGGAACAACCATCATCATCTGTGGCAGGTGACAGCGGGCTGTATTCTTGCGCCTCGGTGTTTACCATGCCTTCTGATTCAGCATGGATTATTAACGTCACGGTTGAAGATCCTGATCGTGGGAACACGGTTCAGGTTACTCTGCCGATTACAGTGAAACCTGCCAAGCGGGTATATACCTTTCGGGATACCACTGCCGGCATCATGTATGTTGCTTCCGTAGTACACAAAAAACCCGTTGTTGGTATGAATGATATTAGTTTTTTGCTTCATTCAACAACCGATAAGTTTGTTTTTATACCCGTAAATAATGCAACGATTGTATTTGATCCATCCATGCCGTCAATGGGCCATGGCAGCTACGGGAATGTTCAACCAGGCACACCGGTAAATGGATGGTATTCTGGTCGAGTTAATTACTCAATGTCGGGCGACTGGCTGGTAACAGCCAGCATTACTCTGCCAAGCGGACTGTTTGCCCAAGCCCCTTTCCCAGTTTATGTTCCTTAACCGTTGTATCGTATTTGCCGGCATTTTCTTCTGTGTGTATTTCGTTAATGCGCAAGACACGATCCGTTCCGTAACGGCCCAACAGGTTACGGTCTCCGCCGATCCGCTAACGATGCCATGGCGAACAGATCGTCCGGTTTCAGCGTCGAGTTCTGTAGATCAACTCATGAGGTTCAGCGGCCTTTCTCTTATTCAGCGTGCATCCGGCTTTGCCGGCGAAGCCATGATACAAGGGTTACGCGGCGGACAAATCTCAACAACAATCGACGGGATGAAAATTCATGCGGCGTGCATCGACAAAATGGATCCTGCTACAGCATATGTAGAGCTTGACAATATTCGTACTATGAACGTCTCGGCTGACGGTACTGATTTGCGCTATGCTTCGGGATTGGGTGCATCAGTTAACTTCTCTACCCAGCAGCCTGATTATCGGAGCGACCTTCGCTGCCTTACCGATGCATCGGCTGAATCAAATGGTTTTGGAAGAAGGCTTCGGGCTGACGTAAGCGCAGGCTCTGAGTCTGCAGCTTACCGCATTGGTTATACATATCGGGCCACAAATGATGTCAGCGTTGGAGGTGGTGACGTAATATCTCGATCAGGTTTTAGCAAACATAATATCAACCTGGTTGGACGAACTCGGATTACTAAATCATCGGAACTGGTTGCTACTGCCATTATTGACCGAGCAATCGATGCCATGTATCCGGTTTTGCTGATGGACACCCGGAATGCCGATGCCTATATCGGTGCGCTCACCTGGAATAATCGCTGGACACCAGCTGTTACGTCATCAGTTAAATTTTATGGTAACAGTGTTATCCACAACATGGACGATTACAGTCGGCCGATTGAAGAAATTCGAACCCGGCGGTTTATGCCCAATATGAACATGCCTATGCATGGTACATCAAACGTTCTTGGCCTGCTCTCTGAAGTATCGCTTTTTACTGCTTCTACACTATACTCCGTTATTCTGGATGCATCGTACCTTGCTGCAAATGCTACAATGGACATGATTCCGCTGGACACGACGGTTTCCCCAATGCACATGATCAATATTGGAGATGCTCGCATTGGTACTCTTGGCGTTGTTGCCTCAGCAGACCATACCGTGAGCTCTCGCGTCTCGGTTCGTGGCTCCGCACGGTTTGATGTTTCAAACAGAACACTGAATAACGAGATTTTTCGCAGCGTGTTAAGCGGATACTTTCCCGGGATTAACCCTGATAAAACCGTTACCGCATTCAGTGCATCCGGGGGGCTTTACTATGATGTTTCAGAAACAATTCAGCTTCGGTCTGTTTTATCGTACGCACAGCGTATGCCAACACAGCTTGAGGTATATGGATTCTATATTTACGATCCTGGCATCGACGCAATTGTAAATGGCAACCCTGATCTGAAGAACGAGTCGTCTGTTAATGTCTCGGTTGGATGCTCCTATGGCACCGATGACTTCACTGTTAGTGTTAACACCTTTGTACGATCAATTTCTGACTATATCGCAACTGACACCAATGTTGTATATGACGGAAGTAACCGCGTGCCAATCCGCACGATATCCAACATTGGCGCTGCCTGGATACGGGGCTTTGATATTTCTGCTCTTACGGCCGTAACGTCATGGTGCAGCATTCAGGGATCTGTACAGGCCTTGTGGGGTAATTCGGTATTGTATTCTGAACCACTGCCACTGATTAGTCCTCCATCTGCTACCATACGGACCATTGTAGGGAACCCCGAAATTCAGGCTGAGCTGCTAATGACTGGCGCTTTAGCTCAGGAACGTACCTCGCACATTATTCTACCCGAAGATTCAACCGGTGCATGGTGGCGATCAGACATCCTTCTGGCATGGCAACCAACCCGCGCAATACGTGTACAGGCAGGATGTACTAACCTGTTTGATCGGCTGTATCATGAACATACAAGCATAAACAACCTGCCCTCAGCGGGACGATCATTCGTTCTTGGAGCAAGGCTGGTACTATGAAACTGCTAATCTCACTAACACTGTTGTTTGGTGCTGTAAGTGGTTTGGGACGAACCATAACCCTAACGCCGGCCTACCGTGGCGGGATGAGTGCTGCACTTGCACATACCGGTAATGGTGATACGATCAGGGTTACACCCGGTGTGTACCCCGGTACCGGGTATGTTGTGAAGTCAGCCATAACAATCCTGGGTACGCGTGAATGTGTTTTTGATGCGGAGTCTAAAAATGGCAGTGTGTTCAGCATCCTGTCCGGAAATGTTACCATCAGTGGCATTACCATTCGCAACGTAGCCGTTAGCTACGTTGATGATCATGCTGCAATTAAAATCAAGGAACAAAGCAACATCGTTGTTAAGAACTGCATTATCGAAAATGCATTCTTTGCAATCTATGCATACAGTTCTGAGCGTTGCCGCATTCAGGGCAACACCATAACCGGAATACCACGAAGTGAGTCGAATTCCGGTAACGCCATTCATGCCTGGAAATGTAGGAATATACTGGTCAAGGACAATGTAATCACCGGACACCGTGACGGAATCTACTTTGAATTTATGCGACAAGGTACCGTTGTTGGTAATAAAAGTGAAGGAAATATTCGCTACGGATTGCACTTCATGTTCTCCGATTCCTGCTCGTACCGATCGAATGTTTTTAAACACAATGATGCCGGAGTTGCGGTTATGTATTCCCGGCAAATTCAAATGCTAAACAACTCATTCCTCGACAATTGGGGTCCTACCTCGTACGGGCTGCTGCTTAAAGACATCAGTCACGGACACCTGAAAGGGAATGTATTTACCGGCAACACCGTTGCCATACATGGTGAGGGTCTTACCAGGTCGCTCATAGAACAAAACCGGTTTATTCGCAATGGCTATGGATTTAGAATCCTTGGCAACTGTGAGCTGGTAACGGTTACCCGAAACATGTTCGACGGTAATACATTCGACATTACAACTAATGCGGGTGAGCTTAACAGCTCGTTTAACGAAAACTACTGGAGTTCATACGAAGGATACGATTTAAACAAAGATGGATTCGGTGACGTACCCTTTCACCCGGTGCGCCTCTATTCGCTACTTGTTGAGCGAATCCCATCATCGGTAATTCTGATGCATACCGCATTTATTACCATCCTGGATCTCACTGAACGCATCATTCCAACAATGACTCCTGAAACTCTTGTGGACAAGCGTCCGCTGATGCGGCCACCATTCTTACGCCATGATTGAAATACAGAACATCAGGAAAAAATTCAAACAGCTACAGGTGCTGAACGGAGTGAGTATATCGCTCTCACCGGGCAGTGTTACTGCTCTTGTAGGTCCAAACGGATCCGGTAAAACCACGCTCATGAAGAGCATTGTTGGCTTGGTGCGGCCGGACTCGGGAACAATACATCTGGACGGTGAACTGGTGAGTGCCAATCCCGACGTACGCAACAAGATGGGCTATATGTCGCAAGTTGCCCGATACCCCGAAAATCTGTCGCCACTGGAACTTATTGCCATGGTTCGCGGCATCAGAAAGCAGCAGACAGAAATAGCCGAAGAACTGTTCTCTGAATTTCAGCTTCACGAACATTTAAAAAAGCCTATGCGCTCACTGAGTGGCGGCACACGTCAAAAAGTTGGTGCAGTGTTGGCATTTATGTACGAACCCAGGGTGTTACTACTCGATGAACCAACTGCCGGACTTGATCCGCTGGTAACACAGCGACTCAAAAACCGAATCCGTCACGTGGCCGATAACGGCTCAAGCGTTCTTATCACATCGCACGTAATCGCCGAAATCGAAGAGCTTGCCACCAGGATTGTTTATATCAACGAAGGCGTAATCATGTACGATGGCTCAGTACAGAATCTACTCTCTTCTACAGGTCATTCCAATCTTCCGGCAGCCATCGCTGCCATTATGGAAAAGGGCGGGGGTGTACAATGAAACCAACGTTACAGTTACTCCGCTACGTTGTCCGGGATGTTGTTCGCAGCCGATGGCTGATTATGTACTTTTTATTTTTCTTTGCCGTATCGGAAGGACTCCTGTTTTTTACCTCCGGTGAAGCCAAAACCGTTGTCGGGTTGATGAATGTCGTCCTCATTCTAATTCCGCTTGCTGCCGCTGTTTTTGGTACCCTGCATATTCATCACAATCGTGACTTTGTTGAGCTAATGCTTTCGCAACCGGTAACGCGTACATCGATTTTTACCGCTCTGTACCTTGGTGTTACTCTCCCCTTCCTGATTTCGTTTGTACTGGGCGTGGGCATTCCGGGCCTGCTCCACGGCGTTGTGTTCTCCGCTCCCTTTGTAACTCTTATCAGCACCGGTGCTGCTCTCTCGGTGGTATTCTTTGCTATTGCCTATCTGATCGGTGTTACCGTACAGGATAAGGCTGCTGCCATGGGTGTTGCCTTTGTGGTGTGGCTAATCACAGCCATCTTATACGATGGTGCCATTCTGGCAATCACCGTTGCCTTTGCGGACTACCCCATGGAGATGGCAACAATCGGCATGATTGTTTTGAATCCCGTTGATCTTGCCCGCATCATCGTGATGCTCACCTTTGACTATGCTGCACTCATGGGATACACAGGTGCTGTTTTTGAAGACTTTTTTGGAACCTCGCTTGGCACGACCATATCTGCAGTTTCATTGCTGGTGTGGATGGTAGTACCAATCGTGTTCGGTAAACGTGCTTTTGTTCGAAAAGACTGGTAACCATATTTATTCACTTTTTGGAGATGCATGATGATAAAGTCGCATTCTTTAGTCACCATTCTAGCAGCCGTGTTTCTTGCATGGGGTTGCTCGCAGGATGCCGAGAAGACTCAGGCGAATACCTCCGGCGCTGCCGACCAGCCGGGCGGAGGTCAGGCTTTTGTTCAGGACGATGTTTCACAAAAAGACATTCTGCATGTTGCCATGGGTTCTGCTGACCACTCTACCCTGGTAAAAGCAGTGCAGGCAGCGGGACTTGAGAATACTCTTGCCAATGCTGGACCGTTTACAGTGTTTGCTCCAACAAATGCCGCGTTTGATAAGCTTCCGGCCGGAACTGTTGAATCGCTGCTCAAGCCAGAAAAGGCCGATCAGCTTACAACTGTCCTGTACCATCACGTTCTAACGTCGGCATTGGATAAGGACGCCTTTACAAACGGACAACAAGTAAAGATGTTCGACGGTACGCCGGTTACGATGTCGATTGAGGGTGACACCTGGAAGATTGACGGTGCAAAAATCGTTGCCTCAGTACGTGCCTCAAACGGTTGGGTACATGTTGTGGATGCAGTTGTACTGCCACCACAATAACAGTTTTGCAATACCAAAAAAAAGCCGGAGGAAACCCCGGCTTTTTCGCTTTTTGTAGATCGTGAAAATTATAACGCCATGAACAGTGCCATCAACAGCGTTACCGCGATTTGCAAGTAAATAGTATTGACGTTTGACCGAACAAGTGTGCGTTTATCAAGGTTCTTAAACATCCATACGATCGTATAAATGCCATACACCAGACCCACAACAGTTGCTATGTGTAAGAGTGGCTTATTCCACTGCAAAGCAAACCATGATATCCCCGCCAGAGCACTAAGCCAGGTGCCGGTATACAACCAACCGGCAACCGTTGGACCAAACGTTACAACCAGGTGATTCTTTCCGGTAGTTGCATCTCCTTCTGCATCTGGAATCTGGTTAATCATCAGGATGTTCGTTGTAAGCAAGCCTGCAGGAATCCCAACCAGGAATGCTTCCCACGAATAAAAACCTGTAGCAACGTAGGCCATGCCAAGAGTAATTAACGGACCAAACGCCAGTCCGATCGAGAGCTCGCCAAGACCATGCCGGGCTACCAGACGAAGAGGAGGTGCCGTGTAAAAGTACCCTAATGCAAGACCCGCAAGACCAATGTATAACACACCGGTTCCCACCACTGCGGTTAAACCAAGGCCGATGATCAGCGCAGCAAGAAGTAGTGTTACCGCAACATACTTTGTACGCTTTAAATCTATCAACCCCATTTCTATGGCTCTGCTCCCACCAGTGTACTGTACAAAGTATTTGGTGTTTGCGCCATCAGTACCACTTTTCACGTCGAAATAATCGTTAAAGACGTTTGCGCTTAAATGGAGCAGCAACACGCCCAGACCGGCAAGCAGGCTTTCCGTCCACGGTATCGCAAAACCCCCGATCGCTGCAACCCATACCAACCCAATCACCACCGGTGTTAATGCTGCCGTTAGAAAAGGGGCTCTGGTGATAACAAGCCAGCGTATGGCTTTAGTTGTAAACTTTATGGGTACATGAACCGGGGTTTCCAGTTCTTCGGTCACACCGCAATAGCCAATTTGTTCTCCGTTCTTCGAGGTTGGCGATATCCGGATTCTGGCACCAAATACCTCACCGTTTTTACGAACAAAGTTGGTCTGACCAATCCACTCACCCGTTTCATTAGCGGTGTCAAGCCAGCTTTTAAGGTTTTGCAAGACAATCTCGCCAGGTGAAAATGCACTTACTCGAAGTTTGCCAACAGCTTCGGAAGCGGTGTATCCAAACATTTCCTCAGCCCCCTGATTAAACGTTTGAATTATTCCTTCCGTATCGCATGTAATCGTACTCTTTCGCATGGAAAACCTTTGGGAAAGTTTGTATTATGTTCATTTTCCTGTCGAAAATTACGCAATCTTAATAACATTTTAGAAATGACCACAGTCAGGCCTACTCCATGACACTAATTGCTGAGTTGCACATTTTTACGTGGGCCGTGCGGCAAGACACCTAAACCAAACTACGTTGCCCTTAACCATCTGCAAGCACCGGCTGCGGTTCGTTTTCTTTTTCCAGACGTGGCATTACGAACTTGCGGAACAGCACCGGGGTAATAAGTGTTGACACGACTCCCATAAGGACAAGCGTCGAGAATAATTCCTGACCAATCAGACCCCTCTCGTAGCCGATACTGGCAATAACCAACTCCATCACACCACGTCCGTTTAGAATGATAGCTATTCCCATTGAATCTGTTTTGGACATTCCGATGGTTCTGCCTCCAAGCCACCCTGCTATCATCTTTGACACAATTGAAACGATGAGCACAACAACTACAAACAAAACAGAGCTGACGCCAAAAATGTTGAACTCAAGGCCAAGGTATGCAAAGAAAATCGGTGCCAGAAAACCGTCGCTTACCGATCGTAATGTACTATCAAGCACGTGATAACGCTCGGCAAGGAAAAACTTCCTGTCAATCAGCAATGCCCCAAAAAACGCACCCACAACAAAATGGAAACCCAGCATCTCGCTGGCCGACCCAAATACCAGTACAAAGAGAACCACTAAACCAAACAGCGCATCATTGCCCAGCCACTGTACAAGTTTTTCAGGGAACCGTTCAACGTGCACTCCCCACTGTACCAGCTTTTCCAATACCCAGTTAAACCCAAGAATTACAGCACCCAGAACCACTAACTTCCATACTGTTAATGCAATGCTGATCCCAACGGCCTCGAATGAACGCTGCTCAGGTAACGACAGTAGTACGCCAAGAATCATCAGCGCAAATACGTCGTTAAGGATTGCAGTCGCAATTGAGTATTTGCCTATTCTGCTGTTCAGGATACCAAAACTCTGAAGAATTCCAACGGCAACAGGTAATGCCGTTATCGAAATACATAATCCCAGGAAAACCGTCTTGTTAACATCCAGACCAAAAACCAGTCCTACCAGAATCCCAAGAATTAGCGGTATTAAAAATCCAAATAAGCCGATTATTGAACCCTTGCCCTTGAATGCCTTTACTACATCGTTAAAATTCATTTCCAGTCCGGCGGACAACACAACAAGAAATACCGCCAGCTCCGAAATGCCCGATAATGCAGGGCTTGCCGTTACCAGACCCAATACGCTCGGGCCTAACAGTACGCCTGCCACCATTTCTCCAACGATCGCTGGTTGCTTTAATCGTACTGCTATGTGGCCAAAAATCCTGGCCACAACAATCAACATTAACAAACTTGTAAGTAAAGGCATAAGCGTAATATACATTTGTTCTTGTAATGAGTAAAACTATCACTATTATCGGTGCCGGAAGTACAACCGGTTTGGCGCTGGTGCCAATTTTGCTGCAGGAGACTTCAGCCACTCTTCACCTTGTAACCCGCTCGAAGGTTAACATTGAACATAGCAGGATTGTTGCCTCACACGTCAACGTTACGTCGCTGAGCGAGCTTAAATCTACCATCCTTGGCCAACTGCCTTCCGTTATCGTTAATCTTGTTGCAACTTCCAGCGTAGATGCCTGTGAAGCAGATAAAGAAACGGCACAGGTACTGAATGTAACACTCGTGAAGGACCTGGTACGACTTGCACGGGCAACCGATGCACATCTTGTTCACCTTTCTACCGATTACATTTTTAACGGCGAGCGGGGTCCGTACGCCGAGAACGACACACCCGCACCAATTAACTACTATGGTAAAACAAAACTGTCCGGCGAGAATGCTGTAATCACTTCAGGCATCAGCAGCACGATAATTCGAACCAACGTTGTATATAGCCCCTTCCCATCACGTCCTGATTTTGTTCACTCGGTACTGAAAAGTGCCGAAACAAATTCTCCCGTCCGCGCTGCCAGCGATTTATATGGTAATCCAACCTATGTTGATGACCTTGCCGAAGCTATCGTACGGGTTATAGAGACGGCTGCACAAGGGATTTACCATGTAGGCGGATCGGACTACGTTAGTCGTTATCAGTTTGCAACCAAAATTGCAGAGGTGTTTAAACTGGACACGTCGTTAATTCACGCGGTTCAGGCTGCCGATTTGCAGCTGCCGGCAAAACGACCGCTTCGTGCGGGACTAAGTACATCAACAACGGAGGCTGTTCTAGGATTACGGTTCAGGGGAATAGAAAGCGGTCTGATTTGTTTACGTAATTCACTGTTTTCAAAGTAGCGGGAGTAATCTCCGGCACACATACCACACATACTTTGATTGCATACTTTACCTATTCGGTTTATCCGTTCCAGTACGGACGGTCTAAGTCACGGTAGTGAACTGCTTCTGCCATATGGTGCTGCTGAATGTAGTCCTCGTGTTCCAAATCAGAAATCGTACGTGCAACTTTTAGAATACGATGGTATGCACGTGCTGAGAGCGATAACTTGTCCATGCTCTTTTGCAAAAAGCCAAGTGCTTCAGGTGTTGGCTTGCCAAAACGCTGCAAGTCAGCCGATGACATATCGGCGTTTTTGAACAAGTCGGGTCGGTCCCGGAACCGGTCATGTTGGATTTGACGGGCCTGTATCACGCGCTGACGGATTGTTTCTGACGGTTCGCCCGACTGCATGCGGGCTAGTTCCTTTACTTCGACGGCAGGAACATTAACGTGCAGGTCAATCCTGTCTAATAGTGGTCCACTTACTCTTCCCATGTATTTCGACACTTCCATTGGCGTGCAGGTACAGGGTCTGACACCGCTTCCAAAATTTCCGCATGGACATGGGTTCATACTGCACACCAGCATCACATTGCTTGGAAACGTCACCGAGGTTCGTGTGCGTGAAATCAGAACCTGCCTGTCTTCGAGTGGCTGGCGCAATACTTCCAGAACATTACGCTGAAATTCAGGTAGCTCATCTAAAAACAAGACGCCATGGTGTGCCAATGTGATTTCTCCTGCCCTTACAACACCAACGCCGCCACCCACCAACGCCGCATCGCTAATGGTGTGGTGTGGGGCACGAAACGGTCTTTTCGTGACCAGGGCATGCCCGGGTGACAGAATTCCTGCAACTGAATGTATTGCCGTTGTTTCTAATGCTTCTGACAGTGTAAGCGGGGGGAGAATTCCGGGTAATCGCTTTGCGAGCATGGTTTTTCCTGCCCCGGGCGGACCGAGCATGATGATGTTATGCCCGCCCGCCGCAGCTACCTCCAACGCCCGTTTCACCGCTGCTTGTCCTTTCACGTCGGCCATGTCAGGAATAATTTCTTCAGATGCTTTCTCAAAGAGTCGCGGTACGTCAACAATATGTGGTTTAATCAACAGCAGGCCACGCATAAAGTCAACTGTTTCTTTCAGCGTTTCAACGGGAATAACATCGATACCGGACACAATCGCTGCTTCGCCGGCGTTAGCCATTGGAAGGACAATACGTTTAAATCCATTTTTCTTAAGCATGGCTGTAATTGGAAGTACTCCGTGAGCGGCGCGGAGCGTACCGTCAAAAGCCAGCTCACCAACCATTGCCGTATCGGACAGTCCTGCCATTTCGATCTCATGCACAGCATTCAGTACGCCAATTGCAATCGGAAGATCAAACATACTTCCCTCCTTCCGAACGTCTGCCGGTGCCAGATTTACGGTATATTTTCGTGGCGGTACCTCGAACGATGAGTTTTTTATTGCTGCCTGAACACGTTCCTTACTTTCACGCACCGAACTGTCGGGCAAACCAACGATCTGAAAAGCCGGCAATCCGAGTTCAACATGGATTTCAATTTCAACCGGATATGCAGAGATACCAACAACTGCTGCGCTAAAGGTTTTTGCATACTTCATTATAACCACGTAGCGGTTGAATCCAAAATGTGACTGTTCGCACCGTAATGTCGTAATTTTGCAGCCTTATGGCCATTATTAGAGCACCCAAGAAAAGCAAATGGTATGTAGTATGGATTGGCCGGATACCCGGCATTTACCCGTCATGGGAGAAATGCCGAGAACAGGTAGAAGGATTTCCGGGCTCACGATACCGCGCTTATGATACACTTGCAGATGCGCGTACTGCTGTTGATGCCGGCCCCCCAAAGGCCGGAGGGTCCCGGGTTGACGAATCGTTGGCCAAGGGTGGGGCAGGCAAGAAGAGCGCTAAGGTTAAAAAACCAAAGAAACCAATAACACCAAGTGTTTCCGTGGACGCGGCATGCAACATGGTTACACGGGTAATGGAATATCGGGGTGTTGACACAGCAACCGGTACCGAATTGTTCAGGCTGGGACCTTTCGAGGATGCAACAAATAATATCGGTGAATTCCTGGCAATCGTGCATGCTCTTGGTATGCTGGAACAGCAAAAAAGTACGCTGCCGGTATATTCTGATTCCACTACGGCTCTTAACTGGGTTCGCAATAAAAAAGCCAGAACAAAAACTGACCGAACAACACGCAACCGAAAAGTTTTTGAGCTGCTGGAACGTGCCGAGCTCTGGCTGGAGACCAACGAATACGAGAATGAACTCCTGAAATGGGAATCAGACGTTTGGGGTGAAAATCCGGCCGACTTCGGAAGGAAGTAGTAAGGGGCTTTGCAATGCTCGTAGATATTAATGTTCTTGACCATGCGGCAGACCTGCCTTTGCCGTGTTTTGCTACTACCGGCGCTGCCGGTATGGATGTGCATGCAGCTTGTACAACACCCGTAACAATTCCGCCCGGCGGTGTTGTTATGGTTCCTACGGGATTGCGTATTGCCGTTCCTGCCGGTTACGAGTGTCAGGTGCGCTCACGTAGCGGTCTGGCTGCCAAGAACGGAGTGTTTGCACTAAATGCGCCAGGAACAATCGATAGTGACTACCGGGGAGAAATCCAGATAATCCTGGCTAATTTCTCTGCTTCACCGTTTACGGTCGAACGCGGTATGCGAATAGCACAGCTTGTTTTTGCAAGGGTAGAACAGGTTGAATGGAACGTTACGGTAAGTCTTGATAGTACCGAGCGCAACACCGGTGGCTTTGGCAGCACCGGCATTCATGTGGAGAAAATATGATTTCGATTAGCGTTGGCTCAGATCATGCCGGCTTTGCTTACAAAGAGGCAATAAAAAAGTTTCTCACCGAAAAAGGCTATACCGTCCTTGATGCCGGCACCGATTCCGAAGCTTCCGTTGATTACCCTGATTATGGAAGGGCTGCCGCAGAGCTTGTTGCTAATGGTACAGCCAACGCAGGAATTATCGTGTGTGGCAGCGGTATTGGAATTTCGATTGCTGCAAACAAGGTGCACGGAATACGTGCAGCCAATGTTACCAGCGTTGAAATGGCAAAACTGGCCCGGGCACATAACAATGCTAACATGCTGGCAGTTGGAAGCAGGCTGTCGTCGCTGGACGATGTACTGCTCATGGTTGCGGCTTTCTTGGAAACATCCTTCGAAGGCGGACGCCATGCCGGTCGTGTTGCCAAGTTGGACGCAATGGGTTAAACTCGACCATGGCAAACGTACTTGTTGTTTCAGCACATCCGGATGATGCCGAACTATCGGCAGGCGGTACAATCCGAAAACTTGTCCTTGAAAACCACAAGGTTGTGCTGCTCGATTGTACTGCCGGTGAAAACGGTACGCGAGGTAATGCCACACTTCGCAAGCAGGAAGCTGACAATGCTGCGTCGATCTTAGGTGTAGCACACCGCGAGATCTTATCAATGCCCGACGGGCATGTTTCATACTGCCAGGAACATGTACTTACACTGGTAAAAAAATTTCGTGAGTATAAACCGGATATTATCATCACAAGTCCTCCCGTAGAACGCCATCCTGACCATGAAGCAGTTCATAAGCTTGCCGTAGGTGCTTCATTCCTGTGCGGTCTGCCAAAGGTTCTTCCCGATACCTACTCCAGCGACTATACCCGTCCACAAAAGGTTTTTTGCTATCAGCAGAACTATGATTTACCAGAGCAGAACATCGTATATGTAGATGTTAGCAATACCTGGGAGGGACGAGAAAATGCTATCCTGGCTTACGCAAGCCAGTTTAACGTTCCTGACCGCTATGTTTCAGACGAACCACAAACCATACTGTCACGTCCGGAGTTCATGAGCGAACAACAGGCACGCTGCATGCACTATGGTACCCGAATTGGTGTACAGTATGCCGAGGCATTCCTGGTGATCGGTGGTATTGGCGTTAAAAGTTTATCGACTTTGTTTTAACTTGATTTTCACTCTTGGATTAGCCTCCTTCAGTAATGGCACGGCTCTCTGAACAAGAATACCATGTGCCGGTAATGGCTCAGTTGTGTATCGACTTTTTGCAGGCCGATCGTGGTGGCGTGTTCGTAGATGCAACGTTGGGTGGAGGTGGGCACACCGGAATGATATTGCAGCACCTACCGGAAAGTGGACGGCTGTTCTCGTTTGATGCCGATGATGCCGCGGTGGGTCATTATCACGAGCACCATCCCTCCGACAGTCGGCATGTTATTGTTAACAAGAACTTCAGTACGATACCAGAAACACTCAAAAATGAAGGTCCTGTTCAGGGCATCCTGTTTGACCTAGGTGTGAGCAGTTATCAGTTTGATCATCATCCGCGGGGATTTTCGTTCCGACAAGAGGCTCCGCTGGATATGCGTTTTGGTCAGGATGGCATAACGGCGGCGGATGTTCTTAATACATACACCGAAAAAGAACTTGCGAATGTATTCCGTAACTACGGCGAAGATCCTTCTTCGGCTCTGCTTGCCCGCGCTATTGTGCGTAGGCGTACCCTAGCCCCTTTCCGGACAACTGTTGATTTACGAACGACAATAGAACAGCATATTCCCCCGCAGCATGTAGCAAAAACACTTGCACGAATATTTCAGGCACTGCGCATTACCGTAAACCGGGAATTAGACATTCTTGCAGAGTCGCTGGTTTCCGTCCTTCACATGATGGATACAGGAGGCCGAATTGTTGTTCTGAGCTACCATTCACTGGAAGACCGCATTGTAAAAGATATTTTTCGTGAATATTCCCGACGTCAGACGCCGCCCGTACTGACTGTTCTAACCAAGAAACCCGTAGTTGCTGACGTACCCGAAATTGAACGGAACCCCCGCTCCCGGAGTGTACGATTCCGTGCAGCCGAAATTCAATCTTCTTATCTTCGTCCGCAATGAATAATCTTGCTCAGTTCGGTTATACCGACCTCGTTACTTGCTTTGGTGAAGCAGCAATATGTCTTCCTGAGAATATCAGTTCCTCAGGCGTTAGCACCGATACCCGTACTTTACAACCTGGTGCATTGTTTGTTGCCCTTCGCGGTGAAAACTTTGATGCACATACTCTTCTTACCGAAGCCACCGTTAAAGGTGCAGTACTATTAATCGTTGATGCGGGGCTGATAACTTCTGATACAATAAACGGCGTTCCGCTAATCCGTGTTGAGTCCACGCTCCATGCGCTTGGTACTCTGGCCTGGTATCATCGGCAGCGGTTTAGTATTCCTATTCTTGCAATTGCCGGATCGGCCGGGAAAACCAGCACCAAGGAATTGGCTGCCCATGTACTTAATGCCCAATATCATGTGCTAAAAACCCATGCAAATCACAACAACCAAATTGGTACTCCCTTAACCCTTCTGCAGCTAACGGACCAGCATACGGCTGCAGTAATCGAAATTGGTACCAACGAACCAGGTGAAATCGAGATCCTCTGCGCCATGGTACGTCCAACCCATGGCCTGATCACCCAAATTGGTAAGGAGCATCTGGAAAAGCTGATCGACCTAGACGGTGTTGAAAAGGAAGAAACAACCCTGTTCGAGTTTCTCATTGATACCGGTGGTACAATGCTGATTAACCTTAATGATGTCCGTATCGCTGCCTGGGTAGAACGTCACGGTGGAAGGGGGCTTTCGTTTGGCATTAACACACACGCTGATATCAGCGCCAGTGTTAGCTTTACACAGGAACTGAACCCGATTATTCATGTAGTCCACGAGCGAGCATCTCTTCGTTCCGTTATGAAAACAACCGGATACGCCGCCGCAATGAATGCCGTTGCTGCAATCGCCGTTGGCGCAGTGTTCGAGTTAACGGCCACTCAGATTAAACAGGCACTGGAATCGTACATGCCGGAGCAGAATAGCGAATACGGCAGGATGAAGGTAGAACGTTCGGAGCGGTTTACGTTGCTGAACGACACGTACAATGCCAATCCTGATAGTATGAATTCAGCTCTAAAGACTCTCCAGTTATTCCCTGCCGTACACCGCGTTGCCGTTTTGGGTGATATGCGCGAGCTGGGAACAGCATCTGAGCAGGAACATACTGATTGTTTAAATCAGGCGGCAGACGTTGCTGATACCATTATTACCCTGGGAACCGAGTTTGCCAAAGCATCACAGAACATCAACCATCCCATACATTGTTTCGGCACTCATAATCAGTGTGCGGATTTCATTACGGCAAATATTCCCGACGGCTCATGTATTCTTGTAAAAGGATCTCGTGGGTTGACAATGGAGAAAGTTGTTTCAGCACTGAAAGGACGCTAATGCTGTACCACCTTGCGCTTTGGATGCGCGACTTTACAACCATTCCCGGAATCGGCGTGTTTCAGTACGTAACATTCCGGGCTGCCGTTGCAGCAGTACTTGCGTTGCTGATCGCAATTCTTGTCGGACCCAAGTTGATTGCCCTCCTTAAACGAATTCAGATTGGTGAACAGGCCAAGAGAGAACTTCAGGGTGTGGGGCATCACAGCACAAAAGCAGGTACGCCAACCATGGGAGGAATAATCGTTCTTGCAGCAGTGCTGATCCCAACCCTGCTGCTGGGCCGGGTAGACAACATGTACGTTATTACCGTTGTTGCTACAACCGGTTTACTTGGAATTGTTGGGTTTACCGACGATTATTTGAAGGTTGTACGAAAACTGCCAAACGGTTTGATAGGTAAATACAAACTTCTTGGACAGGTTGTTGTCAGCCTGATGGTGGGCTGTGCTCTAACTTTTATGCCGGAATGGTTTAGCAGTTCGTTGCGTGACGTAAGCTCTCTTACGACCGTCCCATTTGAGAAAATGGTGAATTTTGATTTTGGCTGGTTTTATATCCCCATGGTTGTATTTGTAATTACTGCCACTTCGAATGCCGTGAATCTCACTGATGGTCTTGACGGGTTATGTATTGGTACGGTTGGGATAAGTGCCCTTGCACTTGCTGTTATTGCATACTTTTCAGGCAATGCCTTTTTTGCCGATTATCTGAACATCATGCACCTTAGGGGTACCGATGAGTTAGTGATTTTTTGTGCTGCCATTGTTGGTGCATCAATGGGGTTTTTATGGTATAATGCCTATCCTGCCCAGGTATTCATGGGCGACACCGGATCGCTTGCTTTAGGTGGGGCAATTGGTGTTTTATGCGTTCTCATTAAAAAAGAGTTTCTGCTGCCCATTTTGGGAGGGATATTTTTTGCAGAAACTGTTTCGGTTATTCTTCAGGTTACGTGGTATAAGTACACCCGCCGCAGATACGGTGAGGGTCGGCGCCTGTTCCTTATGGCTCCACTTCACCACCACTTTGAGAAAAAAGGATGGCATGAATCCAAAATTGTTACCCGATTTTACATAATTGCTGTTATGCTGGCCATCATTACTATGGCAACATTCAAGGTGCGTTAGCTTTGATGGCAACTGTTTATTACAACCGTTGTTTAATCCTCGCCAGCACTGGTGCACTCTGGTTATGACGTCATACTACGTTGGTGTAATTGTTCCGTGTGCAGGTATTGGAAAACGCTTTGGCTCGGCGGTTCCCAAGCAGTATGCCATGCTTGGAACCGAGCCTATACTGGTGCACACACTGAGAACTATCTGCAGTATCTCCAACGTAGGTAGTGTTGTCCTTGCCATTCATGAGAGTGACGTGATGGCAAACCACATCATCAGCTCGATAACGACAAACACACAAATTCACGTCGTTTTCGGCGGCGGGGAACGCTGGCAAAGCGTAAAAAACGCTCTGGACCATCCAAGTTTGAACAAATGCTCTGTTATCCTTGTCCATGATGCCGTTCGGCCACTGGCAACCGCAGATCTGTTTCAGAAAGTTATTCATAAGGCGCGGCAGCACGGAGCAGCCGTTCCGGTAGTCCCGCTTTCCGATACAATCAAGGAAGTTGGGGCCGACGGAAGCGTGGTACAAACACTTTCTCGATCATCTCTCCGGGCAGCTCAGACTCCACAAGGGTTTCAGGCTGATATATTGAGAAAAGCGTATCTCAACGTTCATCCGGATGCAACAGATGATGCCCAGGTTGTTGAATTGGCGGGATATACCGTGTATTGTACTGACGGCGAGACCACGAACAATAAAATCACCACGCCACACGATATTGCTGTAGCGGAAAAAACACTGTCAATAAGCAGATCAACCTGGAAGAAACCAGGAATTTGATTGAAAAAGATGACCTTTCGAATGCATTAATTTGTAATCTGCAAACATTATCAGTGTGAATATGTTGCGTTACCAGCTTGCTGCTTGTATATTCGCGCCCCAATCACACTTGGCACCAAATAGGAATAGATCATGTTTTGGACCCCTGAACTTGCTGCATACCTTGAAGACGCTCCTTGGCCGGCGACTAAGGACGAGCTTATTGATTATGCCGATCGTACCGGTGCCCCGATCCAGATTATTGAAAATCTCAAGGAACTGGATGACCCGGAAGATCCTGTATATGAAGGGATTGAAGACCTATGGCCTGAGTACGAAAGTGCGTCCGACGACTTCTTATTTAACGAAGACGACGATTCGGATTATTAATATTCGGCAGTTTTATTGCCGGCATGCTCAATGAACGAAGCCCTCAGCCGGATTGACGGTATTTTAGTATAGTGTGTACCTGCATCCTCCGGTTCTTGCTTATTGTACTGCCATGTATCGTCATGTCGGCTACCGCGTTGGCAGCGGGTGTTGTTCCAGCTGATAGTGTCTTTGCTCTTGAGCAATATCGTGCAGACCGATATCAGGGCCTCTCGGAATTACAGGAAGTCCGAATTGTTGGATGCTCCCTTACCAGCACTGAACAGCTTATTGGTGTTATTCAGTCACGCGAAAGCGAACTGTCAATCACACGCAGGTTAGGCAGATACGTTCAGGAAAATGTAGCCCGCAATCCGGCAACTCCAACACCAATTTTAAAAACACTTGAGCGCCTCCAGGAAAATCTGAAGAGCGAACTGCGATACTTCAGCCCGTCAAAAGCATCCGATGACAGTGTTGCACTTCTTGAATACCTTAACCAGCATGGCTTTCATGATGCCCGGGTAACGTGGGACTTTGGCTACGATCCGTCTGTAAAACGCAATGTTTTAAAATTCAACATAAACGAGGGAGTACAGGCTGTTGTTGATACGGTACTTATTTATGGCCTCGATAGTATTCCGGCAGACATATATCAAAGGGTTGTTTCAGAGCTGAAAATTGATAAGGGCGATCCATACAGCGAATCACTCTTAACTTCCAGCCTGGCGGCTATGTCAAGAATGCTTCAGAACAATGGATATTACAAAGCAAGCTTCACACAGCCGATTGTTAAAAGCAGCAGCGACCTTTCACGCGATACCATAGCCGTTGTTTTTACCACCGGTAAGCGCAAACGTATTGGATCCATTCTTTTTCAGGAAAACAACAATGGTTTCCCGGGGATCACCCAAACCATGCGTAGCAGACAAATTGAGTTCGCTACTGGTGAGTGGTACAATCGCGATCTGATCGAAGCATCACGGAACAATCTTATTTCTCTTGGTGTTTTCGAAATTGTAACAATAGATACGATTGTGCCAAATCACAGCGACCTTTCACCTCAGTCTCTGTCAGATTCGGTGATTTCACTGCGCGTATTCACAATGAACAATAAGCCCAGTGATTTAGGGTTTAATGTTCTGTTCTTTCAAACGGCTGTAGATAACTACTTAAATGCAGGGGTTGGTGCAACGTATCAGCACCGCAATCTGTTTGGCGGGGCACAGGTTGGTTCGCTTACGGCACAGTATATCCTTCAGGATATCAGCGGGTTTCTTCAAGGGCAGCCTCTGCAACGTGAAGCCGTTATTTCGGGTGTTCTGGCCTGGCCGAGTTTATTTAGAATTTGGAACTGGCGTGGCGGACTGCAGAGCAATATCTACTACTCCGAGCGGGTCCTGGTTAGTCCCTTTCGGTTAAGCTCTTTTGGTGTACTTACCCGCATGCCGGTAAGCCTTCCATTGTTTTTAGGTGTAAATGGTATTGATGCAAGTATCGGTCTGGAGCGCCAGGTTCCGCGTGAGTTCCAGGGTGCATTGGACTCAGCCTTGGTTGATGCTGAGACTCCGGAAGAAATTGCATTTGTTTATAGTACGCTTAATCAGTTCCTGGTCTTGGATAAATATTTACACACCGGGAACACCCCGTGGTTTACAAGTATCTACCTTGGTGCCAACATCAGGGGAGAGCACCGTGATAATGTCATGGATCCCCGTTCCGGTTACACCGCCAACGTATCGATCGAAGCAGGGATTGGTGCCGGGCAATTCGTCCGCAGTCAGGCTTTTTATAGCAGCATCTTTCCGGTATCGGTGCAGTCAACAATTGCTACAAAGATCAAGGCCGGACATATTTTTTTACTTGGGTTTTCCAGGGGCAGTACTACAGATACAAACACGTATGTAAGTATCGAGCGACAGTACTTTGCGGGAGGTGCCGCTAGTATTCGAAGTTTCCCATCTCGGCAGCTACACGATCCACACAGTGGTGAGTTGGAAGCACTGGACGAAACCCAGAATCTGTTGCTATCGAACACTGTTGGAAGTGCTTCACTGCTGGAACTCAGTGCTGAGTACCGTTACCGTTTCCCTAAACCAGCTGGCTGGGACAGTTTTTGGGCCTCACTGGTTGAGCGCAGTGGTCTGACTGTCTTTACCGATATTGGCAATGCTTTTAACCGTCTTACAACCGGGAAGTACGGCACCATGAGGTTACGTGACTTGTGGGAAGGAAGCGTAATTGCTATGGGTATCGGGTACAGATTTGATACGCCCGTTGGTCCGTTCCGTTTTGACTATGCAACAAGTATCTACGACCCGCTTCGTAAGGATGGCAAATGGATATTCTCAGGTAGAGAACATCCGTTTTCACTATCAAACTGGCACATATCTATCGGCTTAGGACACCCCTTTTAGTCGTTGATCGTGATAGGGGCTTTGGTAGAACTTTTATTGCTATGCTAACACCCCAACCGTCTTCTTGCTCCATGCATCTATCGAGGCTCTGTACATTCCGGATGTATTAAATACCATGCTTACCTCGCCGCGTGGACCAATTCCAATAATTCCGCCCTGGCCTCCCAGACGCGACACAAGGCTTAGTACACCGCCGGTTGCGGCGCCAATTGTTTCTCCCAGCAGGTCAACTCTGTGCAAAACTGTTGCAGATGCTGCAGCCCTAATAAAATATTCGCCATACCCGGTACAGCTAACTGCACCAATGTGATTTTGAGCATAGGTACCGCTACCTATTAGCGGAGAATCCCCTATTCGTCCCGATGCCTTTCTCAGCGTTCCCCCGGTTGATGTTGCAGCAGCATAATTTCCATATAAATCTCGTGCAACCGCTCCCACAGTACCCGTTGAAGTCTCAGTTGCTGCAGTGTCGCACGGAAAATAATAATTATTGTTTACCACTTCCAGCATAAATTTATCAGCCAGTTCTTCAGCAGCTTTACCTGCCAGGAGAACATGCTGACTATGTTCCATTACAACTCGTGCCAGCAAAATCGGGTTTTTAATCTTTGATACCAACGTAACTGCACCGGCTTCCATGTTTGAGCCATCCATGATCGAGGCGTCGAGTTCAGGAGTTCCAGCAGGTGTTGGTGACGATCCCTTTCCGGCATGAAACAATCCGCTGTCTTCCATCCTTACCACAGCAGCACAGACTGCGTCAAGGGCTGATTTACCATCCACCAGCATCGTGTGACAGTGGGTGATAATCTCATCGAGTAAAACCTGCGCTTCCTCCAGTCTTCCGGTGCCAGTATATCTGGCCAGATCACCCGCCCCGCCGTGAATTGCAATTGATGGTGCCATGTACTAGTTCCTGATTTTTTCAATGATTCCATCGTGAATATCAACCGGTTTTGCATTCATGAGCAATGATAGGATTCCTGTTGTTACCATGTCTCTCTCAAAGTGCACGTCTAATCCCCTGTGTCCCATTGTTTCGGCAATTACCTTTCCTTCACCACCGGTTATGACTATAGGTACCTGAGCCCCGTTAAAGAACTCATTCTGCATCGTTTGAATACTCTCTAATACTCCGCCAAGAACAGACTGTGTAACGCCAGCCATTAGCGACTCCTGAGTATTAACCCCTATCGCCTTTACTGGCTGTGAGTACTCAGTTTCGGGAATACCTGCCGTTTGCTTTGTTAAACCCACTAACTGGGTGGTCATCCCGGCAAAAATGATACCGCCCAAAAACATCCTGTCTTTCGATATTGCATTTACTGTGACAGCCGTACCACAATCAACGGTAATTAAGGGCGGAAGCTGCTTGAAAAGCGCTCCAATTGCACCAAGCATCCTGTCGATCCCTGCGTTCTCTACCGATCCTAATCGCAGCAGCGCTTCGTTACGCATTAATAACTGGTGTACGTTGATAACAAGATGTCCGGGAATGCGTTGAATGATTTTAACTATGGCGGTGGTTTGCTTGGGATTTACACTCGACAGACCGATCAGGTACTTTTTACTGACGTGATCGCGAAAGTGATGCTGAACGTTTTTCTTCCACTCCTTATCGAAAGGGATGGATAAGTACACATCATCATGATGAATTTTCACGCGACTGTTCCCAACATCTATGCCGCAAATCCCATACTGAACGCTGTTGAGTTCAATAGTTGTATCGTATAGTGTCGCCATCGGTTATCACCCGCTCTGTTTGTGTTACTATGTTTTGTGCAACAAGCCGTCCGTCATCGAGTACTGATTTCACCAGCCACTGCTCCTTTGAACCAACGATGTTTACAGGCTTGTTGATAATCTCCATTTCTTGTACCCACTGCCGGTGAACATGTTGCCAGTGGGACCGCATTTGTGAAATCAAATTATCGTGCAATGTACGGATACACTGTGGTAAGGACGTAATTGCCCCCAGTCTTATTAGCGATGTTGCTGTTTCCTGTAATTCCTCCGGAAACTGTAGCTGGTTAATATTAACGCCAATACCAATTATGGAGAACCGGCACTCTGCTCCCCTGAATTCATGCTCAACCAAGATACCGCCAATCTTTTTCCACCGATTCGTGTCCAGCACCATTACATCATTTGGATACTTTACTTTAAAGGTCAGCCGTGGGGTAATCTCTCGCAACATTAGCACCGTTGCAAGTGCTCCCCTGGCCATGTATGACGCAAGGTCACGATAATCCACCTTACCGTCATGAACAGTTCCGTACGAACAGTAAATATTTTGACCATGCTCACCTGTCCATTTTTTCCCTTTTCTTCCCTTTCCACCGGTTTGGCTGTCTGCACAGACAAATACACGCGGGTGAATCCCAAGCTTGTCCCTGACTACATCGTTTGTTGACTCGACTGTTGTTACATGAAAATACTCGGGATTATCCGTGTTCATCGCCATTATTAATATTTTTATTTATAATCTGACTCAGCGGTGTTAAACTGTATTTGCTAAACTAATGCTGTTATATGGGTAAATCATGTATTAACTTGCACTGTGAACAACACCATAAGCCATAGGGAAACGATCTGTGCCCTGGCAACACCACCGGGCATTGCAGGGTTGGCTGTAATTCGTGTTAGCGGTAACGAAGCTTTGAGTGTATGTGATCAGCTTTTTTCCGGAAACCAGACAATAGAACGTGCGGCAACACACACGATACTGGTTGGATGGTTTAAAACGGAAGACAGCCTGATTGACGAAGTAACCATGTCGGTCTTCAAAAGCCCGCACAGTTATACAGGCGAAGACGTGGTCGAAATTGGATGCCACGGCGGACATTTTGTAGTTAACAGGATCCTTACAGCCTTAATCGCCGCTGGCATCCGTGCTGCTTTACCCGGCGAGTTTACTCGAAGAGCTTTTTTGAACCGTAAAATCGATCTCACCCATGCAGAAGCAATTGCCGACCTTATTCATGCACAGTCCTCTGCTGGTGCCGAAACCGCAGCACGGCAGTTAGCCGGCGGATACACGGTAAAGCTTCGAAATTTGGAAAATGAACTGATTAAAATTGCAGGACTGCTTGAGGTAGAGCTTGATTTTAGCGAAGAGGGTTATGAGTTTGTAAACCGACCCGAGTTTCTTGAGAGTTTACATACGGGGATTGACTATGCTACCCAACTGCGGGGAACGGCTCATTGGGCTCAAATCGCCCGATCCGGCTTGCTTTGTGCTGTAGTTGGTTACCCCAATGCCGGCAAAAGCTCAATGTTTAACGCTCTTCTGGAACGCAACCGTGCCATCGTAAGTTCTGTTCCGGGTACTACCAGAGATTATCTGGAAGAAAGCCTTATCGTTGATGGCTACACCATCAGACTGATTGATACCGCGGGCCTCAGGATAACAAGTAATGAAATTGAAAAAGCCGGCATAGAATCGGCGTACTCCTTACTCAACCAGTGTAATGTCATTGTGGTTGTAAATGACGTATCTAAAGGCACCGAAAATAGTAATCCCCTGTTAGCCGAACTCCGTGAGCTCCATCCTGAGAAGGATTTTGTGCTTGTTCAGAATAAAACCGATTTGGTACCTAATGAAGTAATCAGTCCACCACCTGTTCAAGCTCACAACGTGTATTATACAAATGCAACGACAATTACTTCAGACGGTATGAAGGTGTTGTTAAGCCTCTTGGTAGATATAGCAAAATCAACATCAGGAGCGCATCTCGATGCACTGGTTAATTCCAGACAGGCTCAGTTGCTAACGGTTCTGATAAGCCAATTGCAGAGTGCTAAAGATGCCTTGGAACGGAGTGAGCCTTCCGATATTATTGCTGTTGATATCCGCCAGGCAATCCAAACATTAAGCTCTCTAACAGGGAAGACGTGGAATCCGGATGTTTTAGATGCTGTTTTTTCAAACTTCTGCATAGGAAAGTAGTTCATGGACCAAGGTTTTGAAATTCGTCCACTTGAATCGGGTGACTTTGAGGAGTTCCTTGAAATACAGAAACTTGCTCTCCTCTCGGCTCCCGATGTGTTTGGATCAGACTATAGCAGGTTTGACAGCCTTTCAATTTTAAACAAGGAACAACGGTTTGTAAGGTACCTTCTGTTCCCCTACCAGTATATTCTTGGCGCTGTGACGCCTAGTGGTACGGTTGTTGGGATGGTTGGGTTCTCGTGTGATAACAGCAGCTCAAAAATCAAGCACAAGGCAAAAATCTGGGGACTGTACGTTGTTCCTGAGCAAAGAGGCAAGGGGGTTGCGTCACTCTTGGTTAACACCGTGCTAAATGAGGCAATCGACATAGGCGTTGAGCTAGTTCAGCTTTCAGTAAGTACCCAAAACAGAGCGTCGTATTCGTTATATCTGCGTTTAGGTTTTACTGTATATGGAACCGAACCGCGGTCAATGAAGGTCGACGATCAATATATCGATGAATATCTGATGGTCAAAATTCTATAAACGGAATATCACACTTTTCATGTTTCACGTGAAACAGTGCCTGATTTCACCGATGTCTTGCGCCTGCACCCTGCCTGGCGGAAAATCTACGACTCTGAAAACCCAGATTCGAACAATAGTGATAGCAGGCTGCAAAATGCCGTGTGTTTCACGTGAAACGCAGTACCACAAGAAAAAGATGACAAATATTTACGATGTTTTAGTAGTAGGCGGCGGTCACGCCGGAATTGAAGCAGCAATGGCATGCACTCGTATTGGCGTACGAACTGCCTTGGTTTCGATGGAAGTCAACACGATAGGACGCCTTTCGTGTAATCCGTCTATTGGTGGTAGCGCAAAGGGTCACCTGGCAAAAGAAATTGACGCTCTTGGCGGCGTTATGGCCCGTCTGGCAGACTTATCAGGAATACAATTTAAGCTCCTAAACACCTCCAAGGGTCCTGCTGTCTGGTCACCTCGTTGTCAGAATGACAAGGACCTCTATCCTCTATTTGCTCAAAATCTTCTACTTAGTACCCCTGATCTACACATAATTCGAGAAACTGTTACTGAGATTATCGTTGAAAAAGGTTCTGTAGCAGGAATTCGGACAGAAAGCGGTGAAACTATTCGCTCACAGGCCGTGATATTGTGTTCGGGAACGTTTTTAAACGCGGTTATGTGGACGGGTATGGAAGAAACCGCCGGTGGACGTTTTGGGGAGAGATCATCTAACTCAATATCTGACCTTCTGGCGTCGTATGGATTAGAAAAGGGACGATTGAAAACCGGTACTCCGCCAAGAATTGACTCAATTTCTGTTGACTACAGCCAGTTAAAATCTGTACCCGGCGACGACAGCCCCCTTCCACTTTCAATTCAGACCCATAAGGTCAGAAACACCGTAACATGTTGGCAAACAACAACTTGCAGTGATACGCATGAAATTTTACGAGCAGGATTTGACAAAAGCCCAATGTTTACGGGTGCAATCAAAGGAAGCGGACCACGATACTGCCCTTCTATCGAGGATAAAATTTCTCGATTTTCCGACAAGCCGTTTCACACAATCGTCTTAGAGCCGGAAACATTGCGGGGCGACACTCTTTATGTAAACGGATTTTCTACCAGTTTACCGATGGACATTCAGCAGCGTGGTCTGCGGTCCATTCCTGGTTTAGAAAAATGCAGCGTTTCTCGGTTTGGGTATGCTGTAGAATACGATTTTTTCTATCCGTATCAGTTAAAATGTACGCTTGAGTCAAAGGCTATAAAGGGGCTTTTTCTTGCAGGACAGGTTAACGGGACGTCGGGGTACGAAGAAGCTGCTTCACAGGGACTCATTGCGGGAATCAATGCTGCCAGGATGATTTTGGATCAGGAACCATTTACCCTGGGCAGAAACGAGGCATATATCGGTGTTCTTATCGATGATTTGGTGAATAAGAATACAAACGAACCGTACAGGATTTTTACATCATTGGCTGAGTTCAGACTCTTACTAAGGATTGATACTGTTTACGACAGACTTCTGCCTAAAGGGAGAGAAATAGGTCTTATTGGTAATGCTGCATACAGTAAGTACTGTAGGACCAGAGACCTGTTATCTCTAATTGCCGAAGAATCGGAACGAAAAGTCAGCACCGATGTTGCAAATTCAATTCTGCTTAAGGCGGACGAGGAGCCGGTAACAGAAACAACCGTGATTTCAACCTTGGTTAAACGGCCAAAAGTATCTCTGCTGGATGCCCTCAAGTCCAACTCGATGATTCCCGTATCAGTCCTGGAAGAACATTCTGGTGCAGTGGATCAGATTCAGCATACAATCAAATACCAGGGATATATCGATAAACAACTACGCGATGTTGAACGAATGAAGGAAATCGAGAATATTCGTATTCCGGAGTCGTTCTCGTATAACAATATCCGTTCGTTGTCTTTAGAGGCCCGTGAAAAACTCGAAAAAATACGGCCGTCAAGTATCGGGCAGGCGTCACGAATTTCTGGGGTATCAGCGAGCGACATATCTGTGTTGACAGTGTATTTGGGTCGCTGATAATATTGTTTACAATTAACACAAAGATCTGCTTAAATTTGTTTCTTCATTATTCTACCTTTTCCTTGTTATGATCGATATCCGATTGCTGAGAGATTCCCCAGAGCTGGTACGGGAAAATTGCAGAAGAAAACTAACGGATGCCTCCTTAGTTGATTCTGCATATAACGCGGACATCCGTCGACGCGAACTAATTAAAGAAGTTGAAAATTTAAAAGCTTCCAGAAACTCTGCATCTATGGAAGTTGCGACGTTAAAAAAGTCCGGCAACAATGCCGATCACATAATCGAACAGGTGCGGGTAATCGGAGACAGGATTAAAGATCTTGATGACGTACTACGTTCTGTAGATGCCGAACTAGAACAGGCAATGTTGCTTATTCCGAACATGGCTCACGAGTCTGTGCCAACCGGAAAATCTGCTGATGATAACGTTGAAGTTCGCCGTCACGGATCCTGCTCCGAACGCAGTTTTCGTCTTGACCATATTCAGCTTGGTGCCAATAAAGGTATAATTGATTTTGATAAAGGAGCAAAGGTCACCGGTAGCGGTTTTGGATATCTTACTGGTTTAGGTGCCAAGCTCGAACGAGCCCTTATCAACTATTCCCTCGATAAGGCCTCAGCAGCTGGTTATACAGAGATAGTTCCTCCGTTTGTTGCCAATCCACAGTCGTTTATTGGCACTGCCCAGCTTCCTAAAAGCGCCGATGATATGTACTTTATCGAAAAAGATAATTTGTACTTAATCCCTACGGCCGAGGTTACAATCACGAACTTCCACCGGGATGATGTGTTAGCCGGTAGTACCCTCCCAAGAACCTACTGCGGTTACTCAGCCTGCTTTCGTCGGGAGGCCGGTAGCTACGGTAAAGACACTCGGGGTTTTCTTCGAGTTCATCAGTTCAATAAAGTTGAACTTGTTCAGTTTGCACATCCCGACGAGTCGTACTCAATTTTAGAAGAAATGGTACACCATGTAGAAAATATGCTTGTTGAACTTGGTCTTACCTACAGGGTTCTGCTTTTATGCAGTGGCGATATGACGTTTGGTGGAGCAAAAACCTACGACCTTGAAGTATGGGCTCCTGCAGAACAGCGTTGGCTTGAGGTAAGTTCATGCACAAACTTTGAAACGTTTCAGGCTCGAAGGGCAAATATCCGCTTTAAAGCTGACTCAAACACAAAACCGGAGTTTGTTCATACCCTTAATGGATCCGGTCTTGCAATTCCCCGAATTCTGGTGTCGCTGCTTGAACAGCACCAGCAAGAAGATGGATCGGTAAACATTCCGGAAGTTCTGAAACCATACTGCGGTTTTGATGTGATTCCATAAGCGCAAATCTCACGTCAAAATCTCACAAAAAAAAATTCACGACTTTCTGCAATCCTCTTATTTTCTTTCTGGGTTAAAGATCTATAGTAGATGATATTAGAGTGTGGATATGCTGTATAACGACCCGAAAAAAATTTTTTTCTGCTCTAACTGTAATAATTAACAGGGGTTACCGGGCAACACACACCTTGGAGTATCTGTGGACAATCCGTGTGACAAAAAAAAACCCACTGTAAACTGTGGGTATAAAATCTACTACTTGCACTGTGGTTTGTTGGTAAGTGACATATCTCCAACAGTTATTCAGCTGTTAACCAATACACATGTGCACAATAATGTGGAAGAAATATGTAACGCATTTATTTTCAAGGGTTTACCGTAGAAGAATGGTGTCTGTCCAAGACCTAAAAACTACATAAACCCATAGCCGCGGTATTCTTACCCCAGATAAGCGGAATACATCCAGACAAGCTTTTCTTGCTGTTGGATATATTCAGACATCATTGCTGCAGTGCCTTCATCATTTGCCTTTTGTGCTATTTCAAGCAACTCACGCTCGAGAAGTAGGATTGTAGTAAACGCACTCAAAATCCGTTGAACACAGCGCTTTCCCTCCTTAATGTGTTCAGCAGGTTTGATAGCACTGATCTGCAAATAGGACTCAAATGTGTGCAACGGAATTCCACCAACTGTTAATACACGCTCAGCAATCTCATCGATTTTTATATGAAGATCTGTATATAATTCTTCAAACTTCGCATGGAGTTCAAAAAACCGATCACCACGAATATTCCAGTGAAAACCACGAACATTTTGATAAAAAACGGAATAATTGGCTAACAGTTCGTTTAATTCGTCCGCGATGAGTGTTGCCTTGGCAGTTGTAATACCAATCGTATTAGTTTTTGACATAAAATTCCCAAAAGAACAAAATGAAAGATTTTCGTATAACGTATCACGTAAACCGATGTTTGATAAAAGCAGCACATAAATCAGCCGTAGCACTGATTCCTTGTGTATGCGTTCGCTCAATCCCATGTGAACCGGAAACGCCTGGGCCTATTAAGGCTACCGGCACATCAATACCAGCTCTCCAAGCTGCTGTACCATCCGAACTATAGAACGGGTAAATATCAACAACATGGTCAATACTGTTTTTTATGGCAATTTGAATTAGGGCATTTGTTAAGGAGTAATCATAAGGGCCGCCCGAGTCTTTAGCACATATCGACACTTTTGTTTCAGTTCCGCTGCAGCCATCGCCAACAACACCCATATCAATGATCAGGAGCTCTTCGACTGAATCTGAATACCCCGCGGCTCCACCGTGCCCAACTTCCTCGTATGTTGAGAAGAAAAATTCAACCGGAAAGGTCCCGGCCATCAAATCCAATTTACCGGAAAGCTCAAATAATACCGCACAACCGGCCTTATTATCCAAAAAATGACTTTTTATATATCCGTTGCGGGTAACAACAACGCGGGGTTCAACAGCAATAAAGCAGCCGGTTCCAATACCCAGCGCACTAACACAATCGGCACTTGAACAGGTCTCATCCAGCCGAACATGCATATTGCTTATAGAACGTTCGCTTGTAGCTGCGTTCTTATTGGCATGGGCCGAAGGGTTGTTTAAAAGCAAGGTTCCGGTGCTGACAGTGCCGGTTCGACCATAAACGCGCACGTAACATCCGTCAAAGACTGGGAGTAAGGGGCTTCCCAAGGTAGATATTTGTAATGTTCCGTTGGCATTTACACCAGAAACGATGAATCCAAGGGTATCGGTATGTGCGGCAATACATAATTTGGGCTTGGGATGCTTTGAAACAACCAAAGCCCCTTTCCTTGTCCGTCGGACCGAATATCCCATTGAAAAAAACGACTGTTCGATATACGAAACAGCATTCTCGGTAAATCCTGTCGGAGAGTCAATATTCAGTAACTGAGTAAGCCAGTCAGTCGTAGGTACACTCATAATTTTAATCCAATTTCTAAACAACAAATCCAATTCAGCAGACAAATGTCACACTTACACCCTATTCAAACCAAACTTGCTAACGGAATTCCCGTTGTTGTGACCCCTTTACCGGATTCTCAGCTGGTGACGGTGTATGTAGGGTATTCGGTGGGAAGCAGGCATGAGGTACCCGGTTCATTTGGTATTGCACATCTGTTCGAGCATTTAATGTTTGATAATGGAGGTGATGGTACAAAAAAACAGTACGACAAGTTATGCACCAGAGTAGGAGGGTTCAACAATGCATATACCACATATGATTTTACAGCCTATCATATCACGCTGCCGGCACATGAGCTAGAACTAGGCTTATGGCTGGAGTCAGAAAGACTCCGTTCCTTTACTATTACGGATGATGATCTGAAGATTCAGAAAGGAGTTGTTACTGAAGAAATTAAACAAAACATATTAAATCAACCATATTCAGGATTACGGTCTGAACTTGACAAGATAGCGTACTCACACGATCACGGCTACTCAAAAAATGTGTACGGAAATATCGATGATATTACGAATCTTACAATGGACACCATCCGTGATTTTTTCATAAAATTTTATAACACTCTGAATGTTACTATATCGGTAGCAGGCTGTATAGATGCAAACCAGGTAATCAGACTTTCTGAGGAAACGTTTGGTCGGATAAAACCGGTGGTATTCTCAGAAGGGAAAAACAACACCACATTAGCCAAATACACCAATCAACATTCAATAGTTACCGACAATGTTCCGGTTCCGGCTGTGATTGTAGCGTTTCATCTTCCAGGCATGACAAGTGATGAAATGTATAATGCTGACTTGCTTGCAACGCTTATCGGTAGCGGGAAAAACTCATATTTATATCGTGAATTAGTTGTGAATAAGCAGATTGCCTCCGAGGTAGGCTGTTATGTTGACAAGCGACTTTTAGGCAGTTTACTTATTTGTTATGCATACGCCACGTCTAGCAAAATATCGTCAGGTCAGCTGACGGAATCAATACTATACGCTATCAAGACAGCGCAGGTAGGACAGGATGATTTAGCGTCCGCAAAGGCACGCGTTGTTACCGACACCATTGCACAAACTGAGGGTTCGGAGATTGTAGCAGAATCGGTAGCGTGGTTTTCGATGTTTAAGCAGACACCGGAAGAAATTAACAATCAGAAAAGACTCTATGAAAGCCGAAACATCGAAACAGTCCAGGATTTGGTCTCCGTCTATATGAAGCCAGAGCAAATGTTACAGGTAGAAGTTATTCCGCTGACTTAGAGTGTGCTGGCAGCATCGGCCAGGCGCATTGACGCTGTTGATAACGTTTGCTCACTTTTGGCAAAGCAAAAACGTAGGCATGTATCGCCATTTTTACCATCTGTAAACGGTGACAGCGGGATCGAAGCCACCTTCCATTTCTTTGTGAGCAATACAGCTAAATCTACGTCGGATCCCTTCCAGAACCGAGAAAAATCCAGTAGCTGAAAATAGGTTCCATGACATGGCCGAATTCCCCATTGACTATTATTCAGGGTATCGCAAAAAACACTACGTCTTGCTTTGAAAAAACCGGGTAATGAGCTAAAAACTTCAGGACGAGATGTGTATTCAGCCAAGCCGACTTGTGTGGGAGTGTGAACGCTGAAAGCCAGATACTGATGAACCTTCCGAAATTCATTTGTTAGTGCAGGCGAGGCTACGCACGCGCCCACCTTCCATCCCGTGGCATGGATCAGCTTACCAAAAGAGGTCACGGTAAACGTACGGTGGCGCAGCAGGTCATGACTCATTAGCGGAGAATGGGCAGTATCGTACGTAATCAACTCATACACTTCGTCGCTAAGTATCAGAATATCATAGCGATCTGCGATAATTGCAAGTGCGTCAATATCATCGGACGTCCACATTGTTCCGGTTGGATTATGGGGAGAATTAACGATGATAACAGAAAGCCCTTTTTCAGCCTCATTCCGAACAAAATCCATATCCGGTTTATAGAGCGGTGGCGTAAGTGTACAGCGGACCACGCTGGCACCAAGAGTTTGCACCGCCGGAGCGTATGAATCGTATGCCGGATCGAATATTAAGACTCGGTCACCAGGGTGGACAGAAGCTGCCAGTGCAGTAAACAATGCTGCGGTTCCGCCGGGTGTTATGGTAACTTCTGTATCGGGGTCAACCGTTAGTCCGTGAAAATGTTGGTATCGTGCAGAAATTGCAGTGCGAAGTTCTGCTATACCAATCATTGGTGCGTACTGATTGAAACCCTCCGAAATTGCTCGTGCAACGGCCTGCTGAAGCCGGCCGTCCGGCTGAAAATCAGGAAACCCCTGTGATAAATTGATGGCACCTTCCTGAATGGCCAAAGCCGTCATCGTACTAAAAATCGAGGCTCCGGTGTGTGGCAGTTTAGAACTAATCACGGTGCAGACTAATAGTCATCGTCAAGAATCAGTTTAACACGCTTCGCAACCGGGTCACCATCCGAATTTCGGCCCAAAGAAAACTCGACGGAATCGCCCTCATGCAGGTCCGAAAACGGAGTCTGAAGAACATCCGTGTGGTGGAAAAACAAGTTGTCAGGGTCGTATTTAATAAACCCGTAGCCATTTTTCAGTGCAACGATTTCACTTTCGAAAATTTCAGAATCATCCGTGTCGTCAGCAGTATCAAAATCAGACCGTGTTGCGGTATAATTAAAACCGGTGCCGATTTTGGAAGCAAGGTCACGCTGTACGAACATATTCTGGATGAGAACATCGTTACGTCGGGCACGGGTTTCAAGTAATTCGTGCATTGCAACCGGATAACTCACCTCTTCGATGAGTTCTTGTGATGTACGGGTAACGATTCGGTTGCCATCATTATCGACAAATTCGAAGTCCCACGCCAATACCATTACACGTGCACCCAGGGTGTTCAGTTTTCTGACCAGTGGAACATAATCGCCATCGGATGTAATGAGTACTACCACATCCATCTTTTTGAGCAACGTAAGTTCGTAGGCTTCAAGAGCCATCCAAACATCGATACCCTTCTCTTCGCGCCGGCCTCCGGTGTTGCGTACAGGTAAATAGTGGGTAATAACGCCCTCCCACATTAAAATATCATCGAACACCCGTTCGTAATACAGCAGATTTCCCCGTTGCTGGGCTTCCTGAGCAGGTAGTCTTCCGCGAAAAAAATGGCTATCTACAATTTGACAATGTCTGGAATCCACACCTTCTTCTTCCGCAACCTGGTGCCGGATAAATTCGTGAAGTCCCCTAATGCTGATTCTGCTTTGGCGACTGTGGTTGAATGCGTAATAGTTTGATACGTGTAAAAAATAATTGCCATCATAGAAAATGCCGACACGGACCAATTTTGATAGTTTTTCCATTACAATACCTTTATTATCGAATCAAATTGAAATGAGAATGTGATTTATCAGTTAAAAACGAGTTATATAACAACACAACAATCAAAACAACGCACCGGCCTTACGCAGAACTTGTATTGAACTCTTATGGTTTCGTTGCTTCGCGTACCATAGTGCGGTATGAAAAGCATAATCCACGGCGTGAACGTTGGCATGAAACCTTAAAAGCAAGGAAATCATTTCGTACTCACCCAAAAAAGCTACCAGCATCAGAGGAGTTCTCCCCATCAAATCAGTCTGTTCGGGGTCGGCTCCGTTCTCAAGCAGCTCATTAAGGGTGTTTAACTGTCGGTTCCCTATGGCAACAAAAATAGGCGACTGTCCACGGTAATCCCACACCTTAATATTTGCGCCCGATCGAATTAAGTCATCTATCGGGTTTGAGAGCCCCTTTTCAGCAGCAACATGAAGGGCAGTCCTACCCTGGTCATCAGCCATATTAACATCTGCACCAGCGGCTATGAGCATTTTTACAATGCTTTCATTCCCATGAAACACAGCAGCATGAAGAGCCGTCATTCCCTGTTTGGCACTTAGATTAACATCTGCACCATGAGAAATGAGAAGCTCAAGCATGGCTGAATCACCTACCATGGCGCTGATAATAACGCCACTGAGCCCGTCGGAATCTTGTTCGTTGATGTTGTATTTTTTACTTGTAACAGCCCTGCTGACAGCTTTTAAATCACCGGTTTTTACAATGTCGGTAAGCCCATTTGCGTATACAGACCAAACCGTTAACAGAAACACGATAAACTTCATAATCCTTGTTTTTCGATAAACACACCCTTATCAACCTTGGCAAAAAAATCCTGATAAAACTTCTGATCATCAATCGTATATACTTCAGTCGGATCACCTGTATTGTCAAGAATCTTAGCAAGGAAGTTAGCGCGAACTTTACAGCGGGTACCAATTTCTGAAATATTAACACTTGCTTCAATTACTTTAAACTTATTGTACCGTTGCTGCTCGGTACTCTTACTGTTTGCTCTGGTTTTATAGTTCTTTTTAAAAATCTGCGAAAAAAGCTCTTCCCAGTAATCGTCATTGGCAGATGATGAGGGTCTGGTGCCTGTAGTAATCTGCAGTTCCTTGGTGGCAGTCAAAAGTCCAAGATCTACTACTGCATTTTTAACCACAAAACCGTCATCTTGTAGTGTATTAAGCACAGCCTTCATAACGAGCTTCACGTCATTCGTGTCAAACTCCCTGGTTTGATATGACCGAACCTGCAATTGAGTTTGCGGTGGTTTGGCTTGTTGCTGTCGATTAACAATCGTGCACGAATGAAGAACAGTGCCTAAAAGAACGAGCAGAGCAAACAATGATGATCTGTACATTAACAACATCCTGCAGACTTAAAATTTGCTTGTATGATATGAATACGATTCAACGCGATCATTTTCATCGAACTTAATGACAACGGTCAGTGTTTTTTGAGTAGAGCTGGCTGCTCCGCTTTGATTGGCCGTGTTTACCAGAATGAGGAAGATAGAGGTCTGAGACTGTGAGTACGAAACCTCGGTTGCAATTTTATCATAAATCCAGGCTTCCTTGCCATTCTCGTCACGCTGCGTAATATTGGGTGATCCAAGTGCAGCTGCAACATCAGCCATCTGCATTCCCTTGCGGATCTCTCTCTTAACGATGCCGGCGGTAATTTCACGCTCCTGATTCGAAGCAAGGTCCTCGCGGTGGTCTCTTGCTGTTTTGCACGACGTCAAGGATAGTGATGCGACTACGATAACCGCTAATATCACGACATGTTTCATAAAGTACACCATTGTGTTTAAGTGTTAAAACTGGAATGTCAGCCCAAGCGAAAAGTGAACAATCTCGGGTGACTCTACCCTCTGTGAATTAATTGAGATTTCTTGCGAATCAGTAACATTTATCCAAGATACGGTTGCTGCTGATCCCCATAAGTACCGCAGCCGAATATCCAACAGCGTTCGCTGCAACTCATGCGGAAGATTAATAATATCAACAACCTTAACCATACATCCAACACCGGTGCCATATTGCCACGATATGCTGCTCTCATCCTTGGAAGCAACATTTGCATTAACACCACTTGCCCGGGTAGCCGACACTGAGGACTGGATTAGCGTGAACCCGCCCAATACCTCTGCGTAAGGGTATACCCATGAAGCAATGTTTGGCTGTACGCGCAGGCTGAGATTTACGGGAATCTGGGTGTTGTACACTTCGTAATTTATTGTATCTAAGAACAACGATCCCAGGGGCACCACAAACCGTCGGTTTTCATAACCGTAAAAATCAAAACCGATATGCAGGCCGGTAGCTACCGGCAGAGGGTCAAAATAGTATCCCGCTTCTAACCCAAAACCGTATCCGGTAGATATGCCATCCAGAGTTTCAAGAGCACGCCTTAATGTATCCTGCGGATTGGATACACGGAAGTTCAGACCAAACTGCCATTCCAGGGGTATGTTTCGGATTCTCTCAATCAGAGTATCCTCATAGATGTTGGACGGACGATCATACGCTGACGCAGGAACATTTTCCGGCTGGGCACCAGCACGATTACCCAGAGCAATAAGCAACAGTAGAACGGGCAATATCTTAAGGGGAGCATGCATAGCCGTGAGGTCCTGCCGAGTTAATGCAATAAACAAGCGTATTTGTATAAAATTAACACATCGAGAACGGTAAACATTGAGTAATAACACAGTGAAACAGATTTTATTGGCTGTTGATCCACAAAATCAGCAACAAGTAGTCGACGGGATAATGAAACGCTGAAACAATTTTCGCCAGTAGGCTCGGGAACTCGTGCATCACGTCAGTTAATGTTATTTTGTTTCAGTACACAGGTGGACAGAATTGTTACACACATTTAATTCTAACATGGACGATTTATTTTCAACTGCATCATCAGCAGCTGGTGAGGTACGGCAGCCCCTGGCAGAACAGCTGCGCCCGAGGAATATCAATGATATTATCGGACAGCAGCATCTTCTGGGGTCTACCGGACCTATACGCGCAATGGTACAAACCGGTAAGCTTCAAAGCATCATTCTGTGGGGGCCTCCCGGATCTGGGAAAACAACCCTTGCGCAATGTATTACACGCTCCGTGAACGCATCTTTCGCTGAGGTTCGTGCTATAGATTCAGGGGTTAAAGAGCTACGATCAGTATTGCAAAAGGCACAGTTTGATAGGATTCGTGGGGTTGCTACGGTTTTGTTTGTTGATGAAACTCACAGGTTTAACAAGCTGCAGCAAGATGCTTTGTTACATGCCGTAGAGCAGGGACACGTAGTTTTTATTGGAGCCACAACCGAAAACCCGTCGTTTTCGGTGAACAACGCTCTTTTAAGCAGATGCCATGTGTACCGACTGAATCCGCTCTCGCCGGATGATATGCACCAAATTATCAGTCGAGCAGCAGCCACCGTTTCAACTCAGTCCGGAAAAGAGATTCTGGTTGACAGTGATGTGCTTGTATCGGTTGCCGGTGGTGATGCACGGACCTTGTTAAACATTCTAGAGTCAGCGGTAAATATGAATTTGCACCGGCAAAGCAGTGCGATAGTGATTGACAAAGCGGTGGTAGAACAAGTAATCCAGCAACGAGTGGCGCGCTACGATGGTACTGGTGATGATCACTATCAGCTTATTTCTGCACTGATTAAAAGTATCAGGGGGAGCGACCCCGATGCTGCCTTGTTATATCTGGCTGCGATGATTGACGGAGGCGAGGACCCGCTATTTATAGCACGCAGACTGGTTATACTTTCTGCCGAAGACATTGGCAATGCAGATCCCCAGGCGTTGGTGCTGGCGATGGCCTGTTTGCAGGCAATCGAAAAAATAGGCATGCCAGAGGGGAGACTACTGCTGGCGCAGGTGACTACCTATCTGGCATCTGCCCCCAAGAGTAATGCCAGCTATTTGGCGATAGATGCAGCCATGGAACTGGTTCGGTTAAAAACCGTTGCCGTTCCGCTGCACCTGCGCAATGCCTCTACAGAGCTGATGAAGTCAGAAGGTTATGGTAAAGGGTATCGTTATCCGCATTCGTATCCGGGACACGTTGTTTCAGAAAATTATTTTCCATCGAGTATCAAAGAAACATTGTTATATAAACCGGATGGTTTAGGAGCTGAGGACGCCATCCAAAAACGGCTACGGCAGTACTGGCCTAACCGGTGGAGTCCAGAAGAAGAATAATGGTTGTGAAGAGCAATGAAGCTAATGCGCCTCAGGCGAGATAACCTGCTGTGGCATAGCGGGTCCACCCGACCGGAGGGAATCTGTAGCAGCGGCTTCCTGGCGACGTTTTTTTTCGCGACGCAACTTGTTATAATCAATACTCTCTCTAAGCTGCACGTGATCCCGGATCCAGCCACGGGTACGGAGTATGCCTTCTGCTTCACGGTAACGGTCTCCGTCAACAAGTGCTCCGCGAACTGCTTTAGGAATCTGCGAGATTGGTATTAATGCCGGCTCAACATCCATTGGCTGCTTTGGAAGGTCGGCAATCTGAATAGAATTGTCTTTAATATCCAACCACGGTCCACCGCGTTTTCGTGAGAAATCAAACAGACCGTGAATGATTACAGGTGTTCCGGTAAGTGGGATAATGCGGCGATTCGAATCCAACTGAGCAACCTTCACCCAGTTGTATATCCATTCGGCATCTTCAAGAAATTGTCGCACACAAGAATGCGAGACGGGGCGGCCCGGCATATCAAATTGATGCATTGCACTTCCTGCATACTGATGGATGTTAACGGTAAAGGGGAGAACCCACGTACTGTCAAGAGAAGAAAGCCGCAGCCGCTGTTTCCAGTTAACGGCATAACGTCCCGGGAATGTTGGCTTCCGTTCCTCGCCTGTATTTGTTGCCGCAAAACGTACGAGTTTACCGTATTCATAACAGGCGTAACTCTGCCACTCGTTACTAATAACCAACAATTTCGGAATTGATGCTGCTGCCTGGTAATAATACGGGAATACGGAATACCACCGCAAGTCAGATGAAATTGAGTCCGGTATGAGTACGGAATCACCTATCCGCACGTAGTGAATATCTTTACGGTTAATTGTGGTAAAGGCACGGTAGGCCAGCCAGTTGGCCTTGGTTTTTGCGTAGGTACGACGAATACTGTCAAGTGCTTTTGCATTCGAGACAGCGAAAAGTGAATAGGAAATTCTGGGAATAGCAGACTTCAGTGAGTCTGCACTGTGTTTAGCAGTATCACTTGTACGTGCGGCTTCCAACTCCAGCTTCTTTTCTTCGGTTAAAGAATCGGCACCAAGCCGAGAATTGGAATCGTTGACACTGTCGGAATCACCGTTATCGGTACATCCAACAAAGATTAGTACCAGCAATGAGAGCGAAAAACGGAAAAAACTCTGTGTTATCATGATAGAAATATGGTCGCAAATTTATGAATTCAATTGTTAAGGGGCTCAGGCTATGTAGGTTTGCACCATGCAAATAGCCATCAGCATTCTAGTGTTCTGCTTACTGTATTCATGCTCAGCTAAACAGGAAATATCAGAAAAGAAGGGTCTGTTAACACAAACCGAAGAAACAGCCCCACCTAATAGTGATACGAATGCCAAGCCCCCTACCATCGTCCATACACTGCAGGTAATCGAACGATACCCACACGACACAATGGCCTTTACTCAGGGATTATGTTTTGTTGGCAACGATTTATACGAAACCACGGGTCAGTACGGTGCAAGCAGTCTGCGTAAAATTGACATGAAGACGGGCAAGGTCCTAAAAACCGTTTCGCTGGAAACATCCATATTTGGTGAAGGTCTTGCCTTCTTAGATAACAGGTTCTTCATCTTGACATGGGTAAACCAGTTTGCACTGGTGATGGATAAAAATACGCTGCACGAAAAAAAACGGATACCGTATTCGGGTGAAGGGTGGGGGCTGACAACAGATGGAACGGTACTGTACATGAGTAATGGAACCGAAGTGATAACCGTACGGTCAGCCGAAGATTTTTCCACTCTTCGCACAATAGTGGTTAGGCTGGACGGCACCCCTGTCCGATACCTTAATGAACTGGAATGGGTCGAGGGTGAACTATACGCCAACGTATGGCAGTCAAATTCAATAATGTGTATTAATCCTGAAAATGGTATGGTTACCAGGGTTCTTGATGCATCAAATATCCTTGGTCAGACCGAGCGGACTGTCCGAACAGACGTGTTAAACGGTATTGCATACAACAGCAACACTAAAGAATTGTACATAACCGGAAAATACTGGCCTTTTTTATTTAAAGTGCACTAGCCAGCGTCACATCATCCACGAAAAACCACACATGACTAACAACGCCGAATTACTATCACGGCGATGTTTCACCCCTTTTCATGGAGGACGTCATGTGTTCGAAATTCTGGGTTATACCAATACTGCTGGCCGTATTGTCAGTAACTCTTCACGCACAGTTGCAACTGCTGTATCCGGCGGATAACTCGTACGGTGTGGAGTGCCAGCCACTTATCACGATAAGGGCACCGGCCGCTATCGAACCGGCATCGGTTACTATGAATTATCCCGACGGGAGTGTGATGGGTGGTGTACAAATTTGTCCGACAGTCCTGTTGGTCGACGACAATTGGTCCGATGATACCCCCTTAACCCAAATCAGGCATACGGTAATGGGGACGTACAGTCTAAAGGATCCGCAGACGCTGCAATTCAAGCCATACAGATTGTTGCCTGGTAAAACATACAGGATAAAGGTGTCGGGATTATGGCTGAAAGGTCAACCTGCAGGACAAATGCCGGACCTGGAAGCAACGTTCTCCACAGTGTCCGAAACACCGTTCGTTCAGTGGAGTTCAATAAATCATACTGGATACATTGGCTGCACAGAAGCAATCTACATTCGGGTTAAGTCAATGCCGGTAAGGGGCTTAGAGTTTGCACAAAGAGTGATCAGTGTATCAACAAATCATACCGAAAACAATTTCGACGAACCGCTGCCCTTTAACCTTGAAATTAAAAATGACAGTATTGTGATAAAACCCGCCGGCCAGTGGCCGATAGGTGCCGTGTTAACTCTAACAGGATCACTTAGTACAATAACGGGAAACCCGGATGATGACGTGAAGTATCGTACCGTTGTCCGGTCAGCAGCTACGATGAAGGTTTCTGCATCGGCAAGCAGTGGTTCTGAAATTCCTGCCGAAATTCAGGACGTGTTTACCGCAATGTCCCGCGTGGTTCGGGTAGGCGAAACCGTACAAATACACACACCGCGGGACCTTCCTAACAGATGGCGTGTTGTTAAGTGGCAAAGTTCGTACGCAGATGTCGAAGAAATGGATGATCCTTCGTTTCAAGTGGACTGTTCAGAACTTCAGCGTGATATTTTTCTGACGGCATTGTTAGAGAAGTTAGATTCACTAAATGTTGTTGTTAAAATCGATTCAGGTGGGCGGGTAAGAATTCATGACAGCAGCGGTGTTCAGATTTCGGAGCTGACGGAAAGTGATACCATTTACATTACCGATGACAATCCGCTATTCAGAATGGTAGCCGTGAGTAAGGACGGATATGAGTTTGTTGATTGGAAAGTGATCTGGTCAGATACAACCACATTGCTCGGATCGTCAATAAAATTTGGCGACAATACGCAGAATGGGAAGAAAAAGTTCAGCTCAGTTCCGTGGTGGGCTCTCAGGCCTGGTGTCGGGGTTACGTTAGTGCCCAACTTCGAAAAAGTAAATCCTGCTGACGCCCAATATTGTCTGCAGGCACGGATAGCCAACCAAGATGATGACGAAGGATGGGATTTAAACGAGGTGGTTTCCTTTACCACAGAAAGAACTATCTGTACCAGCTCTCCGCAGTTAGAATCCATTTGCATTACTACTAATCCATGCTGGGAAATTGTTGGATATTATGATAACGAACGCAATGACTATGTTTTTTTAGACGAGCCTACAGACGAATACTGTGCATCGGCAGTTACAACCTGGCCTGCCAATATGTTAACGTTCTTCGTACAACGGCGCAGAGTAAGCTTGCGGGTAGATAAAGTATTGCTGTCACGTGACGACCCAACAGATATGATACCGGATGCCCAGTTTAATGCCAATACAAAGATTACTGTTAAGGTAAGGCTCATATTGAACGGAAAAGTGTCGTGGCCAACACTAACCACTATCACGTGTAAGGATGGCAACATTCAGTACTCACCATACAGTCTGCGCTGTGGCGACGTAGTTAAATTGATTGTATCTGAGTCACCTGTCCGTGGCCAGAAATGGATTGGTTTCGCCGAGCTGGAGAAATATGTATTACCCGAACAAACCGATACGCAGCCTATTACCTACACTTTTGAAATAAACGGCCAGCAGGCACTGTTCGAAGAATCTACCTGCAATGTGGTTGCATCTGGCTATCCGGAAATCCGAATTCGAGGACTGTACCGCCAAGGTTTTGGCGTTGAAAAAATCGGATGCCGACTACGAGTACTTACCGGTAAGAATCGCAACGCATGGAAATGGGAAGAACGCTGGCTCGACCCGGAGGTTTATCGCGACCAATTCGATGACGAACCCGTAAACAGTCGGCAAATAGAGTACGAACCATCCCGAGGTATTAACGTAAAAATCCGCTTTACTCTGCCCGTGAATCAGCAAACTGTCTATGACGGGTCAATAAAGATGAGGTCGTTCGATAATTTCCTTTGTAGTAATCCCGCAGAAACCAATCTGGATTTTTCAACCACATCACAATATGGTAATACAGACTTTATCAGTTCACCCTACGAAAGTCCAAGAACAGTGTCGCTGTGGGTCATGGATCCCAATTCAAGCCCAATACTACAAGCCCTGCATACCGGACAAGTTGATATTCTGTGCACGACCGACACAAAGGCTCTTGGCGGAATCACAATGGAGTCAGCATTCCACTTTCAAATGTCCGATGTAGAAATGCCTGCTTACCAGATTACGTTTGAGAAAATAAAGTTTGACTACGATGGTGATTTTGATTTTGTGTTTAGTAACAGTGGCGATACTTATCATGTAACAATGGGAGGTATTATTGGATCGAATGGCTTCGTGGATGTAGATGAGGCGTTCAGGCGAATACCAGACTGTTCAGAACAGCAAGGCATCCCACCCGGAGAATGTACTATTCCATATAGTGATAACGATGGAATCGTAAGAATGAGTGGAAACGGGCTGATTACACAGCCGAACTGGATGGCACGGGGCGATGTTGTCTGGTGGTACATTTCGTCGTACGACGAAGACTGTAAGGATGAAAACGACTGTTTTGTAAACCGGGTTCACGACTTTTTGGAAGAGGTGAAAGACGAGGCAAAATCGTATTCTGATTCAAAAAAAGAATCAAATGAAAAAATAATTGCTAAATTAATTGGACTGGCTACATCATTTGTTTCTGCTCTATTGCCTGCAGACGAACAAGATGAACATATTGGGACTGGTGACTTCCGGGGGTATGGGGATACACTATGGAACGGAAGAAGGGCTACTGAGCTTTTTGAAATCGGCTCTGAAAATGCATCCTACTGGCTTAAACCACAACTTGTTTTACATCGCGCTGTCGTGCGCTAAACTGGGAGGTTCTTATGTTACAGACAGCCTTGCTATATCGGTTAACAACCGTAATGATTCTGTGTATTTCGGGTGTAAACGCACAGGAAACACAGTTTTGCCCATCATGGGTAGAGCTGCAGGACTCACACAACAATATTGATATTCCAATGTGTGCCACATCGGTGACAATTGGGGTGAGTACAACAATACCTGATATTGTAAAAGGCACCATTGATGATGCCGTTAAACTGTACCGGATGGTACCCAATACAAATGATCTGGTGCAAATCAAGGCAACTGTAACTGTGAACAAGGACGACGGAGAGATTACAATTACTCCTGAAGAACCATTTCTCATTTTTGATGATCTGAAAAATGTAGCACCCAGATATTATACGATTATGCTTGACTGCAAATCGTGGGGTGGTAATTCTACTTATGAAAAAATATTTGTTAAGCGGAATTATGCTTACGTTTCTGGTAGAGCCAAAAGAGCCTCTGACTCCACTCTAATAATGGAATGGGACGGCTTTCCTAATTCACGAACTGTCCATTTCCACAACAAACACCTGATTTTATCCAGTCCTGATGAAATTGGCAACCAAGTTTTTTCACATTGGGAAGTAAACTATCCTGAGGCGAATATTGATCCGAAAAAAGCAAATCAGGAAGTTGGTGACTGGTGCTGGCCTGCGATTGATACTGTCATATTTACGGCTTGGTATAAAAGTTCGGTACAGGTTAATGATGAAGGTGAAAACGGAGATGTACGTGTTATTTGGGACAATGCCGCCGGTGCTATCCGTATTGACAATGATAACGGGATTTTTAGTCGGATAACGATATACAACCTACAGGGTTCATTGGCGTACGCTCAATCAGTACAACGTCAGTTTACGCAGATTACAATACCATTACGATTACAGCCGGGAGTGTATTTGGCTGTAGCTGATACTCCGTCTGGCAGTAAGGTAGTGCGGTTTTTAGTTCATCCATAGAATGAACTCTTAAATATTTTTCCAACAACTGCAACTAGGAAACATTATGAAAACACCATTCAAAGGTGCCCAGGGCATCGCTTTGCTTTGTATGATGGGTTTTTTGAGTCAGGGAACACCATCGTTTGCCGGAGTTGAGATATCATTTAACCCATTAACAGGCGGGTTTCGTAGCGGATCGAGTGTATTTGTTACTTGGGACAACAATTTTCAAAGCCCCCTAAAGGAGATCGTCTTGTTTGACGGTGAACGGAATCAAACAACAGTCTTAGCCACGGACATCGTCCTGGAATCCGGCACACAGCAATGTCTGCTTCCGTACAATCTGCTCCTGGGTTCATGGTACAGGATAGGCGTGCGTGATAAGCACGATACAAGAAAAATCGTGTTCAGTCCCGGGTTCCACGCCATCACTGCTCCGCAGCCGGCTATTAGTCATATTAGTGACGTGGAGCACGCTGCTACCGCCTATGTTCAGCCGGTACCAGTACAACAAAAGATTACAGTATCGTGGCCAATCAGCCGACAGGTAACGCGGTTAATACTGAATGACCAGCAGGGGCAGATAATTACAACAGTGGACGTACCTGACCAGACAAATCGGATGGACATAGATGTTGCCGGAATTACTGCCGGAATGTACTATTTAATGATTCGTGATGGAAACGGACCCTACTCTATTCATCCGATTCCCATTGTTCGTTAGCCAGATTATAGGTTATTCCAATGCGGGGAATGATAATGCGAAGGCCTGGCATGCGCATTCTAAGTGCAAGTGCCAGACCCTCGCAGGCCTCGCGCTCACCATGTACAATAACCACAGTATGGGGAGTACAATCAGTGATGAAACCAACCAGATCTTCCTGAGCGGCATGTGCACTAAACCGAAATGATTCTATGGCGCAGAGTCGCTTAAACTCCTTTCCTCCAAAGTCAAAAGCTTTATTCTTTTCACTATGGAGGAGTTGATAACCCGGAGTCGACGGGTCCTGGTAGCCGATAAATGCAATTCCAAATGTTGGTTCACGCATCCAGTACTTGGCAAGTACATAACTCATTGTGCGCTTGTTAACCATCCCCGAGGATGCCACGACAATACCCGGGGACTTAAGATATTCATTGGTATGAAGAGTTTCCCACGACAGTTTTTCCTGAGGAACATCTGCCAGCTTAAAGCCAGGACGATTAAATGGTTCGGTATAACAGTATGAATCGTAAACCTGTGAAATTGCCGTAGCCATACCACCGGTGTAAATCGGAAGACGTGGAATTGAGCCTTGCTGCATTAACTGATAAAGGCGGCTTACAATCTCCTGTGTTTTTCCCAAGGCAAAACATGGAATCAGAACAGAGCCCCCTTGAGATGATATCTGGGTAATAAACCGACTAAGTTTTTGTGACTCCCCATGGTAGTCAATTGGGAAACTTGAAGCACAATTAGTGGCCTCTGTAACCACAACATCAGCATGAACACGCGGAAGTTGAGCCGATTTAATAATGCTTTGTGGCTGAAACTGCACGTCAGCAGTATGAAGAATTCTGAAGCCATTGCTCTCAAAAACCACCCCGGCAGAACCAAGTATATGGCCAGCCCAATGAAACACAGCCGTAACCGGCTGTCCGGAATAACCGGTAATTACAAAGGGCTCCTTATAGTCGGCTGCATCAAAGGAGGAACGAACAAGCTGAATTTGTTCCCGCTGGTAGTATTCGAGCTGTTCCTTGGTAAAATGTGCCGTAACCTCACCCCTAAGCAGTCGGCCGTTGTTATTAAGCATTACATGGCTTAGGTCGCGCGTGGCACGCGTCATACAAATGCGCACATTGGGATGTCTGCGTAAAACATACGGTACACCACCTAAATGGTCGGAGTGCGCATGGGTAATAAGTAAATGATCAACCGGCTTTCCGTTAATATATTCTAACTCAGGGAAGGTACGGTAGCCACGTTCACGCGGATGAAGTCCGGCATCGACAACTATTCCGGTCCCAAACAAATTATAATGAAAGCAATTGGCACCAATTTCTTCGGCACCACCTAACACAGTAAATTCCTTCACATGGCAAAATAGCCACAATGGTTCTTGTACAAAGACTAACAACCAAAAAACCGTAATTTTACCGCTTACGTATTACTCACACGTGTGAAGCTGACAATGAAAAACCCGTCTCCATACCAACCAGTTCACACCGTTCGGATTGTTACGGCTGCTTCGCTGTTCGACGGACACGATGCAGCAATTAACATTATGAGGCGCATTATCCAGGCTACCGGCTGCGAGGTCATACATTTGGGACATAACCGGTCCGTTGCCGAAGTGGTAGATGCTGCTATTCAGGAAGATGCCCATGCCATTGCGATGACCTCGTATCAGGGGGGGCATGTAGAGTACTTTAAGTACATGCTTGATTTATTACACGAAAAGCTGGCCGGACATATTAAGGTGTTTGGTGGCGGTGGCGGCACGATTCTACCTTCAGAGTTAGATGAATTACACAAGTATGGTATTGCCAGACTATACTCTCCTGATGACGGACGAGAAATGGGTCTGCAGGGTATGATTAATGATGTTGTACAGCAAGCAGACGTTGAACTCCCTGATGTTTTTGGCAATAAACTGGAGGAAGAAGTAATGGCAGGCAATGCTCTTGCTATTGCCCAGGCTGTTACAGCTACTGAACATAAAAACACACAGAAATTTGCATTTGCGAAAAATGCGAAACGGTCACCGGTACTGGGAATTACCGGAACCGGCGGTGCAGGTAAGTCGTCGCTGACCGACGAATTTGTTCGAAGGTTTATGCATGATTTTCCTGAAAAGAAAATTGCTATTCTTAGTATCGATCCCTCAAAACGAAGAACCGGAGGTGCGTTATTAGGCGACAGGATCCGGATGAACTCCGTTCACCATCCCAACGTGTATATGCGATCGTTTGCTACACGAGCCGCTCACGTTGCAATTAACGAAGCCGTTCATGACTCACTACGTGTATTATCATTCGCCGGTTTCGACTTGATAATCGTTGAAACAGCAGGTATCGGACAGAGTGACTCGCAAATAGTGGACGTAGCTGACGTAAGCCTATACGTGATGACTCCGGAATACGGCGCAGCATCACAGCTTGAGAAAATAGACATGATTGACTATGCTGACATTGTTGCCCTGAACAAGTTCGATAAAAGGGGTGCAGATGATGCTCTGCGGGATGTTCGAAAGCAATATCAACGAAGCCGACTTCTTTTTGACCAGAGCCCCGACTCAATGCCCGTGTATGGAACAATTGCTTCGCAGTTCAATGACCACGGAACCAATGTTCTGTATTCAGCCATAATTCAGAAAATCAATGAAAAGTGTTCAGTAAAATGGAAAACCGGCATACTGCCTGAATACGAACAATCAGAGAAAATCTACATAATTCCACCTGACAGAATGCGCTACTTGGCCGAGATAGCAGAAGAAAGCGACAGGTATCAGCACTACGTAGATAAGCAAAGCTCAACTGCACAGCAGCTGTGGCAGATAACCGGTACAATTGACTTTTTAAAAAATTCATAATGATGTCAGCACTACTCTGAGGAACAATTATGCGGTACATCCTGGCTTTTCTTGCTTTGGGACTATTTCTTCTGATTGGTTGTGACGATAACACAAACAATCCTCAACCGGTTTCAGCAAATCTCCGGATGATAAACATGGTGTACGACGGAGGTGCACTGGATGTTTATGTAAATGGTAAACTGGCTACTTCGGGAACCACGTTCGGACAAAGCAGTGGATACAAGCAAGTGTCTGTTGGCGACCTCGACGTAGCCGTACATCAGGCCGGTGAAAGCCAGCCACGGAATTCTTCCAAACAGTCCCTTGCGGAAGGAGGTTCGTACACTGTAATTGCATTTCCTCCCTCAGCTGCCTTTGCTGCTGCGTTTGTAGCCGATGGCAGACAAGTTGGTATTGGCAAATCAAGAATAAAACTGGCAAACTGTACCAACGATCAAAATGTTGAATATGAGTTGTGGTTAACGGGTGCTCAAACTAAACTTCTGGGTCCGGTTCGGAGAGTAACAGTAAGCCCCAATGCTGATTTAATTGATGGTACGTATTCATTTTCGTTAAAACGCAAGGGTGACTCTACCTTCGAGGTGAATTATGCACCCATCGTTCTTCAGTCACAAACATCGTATACGTTTATCGTCCACGGGACAAGCAGAACCGATGACGCATATCCTTTTGGGGTACGAGTATTTAACGATGGTGGTAACGGAGATACCTTCGTGGATCTGACCCCATCGGCCGCAACATCAAATGTGGCGTTTATTAATGCTGTTGTTGGTGCCAGTCAGATCGACGTAGCAATTAACGCTACAAGTCCGCAGGTTAAAGGTCTGGCATTTGGCAGCAGTACACCATATTTATCGGTAGCGGCCGGACAAGGCACGTATACTGCCGCAATGGGAAACACGGCTCTGGTGTCCAACCGCCCAATCAATCTTGTAAACGGAAAAAAATACTCTGTGTTTTTAATTGGTGCTGTAAGCCCGCTAAGTGCCGGAACCCTGGAGTTAACCGATGAGGAGACGGCTGATCCTTCAACAGCCCTGGTACGCTTTATCCACCTGTCACCCGAAGCACCAAAGTTAAACGTTATTACTACAATTCCAACAGATTACCCTGTGCCCGGGATGCAAAACATGTCGTACCGACAGGTTTCAACCTCACCTACCAGCGGCAGCAACTTTCTTCGACTACCGGCAGGTACGTACTCAATGAAATTCCGTGAGCCTGACTCCACTGCAAACTACTACTCGCAAGAGAACGTAACATTCGAGAATGGACGGGTATATACAATGTGGCTCGGCGGCAACAAAACCTCGGGCAATCTTAAAGTTTATGTGGTTAATCACAACTAAATCATTTCTCTGATTCTCGAGTTTATACATGGATAAGCCAACGTCTGCACAGAGCTCTACAAAAGGCGAAATACTACCCGAACTGAATTCTGCACTTTCGAATTCGGAGATAGTGAGTGCTCTGGAAGCACAGGCCGCTCTGCTAAAAGAACAGCTAAGCCCGGAAGTAAGAAGTATTCTTGAGAATTGGAATAGTAAAAAGACATCGTATCAGGGTGATGAGTACACGTACAAGGTACGCAACAAAACAATCAGTGTTAGTAATTATGTAGAGTCACTATCTCATACAAGAGTACCCAAAATATCGCTACCACGTTTTTCGGACTGGGGTGAGGTTGTTCGATGGGTTTTAACAGAAAATGTTCCGGGTGAGTTTCCGTATACTGCCGGGGTATATCCGTTCAAACGAACGAATGAAGATCCTACCCGAATGTTTGCTGGCGAAGGAAGTCCTGAACGTACTAATAAACGGTTTCACTATTTAAGTTCCGGAATGCCTGCGGCTCGGCTTTCAACGGCATTTGATAGCGTAACGCTATATGGCGAGGATCCTCAGTACCGTCCTGATGTTTATGGAAAGATCGGGAACAGCGGTGTTAGTATCGCAACCGTCGACGATGCTAAAAAACTTTACTCTGGCTTTGACTTAACAGCACCATCAACATCAGTGTCCATGACGATTAATGGTCCTGCACCCATGGTACTGGCGTTTTTCATGAATGCGGCAATCGACCAGGAATGTGAAAAGCTGATTGATGAAAAGGGGCTCTGGCCAGAAGTAAATGAGAAAATCAAACAGAAATACAGCTCTCTGGGACTTTCGTGTCCGGAGTATCTCGACGGTAATGGTGAGCGTGTGCTGCCCGATGGAAATACAGGGTTGGGCTTGCGCCTGCTTGGTGTAAGCGGAAACGAGGTACTAAGTGCCAGCGATTATGAACTGTGTAAGGTTCGTGCATTAACAACAGTCCGCGGCACTGTACAAGCCGATATTTTGAAAGAAGACCAGGCACAAAATACATGCATATTTAGTACCGAGTTCGCTCTGAGATTAATGGGGGATGTTCAGCAGTTTTTTATCGACAATAATGTGCGGAACTTCTACTCCGTTTCGATTAGCGGATATCATATCGCCGAAGCCGGCGCTAACCCGATTACTCAGCTTGCCTTGACACTCGCCAACGGATTTACCTATGTAGAGTACTATCTGTCAAGAGGAATGAACATCGATGATTTTGCTCCGAACCTGAGCTTTTTCTTTTCGAATGGTGTCGATCCGGAGTACGCAGTGATCGGACGGGTAGCCCGAAGAATTTGGGCCAAGGCTATCAAACACAAATATGGTGGTAACGAACGGTCGCAAATGCTTAAGTACCATATTCAGACGTCGGGCAGGAGCCTTCACGCCCAAGAGATTGATTTTAACGACATTCGGACAACGCTTCAGGCCCTCTATGCTATTTATGATAATTGCAACTCGTTACATACCAATGCTTATGATGAAGCCATCACAACCCCTACAGAGGAAAGCGTGCGCAGAGCTGTTGCCATTCAAATGATTATTAACAAGGAATTAGGGCTGGCAAAGAATGAAAACCCTTTGCAGGGATCTTTTATTATTGACGAGTTAACCGATCTTGTTGAGCAGGCTGTTTATTCGGAGTTTCGGAAAATATCGGATCGGGGTGGTGTTCTTGGTGCAATGGAAAGTATGTATCAGCGAAATAAAATTCAGGAAGAAAGTTTGTACTACGAAAACCTGAAACATACCGGCAAGTACCCAATTATCGGCGTAAACACATTCCTGAGCTCAAAAGGTTCGCCAACAGTTATTCCCGAAGAAGTGATTCGCTCAACAGCCACCGAAAAAGAGCAACAGATTAAAAATGTTCAACAGTTTCAGCAGCGAAATGCAGAAAAAAAACAAGCAGCTCTTGAGAACCTGAAACGGGTTGCCATCACAAATGGGAATGTATTTGCTGAACTGATGGAGACCGTTAAGTACTGCAGTCTTGGCCAGATTACGCATGCATTATATGATGTGGGCGGACAGTACAGAAGAGCGATGTAAAACGGCTACCAGGAAAACAATGTAGATAGGTCCCGTAATAGATAACAATCGCGTCATGCCTATAGGTTTGCTGAGTTGGTATGACGAAGGGATTTTCCTCTATAGTCGTTAATACCCGGGCAGTCGAAACAACAACTCTGAACCGATACTGTCAGGTTATGATGATGTTACCTGAATTGCAAGATTGCACGCTGCTATGTGCTCGAATTGTCCGGCACCGCAGCCGGACTCCACACCACTATTCATGTACCAATGCACATGGTAATGTAACGGAAACGGCTGCCAGATGTTTGAAAAATTACTAACGAGCGGGACGTTGAGTTTACGTTGCCAGTAATATTGATAAACTATGCAGATTCTTCTATTTGCTTTTATTATAACCTCATGTGCAATTCATGCACAGACCTATGAACGTATTCCTTATGTTAAAGGCCTGTCACACCTCACCATGTACTATTCCGGCGATAACGCCTATGGTATTGACTTTGCCGGCAGTATGGTTTATACCATTAGCTACGCCGACTCAATTGAAATGAGGTCTGTGGCAGTGTACGAGGCGCCAAGCAGAATTGTTAACGCAGCAACCGGAAAGCAAGGCACAATTCTGGTGCTGGTAACAAGCTCGCCAACACACACTAACCTCGTTAGGATCGGATCAGACGGAGCTATTGATACGATTCCTGTTAACGTAAGCCACAGTATCGACTACGTGGTTGACATTGATGAGAAACGCGTGTTGTTACTTGGACGCCATCTATCAAGTTATGAACTGCGGGGTACAATCATTAATTCAACGTCAGGGAACCGATTTTTAACCGGCTTACCGCTGAATCAGTCTTCAACAGTCTATCCATACCATCTATCTAACTGTAACACTACACTGTTAACAGTAGTGTCAAAGAGCGAAACCAGCATGAAGAAAGACACAATCGTATTTGTGTTAGATACAACAACGATGTCATGGGTAAAAGACAGCGTATTAACTGGAGGTACATTGTGGACAGAAACCTCAGCGATGACGGCCTGGCAAAAGGGTGACACACTGTTTGTACGGTATGCCTGCGACTCTCTGGTGAACTCTGTTTCGTTTCCAAAACCACCGGTCAGTCTTACTCCATTGCAATCAGGCGAGGTATTGGTATATGCCGGTAGTCTGCTGGATAAGGTTGAAGCATATCGATATACGCCCGGAGAGAACAACTGGCATAAAGACGCATTTCTGTCACATCTACCATTTCGCTTTAGATCGGTGAATGAACTACGAAACGGCGAGCTTGTGTTCGTGGGTGATTCCGTTTACGTGTTGGACTTAAATAAGGAATGGCACAGCAGCCCCTTTCCGTCTCGAGAAATCATCCCTTCCGGCACTGGAGCAATGCGAGTGTTTTCTGATTCAATACTCGTGTTTTCATACAATGAAGGCCCGGATTTTCTGAATATAAAAACATTTAGATGGGATTACTATACCACGCCGGAGGATACAGTCATCCATGGACGAAATCTTGTTGCCATAGGCAATAGATTTTTATATACCTCTGATACAGTACTGTGTGTATTGGATAAGCAGCGTCATCTTATTTTCCCATTGTGCGAGGTTATCGACAGTGGTGATACAGTATCAGAACCTCACAACTCCAGTGGTAGTACTGTTGGTTTTCAGGTGGACGCTTTTACCGTATGTATGCACGTAGTACGGGAGAACCAATGGTATAGTATTGATGTTGTTAATCATTTGATGCGTAAGCAAGGTACGAATTGGAAAGAAGCGGGTGAAGCACCGCAGGACTACTGGCTCGGAACACCATCTGCAGTTGTATCGTTTGAATCTGACCCTATGCGAGTTGTTGCCAGCGCACTGTCTTCAGGAGATACCGGGCATGCAATGGAACAAGCCGACACAGTACTGTTCAGCCTCCTTGCAAGCACTGATAAAGGGACAACGTGGGTCAGGTCAACCAAGGGAATGCCCAATAAACTGCACTGTGTTGCACTGGCATCTTGTCAGGATACAGTGTATGCGGCAGTTACTAATATTCTGGGTTTAATACCATACCCCGTTTACGAACAAATCACCATTATCGTATCAACGGATCGTGGTCAAACATGGGAGGAGTGTTTTATCCTTCCGGTACCCGTAAAGCAAGTTGTGCAGATTTATGTATCTAACGATGGCGTCGTCTTTGTGCTGGCTAACAACCAGGGTTGTTATTTCAGTACAAATCGAGGTTATACGTGGGAATCATTCCAAGGACCCTGGGAGAACACCGGTGGTGTTGTTCAGTCAGTCCTGGATTTTGCTGGATTTCGATATGTGAGTACCACCGTTGGTCTGTACCGAACTCTTGCAGCGCCAACCAATGTTGACAAGGAAAGCAGAAACGATCAGGAGTTTACAGTGCAATGGCTGAATGGAGCATTTATGATTAGCAAAACATATAACCATAGTTGTGATATTACTGTATCAGACGTTTTGGGCAACATTATTCCTGTCACGATACAAGGGTTGGTTGTACAACCACTCATCCCGATCGCCGACGGTATGTACATAGTTGCATGCAACAATATCGGGACGGCTATTGTGCATGTTATCCGATGATTTCACTGTGAGCTGTAAAAACACTACACTGATGAAATGTAAAATTGTTATTCACTTTTAGTGAACAGATGAGTATGAAGCGGATTGGATTTACAACAAGTTTTTCCAGTCGATGAGTCAACGATTAGAGTACGATCAGCACCATAGGGAGTACAAACAAAGAGCAGCAGCAAGCTGTCGTAGTGTGAGCAAATGCATTTTTGTAACCGTATCGGCTTTATTTATATGTGTTGTGAAGTTCCAGCAGTTACCAAAAGAAACCAACCAACACTAACCTGATCGGTTTAACCAATAACGGCAAACAGTGGTTGCCATAAAAGAAATATCGAAGGCCTCGAAACTGATATTAGAGACTGTTCCGGTATCACCGGTATTAACCTCTCAAATATTGGATCGTGAGTTTGGTTGCAGCCTTTATTTTAAATGTGAAAACCTTCAGCCTGTTGGATCATTTAAAGCTCGCGGAGCCATAAATGCAATAGGCCAGCTTACGAATGAAGAGCTGAAAAGAGGAGTGGTTACTCATTCATCTGGGAACCATGCACGGGCACTGGCATGGGCAGCCGCCGGGCGAGGAACGCCGTGTTACGTTGTCATGCCGGAGGCATCTCCTGCAGTAAAGGTGCAGGGTACAAGACGTCATGGTGCAATCATCACATTCTGCGGTAATACCCTTGCTGAACGGGAATCGGCAGCAACTACAGTGCAGAATGAAAGCGGTGCCACCTTTATTCATCCCTACGACAATGATGCGGTGATTGCCGGACAGGGATCGCTCTCGGTTGAGTTTTTACAGCAAGCTCCTCAACTGTCAGTTTTTATTGCTCCTGTTGGCGGAGGCGGCCTAATGAGCGGATCGGCAATTGCCCTGAGGGCATTAAAACCGGGTATGCAACTAATCGGAGTTGAGCCAGAACTTGCAGCAGACGCCAAAATTTCGGTAGAGACAGGCAACCTTCAGCCCCCTTTCCCTCCCCAAACAGTTGCGGACGGCCTTAGAACAGCATTAAGCATGAGAACACTTGGGTATCTCATGCGAAATCATGTCCACATTGCAACAGTATCCGAGAAAAGCATAATCGAAGCCATGAATCTGTTAATGCAGGAGCTTCGTGTGGTGGTAGAGCCTAGCGGTGCAGTGGCATTTGCATATGTGCTTGATAACAGACATCTAATGATGCACAAACAGATTGGAATTGTGATCAGCGGTGGCAATTTGGAAGTTGGTCAAATTTTGTCGGGCATGGTGTAGAGCCGCTGATTCCGTAGCTTCGCTGTATTTGTCAGACACCTTAATACCCCAATGGTAACCGGATACGAACCAGTAATTGGCCTGGAAGTGCATGCGCAGCTAACCACTGCATCGAAAGCATTTTGTTCCTGTCCAACAACATTTGGAGCCCGACCCAACACAAACACCTGTCCTATTTGTCTGGGCCACCCTGGTGCTCTGCCCACCTTAAACGAGAATCTTGTTGACTATGCAATTCGGGTAGGACTGGCAACAAATTGCTCCATAAGACTGCACAGTACTTTTTCCAGAAAGAACTACTTTTATCCCGACCTTCCCAAGGGATACCAGATTTCGCAGTATAAAGACCCAATTTGCTATAACGGCTACATCGAGATAGAAACCGGTCACGGGTTCAAGAAAATCGGATTAACCCGAATACACATGGAGGAGGACAGCGGGAAAAGCATTCATGATCTGGATGTAGACACGCTTATTGACTTAAATCGGAGCGGTATTCCCCTGATTGAAATTGTAAGCGAGCCCGATATGCGAACCAGCAAAGAAGCAGAACAGTATCTTCAGCAACTCCGCCAGACCCTTATGTATCTGGGAGTATGCGACGGGAACATGGAAGAAGGCTCGTTACGGTGTGATGCCAACATCAGCGTCAGACCGGTAGGATCACCGCAGCTGGGTACAAAGACTGAAGTTAAGAATCTAAATTCGTTTAAGAATGTACAACGTGCTATAGAGTACGAAATTCAAAGGCAGGTTGAGCTAATCGAAAAAGGCGAGGAGGTACGGCAGACCACACTTATGTGGGATGCCGGTGCGCAGGTGACGCGGGAGATGCGATCGAAGGAAGATGCAAACGACTATAGGTACTTCCCTGAACCGGATCTGCCACCCGTAATTGTAACTGCACAGAAGGTAGAGGATGTGCGGGCAGGATTGCCTGAGCTTGGTATGGCAAAAAAAATACGGTTTACCGAACAGTATCAGTTGCCATACTATGATGCCGACATCTTAACCTCGGACTTGGTCTTAGCCGACTGGTTCGAAACAACCTGCGGCCTGCTTGCAAACCCTGGCCCGGCAACTTACAAGGCGGTAAGCAATTGGATACTTACGGAGCTAATGAGGAAAATGGGTGAGAATAAAGTTCAAATCACCGAAATCGGACTCACAAATGCACAGCTTGCGCTGTTGGTGGATATCGTTGCGGATGGAACAATAAGCAATGCTGTTGCCAAGGAGATACTTCCTGAACTGTACAACAGCACCACAAATCCGATTGACATAGTAAAAAGTAAGGGATTGGCACAGGTATCTGATGCTGAGGTCATTCATTCGCTTGTGCGTGATGTTTTAGCAAGGAATCATGAAAATATCGAGAAGTACAAAGCAGGAAAAACTAATTTATTTGGCTTTTTTGTAGGACAGGTTCTTAAAGCATCAGGTGGAACAGCGAATCCGTCAATCGTGAAGGAAGTAGTTCAGGAACAACTTGACTCTATCGTCTGAAAGGATTTTTATGCCCATAACGCCGACAAAAACAATCTGGAAAAATGGAACATTCATTCCTTTTAAGAATGCTACAGTTCACGTGTTATCGCATGCATTACATTATGGATCATCGTGGTTCGAGGGTATTAGGGCATACGAGACTGATCGCGGAATTGCTATCTTTCGGCTGACAGAGCACATGCAGCGATTTCACAAGTCATTGAAAATATATCGATCCCACCTTCCCTATTCCTCAGATGAGCTTGTAATAGCTACTTGTGAACTGTTACGCAGAAACAGTTTGGGAACCTGTTACATTCGTCCCTTTGCCTTTCGGGGATTTGGAGACATGGGCGTTTACGGACTCCGTAATCCTCTGGAGGTTTGCATAGCCGCATGGCAGTGGGGGGCCTATCTTGGTGATAATACAGCAGAATCGGGCGTTGATGTTTGCGTATCGTCATGGAATCGTATAAGCCCGAACACGCTTCCCAGTATTTCGAAGGCCGGTGGCAATTATATGAACTCGCAGCTGGTTAAGATGGAAGCTGTAGAAAATGGTTATGCCGAAGGAATAACGCTTGACGCATACGGACATGTAGCGGAGGGCAGCGGAGAAAACGTCTTCGTGGTGATGAATCGGGAGATTATTACGCCGCCGGCCGGACATTCGCTGCTTCCAGGGATTACTCGCGACAGTGTGATAACGCTGGCCAGGGATCTTGGGTATCGAGTATCTGAACGCAACATCTCTCGAGCTATGCTTTATACAGCAGATGAGATGTTCCTGACCGGTACTGCTGTCGAGATTACACCAGTCAGATCAGTCGACCGAATTCCGGTAGGCTCAGGCAAGGTTGGACCAATTACCCGGTCAGTTCAAAAAGCATTTGGAACTATTATTACAACAGGCAACGACACCCATGACTGGCTAACATTTGTTGATGATGTTCCATATAAGAAAACATCGAAAACACGCACCAAGGAAAAGAAACAACATTGATTATTAAGGAAAGATCTATGGCAAAATCAGCTCCCAAACAGGATTCGTCGGTAAAGAAGAAAAAAGCACAGGCCGCACCCTCCAATCAGCAGTCAATGACTGTGAAGGCTAAATCGCCCAAACAGCAATTGGATTCCGGGGATGCATCATCCCCAAAGCTGTTCAACATTACCGGATTTGACAAAAAAACTCTGCTGGAATGGTATAGAATTCAGCATTTGGGCAGACGCTTAGATGAAAAAGCTGCCAACTATCTGAAAATGGCCAAAGGATGGTCGTATCACGCCCCGTTCGCCGGACATGACGGAATACAGTTGGCATTGGGTAAGATTTTCCGACCCAACGTGGACTTTCTCTTTCCCTATTATCGTGACATGCTGACTTCTCTGGCTGCCGGAGTCACCGTTGAAGAAATCATTGCCAACGGCCTTAGCAAGGATGCAGATATTGCCGGTGGCGGTAGGCATATGAGTAACCATTTTGCTAAAAGCTCTATCGGAATTCAGAACACCTCGTCATGCACAGGAAACCATTCGCAGCATGCAGCAGGTACGGCCAGGGCCATTAAAAAGTATAAAGGCAGCGAAGTAGTATACTGTTCAACAGGTGACAGTACAACATCAGAAGGATATTACTACGAAGCAGTCAATGGCGCAGACCGTGAAAAGCTACCCGTAATCTTCGTTATTCAAAACAACAAGTATGGGATTTCAGTACCGGTTCATGAACAAACCAGTAACACGGATGTTTGCGACAACTTTTCAGGGTTCCCTAATCTGAAGATTATCAAGTGTGACGGCAGAAACCCCATGGACAGTTGGCGTGCTCTTGAAGAAGCTCGGGAATATGTACTGTCGGGTGCAGGACCCGCCATGGTGCATGCAGACTGTGATCGCATTGGAAGTCACAGTAACAGTGATAACCATGAACTGTACCGGCCAGAAGAAGATTTTACGGCCATGGCTCAGCGTGACCCGCTTCCTCGTATGCGTGCAACACTGCTTGCGGCCGGAATAGCAACCGAAGCTCAACTCTCGGCCATCGAGGACGAGAACAAGAAAGCGATTTTTGCTGCTGCAGATGCAGTTGAGCCCCTTCCCGACCCTGATCCACAAAGCTATTCTGAATTTGTTCTTCCAGACCCGATAATCGGACTTGATGATCAGAGTGAATTTACAATAAAACCTGCACCGGATGCACAATTACTTACACTACGTGAAGCCATTAATACTGCTCTTCACGAAGAATTCCGCCGGAACCCAAATACATTTTTATTTGGCCAGGACGTAGCATCATTTAAAAAGCAAGGCATATTTAACGTCTGCAAAGGCATGCTTGATGAATTCGGCAACGACCGGGTTTTTAATGCACCCATTGCCGAAGATTTTATTGTGGGTACTGCAAACGGTATGACGCGATACCGCGACGATATCCGTGTTGTTGTAGAAGGTGCTGAATTTGCCGATTACTTCTGGCCGGCAATGGAACAGCTCATCGAGTGTACGCATGACTACTGGCGTACCCGCGGCCAGTTTTCACCCGCAGTGGTAATCAGGCTTGCATCAGGGGGATACATCCAGGGTGGACTTTATCATTCACAAAACCTGGATGCCACCTTCACCACCTTACCCGGATTACGTGTTGTAATGCCAGCATTTGCTGATGATGCAATCGGACTAATGCGAACAGCCATTCGTTCCCGGGGTACAACAATGTACCTGGAACCCAAATTTCTCTACAATTACCGCCCAACATCGGCTCAGCTTCCACCGGAGGGCTATATGATACCCTTTGGCAGAGCCCGCGTGCGCCGTGAAGGAACACATGCCACTATTGTTACCTGGGGCAACGCTGTCCACCTGAGCCTACAGGCAGCCGACATCCTTGCTGCCGAAGGGATCAGCCTTGAAGTAATTGACCTGCGCTCACTGGCACCCTGGGATCAGGAAATGGTCTGTGAGCACGTAAAAAATACAGGTCGATGTCTGGTAGCTCATGAAGACAAGGTGGTAGGGGGCTTCGGCGGCGAAGTTGCCGCAACGGTTACCGACCAGCTGTTTAAATATCTGGATGCTCCGGTTAAAAGAGTAGGCAGCAAGTTCACACCGGTAGGCTTTGCAAAAAACCTTGAAAAAGCTATTCTGCTTTCTGTTGATGATATTCTGACTGAAGCCAGGGCACTTGTAGCATTCTAAAAATCCAATGAACCTCTCCTTAAGGCTCCCCTTCATCTGCTGAATGGGAGCCTTTTTACATTTAACAGTTGAACCCTGGGCTCAATAAACCGGTTTTTCTTTCCACACGCAATTTTAAAACAAGTTGTGAATATGGCTTCACACTTATGTTAACAACAAGAGTAAGCTACGGTAAATCATAAGGTTGACTGCTAAAAACTTTGTTTGTATGATAACCATCAAAACGATATATTTGCGCTTCCAAACCGAGGGCAAGGTGTGCCTATCGGTTACTTTGTAGTTTATTAAAGACATGACAGAAGATATAATAGAGCAGCAACCTGCACAAAAAGAATCGTTGAACCAGCCTGCGTGGCTTACTGCAGCGCAAAAGCAGTGGAAGCTGTATGCAGGCATTGCCTTAGTATTAACGCTGATCATTGGTGGTTTTTGGTGGTATCGCAGTCAGGAAGATGCCAAGAACATCGAAGCGCTTACCCAACTTTCCAGAATTAGGTCCACATTTGATGCCGGAAACTTTGAAGCTGCACTTACGGCTGACAGTATTGCTCCGGTTGGCGAGAATAAAGTTTTAGGCCTTCTCGAGATAAGCCAGAATTATGAAGGAACCCACGGTGGCGCCGTATCGGCTCTGATGGCAGGTAACGCTCTTACCGGCCTTGGAAGGTACGATGAAGCCAGAGACCAATTTAACAGGGCACTTTCTGACGATGCAGTTGTCATCCAAGTTGGTGCAATGCAAGGACTTGCCGCCTGCTTGGAAAGCAGTGGCAAATACGCAGAAGCAGCAGACATGTACGAAAAAGCAGCTCAAACCGGCGTTGAAACACCATTTGAGCCGCAAAATCTGTTTTTTGCTGCGTTATGCTACGAAAAAACAGGTAACAAGGAAAAAGCCGGATCAATATTTACCACAGTAGCCAAAAAGTTTGAAACATCCGCTATTGCTACTGATGCTAAAGTTGGTTTAGCCAGGCTTGGCATGGCAATTGATTAGAGACGCAATGGCATTTTATGCCCTTTCGTCGTTTTGAAAGACGAACAAATAAACATAGACTAATTCAAAGCATAAGGTTTTTACAACTGGAGGTTGTATGCAACGTTGGTTTCGACTAAGCAGCTTGCTGCTAGCGCTGATAACCGCACTCACAGTAGCCCACGGACAAGGGTATGTTGAGGTTCGCGGTAGTCTGCCGCCAAACGATATAAGGATATTTGTAAAGGATACCATTTATCGTATTAGCGGTACGTACACGATCGGCGGCACGCTGGTCATTGAACCCGGAACTCGAGTCGAGTTCCTACCAAACGGTCGACTGGTCGACTCGACTGGTGGTAGGATTATAGCGGATGGTCGGGCATCGGCAACATATAATGCGAATGCGGCGAATGCCTTAGCACCGCCATATTCAGGGTATGCCGATCCGGCGTATTTCCGCGCTTCCGGCGTGGTGACGTCGACGATCTACAACGAACCCACTATTAACCCAACGAAATACAATGAAGTATTTCTGGTAAATATTGGTTCTAACCCATACCTGCAGAACATGACGCCAGCCATGGCGGTTATGTATGCTGCGTCAAGGTTGCACCTGGGAGGTTTAATTCCTGCCATTAACAACCTGCCCTGGTTTAGGGAAACCGTAAAAACTCCAGCTACGCCAATCAATGTGCGCCCAGAGAGAATCACCTTCATTGCTGGTGACGTAAACAACTTCTCTCGCGAATGGGGTCACATAGTTGTTTTACCAGGTGCTCGTGCGGCATTTTTCCGGGACGTAGACTTCCTTAACTTCAGGAAGGACACGACAGTTGACAAGGAACCGTACTATCTTCAGAACTCAACGGGTAATATTTTAACTCATGAGCAAGCTGAAACAGCAAACGATGCTCTCTTGCGTTTAGCAAACGGTAGTGGTGGTGCAATCACCACGTTCTCCGTTCGTACCTGGGTTGTAGGCTGTAACTTCAGAAACAACATGGCCCGCTACAACGGTGGTGCCTTGCAAATTCTTCAGGCACCCCGTGACCAGTATGCAGGAACAAACCTTCAGCTGTGGCCACAATTAACGCAGAGTCAGATTGATGCATTACCAAAGTATAATGCAACAACAAATCCATTTATTACTGATCCGTGGACAGCAAGCCCAATCGATCAGCAATTAACAGCCATTGACCTGTTACACCTTTCAGCACCAGAACCACTTACCAACGTGAACAGGCAGTCGCTCGACGACGCGCGTCTTGCCGTTTACTTAGGCCGGATTCGTCAGAACCGATTCTCCGGAAACCGTGCTCTTCTTTCTAATGTTGAAGAAGTTCGTGTTGGTCCGGTGCGGTTTGTAACAGATGTTGATAAAGCAGCAACAGTCTTTGGTAACATCACACGTTCGCAAAAGAACACTGCTCACGGTGGTGCTATTTATATAGCTGGCCGTACGCACATGGTAGTTGGTCTTGGTATAAACGACTTCCAAGGTAAGGATACACTCGAGTGTCTGGACAACTACGCTCTTAACCGTCAACCATCGACGCCGGTAGGCAACCAGGTTACAAGAGGTGCCAAGGGTGGTGCAATTTACATTGGCGACTCAACGGGTGTGATTCTTGCAGGACGATTCACCGGCAACTCAACAAGTGTGCCGTACATTACTAGTCTGAGTACAGCTAACCTTGCCACATCAAGTGCTACCTACTCACAGGGTGGTGCGGTATATGCGGCCAGCTCAGCTGAACAACTGGAAATTCGCGGCAACCTGGACAATAATCCTCCAACACACTTCATTAATAATCAGTCCGGACGTGGTGGTGCCGTTTACGTTGAAGCAAACCACGATGGTGCCATTACCCCTCACGTAGGAGGTTCAGATGGCATTATCGTTGCCCGCAACTACGGCTTTAACATCAAATTCCGAAACAACAAGGCAACGGCTTCAGGTGGTGCTATTCATACCGGTAACAACATGTATATCTACGGTGCCGGTGGTGTTAGCGGTCCACTCTGGGTGTATGGTACGAACTACGGTGTAGAATTAACTGGCAACACAGCCGGATTCTACGGTGGTGGTGTAGCTGTTGACTTAGCACCAGGACTTAAGGTAGAACGTCGTGCACTTCGCTTTGTTCGTGCTCACTTCTTAAATAACAAGGTTGGCGATATCACAAACGATCGCGCTGATGTTCGTGGTGGTGGTGGTTTATACACCCTGAATGCCGACCTCAATCTTGTGAAGGCCGTTGAATTTCGTGGTAACACAGCATATAATGGCAACGGTGGTGGTATCGCAGTGGTTACACCTGATACACTTGCTCGTCGTCGCTTCATGCTGACAGACCTTGACAACGTATCATTTGCACCTAACGGCGTCGTACTTGGCTATACTCCCAATATGGATGTATTTACCTATAGCACTAATAGTACAAATGCTCCTCGTCCCGATGAACGCATGCTCACCAGATTCTACGACAACGTAGCCTATCCGAACATGCAGCGCATGGGTAATGGTGTCACACAAATTGGATCAGCTCAAACAACACATCCTGGTACAAACCTTCGTGAAAACGGTACAGGTCTAGGTGGAGCTATCTACATTGCAGACTCAATTAGAATTCGTGTAGATACTTTCGGTTTTGACCGCGTTCGGTTCCAAGGGAACAGCGCATACAGTGGTGCTGCAATTTACTCCGATAACTACGACTTAAAACTTGCAATGTTGCGCTGCTTGGTAACAAACAACACAGCAACATCCGAAATTGGTCGTCACAGTGATACTATTTCCGGTCCAATGGTTGCAACAGATAATCCTGCTTCAAGTGACCTTGCCGGTGCTATTCTTTATGGCGAAATGGTTGGTCCGCTTCCCTGGTCAACATACAGCTGGGCAGCAAACTCCATTTATGACAACGATGCAAGATTCATTATACGGTTACCCGACGCGCAGGACACAAAGGGTGTGCTTGCTGGTACAACCGGTCTTGGATTTGGTGGTGTTGATACACTTCGCGGCAACTATTGGGGCCGTACAGAAGCCAACGTTAACACAATCCTACCATTGTCTAACAACAACACATTCAATAGAACTCAGGAAACATTCTTTATTGCTGGCAACGGTGAAACCCATCTACAGTTTGTTCGCGGTGGAACCGGTACCCAACAAGGACCATTCGAGTCAGAATATCGTATTCACTATCAACCAATTCCAATCTGGACAATTCCAGATACGCTCTTAATGGCTGGTAGAATTTATGACATTTTTGATAAGGGTACAGACATTAAAACTGCTGACTACGGTAAGCGCCGTATGTCACCAATCGAAGACTTTGCTGTTGGTATTCCGCCGGTCCTGAAACGCTATACGGATCCAACTCAGCCGTCGTACAACAAGTATGTTAAGAGAATGACGCGTTGTCCGTACGATGCTGATAAGTATCCATTTATTGCTGCAGTGCAAACTGAATTTGTTGGTGATCATCCTATTGGCTACCCTGTCTTCCTTGAAGCTCGTGCCGATTATGATCAAACAGCAGAAATCAGCAATAACGACCCTAGAGGTGTTAATGAGTCAGTATTCTTCGTTATTAACGAACGTACAGGTGACTACATTCGCATTAATATGCGTCAGCGTGGCGTAACAGATTCAGTCTTCCGTGCTGCTCGCGTGGAACTGGTTCCTGACTCCACAAATGGTGACGATCCAAACTACCGGCGTGCTAATGAAGGCTTGGCATCATTCGGTGTTGGCGCAGTGCTCCTGAATATCCTGCGTCACAACCCGGTTGCCGAAGACTCATCTGCACTGCAAGGACGCGTTTGGGACGGTAGTACTGCATTAGGTCAGCTTGGTGGTGCAAACTTCCGCCTTGCCAACCGTCCTACATTACCAACCTCAAACAATGGTAAGGAAACATATTATGGTGGTGAACGCTTCCGCGCATTACCTGTCCGCAACGGGGATAACGTATCCGTAGTTTCTCGGACAGTCCTATGGAAAGAAGGCGTATCTGCAGCTCTTGATGGCGCTCTTACATTCACAGTTAACAATCAAACAGAGCCGCCGCTCTACACAGGATCGGGCGATACACTTCGTAACTCTCCGTATATCCATCCGGAAATGCGTAATCGTGTATTTGTTACTGAAAACCGCCTGTATACACCAATTACATCGCGCAACTCACCGCGACCAGGTGGTGGAAGCTGGTTTAATGAACCGGAATTCTATCCCGCCGACTCAGCAAACAGACCAATTGGTAATCGCTATGAATCTCCGGACATTTACGAACGCGACTCAATCTTTGCAACTACAGCAGTTGATATCAACAAGTTCTATGATCCGCGTGTAATTCTTGATCCAACCTTTGGATCTGAGCTCTCGTACTTCTGGTCGATCGTTGATCAGGGTTCAGCCCTCCGTTATTGGCTTCGAGACACCCTTGTTAAGAAGTCCGATGCTAACAGCACAAGCTGGGAAGCACGTGGATTCCGCTTCTTCCGCGGTCGTCCGATTAACCCGTACATCGTACCGGGTGGTGAAACAGTCGAAGTTGTAGCAAAGAACTTCCCGCCATCGCTTGAAGTGGTTGATTCACTTAGAGCAGCAGGAATTGGCCAAGATACAATTTCAAAGTGGTTATACCTCTATCCGTCATATTTCCATGCACAGAAATACGACAACAACGCACTGCCACTTGATCAGCGTGATCCAACGAATACAAATGCCCGTTATTTACAGCAAGATACTGTCAACTTTGGCTGGCTTGATACAAATGCCTATCGGTTCAGGATCCATGTTGTTGACAGCTTACCTCGCTTCCTGTGGGTACACAAAACCGGCCTTGCCGGCCCGCAGTACACCAGAATGCAAACTGGTAACTCAACAATTGTTCTTGACCCAACAACAACTGACACAAACACGTATCAGGCAGGTATTTTCCGGGATACCCTCTACATGCCTGTAACCGAGTCAAGAGTAGGTCGTAAGCTTCAACCATTGAATGCTATCGTCAGGGAAGTATACAACGACCCGAACCTTGCTCCGTTGCCGGTACAAAACGATACGCTGGACGTCCACTTTGTTGCTAACCTTACTGACTCATTACGCTTCAGACTCGACGTTAACACTGACGACGAATTTGAGGATGCAGCAGCTGTTGACGGCTCACGCTACGTAGTTCAGCAGTACGGTCCTTGGGACTTTAAGTACGGCAAAACAGCATATGGTTATCAATCAATTGCAATTCGTAACTCCCCGGCAGATACAACGCTGGATGAGGTCGTGATGGCTCGTCCGCAGTGGATGTCTAATACATTCATGCGCAAGTATGCCGACCCCGCTACCCCGGACGTATTTGCAGAAGATTTTACAAGTGCAGGGAAGATCGATATTCGTATCGATGGTAACCAAGCACGCCAACTGTTGCGTCCAACCAATTTTGATAACGGTGGTAACCCGTGGCACGATGACTTGAACACTGACTCGCTGGTTTCGATCGTTGTCAATGACGGTCATGGTGGTATTAACACACTAACCCGTAGAGTGTTTGTTAACGTTCAACCAAAGATTGTTACGACAAATCTCGAAGACGCAATTGAAGACCTCGACTACAACATCGAGTTACTTGACTCTTCACGTCGTATCAAGGTATTTGATCCGAACTGGGGTCAATCACACACGTTTGAGCTTATTTATCAAGATGATCAACGTGACTCGATTGCAATAGACCCGTACTTCCACGAAGCTGGCTTCATCGTTCTTGACAGCACACGTAAGACTACACCAAAGTGGCTCAAGATCAATGACGTAAGCGGCCTCCTCTACGGAACGGCACGAGTAACAGACCTCCCGTTTGAGGACACAACTGTTCAGGTTACTGTTCTTGTTCGTGACGCTGGATATTTAAGTGACATCACTACAATTGACCTGCGCGTTCAAGCTGTTAATCACCGTCCTGACCTCTTCTCATCACCGATCTTAAAGTGTGTTGACCTTGGAAAGGCTTACGAAGACACAGTGTACGTAACGGATCTTGACCTGAAGCGTAAGCAGGCCGATAACGAACAACTTTCGTTCGAGGTACTCGAACCACTGAGCAGCACCTGGACCTTTACGCCGAGCACACTCAGTAGTCCTGTTGCAGATACTCAAAAGGTCGTGATATCGACAACAGCATTGAATGGAACACCTGTAAATGGTCGGATTACGATTAAAATTCGCGTTACCGACTCGCATGGTGCTGCAGATACGCTTGTTTATAATGTTGCTGTTTCCGATGAAACACGATTTACAGCCAACGTGAAGGTCCGCAACAATCTTGGTGCATTCCAGAACCTTGTATTTGGACTTGGTGGCGCCAACCCGGCTACACGTGGTGACGAAGATGGCTCGTTTGGTCAACTCGACTCGAACTACTGCGAATACGAATTACCACCGGTACCATACATCGACGTATTTGATGCTCGCTGGACGGTTCCGAACAGAAATGGTATTCTCCGTAACATCTTCCCATTCAGCTCTACGCCTGGCGAAGCAGTATATCGTGCTCGCTTCCAAGCAGGTGGTGAAACAGGATCAAGCTCTGCATACTTCCCGGTAACAATTTCATGGTGTCGCGACGAGATCCCGGCAACAGACGCTACCAATCCTGGCAGTTACTGGATTCGTGACGATATCTCGAATGGTGCTCTCTTTAACTTCAACATGAAGACTGGCGAGGGCCGTTCGGCAGCTGACATTCTTCATAAAGAAGGTCAGTGCGATACGCTCGTCATCAGCCGTACATCGATTGGTGGATTCATAATCGTTTATGACTACACAACCGGTGTAGAAACAGACGATATGACAATCTCCAATATCCTGACTGTAACAAGTGCAAAACCAAATCCGTTTGTATCCGAAACATCGATATCCTTTAACGTACCGGTGGCTTCTCACCTGACGGTTGAAGTATTTGATGCAGTCGGCTCACACGTGGCTACACTTGCAAACCAGATGTTTACAGCGGGTCAGCACTCAATTGATTGGGATGGTACCGCAAGTGGTGCTGCTGTAGCCAACGGAATGTACACTGTACGTATCTCCGATGGAACAAAGTCTGCTACGTACCAAGTTGTAATCATGCGCTAATAATCAACAGGGGGCTGTTAATTCACAGCCCCCAATTCCACCTACGAAAAGCAAATAATTGAAAATCACGAGGTTAAATATGAACCGACAGATAAACATTGCAATGGCAGTGGTGCTCTGTATGATCACATGCGGCGCGGTGGACGGTTTGGCGCAACAGATTTTTAATCAGTTTCACCAACCCGAACTTGTTGTAGGCCGTCCATACAGAGATTTATACCTTTGCCCAGTTTCAGTAGTAAACAAGAATGTGATTCCACCTGCATCCTTTGTTTTACCGCCTGTAAATACGAATAATTTGGACGATGGGTACGCGACAGTCCAAATGCCTTTTACATTTAACTTTAACGGCACGAGTTTCACTCACCTATATGTGAGCGTAAACGGCTTTGTTACGTTCGACGGTACAAAACTGTTGCCTGCAAAGCAATCGGCAGGACTCTTCATCAACTCGGCATCGTTTCCTGACAATGTGCTTGCTCCGTTCTGGGGTGATCACAGACTTCGTACTGCCTCGGAATTCCTCCAAGGGTACATGCCGTCAGAAATCAGCTGGGCTTATGATGTGGACCGTGACGAAAACTGCGACACCATTCAGCCTGTTCGCAGGTGCATGATAATTCAGTGGAAGAATCTGAATATTAATGATCAGTCAGTCAACTCTTCAGTAGGCAACTTCCAATGCCGCATTTACGAAGGTGATGCTTCAACCAATTATCAGGGTGACATTGAATTTGCATACGGTCAAGTTGGCGGAAATCCGCATACCACAAACACAATCGTTGTCACCCGTGGTGCAACAGTTGGTATCAAGGGTAGTGGCGGATTCCCTGGTTATCTTTCCGACTTCTGGAATGGTCTCGTGTGGTCGCCACAACTTGGCGCAAACATGCGTACCGACAGTACAACCCGTTGGCAGCCATCGGATGGCCGCTCAGACGCTGTTATTCGGTTTGGCTCCATTGTGTACCTTTCGTTTGATATGTGGGGTTATGGCGATGCTGATACCTCAGCAGCCCGCAATCAGCGTCACGAAGGTATGGCCCAAAACCGTCGCGTAACAGCCAACGATGCCCGGGTTATCATGCGTTCGATGGTTACAAAGAAGTGGCTTGACTCTGTTTGGAAACGCCAGGCTTATCAAGGTGATGTAAACCATAGTGGACGTTACTACTACACGAAGCTCACTCGTGATTTCAGTACTGATTCACTCGACGTTAACGGTGATATCGTAATCTGGCGCAGAACCATTGATGTTGACCAGTTCACTGGTAAGCAGGTACTTCGCGTGATGCACGAAAGTGAAGGTCTTTATGGTTTAGGTGGTAAAGCTCCAGACCTTAGTGCACTGAATCAGATTTACTATGAGGTAACCGAATACGATGCTGCATTAATCATGCGCTACATCTCGGGACGTTTGCCCTACCTGCCATGGATTTACGATAATGACACCACAGGACCTGACTTTGGTAAAATCAGTGGTAGTGTTGCAGCAGAGAACATTCACTTCGGTGTTCCTGCTCAGATTGGAAACGGTATGATTAGAGTACCGATCTATTTGGAACATTCCCACGCCGGTGCATTTGGTGTCCGCTTTGAAACAAATGCTGACATCGTTGCAATTACACCGGTTGAAGCTGTAGGCACCCAGGTTGGTGTTGACAACACAGACAGAGTGGCCGTTGTTGCAGGATATGGATCGTTTGACAGCAACACACCAGTAGCTTATGCAACGTTAAAGCAAAATCCCAGCTACACATTCAGTTCAATTCGTTTTAACGAAGAATCAAAGCCAAACGTACGCTTGAACGGTAGTGATGAACTTGCTACGAACAAGGTTGCTGCTTTCCCCAATCCGATGATTAATGGTGGATCGATTGTTATGGATCTTCCTGAAAGTGGAAACTACACTGTTGCAGTATTTGACATGTTTGGTAAGAACGTTACAACGTTATTTAACGGAATGGCTAATTCTGGAACAATGCAACTCAACTGGGACGGCACCACTCAAAATGGTGAACTGGTATCGCCTGGAACCTACGTTGTTCGGGTAACTGGTGAAAACGTTCTAGAGAATACCAAAGTTGTGATCGCCAGGTAAGAGTGGTTTAAGCCCCTTTCCCTGTATCACAAAAAAATGGTCTATGAAAATCTTACTGAAAATGCTGCTGGTTGCTGTTTTTATGGCAACCGGCAGCACAATCAGAGCAAAAGACACCCTAATCGTAACGTCGCACCGTATCGTGGACGTATGTTCGGGTGAAAAACGATGGCTGATATCTGCATCGCTGGGCAGCATCTACGATTCAGACAGCCTCATGTCCTTTGACATTACAATTGGTTTTGACACAAGCCTGATTACACCTACAGATGGTCTAACATCGGGAACACTGGCAGAGCAAATGAAGTTTTCCGACATTAGCCCTGCGTTCAACTTCCGCGTTCCTGGTGAAATGAGGGTAAGTGCATTTACAATCACCAGAAACGTAAAAGGCAATCTTCCCCTGTTTGCAGTTGCAGGCAATTACAATGGTGGATGCGGAACCGAAGTGCCGTTAACTCTTCCATGGGAGCCTGAGTTTAATGAAGAGTTTAAGAGGGTGGTTACTGCATTTATCGCTGACACACTGAAAACAGTGGCAATACCCAAAGTCAACTCTACAACCGGTATCGTAACTCATTCGGACACCATATCTCTTGCAGACACTACAGACCTGGTTGAAATTGAAGCGCTGGTAACCATGCAGTCCACTGATAGCAAATTGGTTAAACTACACATTGAGTCAGACAGACTGAACCTTGTCACAATCGACTCAGTCAGTTTCGCAGGCACTGCTTACTCGGCAATCGATACGGTGGCAACAGATCATGTAACCATAAAATTCCAAACCACTGGAAGTGAAACTCCAGGTACTGTTTATATACGATTTCCGGGAACCGCAGCTGACACCGTGGCAATAAGATACAGAACAGAAATAGTTGACTCATGTACTTGCACACAACCAGGTAAGACTGCCATCACCAATATTATTAAACGAGAACCGGTAGGAATTCAAGAAAACAAACTGGACCGCAATGAAGGGTCTGTAATTCAATGGAGCGTTCATCGCGATATTATTACAATACAGAATCTTCATGGTGGCCCAAACGCAATTCGAATCGTTGATACTTTTGGTAGAATTATAACTTCTCAAACAGTATCAACGGACCGAATAACGATACCACTGAATCAGATGGCACACGGATTGTATTTTGTCACAATAACAAATAACAAGCGCGTACAGTCGATTCCCATTTACTTTTGAAATCACGTAATTATCTCATCAGAGGAGTTGTTATGCATCGTCGATTCACACTTTGGAGTATACACGTTGTAAGCGTGTCTGTACTCCTCGCGGTGCTGATCGGGTTTAGCACCCAGGGTGCTTTTGCCCAAGCAGATAAACCTGAGCTTCCGACGCTCAGTCTCACCGGATCAGGATCGAGCTGGAACACAAGTTACTATCCGGATGGTCGTATTTGGACTTCGCAAGAAGGTCAAAACGGGCAACGTGAGTTGCTTGTACCGGTATTTATTAAAAACTGCTGGCGAACGACTGCAGACTATGAAGCGTTTCCTATCTACAGCTTCAAGTTTAAAGTCCAGTTTGACTCAACAGCGCTTGAGTTTATTGGTGTAGAAAAGAATGGTCCGTTACGTGGACCGCAGTTCACACCAATAACCTGTCTTGCAAAAGACTTTGAATTTTCAACTCACGTAGCACGTGACGTTACTTTCCAGTCGGTAATTAATGCACCAATTCAGAACAGGTTACGTGGCAAGAGGGTGATGATTGACGCTGTTTCGTCAAAGTCCCTGCCACAGACTGGTCAGGATCTAAGTCAGGACTGCGAACAGCGCCCTTACCAGGAACTTTGCTTTCTTCGGTTCCGCGTTATAGCACGTCCTGGAGCAGATCCGGTAAGTGCCAGAACACCCCTGATCATTACCAACGATACGCTTTTCTATAACGACTTTCAAGTTGGTCATGAACGGCCGTTCCCTAATGATCCGCAACCTTCAACATTTGCCGGTCTTGGCGGAGTTGACAACTTCTATCTTGACAACAACCTGGTTGAACAAGTTCGCGATCCACTACGTCCGTCGAAGCCTGGCATGTTATGGGTTGAAGTAACCGACCTTATTCCGGCTCTTTCATTTACGAACGTAGCTGACCCGCGATTTAGGTTGGTTGACTCTGTGAATGGTTCGAACGGTACATCGTGGTTTGTTGTTGCTCCAATCACGATTGACTCAGGATCAAATTATGATGACAATATCAATGGTATTGGAACTCGTGACATCGACGTAATAAACTCGGTTCTTGGTACTCGTGCTTATGACATCGTCGTACAGTCAGACAGTCCTTGGTTAAAGTTTAAATCATTCCTGAAGGGCGGTGCCGGTGAGTTAAATCCGTTCCCGCAACCAGTTCGTGAGGGTTATATATCCTATATGGATAAAGGTATTCTTGGTACAACCAATGGTACTACCCCTGGTGGTGAGAATACAATTCCGCAGAGAGATCTGAATCTACGTATCATCTGTGACCCTAACGAACTGCCCAAGAATACGGGTAGCAACCCGATTGAAGTTGCTGGTATCTACACTGGATATTTAAGCTTTGAATCAAACTCAATTGCACAGTCACCAGTTCGGGTAAAAGTTACGTTTATATACTTCCGCACACCATTTGAACCCAACGTTTTTGATGAAAATAACGCTTGGATGACACGTCCCGGCGGTGCCGACCCAACTGGCATACGCATAGAAGTGCGTAACTCAGCACCATCTGTTCAACGTACCTACCTGGTAATGGGCGTTGGTGCCCGTGCCCGGGATCAGGTTGACACACTCTTTGGTGAATCAGTTTGGGAAACCCCAATGTCCAGCTTTGGTGCCCGCTGGTTCCCGAAAGACAAGAGTGGCACAGACCTGTATCCTAACGGATTAAGTGACCTGTGGGCAGCAACAGCCACTCGTCCCAAGGCAGAATCACGTGATATTCGCGACATTTACTCGGATACCACTCTTCTGTACTGGTGCCGTTTCAATGCCGGAAGTGCAGCAAACTATCCTGTAGTAGTTAGCTGGGATGTAGACAATTTCAGCCCAGGGTCAGATCTATTCATTCGCGACACACTGAATGGTTCACGTTTTAACGTAAACATGCGCAATGGTACAAGCATTGGTGGCTCCATGTACTCATTTACAATTCGTGACGCCGATATTAATGCCTTCGTAATTGAATATACCCTACCAAAGGTAGCCCGCTTCCCTGTAATCAACAAGGGATGGAACCTGCTGTCGGTACCGGTGAACCCATCGTCTTCATACTGGAAGGATGTATTTAAGCACTCGTTAAATACGCCGGTTAAGTTCTCACTGAATAACTATCAAGTTAATGAAGTTAACATCGTTCCTGGTGTTGGTTATTTTATCAAGTATTCTAATGAAATTGACAGCGTCCTTGCAGGTAGCAGACTTAGCCGTATCGACCAAACAACATACCCAACACGACTATATGAAGGGTGGAATACAATCGGTTCGCTTAGCACAGCTATCAGTACGGAACGAGTATCGCTGATTCCGGTTGGCGCAATCGCATCAATCGAAGGCGACATTTATCGCTATGTAACTGACAGAGGCTACCAAGCTGTTTCTGAAATTACACCCGGCCTTGGCTACTGGATTAAGATTTCCGGACAAGCCTACCTGCAGATGACATCATCAACCGGTAATAAGGCTGGTGTCAACTTTGCATCTGTCCGCAGAATGGTCCAAGATCAGGCAACGAAGCTTACTGTAACAGACGCTGCCAACCGTCAAGGCGATCTGTACGTCCTGGAAGGCCAGGAATTACAGTCACGCAACATTTTTGAGTTGCCGCCGCTGCCTCCGAACAATCTATTTGACGTTCGGTTTAGCAATCAAACCTATGTCGAAGATGCCGCTAACCCGCTCGTAAATCTGCAGGGTGCTACCTATCCGGTAACTGTAACCATGAATACGCCTAATCGAAACTATTCAGTTGTAAATCCGATTTCCGGTGAAGTTCTTGGTACAATATCGGCTGGTGCAAACAACTCAGTTGTTATCAATGACACACGTGTACGTTCAGTGCGTCTGATGGGTGGTGACTTTGCAGCAACAACTGGTGTTTCTGTACAGCCAAATCCGGCAACATCCAGTACAACAGTTACATATTCTGTTCAAAACACAGGCAACGTCACTGTTGAACTTTTCGATGCCGTTGGTCAGCGCGTTCAAACGCTGGTTAACGACAACGTTGCTGCCGGTGTTTATGATGTTCAGCTGAATGCTGGTTCACTTGGTTCAGGTAGCTACATTGTGAAAGTAACCAATGGTAGCTCCGTAACAACTAGCACACTGACCATCGTTCGATAAACTATGTAAACAAAAACAGAGGGCAGCAGTGTATACTGCTGCCCTTTTTTATTCATACAACATGAAACTGCTTACATTTTTATTTGTGCTGCCGATGGCTGTGGTACTTGCTCAGAAACCCGAAATTCAGATCGAGTTTAAGAATACAACGCCAAACGGTACAAAAACATTTGCCTTCACTGTTGGTGCTCATCCACAAGCTACCGACCTGTTAGATACACTTGTTGGTGAACGAGAAATCCCAAGTTTGCCATTGCCGGGTAATATCTTTTATGTATGGGCCGTAGCTCCAACTAACGAAGTGATGTGGTTCAGTCCGAAAGAATACAGAAAGCTTCTCCTGGGTCAAAAGCACCTTGTTGTGTATGATATAACGGTTGCCTGGACTGGAGGTAGCCTTTCGATATCTCAAACAGGCCAGATGCCAGAGTTGGTTGACTCTGCCTGGATTGTGGACGGGTATTCCGACTTCCCTAACAACTTTCTTTCGGTTAAACTCCAGCCCGGTGCTGTGCTTGAAACACCAAACCCGTCAGTTAAAAATTTCAAGATCATGGTGTGGTATAATGCAACATCCAGCTCGGTGAGTTCGTCAGGCAATGCACGTACCCGTCAGGAATGTCCTGCTTTGAGTCTGTACCCTAACCCGGCTCATGATATTCTAACTGTGGCTACGCGTTCTGCTGAAAACACACAGTTTGAGCTTTTCAATATTCGTGGTGAGATGCAACCAAAGCCCCTTACCAGCAGTTATGTTACTAACAGTGCCGGTACTGTTGAAGGTGTAACTACCATCAGGTTAGAGGCCCTGCCACCCGGTGTGTACCTGCTGAATGTTACCGGTGATGGGAATACTCAGTGCATAGTGCCATTTGTCAAAGAATAATTTTGTCGTCGAAATTCCATGAGCAACGAAACAAAACGTCAGCATACACCCAGGCGGAGACCTGATCGGTATCGGCGCGGTTATCATAGCGATAAGACTTCAGAAGATACCGTGCGCCGAACAAATGGGACGATTTCGGTTGTTATTCCCTTGCTCAATGAAGCTGAGTCTTTAGAGATCCTTGCAGCAAAACTTGAAAAAGTACTCCAGTCACTTGCCCCTGACAAATGGGAAGTACTGTTTATCGACGATGGAAGTACAGACAATTCTTTCGAAGTGATTCAGAATCTGCATTCACGTAATAGTAAATATAAATGTATTCGCTTTCGTACCAATCACGGCAAGAGTGCAGCACTTGCAGTAGGCTTTATGTACGTGAAAGGTACCTACGTAATAACCATGGATGCTGACTTACAAGACGATCCCGATGAGATACCAGCCCTAATTTCAAAATTGGAAGGGGGCTATGATCTCGTGTCAGGATGGAAAAGAAAGCGATACGATCCCTGGCATAAAACCATACCATCGAAACTGTTCAACTGGGTTACATCAGTAATGTCGGGCATTAAGCTGCATGACTTTAACTGTGGTTTAAAAGGATACCGCAAGGAAGTAACCGAATCAGTTCAGGTTTATGGCGAAATGCACCGTTATATTCCGGCATTGGCCCACTGGGAAGGATTTCGGGTTACCGAGATACCGGTTCAGCATCACCCCAGAAAATATGGTGTGTCGAAATTTGGAATGAGCAGGTTTCTAAAGGGATTCCTGGACCTTCTGACCGTGCTGTTTACTACGCGGTATGTTAAGCGTCCAATGCATCTTTTTGGGGCAATAGGCAGCTTATTTGCGTTGATTGGTTTTGTTACCGACGCGTATCTTGTAGTGGAATGGTTTCTAGGTCAGACCTCTTTAAGCAACCGTCCACTTGCACTTTTTGGAATTGCAATGATCATTGTAGGTGTTCAGCTAATTTCAATTGGACTCCTTAGCGAGCTCATTGTAAAAAACAGTTCTCAGCGTGAACGGTATAGTATCAGGGAGAAGTTGATGTGAAAAAATATGTATTCTTACTTGTTCTAATTGCTCTGCCACTGATAGCGTATTCCCAGGTACGTTTTAGGGTTGCAACAGGCTTGAGTACCGACTGGATAACGAATGACAACCCGGCAACGTACAGGCTTGTATCTAACGAGAATACAGGTGACACCTCTCGTGCTTATGGCGGAGCACTTGATGGACAACAAATCGGCTGGGGAGTTCATGGTTATGCCGATTTAGACAAACAGAAGCACTTCAGAATTCCTGTTGGCATTGACGTGTTTTTCTTTTCCGGAACTCAACGGATATCGAACGGACTATCTGGCTTACAGGTACGGCACAACGTAAATCTGATTAGTACCAAGGTAGGCTTCGAATGGTCTTTCGTTGAATTTCCAATGGCTTTCGCCAGAGCATACGTGGGTGGTGAGATCCGTCCGCTTTTTGTAATGCCCAACCAAATTGTGTCTCGATCTTGGAACAATGCTGGCGTACGCCGGGACAGTACATGGGAGTATTCCGGTAAAGATGGTGCTACCAGGCTTGGTGCAATGGCCAGGGTGGGTATCGAGGGTGAGATTTATTATCCTGTATTCATCAATACGAGTGTTGCCTGGGGGGTGATGAACTTAATTGGCAGGGATACCAGAACAACTGCCGAAGGTGGTCGCGGCGAGCTGTTAACCGCGGTAAGTATGCTGGAAGGACCCGAGTCGTACGTTCATCACCTAAATTTTACGTTTATGATTCAGGTCAGGTTATAAATACCCAGTGGTTAAGTTGAAGTATGTTGTATAAACCTGACTGCAAGCATTTCCGGGGCGACGTACCGTGTAAACCGCACAAACTATACGGTGTTCACTGCGAGAACTGTGAATGGTTTGAAAAAAGAGAAGGCAGGATACTGGTTATCAAACTGGGTGCTATTGGGGACGTTATCAGGACCTCGGTGCTACTAGAACCTCTGCGGAAACAGTATCCCAACTACTCAGTCTGGTGGTTGTCCAACACACCCGAGATCGTCCCTTCCACCGTTGAGAAACGAATGAAGTTCTCACCAGAGAATCTTCTTTGTGTTGAAGAAACAACGTTCGACGTTGCAATAAACCTTGACAAAGATTTGCACGCCTGTGCCCTGATGTCCCGCGTGAAAGCCACCGTTAAGCACGGTTATACGCTTGCAGACGGATTGCCGGCACCGGTAAACGATCGTGCGCAGCATAAGTTTATCACCGGGATTTTTGATGATGTAAGCAAGAACAATACTAAGTCGTATCCACAGGAAATGATGGAGATATGCGGCTTTGAGTATACCAGGCAGGAATACCAAATAGACCCCCCGGGAGAGCCACCATTTTCAATGCCGCAATCGGGGATAGTTGTTGGGTTTAATACAGGTTGCGGTGAGCGCTGGTTAACACGGGAGTGGACTGAAGAAAACTGGATCGAGCTGATCACCTTGGTACAGAAGTCCGGCTTCCACGCAGTGTTATTGGGAGGCAAGGCTGAGCATGACAGGAACATCAGGATTCAGCAGAAAACTGGAGCCATTTACAATGGAACATACCCGCTTAAAGAGTTTTGTGCGATAGTAAATAAATGTCATATCGTTGTTACAGCGGTTACAATGGCCATGCACATAGTTCTTGCACTGCGTAAGCAGCTTGTATTGATGAACAACATTTTTAATCCATACGAATTTGAGCTGTATGGCAGAGGTGTTATCGTAGAGCCACCGCGAGAATGTACCTGCTATTTTCAGCAGGAATGTACTAATCCGGAATACCGCTGTATGGATACGTTGCCATCGCAGACACTGTATGATGCCATTATGCAGCGAGTACCGTACATCGGCTAAATCCGTCTGTCGATTACTTGTAGTACGTTTTCTTAAAAGCTTCGGCTTCCTTCTGTCCTAAAAGGATTTTGCGGATAAACGCTACAACAAACCCGGCTCCGTAACCAAGAAGCTGAATCAGCGATGTTGCCACGCTCAAAATTCCAACATGAAGGTTCTTGTTTAGTACTGAGGAGTGGACAAGTATGGAAGCAAGGTACGCAAGTATGGGAATCAGGATGGGCCACAGAGCCGGCGAAATTATAAAACACAAGAGAGCAATACCTGAATACAGTGCAAATGCCGTAGGGAACATGTGAGTTATCTTAAGTGTGCCCGGATGGATTTGAGTAAGACTGATCCTAGCCATCCCGCTATTAAATACCTGCTTATAGAACGTTTTGAACGTAGCCCGGCGCTTGTGGTAAACCCAAGCCTCGGGAATTAACCCTACCCGGAATCCCGCACGAATGATTCTGATGCTAAGGTCGATATCCTCGCCAAACCGCATAGGGGCAAACCCATGTGTAGCCTGGAACACTTCACGGCTAATACCCATATTAAACGAGCGAGGATGGAATGCACCGCCTGTTCGGACGGTCTTGCCCCGAATTCCACCGGTAGTCAGAACCGACGTCATTGAATAGCTTATTGCCTTTTGCAACGATGAAAATAACGGATGCTCACGATCAGGACCACCGAAGGCATCCAGTTTGGCTGACTCCATACCTGCATTGATGTTCTTCAACCAGTCGGGTGGTACCGTACAGTCACTGTCGAGAAATATCAAGACCTCCCCTGAAGAATGTAAGCACCCATGGTTGCGTGCCGGGCCGGGTCCGCCATTCTCCTTCTGCAAGTACGTGATGGCGAGCTTTTGGCGGTATAAATCACAAATGTGTGAGCACGGAATACTCGAACCGTCTTCTACCACGACTACATCAAAGTCGGCAAAGGACTGTTCTGTAAGACTCTCAAGCAGCTCCTGCATCTCATCGGGCCGGTTGAACACGGCAACAACAATCGAAAAACGCGGCATGGCGAAATGGTTACTTACTCGTTAAACAAAGGTTGCAAAACAAAACGTACGAACAGCCAAAGTTACGGCTGTATCTTTGGGAAGGTATGACTACACCACATTTTACTGATCTGGCGGCACATATCGAGGCATCTAACAGACATCCCCGAACAAAGCGTAATTTTCGGATGCAATATCGGTTGGCGCGCCATACACTTATACCCTGGCTACAGCAGCTGGGATGCTTAAATAAACAAAGTGCAGTGTGCGAAATTGGCTGCGGTGAAGGCGGTGTAATTGCTGCGTTTGCTGAGTATGGTGTTCCGGATGCAATGGGCACGGACGTGGTTGGTCCGCTGCTCGACCAGGTTACGCGACCGCTGTTAACCGAATTAGGTCTTGCCGTTGAACTCACCACTCATAATGTGATTACTGACTCAATTCCGGATGAGTGGAAAAACAGATTTCATGTTGTAGTTCTTCGCGATGTTATTGAACACTTGACCGACCAGCCTGCGGCAATGATGGCGATACAACGCATTATGAAACCCGGTGGGGTTTTGCTGGTTACCTTTCCGCCGTATGTATCAGCATTTGGCGGGCATCAGCAGCTGCTTCAAACACCGCTTGGTTACATACCCTTTGTTCATCTGCTGCCCCTTCGTGTATTTGAACACATCATAAAAAAAGGTGATCCGGTAAACCAGGATGAAGTTCGGATGCTTGCCGGTATTAGAGCCAGCAGTAACGGTGTTCAGCAGGCGGCACATCAAGCAGGCATGCAGCTGATTTCTGAACGCTACTTTGGATTGCGGCCGGTGTTTAAATGGAAATATAACAAACCGATACCAACGTTAGAACTAACAAAACTTAAATGGCTTGCTCCGGTAAGAAGCCTTTCCATGGAAGCTGCTCTCGTGTTTAAACTCATGAATCACGGCAATTAACACGCATGCAGAAAAACGTCTTGGTCATAGCATATCACTTTCCTCCGGGTGGCGGGCCCGGGGTACAGCGGGTGCTGAAGCACATTACCTATCTCCGTCAGTTCGGATGGAATCCAGTTGTGCTGACTGTTGAAAACGGCGATTTTCCGGCTCGTGACGAGTCACTGCTGCACCGTATCCCGGCAGACGTGTCCGTAGTACGCATACCAATTTTGGAGCCATACGTACTCTACAAAAAGTTTATGGGTTCGAAGGGGGCTCCGGTTGACGTAAACGTTAATATGGACTCAGCACAGCGCAGGGGATGGAAGTCATGGCTCGCTCACTTTATTCGTTCTACGTTTTTTATTCCTGATGCCAGAGTGTTTTGGTGGCGTCCGGCTGTGCGGGCTGCTCTCCACATTGTAAAAAAACACAACATCAACGTGCTTTACAGCTCTTCACCCCCCTACACCTGCTCGTTAATTGCTAACAGCGTACACAAAAAAACGGGGCTTCCATGGGTAGCCGGATTCAGAGATCCATGGACAGGGTTTCTTACAACACCTGAACGATGGTTTTTACCTGCGGCAGTTGACAAAGCAATGGAGCGTGCGGTATTCCGAAATGCATCTGCCGTTGAATGTGCATGGACCGGGATTATCGATGATGCCATAGCAAAGATGCCTGACTTGAACCGAGACAAGTTTTTCCATGTACCAAATGGCTTCGACAGTTCTGACTTCCCACCGGTTTCGTACGTACCCAATGATGTATTTACAATTACCTATACCGGATCGCTGTACGGACAACGTACACCTGCTGCGCTGCTTTCGGCGTTAGAAACATTACACCGGAGAGGTGAGCTATCACCGGATAGAATCAGACTGCGAATTGTAGGAAGATTTGGAGCCAACGTTGAAGCCATGTTGCGTGAATCCGTCTTCTGGCCATCGGTGGAATTGGTTGCCTATGTTCCGCACCACGAGAGTATTTCCTACCTTATCAGGTCAGAGATCAACCTGTTAATCGTTGATTCTACAAAGGAGAGTGCACAGATAGTACCTGGCAAGGTGTACGAATATATCGGCGTACACCGTCCGGTACTTGCCATTGCCCCCTCGGGAAGCGCTATCGAAACCTTGATTACGGAAACCCGTGCAGGAATAAGTG